>JAFZDJ010000004.1 GCA_017561265.1 Bacteroidales bacterium
ACGCGGATGTCACGTGCAAGCGAACCTGTAAGAGGACCTTCGCTCATCTTCTCGTTGATACCCTTGAGGATAGCAGGCATGAAGCGTGCATCGATAGCACCACCGACAACGCAGTTGTAGTACTCGAGCTTACCACCCCATGGAAGGTCGAACTCTTCCTTACCCTTGATGTTGAGAACGATCTCCTTGCCGTCTACCTTGAAGCGGTTACCTGGGTCAACACCCTCCTGATAAGGAGCGATGAGGAGGTGAACCTCACCGAACTGACCTGCACCACCTGACTGCTTCTTGTGACGATAGTCAGCAGTAGCAACCTTTGTAATAGTCTCACGATAAGAGATCTTAGGAGCCGAGAACTCGATCTCGAGCTTGTTCTCGTTCTGGAGTCTCCACTTGAGAGTGTTCACATGCTGCTCACCCATACCCTTGAGGATAGTCTGCTTCTGCTCCTTGTGGTACTCGATGATGTATGTTGGATCCTCAGCAGCGATCTTTGCCATTGCCTCGCTTACCTTCTCCTCGTCCTTAGCGTCCTTAGCCTTTACAGCGCAACGATACTTGTAGTGAGGGAATACGATATCCTTGTATGCGATCTCAGAACCAGGAGCGCTGAGAGTCACGTTTGTCTTTGCAGCACGGAGCTTCACTGTACATCCGATATCACCGGCAACGAGCTCAGTAACCTTCTCCTTCTTCTTACCTGCAACTGCATAAAGAGCTGTGATTCTTTCCTTGTCACCAGTCTCGCAGTTCTCGAGGTCTGAACCCTCAGTAAGCTTACCTGACATAACCTTGAAGTATGCAACCTCACCGAGGTGCTGCTCCACAGCTGTCTTATATATGAAGAGTGACACAGGACCGTCCTGCTTGCACTCATATGTCTTTCCATCCTTAGTGACGCAAGGACGCTCTGCTGGAGAAGCCGCTACGCGGATTGTGAACTCCATGAGACGCTTTACGCCGATGTCCTTCTTTGCAGAAAGACAGAAGACAGGCATCACTGCACCCTCGCGGATACCGATACCGAGACCCTTTCTGATCTCGTCCTCAGAGAGAGAACCCTGCTCGAAGAATGTCTCCATAAGGGTGTCATCATACTCTGCAGCGCGCTCGATGAGGGCATTTCTGAGCTCCTCAGCCTCTTCCATCTTGTCAGCTGGAATCTCGAGGTCCTGACGCTTGCCTGTATCTCCTTCAAAACGATAATATTTCATCTTGAGAACATCGATGAAACCGTCGAATCCAGGACCTACGTTTACAGGGTACTGAACTACAACCGGCTTGTTACCGAATGCCTCTTTCATAGACTCGAGAGTAGTCTCCCAACCTGCCTTCTCGCCGTCGAGCTGGTTTACAGCAACGATAAGCGGAATGCCATATTCTCTTGCATAGCGTGAGTAGATCTGAGTACCTACCTCGACGCCCTGCTGTGCGTTCACAACGAGAACACCTGTATCGCACACCTTGAATGCAGAAACAGCTCCACCTACGAAGTCGTCAGCACCCGGAGTGTCGATGATATTGAATTTTGTATCCATGAACTCTGCATAGAGCGGAGTAGCGAAAATGGATCTCTGGTTGATCTGCTCGATCTCGGCATTGTCAGAAACAGTGTTCTTTGCCTCAACTGTACCTCTTCTGTCAATCACCTTGCCTTCATAGAGCATGGCTTCAGACAATGTGGTCTTACCTGACTTGGTGCTACCAAGCAGAACCACATTACGGATGTTTTGTGTAGAATAAGTTTTCATCAGTTTTTGTGTTATTGTTTTGTGTTATTATGTTTCATTCCGTGTCGTTTCAGACACATCTTCGCAAAACTAATAAAACAAACTCAGAATACCAATAGTAAGACACATGTTTCTTTTCATAAATTTTATCCGATATCAGTCATATCCACCACTTCTCCTGTAGAAATGATGTCCCTGATTTCGTCTGAAGACATGCCCAGCCTTTCATAAAGCATGTTTTCAAGATTACGTGAGCCTGTCTTTCCCACATGGCCGGAAAGAGCGTCAAGACAGAAATCTTCATAAGAGGTTTCAATGCATTTTTCCATAACTTCTTTTTCCGCAAATCTGAACAGGACCGTCATAAAAAACAAACTTTTGGGACGAAATCACCGGAAAACACGACAGATTTTTCTCTTTTTTTAAAGTTTTCAACTTTTCTTTAACAAGTTTTACTTGCGATTCATCGGATTTTCTTGTTTAATCAGCATTGATGTAACCGATAATTTTGCCCTATTCAAGATATTTCGGAATCATGGACAACTCTTCTATCAAGGAAAATATCCGTAAAACCAGAAAGTCCCGCAAGATCACACAGGAAGATATGGCGGAAAAGCTCGACATATCCCTGACCGCATACAGAGATCTGGAAAAAGGCAGCACCAGCATCCTGAACGCCAACATAATCAGGATAGGAGAGCTTCTGGAGACATCGACAGAGGAGCTTCTGCTTGGCTATCGCCCGGTTCAGGCTTCCGGAAAGCAGGTGGAGGAAGTGCGTGCAGAATACAGCGGCAGGATAAATGTGATGGAAAGAAGGATTGCCGATCTGGAAAAACTGGTGGCTTCGCTCGAAGAAACCATAACAAGCAAGAACGAAATAATATCAATGCTCAAGAAAAAACTTGGTGAGGACAAATAGATTGTGTATTTTTGCATAATGCGCAATGAACCTCATCTCTTGAGTTATCTCAATGCCGGACTCATCGAAGCCGGATGCGACGAAGCGGGTAGAGGCCCTCTGGCCGGCCCTGTGTTCGCCGCGGCCGTCATATTGCCGAAGGATTTTCACCATCCTCTTCTGAACGACTCGAAGAAAATGACGGAGAAGGCACGCGAGACACTCAGACCCATCATAGAGAAGGAGGCGACAGCATGGGCGGTGGAAATGGTAAGTGCGGAAGAGATCGACACCATCAACATCCTCAACGCATCGATAACAGGAATGCAGAGAGCAGTCCGCAGACTGGAAGTGAAGCCTGAATATCTTCTTATTGACGGCAACAGATTCAAACCTTTCGACGGATATGAATATCAATGTGTCGTAAAGGGAGATGCCAAGTTTGCATCCATTGCCGCTGCATCCGTGCTTGCAAAGACGTACAGGGATGAATATATGAGGAAGCTGGCGCAGGAATATCCTCAATACGGATGGGACAGGAACATGGGATATCCCACAAAGGAGCACATTGCGGCCATTATCGAACACGGCTACACTCCGCATCACCGCAAGAGCTTCCACCTCAAACAATTGGAACCAACTTTATTTTAATATGAAAAAGATTGTAAGCATCATCACTGCTCTGACTGTATTTGCAGGCAGTGCATTCGCTGACGAAGGAATGTGGCTTCTGCCTCTTCTTGAAAAAATGAACGGCAAGGCCATGAAGGAACTGGGCTGCGAGCTCACTCCCAAGCAGATCTACGACATCAACAACACATCGCTCAAGGATGCAATAGTGCAGTTCGGAGGCGGATGTACTGGAGAGATAATTTCAGATGAGGGACTTCTCGTGACCAACCACCACTGCGGTTACGGCAACATCCAGAAGCTCAGCAGCGTGGAGCACGACTACCTCAAGGACGGATATTGGGCTATGAACCGTGGCGAGGAGCTTCCTTGCGAGGGTCTGAGCGTGACATTCCTGGAGTACATGCAGGACGTGACCGGAATCATTGAAAAAGCAGAGAAGAAGGCACGAAAGAAGTACGAGGATAATGAGGAAATGGTGATGGAAGCTATCAACAAGGCAGCCGAAGAGCTAATCACCAAGGCTGAGAAGGAAAATCCTCACTGCGACGCGGACATTCAGTCCTTCTATGACAGCAATGTATACTATCTCATCGTATACAAGACATACAGGGACGTACGCTTCGTCGGAGCACCGCCTTCATCGATCGGAAAGTTCGGCGCCGATACAGACAACTGGATGTGGCCTCGCCACACCGGCGACTTCTCGATGTTCCGCGTATATGCCGGCAAGGACAACAATCCGGCATCATACTCGCCTGAGAATGTGCCTTTGAAGGCAAAGAACCACCTCAAGATCTCGCTTGCAGGTGTGCAGGAGGGCGATTATACCATGATCATGGGATATCCGGGACGTACTACACGTTTCCAGACTTCACCTGAGCTGAAGTCGCAGATCACACTCAACGACATCCGCATCGCCGCACGCACCGTGCGTCAGGACGTGATGCTCGAGGACATGCTTGCCGACCCTAAGGTGAAGATCCAGTATGCAAGCAAGTATTCAAGTTCGTCAAACGGATGGAAGAAATGGCAGGGAATGAAGCTCGCATTCGACAAGCTCGACATCATCGGCCGTGCAGAGCAGGAGGAGGCAGAATTCCAGAAATGGGCAGACGCCAACAAGAAGCGTCAGGAGAAATACGGCACTGTCATCAAGGATCTCGCAACAAGCATCGAGGCGGGAATGGAGGACAACATAGCCTTTACAAAGGCCTATGAGTCAGTATACAAGATCGAGCTTACATCATTCGCATTGAACCTCAGCAGCAGATACAGCCGCGCTGTCCTTTCGGGAAAAGACTCTGTGGCTGCTCTCAACGATGCATTCAAATCCATTTCTGCAGCATATGGCGACTACTCTGCCGGAACTGACAGGAAGGTCGCGAAGGCATTGATGAAATTCTATAGAGAGAATGCGAAGCCTGAGCACTATCTGGGAGATCTTCCGGAGGATTTCGCGACAATGGATATCGATGCATATGTGGACAATCTCTTCGAGACCAGTGCATTCACATCAGCGGAAAAGCTTGAAAAGGCAATAGCGGAGAATGGAACAAAGATATTCGATG
This sequence comes from Bacteroidales bacterium, assembly GCA_017561265.1. Next base: position 4,833 of record JAFZDJ010000004.1, read on the forward strand.
ATCCTGCATGCCAGCTCGGAAAATCGATCTATGCTCAGACACTCGCTGCAAATGTAAGAGCCGTACATACAGAGGGCGACCTTGAAAGGGCAAGAAAGGTCTATACTGCGGGTCTTCTCGAATGGAAGGAAGGCGAGCCTTCTTATCCGGACGCAAACTTCACAATGAGATATACTTACGGTACCATCGGCGGATATTCCCCTAAGGACGCAGTGGTGTATAAGCACTACACAACTCTTGACGGAGTCATGGAAAAGGAAGATCCTGATAATTGGGAATTCGTTGTGCCTGAGAAGCTTAAGGAGCTCTGGAAGAACAAGGATTACGGTCAGTATGCAAATGAAAAGGGTGAGATGGTGACATGCTTCCTCAGCAACAACGACATCACCGGAGGCAACTCGGGAAGTCCTATCATGAATGCACGCGGAGAACTGATCGGTCTGGCCTTCGACGGCAACTGGGAGTCGATGAGCAGCGATGTGATGTTCGAGCCTGATCTCCAGAGATGTATCAATGTAGACATCCGTTATGTCCTTTTCATCGTAGACAAGTTCGGAGGTGCCGGTCATCTTATTGAAGAAATGGATATTGTTAAATAGTTCAATTTGAATATGAAAGTAAACGAAGTCAATAAATGGCTCTTTGAGGTGGAACATCCTGCAAAGGGCGACAAGAATATCGTGGAGCTGGGAATGGTGGAGAATGTGGAGATCGGCGAGGGAAGCGTGACTGTGACCCTGGCCTTTTCCAAGCACCGCGACCCGCTTGCGGAATATCTGATCGGCAGTGCAAAGGCAGCCATCATCAGAAATGCACCTGCAGGCACGCAGGTCGAGATAAAGACCATCATCAAGGATGAGGCCGCTCCGAAGAAGAAGCCGGGACTTGACCTCGGTCTTGAGGAACTTGCGAATGTAAAGCACATCATCGGCATCGCTTCCGGCAAGGGAGGAGTAGGCAAATCGACGGTAGCCGTGAACCTTGCAACGGCTCTTGCACGCCTCGGATACAAGGTAGGACTTGCTGATGCAGACGTCTACGGTCCGTCCGTTCCTAAGATGACCGCAACCGAGGCTGACATGCCTGACGCAGTACTTGAAGGAGAAAAGGAGACCATCCTTCCACTTGAGAAATATGGAGTGAAATGGATGTCCATCGGATATTTCGCAAAGCCTGAGCAGGCTCTTATCTGGCGCGGCCCTATGGCATGCAATGCATTGAAGCAGATGATATTGCAGGTTCGCTGGGGAGAACTGGACTTCCTCCTCATCGATATGCCTCCGGGAACAGGAGACATCCACATCAGTCTCGTACATGACATCCCGATGGAGGGAGCCGTTATCGTCAGCACACCTCAGGATGTGGCTCTTGCAGACGTTGAAAAGGGAGTGAACATGTTCCGCAACGAGAGCGTGAACAAGCCGATCTTCGGACTTGTGGAGAACATGGCATGGTTCACACCTGAGGAACATCCGGATGAAAGGTACTATATCTTCGGACAGGGAGGCGGACTCCGCATGGCGGAGAAATACGGAATTCCTCTTCTTGGACAGATTCCTATCGTCCAGAGCATCCGTGAGGGAGGAGACAGCGGAGAACCGGCTGCACTCTCATCACGTCCGGACGGCCTCGCATTCGTTGCTCTCGCAGAGAAACTGGCAGAAACACTTAAATAACCATATAAATCCTAAGCGTATGAAAAAGACACTAAGACTTATCACTGCGGCATCGTTGGCCATCATGGCTGCCGCTTGCTGCAACAATCAGGAAAAACCTGCTGAAAAGGTGATCGTACAACCAGGTGAGCAGGCTCCTCTTGCTGATCCGGGACAGAAAAACTTCGGAGGCTCTGCTGTAATTCCGTCACAGCCAAGAGACACTACAGGCATGGCTGAGAGAATGCGTCGCATGAGAGAGGAAATGAACAAGATCAGAACCGTTCATTTCAACGATCTTTCCATGAGCGACCCGTTCATCATTCCTGACCCAGAGACCAAAACCTATTATCTCACCAGCACAGGCGGACGTCTTTACAAGAGTAAGGACCTCGTATGGTGGGAAGGACCATACAACATCATCGACATCGAGGGCACATGGCTCAAGACAGGTGGCGGTCCTGCCGCATCAGAAATCCACAAGATCGGTGACTATTACTACTATGCCGGCACATGGAACGACCATGCCGACCTCATCCAGCAGGTTCCTAGACGTTACAACGTGCCTCACAACCAGACATACCTCCTCCGTTCGAAGAACATCGAGGGTCCTTACGAAGTCTTCACAGAGGATCCTAACTATGACTGGCAGCCACGCGAGTGGGACTGCATCGACGGTACACTTTACGAGGAAGACGGAAGAATCTACATGATCTTCGTTCACGAGTGGACACAGATCATCGACGGTACAATGGACTACATCGAGCTCTCGGCTGACCTTTCAAAGACAATCTCAGAGTGGCCAGTAACAATGTTCCGCGCAACAGAGAACCCTTCTGTAAAGGAAATGAACAGCCTCGGAGAAGCTACATTCGGACGCAAGCTTCCAGGTTGGGTGACAGACGGTCCTCAGATGTTCCGCACTCAGACAGGCAAGCTCGGAATGCTCTGGTCAGGCTGGGGTGATGAGCGTTACCTCCAGCTCGTATGTTATTCTGAGTCAGGCACTATCGCAGGTCCTTGGATCCAGGAGCCGGAGCCATTCCTCGGCAACAACTCAGGTCACGGTATGCTCTTCCGCACTTTCGAAGGCAAGCTCATGTACGTAGTACACCACGTAGAGGGCAACGGTCCGAGAAAGCCTCAGTACTGGAATGTTGACGATTCAGGCGACAAGCTTGTACTCCTCGATCAGATCATTCTTGAAAAGTAATCACTGATTCATGAAGAAATTCAGACTTCTTGCATCTTATGGAGCACTGCTGCTTATGGCGGCGTGCTCCTCTTCTTATGAGCATACATCATTGAAGGAGGCATATGCGGACAGCTTCATGATGGGATGTGCAGTAAATCCTTTGCATACAGGAGGCCGTCTGGAACAGGCAAGAGACCTGATTCTGGAGCATTTCAATGCAATTTCTCCTGAGAACTGCCTGAAGCCGGAGGCCGTGCAGCCCAGACCCGGAGTATGGACATTCGAAGAGGCTGATGAGTATGTGGAGTTCGGGGAGAAGCACGATCTCTGGATGCTCGGACATACTCTCGTATGGCATAACCAGACGCCTTCCTTCTATTGGGAGAATCCGGACGGCACGCCAAAGAGCCGTGAAGATCTCATCGAGACAATGAGGGCTCATATAGAGACTGTTGCAGGCAGATATGCCGGAAGAATAGACGCATGGGATGTTGTCAATGAGATCATCGGAGAGTTCGGAGAATACCGCAACAAGGGATGGGTGAAGGCATTTGACGGCGACGGATATGAAGTCGTAAGGAATGCATTCATATTCGCTGACAGATATGCTCCTGATGCAGAGCTTTATTACAATGACTTCAACGTCTGGAGACCGGCTCATGTGGACGGCATCGTGACAATGGTGAAGAAGCTCCAGGCTGAAGGCATCAGAATCGACGGAGTCGGCATCCAGGCACATTGGGGGCTGAATTATCCGAAGACAGAGTATATCGAGCATGCCATCGATACACTCAGCTCATTGGGCGTGAAGGTCATGATTACAGAGCTTGATGTAGATGTTCTCCCTATCACAAGGGAAGGACAGGTCATCGGGCAGTCGCTCACCGACCCTCTCTACCAGCATGAGGAGTTCGAGGAATATCTCGATCCGTACAAGGACGGTCTCCCTGCAGAGATCGAGCAGCAGCTTGCCGACAGATACGCGGAGCTCTTCCGCATCTTCTACGAAAGGCGCGACAAGATCGACCGCGTGACCCTCTGGGGAGTAACCGACGACTCATCATGGAAGAACGGCTATCCTGTACCGGGCAGAACCAACTATCCTCTCCTCTGGAACAGGGACTACACCCCGCACAAGGCACTGCAGTCAGTGCTGGAAGTTCCACAGAAATAGCCCCTCCCTGAACCCCAGGAAAGTAACGACTCACCCTGTCGGAACCGATGTACCAAGAAAACACCGATTCATGGTACATACCCCCCCCCGGGAAACGAGTTCAGATGGTCTATTGGACCAAACGTGCCATTCGTCCGTAAAAAGCTTAATTTTACGGACGAATGGCATGATTTAGCGGCTGCCATCCGTAAATATGGCGTTTTCGCGGACGGCCCCGCTCTCCCCTTTCGCGACACAGGTTTTTTAGCCGAAAAGGGTGTATCGCTGCAAGGGAAAACCTCTGTTTCGCAAAACCTGCTCGCGATACAGACTTTTGGACGGGAAATGGTGTGTCGCTGCAAGAAAAACAGCTCAATGAGCGAAAACATGTTCGCGACTGATCAATTGGGCCAGATGAGAGTTGGAGGACAGTCAAGATTTCGCGGTTGTGATTTTTTACTATCTTTGCGGCCGTTTTGTGAAAAACTTCGTAGTGTAGTATGAAATATGGAAAATTAAGCAGGCAGCTCACGGCGCTTGCAGGACCGATCTTCATCGAGACCCTGCTGGTGATGATGCTTGGAGCTGTCGATACATTCATGTTGAGCCGCCATTCAGACAACAGTGTTGCGGCAGTGGGAGTGGTAAACCAGCTGATGAATCTGGTTTTTCTTCTTTTTGAAGTCATCTCTTTAGGAACATCGATCCTCTGCTCCCAGTATTTCGGAGCCAAGAGAAGGGACAAGGTGATTCAGGTGGTAGGCATATCACTGATATTCAATCTTTTGTCCGGACTGATCCTCAGCTTGTGTTTATACTTCTTTGCTGGTGACTTCCTTCATATGATGGGCCTCAGACCTGATCTGATGAGCGAGGGTCTGCCATATATGAAGATTGTCGGAGGCTTTGCCTTCCTTCAGGCGATATCGCTTTCGCTCTCGGCTTCTCTCAGAAGCGCCAACAAGGCAAAATACCCGATGTATGTGTCGGTTGTTGTCAATGTACTGAACATCATAGGAAACTACACCCTCATCTTCGGTAAGTTCGGAATGCCTGCCCTGGGAGTGGAAGGAGCGGCGATTTCGACCTCGATATGCCGTTTCGTGTCAGTTGTCCTTCTTTTCATAATACTTTTCAAGAAACATATCCCGTCATTCCCGAAGGAACTGTTCCGACCGTTCCCATGGATCGAACTTAAGAATCTCCTCAAGATCGGTATCCCTTCTGCCGGAGAGCACATGTCCTACAGCCTTTCGCAGGTCGTGATCGCCTACTTCATCAATATGATCAGCAACGAAGCCCTTGCGACAAGGACATATATCGTGAATATAGTCATGTTCACATATATTTTCGCCCTCGCACTGGCTCAGGGAGGTGCCATCCTGATCGGACAGCTCGTGGGAATGAAGAAGATCCGAGCAGCCTATACCATCGGCAAAAGGGTCATGAGAGTCGGAGTGGCATTCTCAGTCACACTCTCCCTCCTGGTTGCCATATTCGGAAAGACCATTCTTTCGATGCTTACTTCTGATCCTTGGATCATATCGACCGGAGCCACTATTCTGTGGGTGGAAATATTCCTCGAGAATGGCCGTGCCCTCAATTTCTTCGGCGTGAATGCTCTCCGAAGCGCAGGTGACATCTACTTCCCGGTAATCCTCGGCATCATCGTGATGTGGGGCGTACAGGTGGTCGGAAGCTACATCCTAGGCATCACCCTCGGATGGGGTCTCATCGCCATGTGGGCCATCTTCGCCCTCGACGAGAACATCCGAGGCTTCATCTTCCTCCACCGCTGGAACAGCTTCAAATGGGTAGGTAAAGGATTTGTGAAATAGGACATCCATAATTTACTGAGACTTTTCCATATATAACGCAGTATTTCCTATCTTTAGCAGTTATATAGGTAAATGGAAGAGCAGGAACTGGCATTACGATGTGCACGAATGGACAAGTCGGCACAACGGGAACTTTATTTACAATATCGTTCCCGGATTCATGCTTTATGCCGGCGCTATGCCGAAGATCCCGCAGATGCGGAAGACATGATGCAGGATGCCTTCATCAAGATCTTCAAAGTCATAAAGAATTTCAAATGGACGCGTCCTGGTTCGTTGTATTCATGGATGTCACGAGTATCGATCAATCTGGCCTTTGATACAGCCAGACGACGCAGAAGGCTGGCAGAACAACTGGTGGATGTGGACAGTCTTGGAGAAGATATTCAGGAAGAACCAGCCTATGACGAAAGTGCATCTGTACCGTCAGATGTACTCAACACAATGATCGAATCACTGCCTGAAGGTTATCGTACGATATTCAGACTATATTGTATCGACGGGCTTTCCCATCGCGAGATCGCCGACCTTCTCGGCATCAAGGAAAAGAGCTCATCTGCCAGCCTGTCCAGAGCTCGTGCGATGCTTGCAGAAACTGTCCGACAGTATTGGCGCGATCATGATGACGGTTGCACACAGGAAGGATGGACACAGATCTTACGAAAGATGCGCAGGGAAGAAACAGTCCGCAGCATCAAATTCATTCTGACTCTTCTTATACCTGTGACATCACTGCTGCTTTGGATGCAGCCACACCAGAGCAATGAAATTGCACCTCCGTACATTTCAAAGCTTTTGACAGAAAATCCGTCTGTCATCATTCCGCATACACTTCCCAGTCCTCGCAAATTTGCAGAAAGGAGAACCTTCATTACAAGTATTACGACCGATACTGCCAACGTCTTTACCGGAACATCCGTCATGGATTCAGATATGACGTGCAAGGATTCTGACACTTCGTTTGAAGAAGACACCTCACCTGCTGCTACTGCATGTGTTTCGGAGGATTTCCAGGCCTTTCCGGAGGAAATACGCAAATCGAGCCCGAAAATATCGTTCAGCCTCAGAGCCGGATCCGGTTCAAGCCTCAGAAAGACCCAGATATCACTGAATTCATCACCATATATTGCAGCACTGACATACATGAACAAGTTGGATCCAAGCAAACTACCGAATGCCAAATCCAATTACGGCAACACTATTCCATGGTATTATGAAAACAATATAGAACAGCTCAAGCCGGAAACAAAAAACTCTTACCGGCATGATCTGCCTTTGACCTTCGGACTTACAGCTCGTATAGACCTTACCTCGCGGATTGGAGCTGAATGCGGATTAGAATATACATACATGCATTCTAGTGTCGAAAGCATGGCCGGAAAGCTGTCTCAAAACCTGCATTTCATAGGCATTCCTGTACGTTTCGATGCAAGGGTATGCTCATGGAACGGATTTGACATGTATGCCGGTATCGGAATAAAGGCGGAAAAGTGTGTCGCCGCTTCAATCGGTCACGTGCAGTGCGAAGAGAAACGTATACAATTGTCGGCAGGCACATTTGCCGGCGTACAATACCCGATCGGCAGGCGTGCTCATCTCTACTTCCAGCCAGATTTATCGTATTATCTTACGAAAACAGACCTGATAACATACAGAACGGAAAATCCGTTTACATTTTCTTTGAATGCGGGTATTCGTTTTGATCTTTAACACTTTAAAATCTTTTACTTATGAAACGTATCTTTACTTTCCTGACAGTCTGTGCATCGGCACTTGCCCTGATATCATGCAACAAGGATGACATATCTCCGGAAGACCTCGACAGAAACCCTTCCAAGGCTGCCGAAATCAGCATTACCGGCAAAAGTGCATACAAAGATACCGTGAAAATGTTCAGCAGAAGCGAAATCTACAAGAAAAGCGATATCAAAGGCAAATCACGGTTCTACGCATTCAGCGGAGGCAAGATGGTTTACGAAGCATTCGCGCTAAGCATCTACTTTGACAATATCGACAGACTGAATCCCGGTGACACGATCACTCCTTCACGATGCTGGTTTTCATTCATATATTCAAGCGACAGCAACGCAACAGCATATGAATACGATGGAAAGATTTCAGTCGCAAAAAAGGGTAAGGACTATGTAATCCTGGATTTCCACCAAGTAAAATTCGACTGCTCATTCGGAGAATACACAATCGACGGATATCTCGAATGCCCTCTCTACGAAGAAAGCTGACCGTGATTTCCTCCCTTCTTCAGATATGCAAACACTTCATCCTCATAGTCATCATGAAATCCATAATCCGTATTCTGTTCCGGATCTATCTTGCTGCAGCCAGACACAGCATCAATGCAATGAATAAGAATCTGTTCATGGTCTTGAAGTGTTTTTTATGTTATTATAGATGCGAATCTTATTGAAATCGTTGCATGATGGTAGAATAACGTGTTATATAAAGTATTGATATTTATATAGTTATATAGTTCAGGGTCGGTTTTTTATCCGACCCTTAATTGTATAAATTGTTGATTTATAAATATTTACACGATTCACATTTCTGTCATCTCATCTTGAGCGAACGCAACTGTATTTCGCTCCATTCTAACCATATGAATCTGATGATGGAGAACACCGAGAAATACCGAGCCACTGACGGGGATTGGTGTATCAATTCTTCATCCATGGTTTTTTACCAAAGATCCGCTCGATATCTTCTCTTCTTTTTGAACGCTGGGTTAATATACTGTCTTCCCCTGCCTGTAGAATATTTGAGATCTCTTCCACTTCGATATCAATACCGGCCATGATAATGATACACTTCTGAAACTCAGATCCATCCAGAGGAGCAACCTTTTTCATCAGCGGATATTTTCGGATAACTTTCTTTGACATGAAAACATCATATATGTTTTCACGCAACTTTTTCTTGGCATTTCTGATCATCTTGGCCACTTCAGCCTTATATACATTCTTTACAGAAGGACCAGACGTAACATCTGAAACCTCCTGTGTAACTTTCGACATATAATCGATACTTACAGGGAATAACAATACCTGCAAAAATTCCGGTACAGAAGACTTGATTTCTTTCACATTCATGACTAATGATACGTATAAATACGCCTCCAGATTAAAATTACACCAGTTAATATAATGCGGTATCTTGGCAATGGTTGAAAATAGCAAGAGCTACGAAACCATCGACCCATCCTCGTATACCTTATGGCAGGACAGGATTTGAATCAAAAACGGTTACCCGTCAACAAAATTAATAATTTAAACCTTATTTCCTAAATTATTTAACACTTTTCACTCATTTCTTAAATCCGAAGAAAAACAAGAAGAAAAAAGATGATTTTTAGTTCCATATTAACAACTTATAATCAATCATTTTCATATTAAAATCATGTTTCCGAATCTAACATCCTATTACCAAGTGTTTACAGAAAACGGAATAAAATCACTGGCAATCAACACCTTACACCTTACAGAATTCTAATCACTTCAATATCAGATCATAAAGCTTTTATAAACTGAGATTTGGCTGAAAACCATTCTATAGATTTGGATCGCAAACCAATTAATCCCATTTTATGAAAACTTTATTTACCTTGATGACAGCCCTCACGCTATGCATGAGCGCTGTCCAGCTTCCAGCACAGGAAGCTTCCATCTACGAAAGAGGCTCAACGTATCTTGAGAACACGATGCCTCCTTCTCCTGAACCTGCTTCCATTGTGAAGTATGCCGATGTTCCGTTCTCCCATAGTTCCGGACTTGCGGAGTACGACGTACCTTTCCACACCCTTTCAGGACATGAGCTGAGCATCCCGATCGGCCTCCACTATGCAAGCGGAGGTATCAAGCTTGACGAAATTGCCGGTGTTGCCGGACTGGGATGGAGTCTTGAAGCCGGAGGATGTATCACACGCACCGTAGTGGACATGCCTGACGAATACAGTTCCGCCATCCTCACCCATCAGATGCCTTCCGGAACCCTTCTGAACGACCTCGAAAACATGGTTGAAAACACCTCGACCATGAATTATCTCCGCGACCTCCTCTGGCACCGTATCGACGGAAGTCTGGACCGCTACAGCTACAATGTATGCGGACTCTCCGGCAGCTTTGTCATTCTGGATGACGGCAGCGTATTCCAGCTCTCCGGCGACGGTGCTGACATCACCTACACCCTTGCTGCGGACGGATCCGTGGACACATTCACGATCACAGGACCGGACGGCACTGTCTACACCCTCTCGGAAAAGGAGACTGCGACCCACCTCGGACGAGGAACAGAAGACTTCACCCCGACGAGCGGCGAGCCGGATAGATGGAGCGCAACAACGGCATGGCACATAACACAGATGCGCAGCAGAAGCGGGCTGGAGACTGCACTGTTCACCTATTCCGATCAGACCGAATGGGACAGCTCGGTCTATTCAATAACCAGATCTGTCTCCATCACGGTTGGAAACACAGGAAACGTCCCTACTCAGGATGTATCATCGACATACATCTACAAGACACACGACACAAAGGTCCTCGCCACCATAACTGTGAACGGACAGACGGCAGCATTTACCTATGCAACAGACACCGGAAGCAATGTCAGAACAGACGGCATGGCACAGGAGAACTTCCCGTTCCGTCTGACTGGAATTAGCGTAAGCTCATCCGGAAATCCCGCAGAGATCGCACGTCTTGATGTTCTCACAGGGAAGGCTGCTTATGACGGAAGAATCGTGCTGAACGGGCTTCGCCTTTACAGGGGAAACGTCCTTGACGACAAGTGGGACTTCACTTACAGAGATGTCGGCGCGGCTGTTTCACACGGCTCGCAGGACTGGTACGGATTCTATAACGGAGAAAACGAGTTCACCGACGCGGGAAACGATTCCACATGTCCTTTCGAATTCAGCCAGACAGACGGTCTTCAGATCACCAACGGTTTCCCTGATCCTGCATATGCCGACTACATGTCCTTGAAATCAGTGGATCATGACGGAGCAATCACTAATTTCTCTTATGAAGGCTGTCCGATCACTTCCGGAGACAATACATATCATGTCGGAGTGAGAGTGAAGGAAATCATCGTTACTGACGGAGTCATTCCTGCATACATCCGACAGTTCACTTATGAATCACCTGCTGCATCAGGACCATTTGTGCCGACCATTGACATGTATACCACAATAAACATGACGATGCGTCCGTCTGGAGCTGCTGACTTATACGACTGGACTTATGGCTTCCACGATATGCCTGTAGCCCTCGGGACATTAATCCGCGACACACGTATCTTCCATGGAAAGGTGATAGAAGATGTCAAGGAGAGAATTATCGATTCCGGAGAGCCTTCTGTACGTACGGTATACTTCTATAATACTGACGACATGGTACCTGTAAACTACAGCATGGTGTCGCGGTTCCCGTCAGAATGGAAGCTAGCGTATGATTCTGCATTCATTACCCCAGCGTTGTGCAGCCCTTGGGCAGGAATACGTGACGGATACCTTGAAAGCACTCCGTCTGCCTTTCCTCTTCTGACCCGACGCGAGGAATACGCATTCGGGGACGGAGCATACACACTAGTATCGTCCGTCGACTACACGTATGACACCCCATCACAGACATCAGCGCTTGTCGACTATCATGTTTCGCAGGTAACAACTCACCACCTGAATGAAGACGAACTTGATTATGAATACATCTACCACTTCCCTATCCGCGCCAGAAGCTGGTCCGGAAGGCATCTTATAAAAGAAGTACACACAGGATACCACGCTTCAGGAAATGACGTCTCTGAAATCGTCACGACTTACGTGCCGAGACAGGACATCGGAATGCCTCCTAGGATCCACACTGTCAGCACACAGGAAGCGGGAGTCACACGAATGACCATGTACACCTATGCTGATACCTGGCAGGATGCTACCGGATGGATCTCGGATCTCAGAAATCAGAGATTACTTGACGTACCGCTTAAGCAGACTTCCATGTATATCAACAGCACGCAGGTTCAGCAGGTGTTCGAGGACTACAAGGAAAGCGTGACAGAATACGGATGGTTCAGCATCGACGGCACGCTCAGGCTCCTTCCTTCAATTCACAAGGAAAGCAACCTGGGTACCGAATCATGGCGCGAGACCGTTCTCTCCAGAGACTGCATGGGCAACATATCTTCTTTCAAGCAGAAGGGAGAGCCCGAGACTGTCGTAATCTGGAGTTACAACGGCAGATATCCTGTCGCCGTCATCAAGAACACAACAATGGCTTCAGTGACATCGGCGATGGGAGGACAGACCGTCATCGACGCCATTACAAAGGCCACAGCTCCATCAGCCGCACACAAGACCTCACTCTCCGGCCTGCGCGCTTCCCTTTCCACTGCTCACGTCACCACATACGAACATATCCCGGGAATCGGCATATCATCAGTGACCGACCCTGCAGACATTACCACAAACTACGAATACACTCCGGCAGGAAGGCTCTCATGCGTAAGAGACCATGACGGAAGGAAGATCGAGGAGTATGAGTACCGTCTCATGAGCGACGCCAACGGACGCAGGAACATGAGAAGAAGGGTATTCCGTTCTGAAGACGGCCAGCAGTATGCCGAGGACGTGCGATGGTGGGACGTATTCGGAAGAAGGACTCAGGACATTGCCATCGCTGCTTCCGGGGACGGACGCGACCTTGTCACAGCGTACGAAGCGGACTTCATGATGCACGACGATGTGAAGACATGGCTGCCGTATCCGGTACAGGACACCGACGGATCGTTCCAGACCGGAGCGGAGAACGCTGCTGCGGCATACCACGGCAGCAGCCTCGCCTACCACCTCAAGCGATACGAGGTATCCGCGCGCGACAGAGTCACAGCTGAAGCCCTGCCGGGATATGCGGGAGACCATGAGACCGTGTATGAGACGGACGTTGCGACCGGATTCCCGATCATGACATGGAATGAAGGAGGTATCGTGTCGTCAGGAACATATCCGGTCGGAAGCGTCATCGTGGAGAAGGTTACCGATGCTGACGGAAGGCTTGCTGCGACATTCAGAGACCATGCGGGAAGGGTGCTGGCTACGGCATATGGCACCGATGCACCGACATACTACATCTATGACAGATACGACAGGCTCCGCGCCGTTGCAGGAAGCGGAATACAGGTGTCAGACACACTTGACATGTGGAGATATTCATACGACAGTCTCGGAAGGATCGCATCAAAGGCAGTGCCGGGATCGATACCGGAGTACTACACATACGACGAAGAAGACAGGGTCGTGTCGATTGTTCGCGGCAATGAGACCAGAGATGTGGAATATGACGCCATGAACAGAGTGACGAAGGTCTATCAGGGACGTCTGAGTGGATCACGCCTGGTGATCGAGCAGAACACATACGACACTCCGGTTGCAAACATGTCCGGAGCGAATCCTAAGGGATTGAAGACCAAATCAAGAATCTGGAAACTCGATTTCAGCGGACTTCCGACCGATTATGTTGACATGACCTGGTTATACGACGAAATGAAGAGACCAGTAAAGACTACTGCGATCTACACAGACTTGAGCGGATACCAGGAGACCACTGATTATTCCTTCACAGGAGAGATAACATCATCCACATTCAATTATGCCTGGGGATCTGGAACAACAGACCATCTTGTCTTCAACTACACCTATGATGCAAGAGGACGCATGACCAAGGAAGACGTTATGATAAAAATGATTGCTGAAACACGCTCTGCTGTCACAGACTACGTATATGACGAACTCGGAAGGCCATCAATAACCACTGCAATGGTGAAGAACGGAGTCCAGGTCGTCACAGAAAGAGACTATACCCTTCAGGGATGGCTCAGCAACCTCGACGTTGAGGTGGACGGCGCACCGTTCTTCTCACAGACCCTCGGATATGACGAAAGCAACACCGTTGCCGGGACAGTACCGCTTCATACGGGGCTGATCACCAGAAAGGACGAGGCATGGATCTCACCGGAAGGAGTCGCGACGATGAACACAGTGGGATACGCTTACGACCATGCCGGAAGACTCTCCAAGGAAAGTATCGCAGGGAACATCACCAGCTACACCTACGACCAGAAGGGAAATCTTCAGGCCGTGACAGGCGGGGAGCATCCTGCCACATATGTATACGATGGCTACAGGATGACTTCGGCAGCTGTACCGCAGACAGTCTCGTTCACATACGACAACTTCGGAAGGATGACATCCGACGGACTCTCAGGACAGACTATCGAATACAACGACCTTGACCTTATCAAAAACATAAAGCGCAACGATACAACTTTGGTGAATTATTCCTATCTTGCAGACGGCACGAAGGATGAGGCGCTAAGCTACTCCAACAACGATATCAGAATCGCATATAGAGGACCTGTTGCTTACCGAATCCACCCGACTGGCGGCACACCGATGGCTGAAAGTGCAACATTCGCCAGCGGAATACTGACGCGCAAGGGAGCGATGCTTTACGTCAAAGACTACCTCGGAAGCGTCAGGGCGGTCGTAGACGGCAAAACTGGAGTCATTTACAAGGCATCTGACTTCTCGGCGTTCGGAGTGGAAACAGAGGCGGCATCGGTGCAGACATCAAACCTGCCTACAGCTGGAACACCACAGCAGGTCATCACCCTCCGCGACGCCTACACCGGACAGGAAGACCAGAACCCGGACTTCGGCACGACATACATCGACTTCGGAGCAAGGCAGTACAGCCCCACCCTCCGCAGTTGGATGACACCTGACCCGATGTCAGAGAAGTACTACGGCACAAGCCCGTATGCCTTCTGCGGCAACAACCCGGTGAATTTTATCGATCCGGATGGAAAGTTCCCTGACATAATCTGGGACATTGCAAGTGTCAGTTTTGGAGTACACAGTCTCGTCGGTAACATCCAGTCGGGCAATGTACGTGGAGCCATAGGTGACGGCATTGGAATTGTTGTTGATGTAGCAGCTGCTGCACTTCCATTCATTCCGGGAGGAGTTGGTGCCGTAAGGGCTGGAGCTAAAGCAGCAAATGCAGTTGATGATATCGCAGATGCGGCAAAGAGCGTCAAGGCAGCTGCATCGGTATCTGATGGAAAGATATATGTGACATATACAAAAGTAAATCCTAAAACAGGTGAAGTATATTCAGGTAGAGCCAGCGGATATGGAAAACCGGAAGATATAGTTACTAACAGAGACAGAAATCACCACATGAATGAAAAGGGGTTTGAACCAGCGAAATTAGATAGATATTCAACAAGCTATGATGCAATAAGAGGCAGGGAACAGTATCTGATAGATCTTAATGGTGGTGCAAAGTCGCAAGGCGGTTCATCCGGAAATGCAATCAATGGTGTAAGTCCAACGAATCCAAATAAGCAGAAATATGAAGAAGCAAGCAGAAAAGAGTTCGGCCAGAGATGAAAAGCCGATACGCCAGAGGCGTGTAATCGGTGCAGTCATGGAAATTAATATTGATAACGAGTACTACGTATATGCTCAAAGTTATCCGCATACACAGGAAGTAATCTTTGATTATCGCTCTACCGAACCATTGAAAGACCTGTCAGTCCTGTTGTCTGCAAAACAACTGTTCAGAGTAGCAGTATATCGCAGGGTCATAGGAAGCGGATACTGGAAGAAAGTCGGGAAGCTTCCTTTACGTGAGGATCTCCTGCCTGTCCAGATGAAGTTTGTATATCGCGAATATGATAATGTAAAATTCGAGATTTATAATCCCGCAACAGGAATAATGACTCCTGCCACAAAGAAAGAATGTAGAGGACTTGAACCGGCTGCTGTATGGGATTATATGCATGTTGAACAACGTATCAGGGATTATTATAATGGCCTTCCTTGTTCTGTCCTAAGAAACACTTTTGATGCTGTAAAATAGCTTTCTTTACAACCAATAGCGCGTTGCACTATTCATCGAAACAATTCACACTCAATCATTTACAAAATGTGTGATTGACTAGCTTTCAAGAGGATGGACTCCGAAACGGGATCCATCCTCTTTTTTATGTCGCATCTGCTGACCTTTGGAGAATTATTCCTATCTTGCAGACGGCACGGAAGATCAGCCCGACCCTCCGCAGCTGGATGACACCAGACCCGATGTCCGAGAAGTACTACGGCACTTCACCGTACACCTTCTGCGGAATATGTGAAAGTTCCGTCCTCCGCATACAGGACCATTGTAGATGTAGTCTCCTGTCTGCATGAGATTGCCGAAATGAAGATTATAAAGAGTCACACTAAAAGCAAAAACGGCACTACAGTTATCTGTAATGCCGTTTTCTGGGGGGGGGTGATGTACCCTGTTTCGGGCTATTTTTAGTACATCGGTTTTCCAGACCTGAGAGACCCGCTTTTATCTTCCCCTTTTCACACAAAATCCCCGTCAGGGAGCGAGCGAAGCATATTCCTATGCTTTTGCGTAGCGAGCCGCTGACGGGGAATGGTGTATTCTGTCGGAAATCCCGCTTGAAATTGTTCCGTGCTGTTTCAGTCCGGCGGTCTGTTTAAATGTGTAATGTCTTGCCTTTTAAATAATTATGATTATATTTGTGTCATTCTAAACATTAAACAGCCATGAAAAAGATTATCCTTTCTGGCAGGAGCGAGAATAAGTATTCCTCTCCTGCAATTTCAATTATCCAGATTGAAACCGAAACTGTTTTCTGCGTGTCGCCTTTGGATTTTGGTCAGAATGGAAGAGCGGGATCTGACATTTATTATGATGATATTGAAGATGGAGGAGAATTCTGATGAAAAGGTTTGCTTTTACAGCAGTTTGCGCTGTGGTTGCATTGTGCGGCTGCATGAAAGATATTGAAGTATCTCCTTCTGCTGAGACTCATTATATAACGTTCAAGGCAGATGCTTCGGCAACGAAGACCTCAATGGTCTATGATGATGAAAAGGGAGCATACACCATGATTTGGGAGGAAGGAGATCAGATCGCCGTATTTGAATATGCAGAGGGCTTTGACTTCCCGGTAAAATATTTGTCGGAACCTCTGGAAGCAGGTGATATTTCCAATGAAGGCCAGACGGCTGACTTCAGAGTCAGTGTAACCGATGCTGCCGGATCGGATTTCAGTTATGTTGCGGTATATCCGGCCGTTTCTTCCGGAGGCTATGAACCTTCATGCGAATATCTGGATCTGGATAAAGGAGATGATTATTGGCGTAATGAATGGGAATATGAAGGTCCTGCTGCAGGTTCCCACCTGCTGTTGAGGGTCGTGCTTCCGTATGAGCAGAGTCCTGCATCGGACTGCTTTGATCCTTCGAGCAATACGATGGTCTCTAAAGTGATTGAGTCCGATGGCCAGATTGAAGAAGTTGCAAACCTGCAGTTTGCCCGTATAGGCAGCATCCTAAAAATATCCCTCACAGGTCTCACTGACTATGTCGGTCAGCAGATTTCAAGTGCAAGATTTCTTTTTGGAGAAAGTTTTGGCGGAAATCTTAATTGTGATTATGATACTTTTCTTGAAAGATACAGATTCTATAAAGGGTTCAATGAGATCAACCTTACACCGCAATCTGTAACGGTAGATGAGAACGGATGCGCCGATTTGTGGATCAGATGCTATGCCGGTGAAATTACAGATTGGTTCAGTCTGTATATAACCATTGGGGATGCAATAAAAGGTAAGGGAGAAGCGGTAACCTTGGCCAGGTATGTGGATCTGGCATCACTGTCCAGAACAATTGTCATTCCTGAAGGAAAGATGGCCAGATTCAGTGTAGGAAGTTGGGGTGTGGCAGATGTTGAGGGTGTTAACAATATCAGCTATAAAGTGAATCCGGAAATGAATGGTTTTACAGCGACATGGAATGATGTGGCTGATGCTGCCGGATATGACTTCTGGTACTGGTCAAATACCGATCCGGAAAATAAGATCAAGGTGAATACCATTACGGACAATGGAAATGGAACACATTCTGTTACTGTTGCCGGCTTGTCTCCAGATACGTACAATCTGAAGATAAGCCCTGTACCGGCAGCCGGTCATGCCATGATTGATCCGAATTATTATTATCCTGTTTCTGTTCCTGTCGGTGTGGAAGTGACAAAGAATGTATATAATTATTACTTTACCGAATCCCTTTCTGATCTCGTTGCATCATATGATTATGAGGGGCTGGAATTGAGTTATAAAAATATCCGTCAGTCTTCCTGGGGCGCTACGCTTGTTACTTCCAAATCAGATTGGAGTCTCTGGAACACAAATGAATTCTGTAATGAAATTTGCAGCATGACATTTGTTGCCGATGCGTCGACAGCTACTGAATATCAACCATATACCGATCGGAATAAGGTTGATCACATGATACGCCCGATGGATTATGTGAAGGTATTGGCATCATCAGGGGATGGTAGCTGGGAGCAGGTCGAGCCACAATTCATGGAGCCTGACATAGAAAACAACAAATATCCTGTAACTTACACTTTCCCAAGCGGAACCAAATATTTCAGTGTTTCAAGTGATACTGAAAAGCTGAATTATGTTGCACCACCTTTGCAGCCTGAGTATCCTGCCAGCCTGATGTGTACGTTCTATTCAATACAGATGCAAATTCACGAGTAATATCCAGTCACTGAAAAGATCTTTTTTCGGTGTATATTGAATATCCCCGGATGGAATCCATCCGGGGATTGGTTGTTATGGAAAATCTGTTGATTATAATACAGAAGAGAGGAAAGCGTCCAATTCAGTGCCGCGAAGACCGCGGGCAACGATTCTTCCTTCCGGATTGATGAGGATATTGTCCGGAATCGAATTGACTCCATATACGTCAGCAGCAACTGTCTGCCAATACTTCAGGTCTGAAAGATGAACCCAAGGCATATCCCATTCAACTATCGCCTTGACCCATGGTTCCTTTTCTCTATCGAATGAAAGTCCGACAACATCAAACCCCTTTGCCTTATACTTCTTGTATGCGGCAACCACATTAGGCATTTCGGCTCTGCACGGGCCACACCATGATGCCCAAAAATCTACCAGCACCCACTTGCCTTTTCCCACATACTCACTCAGCTTGTGCATATTGCCGTCCGGATCAGCCTCTTCCAAATCTGTAAACATCTGGCCGATGAAAGATCTTTTAAGTTCTTCTGCTTCTCTTTTCTTTGCCGCAGCCTCATCTATTTTACGCTTCATTTCCAGCACATACGGATGCTGAGCGAACGGAGCACCTGAATCAAGCAGTTCATTGAACTTATCCTCACCACCCAGGGAGCGGACAGAACCCATAAATGCCACAGGAATAAGACTGTCCATATTATCTTCGATCAGACCGAAGAAGAAATCAGAATATTTATCAACCGCTGCATGATAGAGCGGCATGAACTCTTCCATCTTGGCAGCCTGCTCTGCTTCCGGAAGAGCCAGGAATTCCTTTATTAATGTACTGTACTCATCATAGGCTTCATCGTTTGCTGCAAGACATTCTGCCAGCTTTGCGTTGAGCGCTGATCCGGTCAAAGCATCACCGGCAACATCCACCTGCACCGGTTCACCATCATTGAAAAAGACAAATCCGCCTTCATGGCCATTAACTTCTACAGCAAGAAAAGCATCCTTTTCAGCCTTACCTTTGATCCTGAAAGTTCCTCCGGAAACAACGGCGCTGTCTATATGCACCATGGTGGTCTTGTCTGTCAGATAGACCGTACTTCCCTCTTCCGGAGCATTAAATCCATTTACAGTGTATTTTACACCATTTTCTGAACATGACACAAGTGCTGCAACTGTCGCCAGCACAAACAAAATGACTGATAATCTTTTCATAATATTGATCTGATGCTTGATATTAAAAAGGCCTGTCATTCAGAATGAGCGACAGGCCTTATCATATATTATATAAGGTATGCTACTTCACGCTGAACTTGTAGATGCAGCGGTGAGTGTATGTCTCACCTGGACGGAGGAACGATGATGGCCACTCCGGCATGTTAGGTGAATTAGGATAAAGCTGTGTCTCGATGCAGACAGAAGCTCTCATAGGATACTTGATGCCATGCTTTCCTGGAACCTCGCCTGTGAGGAAGTTACCTGTGTAGACCTGTACGCCCGGCTGGTCGGTGTATTCCTCGAGGAGGATACCTGTAGCTGGAGAGTAAACGCTTACAGCGAGCTTGTTGATGTCACCTGCTGTGTTGAGCACCCAGTTGTGGTCGTAACCGTTTCCGAGAACGAGCTGGTCGTAATCCTGGTTGATGTCCTGACCGATGGCCTTAGGAGTGCGGAAATCAAACGGAGTACCCTCTACAGGACGCATTTCGCCGGTAGGGATGAGCTTGTCGTTCGCAGGTGTGAATACGTCTGAGTTGACATAGAGGACCATGTCAGTTCCAGGGACCGAGTGGTCACCTGAAAGGCTGAAATAAGCATGGTTTGTCATGCTGAGTACAGTCGGCTTGTCTGTTGTACCGCTGTATGCGATATCGATGGCATTGTCGTCAGTGAGTGTGTAAGTCACTACAGCTGTAACTGTGCCAGGGAATCCCATGTGTCCGTCCGGATCAACGATAGTGAGCTTGAGAGTCTGGTCGTCGATCTGCTCGGCATCATATACCTGATACTGCCATCCCTCTGTACCTCCGTGAAGGCAGTTCTCGCTGTCGTTCTGGTCGAGCACTACAGTCTGGCCGTCGAGCTCGAACTTTCCGCCCGCGATACGGTTGGCATAACGTCCGATTGAAGCACCGAAGTCGCTTGACTTGGTCATATAGTCGTTGATGTTGTCGAAACCGAGGATAACGTCAACCATGTTGCCGTCTCTGTCCGGAACCATCACTGATACGAGACGTCCGCCGAAGTTGGTGATGCAGACCTCCATGCCATTGGCATTCTTCAATGTATAGAGTGCAGTTGCCTTGCCGTTCTTCTCACCTACGAAAGCCTGAGGGTCGAGTCCGGAAAGTGTGAGTGCAGGCTCGCTTGAGCAAGCTGCAAGGCTGAGAGCTGCAAGTGCAGCTCCAGCCAATGTCTTGAAAATTCTTTTCATATGATCAATTATTACTTAGCTACTTCCTCGCAATATGCGCCGAGCTTGAGATAACGCTGATAAACCTCATCGTAGATCTTCACCTGGTCTGGCTCTGGGAAGTACTCCTTTGCAAAACCTGAGTTCATTGCATCCTGTGCATCAGCTACAGTCGCATATGCACCGGCTGCAGTAGCTGCGAACATTGCAGCACCAAGAGCACAAGCCTGGTCAGTGTTGCAGACCTTGATAGGCATGTTGAGTACATTCGAGAGAGTCTGCATCACGAATGGAGACTTGAGGGCGATACCACCGATACCGATGACATCATTGATGCGCATTCCCTCTGACTTGAATCTCTCCACGATCGCGCGTGAGCCGAATGCTGTAGCCTCGACAAGCGCGCGGAAGATCATAGGAGCTGTAGTACCGAGGTTGATGCCGCTGATCGCGCCCTGAAGGAGCTGGTTGGCATCCGGAGTACGGCGACCGTTCATCCAGTCTGTAGCCACTACAGAGCTCTCGCCTGCAGGGATCTTCATTGCCTCGACTGTGAGTGCAGGGATGATCTTGTCGCAAGCCTTCTCGAGTTCCTCACCCTCAAGACCTGAAACGTTCTTGAGCGGCCACTCGAGCACGCGGCGGAACCATGCATAGATGTCACCGAATGCAGACTGACCAGCCTCAAGACCGATCATGCCCGGCATTACAGAACCATCGACCTGACCGCAGATACCTCTTACGAGCTTGTCGCCAAGCTCCTCAGGAGATACAGTCATGATGTCACATGTAGAAGTACCGATGACGCGTACGAATGTATTGTTCTTCGCACCTGCTCCGACAGCACCCATGTGGCAGTCGAATTCGCTGCCTGCAACAACTACGTCTGTAGAAAGACCGAGACGCTCAGCCCACTCAGGACAAAGCTTGCCTACAGGCTTCTCTGCTGTAGTTGTCTCGCTGTAGAGACGGTCACGGAATCCTGCAAGAACAGGATCAAGGCTGCAGAGGAACTCCTCAGAAGGAAGACCGCCCCACTTTGCATGCCACATAGCCTTGTGACCTGCTGCGCAACGGCTGCGTGGAACCTCAGTGATGTGCTTTGCACCGATAAGGAGAGCCGGCATCCAGTCGCAGTGCTCTACGATAGAATATGCTGCATCACGGACAGCCTCATCCTCACGAAGAACATGAAGAGCCTTAGCCCAGAACCACTCTGATGAGTAGATACCGCCCTCATATGCAGTATAATCTATCTCGTTGGCATGGCACTTCTCGTTGATCTCGGCAGCCTCCTTTACAGCAGTGTGGTCCTTCCAGAGGACGAACATTGCGTTAGGGTTCTCAGCGAACTCAGGCTTGAGCGCGAGAGGTGTACCGTTCTCGTCTGTGAATACAGGAGTAGATCCTGTCGTATCGAAAGCGATACCGATCACATTCTCGGCTGTACCTGCAGGACATGCAGCAAGTGCTTCCTTCACAGAGCCTTCGAGCACCTCGATATAATCGAGCGGATGCTGGCGCCACTGGTTTGCTGAAGGAACGCAGTACATACCCTTCTTCCAACGTGGATAGTATTTTACAGCTGTTGCGAGAGTTCTTCCATCTGCAACATCAACTACCACCGCACGTGCCGAATCCGAACCATAGTCCAGACCGATTACATATTTAGTGTCTGCCATGACTATTTAAGAGCTTTGTTCAACATGTAGTAAACTTCGTTGATTCTCATATCTCTCTTGAAGTTAGAGATAGTAGTATCGTCGTTGATCACGAGCATTTCAACGTCAGCGATCTCAGCATAATCCTCCCAGTACTCTGTAGTGAGGTCATATGAGAAGCTTGTGTGGTGTGTACCACCTGCGAGCATCCATGCTGCTGCACCTACCTCGAAGCTTGGCTTAGGGATCCAGAGAGCCGAAGCTACAGGAAGCTTAGGAAGCGGCTTTGACTCGATACATCTTACCTCGTTCACGATGAGGCGGAAACGGTTGCCCATGTCTACAACTGTAGCGGCAACGCCGTCACCTGTCTTGCTTGTGAACACGAGACGCGCAGTCTGGGTCTTGCGTACGCCGATACCGAGGTGATGAACCTCGAGCTTAGGTCTTTCAGCAGCGATTGCAGGGCTGATCTCAAGCATATGTGCCTGGAGAAGAGCTGAATTCGCACCGTCGAAGTGGATTGTATAGTCCTCAAGGAATGAAGAACCCTTAGGAAGGCCCTGACCCATGTACCATGCAGTACGTACGAGAGCGGCTGTCTTCCAGTCACCCTCACCACCGAAACCGTAACCGTCAGCCATGAGACGCTGTGATGCGAGACCTGGGATCTGGTCGAAGCCCTTTCCTGTCTCCTCTACGTTCACGTCACCGAGGTCATCGAAGTTAGATGTGAACGCCTTAGCGCCGTATGCCTCGAGAACAGCACGGAGAGTGAGCTCTGCCTTAGCTGAGTTCCATACCTTTCTGTAAGCCTCAGTAGTCTTGTCCTCAAGCTCAGGAGCGTGATCGTACTCATTGAAATATACAGCAACGAGCTCGTCAACTGCCTTGTCCTCCACCTTCTCGAAGTAAGTCATAACCTCGCTGAAAGGAACATAATCAACGTGGAAACCGAAACGGATCTCAGCCTCAACCTTGTCACCGTCAGTAACGGCCACATTGTTCATCTGGTCTCCGAAACGGATGATCCTCATATCCTGTGAGTCAGCCCAAGCTGCAGCAACTCTCTGCCATACTGCGATGCGCTCGAGAGTCTTAGGATCCTGCCAGTGACCTACAACTGTCTTGCGTCCCTTGCGCAGACGCGAAAGGATGTGAGCATACTCTCTGTCACCATGAGCACTCTGGTTGAGGTTCATGAAGTCCATGTCCATTGTATCCCAAGGAATCTCCTGGTTGAACTGAGTGTGGAAATGAAGGAGAGGCTTGCGGAGGATCTGCATACCATGGATCCACATCTTTGCAGGTGAGAATGTGTGCATCCATGTGATCACACCTACACACTTCTTGTCAGCCTCAGCTGCAGTCATGATGTCAGCAACCTCCTTTGAAGAGTTTGCTGTACCCTTGTAAACAACCTTGATAGGGAGTACGCCTGAAGCGTTCATTCCGTCTACCATCTTTGTAGAGTGGCCGTCAACCTGCACCACTGCGTCACCTCCGTAAAGAAGCTGCGCTCCTGTTACGAACCATATTTCGTGATTTTCAAATGCTTTGATCATGATATTGTAATGTTTGTGTTATTTCTTTTTCTGTCCGTAGTAAGCGTTAGGACCATGCTTGCGGTTGAAGTGCTTCTCGATGAGAAGGTCGTTCATTGTAAGGTTAGGATTCACACCGTAAGCGATGTATGCCATCTTCGCAACCTGCTCCATCACCACTGCGTTGTGCACAGCGTCGAAGCCGTCCTTTCCCCATGAGAAAGGACCGTGATTCTTCACTAGAACACCTGGAGTGTGTACCGGGTTGAGACCCTCGAAACGCTTGATGATCACGTTTCCTGTCTCGAGCTCATATGCTCCCTTCACTTCCTCCTCTGTCATGCTCTCTGTGCATGGAATCGCGTTGTGGAAATAATCGGCATGTGTCGTTCCGATGTTAGGGATGTCTCTTCCTGCCTGTGCCCATGCTGTTGCATAAGTCGAGTGTGTGTGAACCACACCACCGATCTCAGGCCATGCACGATAGAGGGCAAGGTGGGTAGGAGTGTCTGATGAAGGGTTGAGGTCTCCCTCGACGATATTTCCGTCGAGGTCGACTACAACCATATCTGATGGTTTCATATTGTCATACGAAACACCGCTTGGCTTGATTACCACAAGGCCGCTCTCACGGTCGATTGCAGACACATTGCCCCATGTGAAGATTACGAGACCATGCTCTACAAGCTCAAGATTGGCTTTGCAGACTTTTGCTTTGAGTTCTTCCAACATAACTTTATCGTTTAGATATTACCAAAGTGCAGCGTAAAGAACGATGATGATGATAGCGATTGCAAGAGTACCCCATGCATATGTCTTGCTTGTCTCGAAGAGCTTGAGATCAAGGCTATGTCCCTTAGGGTCGATCTTCTTGTCGTTTGCATCTGACCAGAGCCATACTGCGTTGCAGCCTACAAGAACTCCGAAGAAGAAGAATGCCTGGAATCCGATATCGTTAAGATAAGCGATGAAGCTTGTCTCAGGAGTTGCTGTTGCAGGGAGACATGCGCCCCAGATTGTAACGACAGCGGCAATGAAGATGAAGAATACACCTGCACCACCGAGGATCTTCGCCCACTTGTTCATTGTAGCTCTGTCCTTCTGCTCAGGAAGCTCGCATGACATGAACTTCTTGTCGATGAGAGAGATGATGATGAACATTGTAACGAGGATCATGAATACGTAACCTGCGCGGAGCTGGAAGGCAACCTCAGGCATTGTAAGCTTGAAGAGTACTCCGAGAGGAATTGTAGCGATTGCAGACCATACGGCAGCCTTGTTTGAAGCACGCTTCCAGAGGAGACCGAGACCGAATACCACCACGATACCTGGATAGATGAATCCTGAGTACTCCTGGATGTACTGGAACGCCTGGTCGAGACCGCCAAGGAGAGGCTTGACTGTGATGGCAGCGATCACGAGGGCAACAAGAGAAGTAAGACGACCTGTGTTTACAAGGTTCTTGTCAGAAGCCTTAGGGTTGATGTACTTCTTGTAGATATCCATTGTGAAGAGGGTCGAAGTCGAGTTGAACATCGAAGCGAGCGACGAAATGATAGCCGCTGCGAGAGCTGCGAATGAAAGACCCTTCACTACAGGAGGTGCGAAGTTACGGATGAGCCATGGATAAGCGTCGTCAGCCACGTTGATGGAACCCTGGAGCATTGTGAACTGGTCAGCATGCTTTGTCATGTAGAATGCACATACGCCTGGGAGAACCACGATGAACGGAATGAGGAGCTTGAGGAGACCTGCGAATACGAGACCCTTCTGTGCCTCATCAATGCTCTTTGCAGCAAGACCCTTCTGGATGATGTACTGGTTGAATCCCCAGTAACCGAGGTTTGTAAGCCAGAGGGCACCTACGATTGCAACGAGACCAGGAACGTTTGCGAACGCCTCAGGGTTATGCGACTTCTGGATCACAAGGTGGAAGTGGGTATCGTTTGCATACTCGCCTGTAGTCAGGGTTGTATAAACGTTTCTGAGACCCTCGAGAGCAGCACCGTCACCGGCAGCCTTGAGAGCGAAGAACGCTGTGATGAGACCACCACCGACGAGGAATACCACCTGCATCACGTCAGTCCATGCAACAGATGCGAGACCTCCGTAGATAGAGTAGATACCTGCGATGAGGAAGAGGAATACAACGATCGCCATTCTCATCGAGATCATTGTCTCGCCGAATGTGATGAACACACCCTGGAGTCCGAGAATCTGCTCGATTGCGAGGGCTCCGAGCCATGCTACTGAAGTAAGGTTCACGAAGATGTAGAGGAAGAGCCAGAGGATAGAGAAGGCAAGACCCACTCCGTCGCTATATCTCTCACGAAGGAACTGAGGGATAGTGAAGATCTTTCTCTTAAGCATGACAGGAAGGAGGAACTTACCGATCACGATGAGCGTGATGGCAGCCATGATCTCATATGCAGCTGTTGCGATACCGTCACGGAAACCGGTTCCGGACATACCGATGAACTGCTCAGCAGAGATGTTTGCAGCAATGAGGGAAGCACCTACTGCCCACCATGTCAATGTGTTACCTGCGAGAAAGTAGTCGTTTGCACTCTTTTCCTCACCTTTCTTTGTGCGGCCAAGGAAGAGACCGAGGCCTACGAGGACAACAAGATAAATGACCAGAATGACAAGGTCGATCGTCTTGAATCCAGATGCACCGATAGCGGCACCAAGGTCGATTGAACTCATGGTTTCGCCGATTTTCTGTACAAAATTCATAAGGTTTTTAGTTTAGTTTTTATTAATAATATTATGATTGTTTTCTAATCAGGCAAATATAATGTTTTTTAGGGGTAATATCAACAGAAAAGGTGACTCCTTTCGGAATCACCTTTCACTTTTTTATGTCTGTTTTTATTAGAGTCTTTCAAGCTTTACTGTGAAGTGACGCATGAGTTCAGTCTCCCATACGATCTTCACACCGCGTGTGATCTCATGACGACGGTCGTATACGTTCTTGAGCGCTGCTGCGATCACGTCCATGTGGTTGTTAGTGTATACACGGCGTGCGATGCAGAGACGGAGAAGGTCGAGACCTCCGAAACGGTTCTCGCGAGTCACAGGATCGCGGTCAGCAAGGATGTAACCGATCTCGCAACCACGTACACCAGCCTCGATATAAAGCTCGATAGCGAGTGTCTGTGCAGGGAACTCCTCCTTAGGGATCTGGTCGAGAACACGGTCTGCGTCTACGAAGATTGCGTGTCCACCTACAGGACGCTGGTAAGGAATACCGTACTCATCAAGCTTGGCAGCAAGATACTGCACCTGACGGATACGTGTCTCGATAGTCTCAAGCTCTGTGTTCTCGTCAAGACCGACTGCAAGAGCAGCCATATCGCGACCGTTCATACCACCGTAAGTGAGGAAGCCCTCGAATGGGATACAGAATCTCTTTGCACCTTCGTACCAGTCCTCGTGACGAGTAGCGATGAAACCACCCATATTCACGAGACCATCCTTCTTTGACGACATTGTCATACCGTCTGCATACGAGAACATCTCCTTGCAGATTTCCTTGATTGTCTTGTCTGCATAGCCTTCCTCACGCTCATAGATGAAGAATGCGTTCTCAACGAAACGCGCAGAGTCGAAGATCACGCGCTTGCCGTACTTGTCAGCGATTGCACGTACCTCGCGAAGGTTCTGCATTGATACAGGCTGTCCTCCAGCTGTATTGTTTGTAATGGTAACGATGATGAAAGGAACCTTGTCAGCATTCTCTGCAAGAACCTTGTCAAGTTTCTTAGGATCCACATTACCCTTGAAAGGAACCTCGAGCTGAGTATCCTTGGCCTCATCTACTGTACAATCGACAGCAAATGCCTTACGGCTCTCGATATGACCCTTGGTTGTATCGAAGTGTGAGTTACCTGGAACGATTGCACCTGCAGTCACAAGGTGGCTGAAAAGAACGTTCTCTGCAGCACGACCCTGATGAGTAGGGATAACATACTCGAATCCTGTGATCTTGGTGATAGTATCCTTAAGCTGGAAGAATGACGATGATCCTGCATAGCTCTCGTCACCCATCATCATTGCAGCCCACTGACGGTCGCTCATCGCACCTGTACCGGAGTCTGTAAGACAGTCAATGTATACCTGATCCGACTTAAGCTGGAAGAGGTTGTAATCAGCCTCTTTGATCCACTGCTCGCGCTCCTCGCGTGTACTCTTGCGAAGAGGCTCCACCATCTTGATCTTGTACGATTCTGCAAAAGGTAATTTCATGATTATCAGTATTTTAAGTGTTTATATTATGAATTTTCAAGTTTTCAACCGATAAAGGTAATGATTTTTAATCAAAAAACTCTTTTATTTTAAAGATTACTCGACTTTACCCGTAACGACAGGAGAAATCCTTGCCGCAAAGCCGCCTCCCGGTGCCATATGTACAGCAAGTTTCCTGTCCGCAGGCAGATCGACAACCTCCTTCTTATAGTCGCATGCAGCACGGTCAGCATTGACTCCGTCCCTATAGAGTTCCACCTTGTATTCACCCTCAGGAAGGAATGTAAGATCAAGAGTCATATCACGCTCCGACCAGTCTGTCATTGCTCCGACATACCAGTCCGCACCCTTTCTTCGTGCCATCGCGATATATTTTCCGACCTTTCCATCGAGACCTACAGACTCATCCCAGATCTCAGGAACCGCTGCGATGAACTCCGTACACTCCTTCTCCTTCATATAGTTCGAAGGCGAGTCGCAAAGCATGTTGATCGGAGAATCGAATATCACATATTCCGCAAGCTGACGGCAGCGTGTTCCCTGGCTCATGGCCTCGGAATTGACTCCGCGGAAATTGCCGCGGGTCGCATTTCTCATTGCACCCTGAGTATAATCCATCGGGCCAGCCATCATTCGGATGTAAGGAACAGTCACGTCATAAGTCACCTGATCCACGTGCCCCTGAGCCCATTTCATATTCTCGAGACCATAGACTCCTTCATAGTTCACAACGTTAGGATATGTCCTGTGGAGGCCTGTAGGCTTATATGTACCATGGAAATCCACCATCATATGATACTTGGCAGCAGTCTCGGCAGCTCTGGTATGGAAAAGCACCATATCCTGGTCTGCGCGGTCCATGAAATCGATCTTGAAGCCCTTGAATCCCATTTCAGAATAATGCTTGCAGACCTCTTCCATATCGCGGTCGAAGGCATGGTATCCTGCCCATAGGATAAGACCTACATTACGCTCCTGAGCATATGCAGCAAGCTCTTTCAGGTCAATTTCCGGAATCACCTGGAAGAGATCGGCCTTGAGATTGACGTTCCATCCCTCGTCGAGGATAACATACTCGATACCGTTGGCAGAAGCGAAATCTATGTAATATCTGTATGTGTCGTTATTGATGCCGGCGCGGAAATCAACCCCGTAAATGTTCCAGTCGTTCCACCAGTCCCATGCAACCTTTCCTGGCTTCACCCAGCTCCAGTCAGTTTCCGGATCGGCCGGAGCAGCAAGACGATAGACCATGTCATTGTCAGCCATCTGCACATCCTTCTCCGAAACGGCAACGATCCTCCATGGGAACTCCATCTCACCTTCGCATCTTGCGATATAAGGCTCACGGCTTTCCACCACCATCTGGAGCATATTGTGTCCACCCTGCTTCACATCCTTCGGCACGGCAGGGAAACGTCCGGAAAGATTCTTTCCGCCCTCGCCATTATAAAGATAGAAACATGGATAGTCCCTGTTGTCAGCCTCGGTCACCACGATCTTCTTTCCGTCCGGACCGTCCACCATCAGAGGAAGAAAGGCAATCCTGTCCTTGTTCCACTGTGAAAGAGGAGCATAGGTATACTGAGCCTCGTTCGATGTAAAGTACTGGCCTTCAAGAGAATGAGTATTATGAGCCACATATCCTGCCCACATGTTCCAGTCCTCGGCGAAATTGAAATTGACAAACTCCTGCTCGATATTGTACGCACCCTTCAGATGAGAAACGAAACGATAGGCCATACCGTCGTCATATGCACGGAAGACAACAGAGAAATTCTTGAACTTCAAAGTCATCTCATTGAACTCATCCTTGACCTCCGCCCTCTTGTAAAGCACTGTCGGAATGGTCTGGGACACACTTCTTCTTGTAACCTTCTTCACAGGCTGCACACCGCCGAAGAGCACCCCGTCGGTAGTAGCCATGCTGATCACGGTCTTGTCAATAAGAAGATCGTCTTCATGAACCAGCGTATAGGAAATACCTTCTCCAGCCTCAACAGATACGGAAAGCTTTCCGTCCGGAGACTTCAGATCATAGATCTTCGGTGCGGCATATGCGCTTGCAGACAGAAGCACAACTGCCATAACGGCTATCAGTTTTCTCATAATCATATAGTTTAAATACCTAATTGTTCCTTCATGCTGCGCAGAAGGTCGAAAGCCTGGAGCGGAGTCATATTGTTCAGATCGGCCCTGTCAAGCTCCTCCTTAAGAGAGGACAGAAGCGGATCCTCAAGCTGGAAGAAAGACAGCTGTATCGAGCCGTCACTCTCCACGCGTCCCTCCTTGATGTTATGCGGCTTGACCATCTTCTGAGGATTCCTCGACAAGCTCGGAATGACAGATGAAATCCTGGATCCGTCAGAGGAAGACGCATCATCGGAAACAGCCCCCTTGTCTCCTGCCTCCAGGGCTGCCAGAGTCTTCTCCGCCGACTCGAGCACCTGCTTCGGCATACCGGCCATACGCGCCACATGAAGACCGAAGCTATGAGCCACACCGCCAGGCAGGAGCTTCCTGAGGAAGATGACATTCTTGCCTACCTCCTTCACCGCAATATGATAGTTGCGTACACGTCCGTAAAGATCCTCCAAGTCGTTAAGTTCATGATAATGAGTCGCAAACAGAGTCTTTGCCCCGTCACCATATTCATGTATGTATTCGACTATGGCACGCGCTATAGACATTCCGTCATAAGTAGAAGTACCTCGTCCGATCTCATCCAGAAGCACCAGCGAACGCGAAGAAAGATTATGAAGGATCATAGAAGTCTCCAGCATCTCCACCATGAAGGTCGACTCGCCTCGCGAAATGTTATCAGAAGCACCCACGCGGGTGAAGATCTTGTCGCAATAACCGATGGAAGCCTCCGCCGCAGGCACAAATGAACCAACCTGAGCCATCAGCACTATAAGAGCGGTCTGACGCAGAAGGGCCGACTTACCGGCCATGTTCGGACCTGTAAGGATAATCACCTGCTGCTTCTCATTGTCAAGATAAATATCGTTAGGCACGAATTCCTCCCCAGCCTGCATCATTGTCTCGATGACAGGATGACGACCCTGCCTTATATCCACTATCTTGCCGTCATTCATCTTCGGACGGCAGTATCTGTTGCTCACCGCAAGATCTGCAAATCCGCAGAGAACATCCAGACGCGCAAGGATGCGGCAGTTCTTCTGGATCATGGAAATATTCGCCTGGATCTTCGCAACCAGCTCCGTATATATCTGAGACTCAAGCACATATATTCTTTCCTCCGCACCCAGGATCTTCTGCTCGTATTCCTTAAGCTCCTCAGTGATATAGCGTTCCGCATTGACCAGGGTCTGCTTCCTTATCCATTCCTCCGGCACGCTGTCCTTATAGGTATTGCGAACTTCAAGATAGTAGCCGAACACATTGTTGAATCCTATCTTCAGAGATGCGATTCCTGTGCGTTCGATCTCCCTCTGCTGGATATCAAGAAGATAATCCTTTCCATGACGTGCTATCCTTCGCAGCTCATCCAGCTCCTCATTCACCCCGCCTGCAATCACATCGCCCTTGCCAAGCTGGGAAGCTGTCTCGGGATGCATGGTCTTTCCAAGATATTCGAGAAGCTCCGCGCAATCACCCATCCTTCCGATAAGTCCGTCAAGAGCATCGACTCCTTTTCCTCCGCAAAGCTTCATGATAGGATCCGTCTGGCTGAGTCCTCTTCTGAGCTGCATCACTTCGCGCGGCATGATCTTGCCTGCCGCTGCACGTGAAATGATTCTTTCAAGGTCTCCTATATCCCCTACCATGGTCTGGAGCCTCTGCATATCATCCTGATTGTCAACAAAATGCTGAACCACAGAATATCTATCCTCAAGTTCCTGCAGATCCATCACCGGCATAGCCAGCCATGTCCTCAGCATACGCGCACCCATAGGTGACGAACACCTGTCCATGACCTCAACCAGCGAAGTTCCCTCCTTTCCGGCCGTCGATGCGAATATCTCCAGATTGCGGAAAGTGAAACGGTCCATCCATACGAACGAGCCTTCATCAATTCGCGAGATGGAGCATATGTTTGTCAGTCCTGTGTGCTGCGTCTGCTCCAGATATATGAGCAATGCACCCGCCGATGTCACTCCGAGCGGGAAACTGTCTATTGCAAAACCTTTGAGCGAATCGACCCTGAGCTGCTTCTTGAGCTTTTCGACAGAACTGTCGTAGACGAATGCCCATTCTTCCAGAGTCGAAATATAGTACTGGTCACCGTATCTTTCCTTTGTACCCTTCTCATATCCTCTCGGAACGAGAAGCTCCTTCGGAGCGAACGAGCTGAGGAGGGTTCCTATATAGTCAAGACTGCCTTCAGCCACCTGGAAAGTACCTGTAGACACATCCAGGAAAGCAACTCCGCACTTGTCCTTGAAGAAGGTAAGTCCTGCGATGTAGTTATGCTCCTTCTGCTCCAACAGCTGGTCATTGAAAGCGATACCTGGCGTCACCAGCTCGGTGATGCCTCGCTTTACTATGTTCTTGGTAAGCTTGGGATCCTCCAGCTGGTCGCACACAGCCACCTTATAGCCGGAACGCACAAGTCTCGGAAGATATGTTTCGAGGGAATGATGAGGGAATCCTGCCATCGGAATAGCTCCAGGAGTGGCGCTGGAACGCTTTGTAAGCACGATTCCGAGCACCTTGCTCGCAGTCAGGGCATCCTCTCCGTATGTTTCGTAAAAATCGCCGCACCTGAACAGAAGCACAGCCTCCGGATGTTGCGCCTTCATAGCGAAGTACTGCTTCATCATAGGTGTTTCGGTCGGTTTCTTTTCTGCCATAAATCATTTTTTATAATCAGGCAAATTTACGAAAAATATTTTATCTTATTTTATGTATATTTGCAGGATTATGAAAAGGGTTCTGATCATTTCTTATTATTGGCCGCCGACTGGAGGATCGGGGGTACAGAGGTGGGTGAAATTTGCCAAATATCTGCCGGCAGAAGGCTGGCAGCCGGTGATCTACACCCCGGAAAATCCCGAGCAGCTCGCTGTCGACACATCGCTGGAATCCGAAATTCCGGCAGAGGCTGAAATCATAAAGACCCATATTACAGAACCTTACGAACTTTACAAGAAGTTCCTCCGAAGATCAGGACACAGCAAGGAGGCGGTAGAGGTCAATCCTGTCAATGCACAGAACAAGTCGTTCGCCCAGAAAGCGGCGATGTGGGTGCGCGGCAACTTCTTCCTGCCCGACCCTCGATGCATGTGGATAAAGCCTTCTGTAAAATACCTGAAGAAATATCTTGAAGAGCATCCTGTCGACCTTATTGTAAGCACCGGACCTCCTCAGTCAATGCATCTGATCGGGCGCAGACTCGCTCTCGAGACCGGCATCCCGTGGATAGCTGACTTCCGCGACCCATGGACAAAGATATTCTACTTCAAGCATCTGTCCATGACGGCATGGACCAGGAGCTGGCACGAAAAGATGGAAAGGAAGGTGCTGGACGACGCATCGGCAGTGGTCGCCGTGTCGCCGCTGGTTCAGAAGGAATTCAGATACATGACGAAAACTCCCGTGGAGCTCATCACCAACGGCTTCGACGAGTGTGATTTCGCCGCCGAAAGATGCAAGGAAGCGGAAGGCGGAAAAGACAAGGACTTCATCATAACCCACACAGGCCTCTTCGCTGCAGACGGCAATCCGACCGTCCTCTGGGATGTCCTGGCCGAGAAATGCAGGAAGGAAGACACCTTCAGGAAAAGACTGAAAATCAGACTTATAGGAAAGACCGACGAGCAGATAATCTCATATCTCAAATCCGTCGGACTGGAAGAGAACCTTGAGGATATGGGCTATCAGCCTCATTCCGTGGCAGTAGAGCAGCAGAGGACCGCGTCCCTCCTTATCCTCCCGCTGAGGAAGGAGCCGGAATACAAGGCCGTGCTTCCGGGCAAACTTTTCGAATACATGGCATCGATGAGACCTATACTTGGAATAGGACAGCCTGATGGAGCGATGGGAATGATCATCGGACAGACCGGGACCGGAGCTGTGATAGACTGGGAAGACGAGTCGACGATCTCGGCATATGTGGACAGATGTTGGGAAAGACATAAACTGGGAGCACTGACAGCCGGCGATGCCGACATTTCAAGATATACACGCCGCAATCTTACACACCGCATGGCGGAACTCTTTGATAGAATTACTAAACATGAATAAGGAATTACTCAAGAAGATCGGAACATATGCAGGCATCCTCCTGCTGTTCATTGCATTGGCATACAGCTACACCCCTCAGGTTCTTGAAGGCAAGATCGTGAACCAGAGCGACATAGCTTCATGGAAGGGAATGGCAAACGAGGCCATGACATATAACGAAGCACATCCGGACGACCCCACCGCATGGACAAACTCCATGTTCGGAGGCATGCCGACCACAGCCACCATCGACAGTTTCGAAGGCGACTGGACGGACGCAATATATGATTTCCTGCTTACAGGACGCCGACCTGCCAGCTATCTTCTGATAGCCCTTATCGGAGGTTTCCTGCTGATGCTTTCCCTCGGAACAGGCAAGGCCATAGCAGTCGCAGGAGCCGTTGCAATGGCATTCTGTTCATACAACATGCAGATCATCCAGGTCGGCCACAACACCAAGATGCAGGCCATAGCTTACTTCCCATGGGTACTGGCGGGTGTGATATTTACATACAGGGCGGCTATGAGATCCCTCGGCAGCGCCCGGGATGACAATAAAGACACTCGGAATGATTGGAAGTCATGGCTGCCACAGACCATACTCGGAGCGACGCTCTTCGCATTCGCCCTCAGCATGCAGATCAAGGCCAACCACCTCCAGATCACATATTATCTTGCGATAGTGATATTCGCATACGCAATAGGTCTTCTTATCTATTTGTGTATCAAGAGAAAAGATCTGTTGAAGCGTTTCTTCGCAGCATCGGCATTGCTGCTTGTCATCGGACTCATAGGCATAGCCACAAACGCCAACAAACTGATTCCGACTTATGAATACACTCCATACACCATGCGCGGAGGCTCGGAGCTTTCAGCCGACAGCGAAAGCCATAATGCCAATGGTCTGGATCTGGATTATGCGACAGCATGGTCATACGGAATCAGCGAAATGCCTAACCTCCTCATCCCTAATTTCAACGGAGGAGCCTCTTCCGGAGAGCTTCCGATGGACTCGGAAACAGCTCAGCTGCTGAAAAGAGCCGGACAGACAAACCTCAGGCAGACAATGAAGCACATGCCTCTATACTGGGGTCCTCAGCCGTTCACTGCAGGCCCTATGTACATGGGAGCAATCACTATATTCCTTTTCGTACTCGGACTCATACTGTGCAAGGGACGTGAGAAATGGTGGCTTGTGGCCGCTACGGTCATAGCCGTATTCCTCGCATGGGGTAGCCATTTCATGTGGTTCACGAAGCTCTGGTTCAATTATGCTCCGATGTACAACAAGTTCAGGACGGTGTCCATGGCTCTCACAGTGCTTCAGGTGACCCTTCCTATGCTCGGATTCTATGTTCTTGACAGGATCCTGAAGGAGAAGTATGAGAAGAAGACCATGATGAAGGCAGGATACATCGCATATGGTGTGACTGCCGGATTCTGCCTCCTCTGCGTGCTCATTCCCGGAATAGCAGGCTCCTTCACAGGAGCCGGTGATGCAGGTATGAACGAGATGATCATTGATGCTCTGAGGATTGACCGACAGACTCTTATGACAAAAGATGCACTCCGCTCTCTTGTCCTGATTACGGTGGTATTCGCTCTCATCCTATGGGCTTTCAAGACTCCTAAGGTAGATGCAGTGGGAAAGAACGGTTCATTCGTACTTAAAGGCAGGACTTCAATCGTAGCCATTGCCGTGATATTCCTTGTATGGATCGACCTTGTCAGTGTCGGAAAAAGATACCTCAACAAGAGTCATTTCGTTACTCCTCAGGACTTTACAGCACATTACGAGCCTCGTCCTGTAGATGATATCATCCATGAAGACACAGACCCGAACTACCGCGTCCTGGACATCAGCGTGAACACATTCAACGATGCGATACAGAGCTACCATCATAAGAGTATCGGAGGATACAGTCCGGTGAAGCTCCAGCGCTATCAGGATCTTATCGAGAGGTATATAACAGGAGAAATCAGGCAGATTTACGGAGCGGTCGAGAATGTGGAGACCGTCCAGGAATTGTCCGAGGCTCTTCCGGAGCTGAAGGTTGTATCAATGCTTAACGGCAAATACATTATCCTTGGAGCAGATTTTTCACCGGTGGTGAACCCTCATGCTTTTGGAAATGCATGGTTCGTGGATTCTTATGTTGCGGCCGCAACTCCTGATGAGGAGATTGCTCTTCTTGCTGCGACCGACCTGCATACCACTGCCGTGATCGGCAATGATTTCGCATGGGCTCAGGAGGCTGTCGGAGGTGTTACCAGCAACACGTCGGACGAGAAACCCGCACACATCAGACTGACCCATTACAGCCCGAAAGAGCTTCGTTATGAGTTCAGTACGGATGTTGAGCGTGCAGCTGTATTCAGCGAGATTTATTATCCTAAGGGATGGAAGGCTTGGATCGAGCCGGCCGGGGCATATGGAGAGGTTCGAAACGGACATTACCATCCGACAGCGGAAGGCCGTTCCGTTGAACTTTTCCGCGCAGACTGGATGCTTCGCGGATCTATGATTCCTGAAGGTGAAGGTCAGCTGATCATGAGGTTCGAGCCTGATTCATACCAGCTTGGAGAGAATGTTTCGCGTGCAAGTTCTATCGCTTTGATCCTGCTTCTTATCGGCTCGGCAGCCGGCATGATCCTTACTTCCCGCAGAAAGGCGCTTTAACCGAAAAGGCTAGAAATTAAGGGCGAAACCTATGCCACGTGACTGGGCTCCGAAAGTCAGATTGACTTCATTGACGATACCGGAACCGTAGGTATTGAAATGGTCGGTCATCCTGTTCTTATACACACACATTACGGGAATGCCGGAAACAAGCATGGCAAGGCCTCCAAGGGCAACAACTCCTCCAATGTCGGCCAGAAGAGCAGGACCTTCAAGCATAGTGTCAAGCATATCATTCGGATCACTTCCAGCCATGGAACCGATTGTTCCGATCAAAGGGAAATACATGACCGTTCCCAATGCGGCCAGGCCTCCTATGACCGCTGCTGTTCCACCCAGAACCATACATGAACCGCCGGCTATGGTGAGTCCCAGACCGGTCCGGTACCCGTTTCTGTATCTGTTCCATGCATCGCCTGCATCTTCACCGTAACGATCTGATAGATAATGAACAAAATCATCATTATCTATCTTTTCCCATCCGGCAAAGACCCTGCTTCCATCCAGATATACATACGTATCTGAATTCATGGCATATTGAGCCGATGCGGTCAAGGAGACCACAGCAGCAAGCAGAATCATACAAAATTTCTTCATATCAAGTCCGTTAATAATGCCTCATAAAGATGCAGATTGACGGAAAAACGTTGCATATCAGCCAAGAAGACCACTTATGAAGATGGAAATGATGGCGAGAGGGCAGACAAAACGGATGAGGAACCAGAGGACTCCGAAGATCTTTGCATTGGTCGAGAGGCTTCCCCCGTTGGTGAATTCGTCATAGACATCGGTCTTCTTCATGCGCCATCCGACAAAGAGGACGGTAAGAAGACTGCCGAGAGTCATGAGGATGTTGGATGAAAGGTTGTCGAAGAAGTCGAAGATGGTTCTTCCTGCTATCTTGAGGTCTGAAAGCGGACCGAACGAGAGGGAGCAGAGAGCACCGACCACCCAGCATATTGCAAAAAGCGTCATGCAGGCTGCCAGACGCGAGAATTTCTTTTCCTCGACAAGATATGCCACAGCCACTTCAAGCATGGAAATGGATGAAGTCAGAGCTGCTACAAGAAGTGCGACGAAGAAGAGGATTGCAATGAATCCTCCTGCCGGCATCTGTCCGAAGACATATGGGAGTGTCTCGAAGACAAGTCCAGGACCGGACTGAGGGTTGATTCCGAAAGCGAAGACTGCAGGCATGATGGCGATGCCGGCAATAAGAGCGAAAGCAAGGTCGGAGGCAGCTGTAGCCGTGCTTTGGAACAATGCATTTTCCTTCTTGTCCACATATGAGGCATAGGTCATTATGGTTCCGAATCCGAGAGATAGAGAAAAGAAAGCTTGTCCCAGGGCTGCTGCGCATGCTTTTGCATCTATTTTCGAGAAATCAGGATTGAAGAGATAATCGAGACCGGCCTTTGCTCCCGGAAGGGTCACGGAATATATCGCAATACCTATGACTATGAAGAACAGTATCGGCATCATTATCTTGCTGAACTTCTCGATTCCGTCCTTGATACCTACCATCACTATGACCGTGGTGGCAAGAAGAAAGCCTGTGTGACAGATGAGCGGAGTCCATGTAGATGTCACGAAATCCGTAAACATCGTGTTGAATGTACTTTGCGACCCGCTTCCACTGAATGAAAAGGCAAGAGACTTAAAGAAGTAATCTATTGACCATCCGCCTATTACGCAGTAATATGAAAGTACGACCAGAGGTACTATCACTGTGAAAAGTCCCACCCAGCGCCATGCAGAACCACCGGACAGATCTCTGAATGCGGCGAAGGCATTCTTCTGGCTTCTGCGTCCGATGACAAATTCAGAAATGAAGATCGGAAGGCAGATCAGGAAACTGAGAGCTATATATATGATTATGAATGCGGCTCCTCCGTTCTCTCCCACAAGATAAGGGAAACGCCAGAGGTTGCCCAGACCCACCGC
The DNA here is from genome assembly GCA_017561265.1 of Bacteroidales bacterium. Next base: position 43,980 of record JAFZDJ010000004.1, read on the forward strand.
TGAGCCGGCCATAGCCACAAGTGCGCCGAAACGGCTGCCGAAACTATCTCTTGACATATTCAACAAATTCAAAATCAAAGCCTGACTCTTCGTCATGGTACATTTCAGAGCGTGATTCCACAATCCATACCGAAGGATCGACAGGAGGGAAGAATGTGTCTGCATCTTCGATGACGGTATGAACATGGGTCACGATGAGACGGTCCATGTCCGGCATAGCCTGAGAATAGATCTGACCGCCGCCCATGATGAAGCATCGCTCACCCTCTGCAGCCATATAGGCTTCTTCCAATGATCCGACGACAATGACACCTTCCGGAGCATCAAAGCCGCGGGAAATCACTATGTTCTGCCTTTTCGGAAGAGGACGTCCGATGGATTCGAATGTCTTGCGACCCATGATGACCGGGCAGCCCATGGTGGTACGCTTGAAGAATTTCAGATCTTCGGAAATATGCCATAGGAGGGCATTGTCCTTTCCTATGGCATTATTGTCCGCGATAGCTACTATTATGCATTTTTCCATATTATACTGCTACAGGTGCAGGGATGCGAGGATATGGATCATAGTCCACGAGTTCGAAATCCTCATACTTGAAGTCAAAGACATTCTTGACATCCGGGTTGATCTTCATCTTCGGAAGGGCACGTGGCTCGCGGGAAAGCTGAGTCGCAACCTGCTCGAAATGATTGACATAGATATGGGTATCTCCTGTCGTGTGAACGAATTCTCCCGGCTGGAGGCCGCATACCTGGGCTATCATCATGGTCAGGAGAGCATACGATGCGATGTTGAACGGAACTCCAAGGAATACATCCGCACTGCGCTGATAGAGCTGGCATGAGAGCTTTCCGTCAGCCACATAGAACTGGAAGAGCGAATGGCATGGCGGAAGAGCCATCTTCTCCACCTCTGCAACATTCCATGCAGAAACAATCATACGACGTGAGTCCGGATTGTTCTTTATCTGGTTGATCACATTCGAAAGCTGGTCGATGGTGCCTCCGTCAGGAGTAGGCCAGCTGCGCCACTGGTGACCATACACAGGGCCCAGGTCGCCGTTTTCGTCAGCCCATTCGTCCCAGATGGTCACTCCATGATCCTGGAGATATTTCACGTTTGTGTCACCTGCGATGAACCACAGAAGCTCATAGATGATCGATTTCAGATGGACCTTCTTGGTAGTCAGGAGAGGAAATCCCTCGCTGAGGTCATAGCGCATCTGATAGCCGAACACACTCTGCGTGCCGGTACCGGTGCGGTCCGACTTCATGGTTCCGTTTTCGCGGATATGACGTAACAGATCTAGATATTGTTTCATGGGGAAAGATCCCCGGTCAAGCCGGGGATGACATTATAAATTCAAAAATGACATTAAGAATTCGGGGATGACATTCAATTATCAGCGGATGCCGAATGCGTAGATTATGGCCTGCTCATAGACTTCTCCCGGACGGAGGACACAATTCGGATAGTCTGCCTTGTTAGGGCCGTCAGGATAGTTCTGGCACTCGATGGCGATACCGTCGTTATTGTTGTATGTATGGCCGTTCTTTCCGGCAGGGCATCCTGCAAGCCAGTTTCCTGTATAGACCTGGACTCCAGGCTGTGTTGTGTAGATATTGAGGGTACGTCCGCTTTCAGGGGCATAGAGCTCGCTGCAGAACTGAAGCTGACCTGGCTCGGCGCCGTCGATGACCCAGCAATGGTCATAGCCGGAGCCTATCTTGAGAGCCTCGAAGTCTGCTCTGATATCCTGGCCGACAGGCTTCTCGTTGACGAAATCCATAGGAGTTCCTGCTACTGGAGCGCTCTCTCCGAGAGGAATCTGGGTGTCGTCGGTAGGAAGATACTCTGAACAGTTCATGCGGAGGGTGTGTCCGAGGATGTTTCCGTTACCTTCGCCATTGAGGTTGAAGTATGCATGGTTGGTGAGGTTGATGACAGTAGGAGCATCAGACTCGGCTGTATATGTCATGCGGAGTTCGCACTCATCTGTCCATTCATAACGTACGACAGCCTTTACAGCACCGGGATAACCCTGCTCTCCATCTTCAGAATAATAGAGGAATTCCACACCACCTTCGTTCTCTCTGCTTTCCCACACCTTGTTCATGAAGCCTTCAGGACCGCCGTGAAGATGGTTAGGGCCGCAGTTTACAGGGATATCGTATTCTTTTCCGTCAAGAGTGAACTTGCCGACAGCAATACGGTTGGCATATCTTCCCGGAGTCTTTCCCATGCAAGGGCCGTCTCCGAAATAGCTTGCAGCCTCAGCATATCCGAGGGCAACGTCAGCCATTGCTCCGTTCTTGTCAGGAACAACTACAGATACGATTCCTGCACCTACGCTTGTGAGCTGGACATAAGCACCTTTCTCATTTGTAAGGGTGTAGAGACAGATCTCCTTACCGCATGGGGTCTTGCCCCAGATTTCTCTCTTGATTTCCATATCGTTCAGTTTTATTGTTATTCTTATGAAGATTCCCGCGACATCGGGGCAAAATCGTTCAAATTTAAGATATAAATTCGAAAAAGACAATAAAAGCTTTATCGCGAGAGAAGTGTCTCGAATACACGATTCTCAGGGGCATCCTTCAGGATGACCCTTTTTTCATGATCCAGGAGATAGAGTGACGGGATGGCACGCACATTATACAGAGTCTCCCCTCTTATGACCAGATCAGGATCGAAGCCGTTGTACCACTGTTCAGGATATATAGGCATATATTCGCGCCATGCCTGGATATCCTCGTCTATGTATATGTTCAGCACGGCAAGACGGCCGTCTGCTATCATGGAAGCTATGCCTTCATGACCGCTCAGAACCTTTATGATCTCCATACATGCATCACAGCCCGGATTACTGAAAAAAAGCAGAGTCATCGGAGCATTTATGCCGTGGAGGCTATGAATACGACCGTTCCTGTCGGCAAACCTGAAGTCTGCTGCTACAGTACCTTCACGGTTCAGAGCCGTCATACGGGCCTGATAGGCATATTTTCCGCGGACAGCTTCATCAAAGCCTTCGAACGAAGCAAGATTTCTTACAAAAGCATGGTAGTGGTCTTCATTGCGGACCGGAGAATTAGGATCATAGAAATATTTCTCCGCAAGCATCACGAAGGTATCAAGCACATTTGAAGATGTATCCTTCCTTTCGCATGCCGCAGCCTTTTCATAAAGAGCATTCACAGCCTTATCGGCAGTCGAACGCGGAAGCACGCCGAGAACGGCATTCCAGTCGGCAAACTTCTGCTCCACATCCTCCTTCTTCACTCCGCTTACATAGAGGGAATCACAAGGATAATCTCTCGACGGATCAGTCAGGCCGTCCCAGTAATGCATTGAAATGTATTCGGCCACATCTGCACTGCCTGTCATCATGGCCGGAATCTTCACATCAGGAAAAGGCAGAGCCTGAAACTGCTCTGCCTTCCTGTTCTGTCCGCATCCTGCCGCAATTACGGCAACCAGCGTCATGATGAATATTCTACCTTTCATATTTTCCCACTCGTGCCTGCGAGATATTGATCAGGAAGTCACCGATCTTCTCAAGCTCTGCAAGCACGTCCATGAAATAAACACCGGTAAGATAATTGTAGCTGTTGCTTTCGATGTTGACGATGTGCTCCTCACGGAGGTGATTTCTGCACTCGTTGATGTTGTACTCGGCATTTTCAGCATTCGAGATGTCACGGAGATCATTGTTCTTGAGGTTGGCGATCATCACGTCATAACCCTTCTGTACGAGATCCATGATCTTGTTGAGACGGTCAAGGATAGGCTTGTCGAATACCTTTCCATGAACGTTCTTTCTCTTGAGGATACGTCCGATGGCCTCTCCTGAGTCTCCGAGCGACTCAAGCTCGCCGATGATCTTGTACATGGACTTGATGGTATCGGCAGCTTCCTCGCTGATCTCGTTCTTGCTTACCTCGTTGAGATATGTAGCGATTTCATACTCGATCCTGTCAGTGATCTCCTCATATTTGATGAGCTTCTCGTTGAGCTTGTCGAACTTGTCAGGATCCTGCTCGTTTATGGCCTGACGGATGTAGCCGAAACCGTTGCGGCAGATCTCAGCGAAATGGATGAGCTCCTGCTGAGCCTCATTGAGCGAAAGCTCCGCTGTGCTGAGAGGACCTCCTGAAATATACTTGAGTCTGAATACTTCAGTCTCTCCCTTAGGCTCCTTGACAAGCCATACCACAGCCTTCTCGATAAGTGGAACGAACCATATGAGGACACATGTGTTGGTCACGTTGAAAAGGGTATGAAGCATTGCGATACCATAAAGAAGCGAATTCTTGTACATCTCCATCAATGCAGGATCTGCTGGCGAACCGCTGTTTGCGATGATCGCGAGCTGACGGCTTGCTTCCACCGGATCGTAGAATCCGAGAGACTCCATGATTACGCAGATAAGGCTGATGATAGGTCTGAGAAGAGCCAGAACCCAGATAACTCCGACGATATTGAAGATCGTATGGGCACGGGCTGCTCTCTTTGCAGATGTATTTGCCACGGCAGCAGCGATGTTAGCCGTGATGGTAGTACCGATGTTCTCTCCGAGCACCATGGCTACAGCAAGCTTGAAATCGATGAGGCCGGATGCCGCAAGAAGCATTGTGATGGCCATCGTAGCGCTGGAAGCCTGAAGAACGATTGTAAGCACCGCACCTGCTATGAGGAAGAGAAGAACCGAACCGAAGCCGAAGCCGTTGATGCTTCCGAAGAAGTTCATCATTCCCGCCTGATAGTTGTCAAGAACAGCGTTAGAACAATCCTTCATGAAGGTAAGACCTACATACATGATCGCGAATCCCATGAGGAACTGACCTATGTTCTTCATTCCCGACTTCTTTGCAGAATGCAGCAGGAAGCCTATTGCCATCATTGGCACGGCGAAGAGGGCGATGTTCACAGAGAATCCGAGGGATGTGATCCATGCGGTAAGAGTAGTTCCGATATTCGCTCCCATGATGACGCCGATGGCGTTTCCGAGAGTGAGGAGTCCTGCGTTCACAAAGCTTACAACCATGATGGTCGTAGCAGAAGAAGACTGGACAAGGGCTGTAACTACCGTTCCTGTAAGTACGCGCTTGAATGAATTTGAGGTCATTTTGGCCATGAAAGACCTGAGACGGTCACCCGCAGATTTCTGGAGACCTTCACTCATGAGTGCCATACCGTAGAGGAACATCGCAAGTCCACCCAATACGGAGAGCACATTAAGAATAGTTGTCATATAAGAGGTTTGATGTTTATTTGCTTACTAAATAAGACGAATAAGTCGCAAAAATATAAAAAATAATTAGATTTGCGTTGGGGATTGTTCCTTATTAGCGAAAATTATATGAAGATTCTTTTTCCAAGATATATCATACTCTTGATGCTTATGCTTATGCCGGCATTGTCCCATGCACAGTTCTACGTGACAGGAGACGATCCGGGAAAGGCGAAGTGGTATTCGATAGAAACGGATCATTTCAAAGTCATATATCCCGAAGGTGCCGACTCGCTTGCAAGAGTGTACGCCGGAAAAATAGAAAAATACCGCATCCCTGTGTCGCTCACTACCGGATATGCCGCAGGCGACGGTGACGGAAGGAAGATGCCGGTGGTCATGCATGCCTACAACGCGGCTAACGGCTCCGTGGCATGGGCTCCGAAGAGGATGGACCTGTTCACAATACCTTCCGCATACAATCCTGAGCCTCTCCCATGGTCGACCATGCTTTCCGTACACGAATCCCGCCATGTGACACAGATGCAGTTCGGCATGACCAAGGCTCAGAAGCCTCTAGGATGGGCCTTCGGAGAAATGTGGAACATACTCGCATCGCTCGTATATCCGGGAATATGCAACATTGAAGGCGACGCCGTCATCACGGAAACTGCATGGACACCTTCAGGACGCGGAAGAACTGCCGATTTCCTAAACTACTATTGGGTGGCCTTCGACAACGGAGATTTCAGGAACTGGGGCAAATGGAGGTTCATGTCGCAGAAGAACTATGCTCCCGACCATTATTCTCTCGGATATCTCTACCTTGGAGGAATGCGCTATCTTTACGACTGCCCGGAGCTGATGAGCGAAGGATATCACCTCGCTGCACGCAGGCCTTATAACCTGCTTTCCTTCCTGTCTACGGCAAAAAGGATCAGCGGCATGAACAAGAAGGACACATTCAAGGAAATATGCGACACGATGTACACCTTATGGAGTGCCGATGCTGACGCACGCAGGCCGTATATACCTTCAGAGCCTGTGACTCCTGAGCCACGCATGTACACCGACTACACAGACAATTTCTTCATAGGAAACGACCTTTATTCCGTCAAGAAGGGACATGTCGATGCACCGAGACTGGTACGTCTGGACAGCACAGGACATGAAGAGATTATCAGTCTGGTATCCCTCAATTCAGGAAGGCCGAAATGGTCGCAGGAACAGGGAAGGATATTCTGGAGCGAGACAAAGGCGGATACAAGATGGAACCTTCAGACAAGGTCAGTGATCCGCAGCATCTCAAAGGATGGAAAGGGAAAGCTCACATCGGAAGGAAACGGACTCATGCACAATCCTTCACCGGATGCTTCAGGAACCAGGACGGCAGCGGTAAGCTACGGCATCGGAGGAAGGTCTTCGCTCGAAATATTGAATGATGAAGGCACCGTAACAGCCTCATACGGTGCTCCCGACAGCCTTCAGCTGGTCGAAACGGCATGGATCGGAGATGATATTTATGCGACTGCCATATCCGACAACGGATACGGAATATACAGGTTTTCATCAGGATCATGGAAGACCGTGCTGGAACCTCAGCCCGTGATGATGAAGGATTTCTCAGTCCATGACGGAGAACTCATGTTCACATGCGACAGGACCGGAGTGAACGAACTGTATCATTTCGATCCATCGGCATCCGAGCTCCGTCAGATGACATCGACCCGCTACGGAGCATCCGACTTCAGCTACAGCGAGGACGGAGAATGGTTGTACTACTCGTCACAGACTCTGAAAGGAATGAGGATATTCAGGACACAATCCGATTCACTCCTGAACAGGAAGGCTGACTTCACCCTTCTGCACAGATATCCTATAGCCGAGACTGTGACAGCACAGGAAAAGGCCATTGCGGCAGAGCGCGGAGTGAAGGAACTGACCGATATCAAGGTTTCCGAGCCGAAGCGATACCGCAAGCTCCCGCATATGTTCAATGTACATTCATGGACTCCTGTCTATGTCAATGTGGACAATATCATGAACATGTCATTCGGAAACATATGGGAAGCGGCTTCTCTTGGAGCATCAGGAATCATCCAGAACAGACTCTCCACAGCTACAGGAGAATTCGGATATTCGGCACATAAAGACCCGTACAATCCGGAGAAATGGAGACATTCCGGACACGCAAGACTCAAGTATTCAGGACTTTATCCTGTTCTCGAAGCTTCTGTGGACGTAAATGACAGAGCAGCAAGGCAATACTACATATATTCGTATAATTTGTCTTCAGGCCAGGCCATGGAGATAACTTCCAGAGAAATGAATGTTCCTTATGTGGAGGGAAAGCTTTCGGCTTATATTCCTTTCAGATTCTCATCCGGAGGATGGTACAAAGGCATTACACCTAGGATGACGTACAGGATAGGCAACGACATGTTCAGGACAGGTGTTGCGGAAATGGATGTGGAAGAGCATTTCGGCTTGGGAGATAACGGAGAATTCATCGACTTCCAAAGACCAGTCTTCAAGGGATATACAGAAGGAAAGAACACATTCAGGCATAGTGTCTCGGGATCGGTGAGCGCCTACGTGATACAAAGTACACCTAATTCGGCCGTTTATCCACGATGGGGAGCAGGAATGGAGATCGGAGCAACCGGCAATATAGACAGCAGGTCATTCATTTCCCCTACTGGATACGCCTATATGTACGGCTACCTTCCGGGCATCATGCGCGAGCAGGGAATAAGGCTCTCGGCCATGAGTCAGGTGAAGCTGAACGGGGATGCAGTCTTCGGTCAGGCGGCTGTCAGCATCCTTCCACGCGGACTCATTTCGAACGCATCGCTTACAAGCTGGCTCTCTGTCAGAAAGCCTGTAATCACCAAGCTTACAGCTGATTACGCCATACCTATATTCATAGGAGACTTATCCATCGGAGGTACCTTCCTGTCGATAAAGAGACTCGTCCTGACTCCTCATTTCGACTATACATTCTTCTCCGGAAACAATCTCTGGTCTGCCGGAGCGGACATAGGTCTCGACCTCAACAGCATCCTTACCCTTGCATGGCCGTGCAGCGTAGGAGTGACTGCATCATACAACGGAGGTTCATCCTTCGACAGTCTTTCGGAAGAAAGCGGCATAGCCATGAAGAGATGGTATGTCGGTCCTCAATTCAATGTAACTTTTTAAATATCAAGATAATGTCAATCATCAACGAAGCCCTTGCTCCATGCAGCAAATGCGGACAGCAGCACAAGATAACAGTATATCGCAGCATAAACATTTCTGAGAATCCCGAACTCAAGGCAAAGGTAAAGGACGGATCCCTCTTCCTCTGGGAATGTCCTCACTGCGGACAGGTCAATCTTGCAAAATACGAGACCCTTTATCACGATCCGGAAGCAAAGGTCATGTTCTGGCTCATTCCTGCTGGAGAAATATCGGAAAGTCAGATGAAGGCAATCACCATGCACACCAAAGCCATGGGAGGATACACCCTGCGCCGTGTGAACGACATGGGTTCACTGATGGAGAAAGTACTCATAGCTGAGGCCGGACTGGACGATGTGGTGCTGGAGATGTGCAAGTATGTGACCAAGCTGGAAATGGTACAGAAAAGCGTGGGGGCAGAACAGAAGGAAGAGTTCATGGCTTCCGTATTCCATTTCTACCGCAGCGAGGGAGAAGGAGACGAGCGCGTGCTTACATTCATGTACGGCCTTGACGGACAGATGCTTGGAGTCAACATCGGATGGAATGTCTATCAGGACTGCGCCGGTATCCTCGAGCGTAACCCACAGATAAAGCCAGCCGACGGATTTGAGAAAATCGACGCTGACTGGCTTGGATCGAAGCTTGTGTAATACTAGAAAGTTATCACCGTTTCCTCTCCAGCCTGAACCTGACAGGCCTTGATATTGGAATAACTCTCGCAAGTGATATAATAATTACCTTCATTAAGGATGAAGGACACCGAAGATGAAGCACTTTTATTTACATTAGATTGTGCAATCAGACGAAATCTATTAATATCTTCTATATACGGGTATACAGATACCTGTAGTTTTGTCGAACTATCGAATTCGGCATTAACTATTTTAACCGTCAAGGTTCCACGTCTATCTTCAATCTTCTCACAAGAACCGAAGAAAATCATCGACATCAGAACCAAAATAAAAGTAAGGATCGTTTTCTTCATAACAGTAATTGCTTTAAATTTATTTAATTCAAATATAATAACTTATCTTATATTTCTTAAGTGACTATCCAATAATTTTTAAATACGTAAAATAGATCATTTCAAATACATTGTTTATATATTCAACCTGTTTTTTACGAATGTATTGTTCTGTCCATGTGTAATTATCTGCATAGAATGTCTTAATGATATAGGTTTCAGGTGCGCCATTGTATGGATCTACCTTTAAGATAACCTGTAATGCAACATATTCAATTTCAACAATAGGATTATCACCTTCGTAAGGATTTTCATAAATAGTTCCTGTTAAAGGTGTACCCTTCCCAGTTAGCCATCAAAAGGACAAATAACTTTTTCATATGAATGAATTTAAAACATGGCAAATGTATATGAGGAGTTGGAAATGACAAGAAAAACCGGTCTTTCAAAACGCCAAAGGTTTAATTTATAAGTATTTGAAAATCAATAAAATATAAAAAGTGAAAGATTATACAATCTTTCACTTTTTATAAAATACTGATTTTCAATTATATATATTACCTCTTAAATTTATACATATTCCTTTATGAAAGGGTGAAATTATCTTAATATATTCAAGAATTGATCCTTATGTTTTGGGGCAACATCCTCAATATGCTGCCTCATACGGCTTCTTCGGATGTACACGACATTGGTAGAAATATTGAGAAGATGAGAAATAGTTGTAGCATCAAATCCGATTATTATATAACAGAATATTAAATAATCTATCTCTTTCAGACGAGGCATCTCTTTACGAAGCATAGATACAATGCCGTCAAGACTATCATTAAGAACAGATTCCAGTTGCTGACGGTTAGCATTATCTCCGATGAAAGCATTAATAATTTCTGATACCTTCGAATAAATAGCATGCTCTGCATTCTTCTTGCCACGATGAAGGACATACTCTTCATAAAGAGAAGCTATCATCTCGAATTTAGACTTAGATATTTCGAGATATTTCCGTTTCAATTTTGGATAGTCATCATTTTTTGATGCTTCCAACTGACGACGGATCTCATTTGCATAATTCAGATAATACTCCTTTTCTTCGCGTTGACGTCTGACATATACAGACGTTGCCCAAAGCAATAATACCAGAACTAAAACGGATGAGACTCCAACGGATATTGCAATCAGTTGCCTGTTTCGAGCCTTATATTCCGCATTTTCAAACTCTGATTCGTAGTAATCCCTTTGAGATAAAGCCAAAGACTGCTGTAGGGCCTCTGTTACTTCTTTGTCAATCTTATTAGTAGATTTTTCAAGATACTTCAAGGCATCTTCGTAATTACCAATTGACTTCTCTATCAAATACATCCAGTAATCTGCTGTACCAGAAGTATCAACATTATTTAATTGGGTAAGTATATTTTGAGCTTCATCTTTTCGTCCAACCTGATTCAGAGAATAGGCATATGCCCAATAATCCTTATATGTTAAACAGGAATCATCATGGGCATTAATTAAATTGTCATATAAAAAAACTGATTCATTATAATTTGGTTCATATTGAGAAACCATCATAAATGCTCTGTTCTTTTTAGCATATTTCCTGATTATTTCTTCTGTATCAACAGATAATATCAATTTAGTGAATAAAGAGTCTGCCTTGAAATAATCTTTCTTATTATAATATAATTTTGCAAGTCCTAGTTCTGATACATCTATATAATAATTGAGGGATAATTTTGAATATATTTCATGAGCACATATAAGAGAATTCAATGCTTCAATTCGATTGTGAGTTGAACTGTAAACATCAGACTGCATAGCTTTCGTCATTGCCCAATAAAGACTGTCACACCTCTCTGCCACCTTTTCCGCCTTGGTAAACTCCAGAATGGCATTTTTATAATTCTGGGCATAATAATATGATAGTCCAAGATAGTATCGAGAACGTGCATGGTATTTTTCAGGACCCTTCCTTGAAAAGTATTTGACTGCAATACTGGCAAGAGAATCATCATCAACGTCTATGTAGTTCTTGTCCAATGCCATCGCATGCAGAAGGGCATGATAAGCCTTGTGGTGATCAGTTGTCAGAAGTGTTCGATCCATGGAATCCAGAACTGCAAGGGCACTGTCAGGACGTTCCATAATATATGATTCGATATCCTTAAGAGTTTCATTGACCCTCCATGAAGAACATCCTGCTGAAAGAAAAAGAGACAGAAAACTAAACAATACAGTACGTTTCATAATATACTTATCCCTTTATTGTAAATTTAAAGACCGATGTACCAAGAATCACCAGAAACTTGGTACATCGGTTCTGATTTTTGATGTTTTTTCAGCTTTTTCGGGGGTGATGTACCAAGATATTGCGCTTTTTGGATACATCACTTTGGGAGATCCCCGATCGAGTCGGGTATGACTTAAAAACTAAAGTCTGCGGGCTCCGTCGCTGATCACTACAGGAATGACTATTGGTTCATGACCGTATTTCTCTGCAAATGCTGTCTTGGCCTTTTCTATGAATGCATCGTAGAGCTCTGCCTTGACGAGATTGATGGTGCAGCCGCCGAAGCCGCCTCCCATGATGCGGGCTCCTGTCACACCGCACTCCTGCGCCACTTCAGCAAGGAAATCAAGCTCTTCGCATGAGACTTCATAATCCTTCGACATGCCCCAGTGGGTCTCATACATGCGCGCTCCAACTGTCTCATAATCACCCTTTTGAAGAGCCTCACAGACATCAAGCACCCTGCGCTCCTCACCGATGACATAACGTGCACGGAGATAATCTTCTTCTGTGATATGGTCTTTGATCGTCTCAAGCTGATCCATTGTAACACCGCGGAGGAGAGTCTGTCCGAGTACCTTGGCAACGCGTTCGCATGATGCGCGGCGGTCATTGTATGGAGATCCTACGAGCTGATGCTTGACGCATGAGTTGAGAAGAACAAGCTTGTAACCGTGCTGCTCGGGATCGAACGGAAAGTATTCGAACTCCATCGAACGGCAGTCAAGACGCATGAGGTTGCCGGCCTTGCCGAATACGGATGCGAACTGATCCATGATTCCGCACTTCACTCCGCAGTAGTTATGCTCCGTGCTCTGACCTATGCGTGCAAGCTCGAATTTGTCGATGCCGAGACCGAAAAGCTCATTGAGAGCGAATGCGAATGTGCTTTCAAGGGCTGCAGACGATGACATTCCTGCTCCGAGAGGTACATCTCCGGCAAAAACAGTATCGAATCCGCCTATATTTCCTCCTCTCTTCTGGATCTCACGGCATACACCGAAGATATAGCGGGCCCAGCTCTGATCCGGAATATCCTCCTCATTGAGTCCGAATTCGCAGTATTCATCCAGGTCGAGAGCGAAAGCCTTTATCCTGTCTGTTCCGTTGAGTCTGATTTCAGCGATCATACCCTTGTCTATGGCACCAGGAAATACAAATCCGCCGTTATAGTCGGTATGCTCTCCGATGAGGTTGATACGTCCTGCAGAGGCAAAGAATTCACCTTCAGCATTAAAGAGGGTCTGAAATTTTTCAGCGATCCTAGTTTTCATATGGTAAGTCTTTATGTTATTTGTTCAGCTTTGAGATATAAATCCTTCAAATATAGGAATATCAACCGAGAATTCAATGATATATCTTCAGAATTATGGGACAGTGGTCGCTTACGCCTCCTATGTACCGTGGGCCGGAATAGGTTCTCAGCGGCTTTTCACCAGCATGTTTCCTTTCCCATGTCATCAGAAACGGAACCCTGCATACCTCCATTTCCGCACGTTCAGATAAGGACGGACTTACCATGAACATATCTATCAGATCCCATTTCCCTTCATATCTTATAGTACCTTCTCCCCTTTCATGAAGATCCGACCCCAGGTTCACCAATGTTCCGTCAATGACCCTGAAAGAAACGGCATCAGGAGTGTCGTTGAAGTCCCCCATCGCTATGACATTTTCATTTCCCAGCGAATCGGCCAGATCCTTCAAAGCCATCATTGCGGCTTCCCTCCGTCCTCGTGACTGCCTTTCGCCTCCATATTTTGAAGGATGGTGATTTACTATAAAATCCATCCTGCAGCTGTCTGCAAGGCACATCCGCGCATGAAGGATATCTCTTGTTGCAAGTTTCTGACCTTCATATTCCGGGGTCATTACAGAAAATGATTCAAGATTCATGGAAGACCTGCGGTACAATATGGCCACATCTATCCCACGCCTGTCACCAGAATCATGATGGACTATAGAATAATCAAGTTTTCTTAGCAATGTGGATCTAAGCAGTCTTGTCAGCACTCCCCTGTTTTCCACCTCGGCAAGCCCTATCAGGTCCGGAAGACGTCCGTATCTGTCACCCATCCACATGATGCTTTTGGCTACCGCATCACATTTGGCATAGAACCTTGCCTTTGTCCATCTTCTGCTCCCGTACGATGAAAATTCCTTGTCAGCCTCTCCCCCTCCCTCATCCATATAGTAAAAGAAATTCTCCACATTCCAGAACATCACCAGCAGGGAATCTTTCTGAGAACAACAATATCCATCTAAGGAAAGAAGTGCAGACAATACGGAAAGAAACAACTTGATTTTCATATAAACTATTATTTTTCAATGATTTCTATTGGCATTTTAAAGTCTTTCACTATATTTGCATTGAATCTGATATAGGCCACCTCAGCGAGATTGATTCGCTGTTGGCTTATAGAGGATTTGCGAAAGTCTTTATCAGGCTTTCAACAAGATTCAGGTCAAGATAGGCCACGTCAGCGAGATTGATTCGCTGTTGGTCTATCAAGGTCTGGATCTTTTGTTTATTCAGATATAATGCTTTGCCTTGCGTTATCCAATTAAGCCATTCAGCATTGTATTTATTGAACAATCCTCTGACACTTGAGATCTGATTAAAGTTCTTGATTAAACCTGTCATTAATTAGTTCTATTTGTTTTTTATTGTCTGCATTCATAACGTCATACTATGCAAACATCAAAAATGAACAAGAATCTTCTGAAAGGCTTTAAAAAAAAGAAAAATTAAGGCTCAAAAAGAGAAATAAATTAAAGAAAAAGAAAAAGTTGGCGTAAATTTGCGGCCTGATAATAAGTTAGAGATTTTTTACCATTTAAAAAGATATACAATGGCACTTAAATGCGGTATCGTAGGACTTCCTAATGTAGGAAAATCAACATTGTTCAACTGCGTGAGCTCGGGAAAGGCTCAGAGCGCAAACTTCCCTTTCTGTACCATCGAGCCTAACATCGGCTCCACAATCGTACCGGACAAGAGACTTGAAGTGCTCGAAGGCCTCTGCAATCCGAAAAGAGTGGTTCCCGCAACTGTAGAGATCGTGGACATCGCAGGTCTCGTGAAGGGAGCCAGCAAGGGTGAAGGACTCGGCAACCAGTTCCTCGCAAACATCAGGGAGACTGACGCCATCCTCCATGTGCTCCGCTGCTTCGATGATGCAAACATCGTTCATGTGGACGGAAGCGTGGATCCTGTACGTGACAAGGAAGTAATCGACCTGGAACTTCAGCTCAAGGATCTCGAGACAGTGGAAAACCGCATTGCAAAGGTGCAGAAGCAGGCTCAGACCGGAGGTGACAAGAATGCGAAGAAGCTTTTCGACCTTCTCTGCAGATACCGTGATGCCCTCCAGCAGGGTAAGTCATGCCGTACTGTAAAGCCTGAAAATGCTGATGAAGAGCAGCTTGCAAAGGAACTTTTCCTCCTCACCAACAAGCCTGTGATGTACGTCTGCAACGTGGACGAGTCTTCTGCAAAGACAGGAAACCAGTATGTGGAGCAGGTACGCGAGGCTGTCAAGGACGAGGATGCTGAGATCCTTGTCATCGCAGCCAAGATCGAGTCCGACATCGCAGAGCTCGAAAGCTATGAAGAGCGTCAGATGTTCCTTGAAGAAATGGGACTCGAGGAGTCGGGAGTGGTAAGACTCATCCAGAGCGCATACTCTCTGCTCAACCTCCGTACATATTTCACAGCAGGAGCTGACGAGTGCCGCGCATGGACCATCAACAAGGGAGACAAGGCTCCTAAGGCGGCAGGAGTGATCCACACCGATTTCGAGAAGGGATTCATCCGCGCCGAGGTCATCAAATACGAAGATTTCGTATCACTGAAGTCAGAGGCCGCATGCCGTGCAGCCGGAAAGCTCGGAGTGGAAGGAAAGGAATACGTCGTTCAGGACGGAGACATCATGCACTTCCTCTTTAACGTATAAGTTATAAAAGCAAATGGAAACTTTGGTTCCGCCCACAGCTTCAGCTGATAGGGCGGAATTTCGTTTTCAGTATGTCTAAAGAATATCAATAGCTGGGTTCCACATAAGATATATGCACCTCGATATCTTTCTCGGTCAATTGCTTTGATATACTGTATACTACGCACCATGGATCCATTACGGCAAATCCATTTTTATACACCTCTATTTCAAAACAGTATTTGTCATTGACCTTTTTCATATTCTTGACAATATCGTACACACCAGAGTTGGACGTGCCGTATATCAGAAGGATATTTCTTTTTGACAAGTCAAGTTTCTCGAGATACTCTTCTGAAAATATATCCTTCAATTGCTCCTTGCTACTGGCAATGAGGAAGGAACCGTCATTCTCAACGTTCCTGTAAAGAAAGCCATCCATAGCGACCGGCTCCAATGTCTCGATTCCTTTTTCACATGAAAGGAATGCACATACAAATAACAACAGGGTCAATATTCTTTTCATATTCATATATTTACATTATTCTGAATCCCTCTCTGTTGCAAAATTAAATAATTTTTCATATTTTGCTAAACGAAACAATTACATTCTTCCCTATGACCCCGTAGCCTCGTAATTGTAATAGGCGTGACGGAGCTGACAGACTCAACATAGGATATATGATATATGATATATGACATATGATTTATAATCTTATATACAATTGATTATGAACAGATTAACTTTATTTATCCTGATATGTCTGGCTGCATCCTGCAGCAAGATTGATCCGGAGCAGAAGACGGATTATGGATTTAATGATGATTTTTATTACAATATTTATTCAAGTACAACTGATTACATTCATTTTATTCCCCCTTATGACAAAATTTATCTTACCCCATGTTCAGATGAATATTATATCAGATTTGAAACTGAACATCAGGAAGAGGTAATGAAAAAACTTCGAAAAAGAGGATTTCAAATAACAAGAGATCCTGTCAGCTCACGCTATGGGTTCGATGATTTTGAAATACCTGACTATCTTGAATATTGTTCAACAGTTTCCGTAAAAGGGAGTGGTAAAATCTCTGATATTCCGCATGTGATTTATTCCAATCATCTATATAAATTGGGTGAAGCTCTGTTCGGAAGATCAAATTTACTCATGGTATTATATGATTATGAACAAGCAGATGAGCAGCTCAAAACAATATTCCGTTATGCAGAGGAATTTAAAATTCATCCGATACAAACCTACAAGTATTACGGTACACCTTACGGGGTACTTACTATCGCCTGTACCAATGATTCTGCCGGTAACCCGGTAGAACTCGCCAATTGGTTTGTAGAAGAAGCTGGCTTTCCAGCCTACCCGGATAACGGTGCTGAAAGTTCACCTGCAGGAGTAGGGTATTGATTTTCCTGAGATTTTCAGCCGGGAAAATCTGACAGTTCGTCAAGCGGAGACTTGAGGTCGTCATATGAAGGGACGGGATCGTCGGTGAATATATGCCTGATGATTCCGTCCTTGCTTATGTATATGCGCGGAATCCTGGTCTTGGCGAACTTTTCATAGACAGAACGGTCTTCCTGGGCAGAATAAGGCATTTTCAGTCCTTTCTTCATCCAGAAGAACTCTATATCCACCTCTACCTCTTCGCGGCTTATAAGGGCAAAAGAAACACCCTTAGGGGCAAATTCGTCATATATCTCCTGCATCACCGGCAATGCCTTCTGACAATCCGGACATGAAGTGTGGAAGAACATCACCACGGACACTCCCTTCATCAGGTCATCATCGGAAACCTTGCTGTAATCATTCATCACAACCTCGAAATCAGGAAGCATATCGCCCACCTGAAGTTCATACCCTCTCGGTCCTTCCTTGATGCACGCCGACAAGATCAGCATGAATGAAAATATAATCGACAGTCTTTTCATAATATTCAGTCTATCTGACAGATAACGTTGCAAAAATAGCAAATTAAAGGCTTACTTCCTGATTTTTCAGACAAATTGTTATCTTTGCGAAAAGGTGTTACATTCTTTTCTATGATTCTGCGGCCCCAGTACACCATCAGGCACGGCAGACAGAAGCCACAACATAGAAGTTCCAGTCTTTTCTATTAGTCACCAGATTAATGAATTTTACCATGAAACAATTATTTATCTTAATGCTGCTTCTGCCATTAACCTCCTGCATAGAAAACACATTCGATGCACAGCACCGGACAGAACAGGGTCAAACACTTACCTTAAGGTCAATTCTGACCAGATCAGACATCAACACTTCTCCCGAAGATTCCTTAGCTTCAATGAGTCGCGTTCAATCTGATATCAACCATCTGATGATGGGACGCATTGTCATGATTGACAGCGTATATGTACTTTCATTAAAGAAAGAGGATGCAGAATTTCTAGGTGTAAGTGAAGAAATCTATAACAAGTATCAGGAATACGTCGAACAACTTAATAGTGACAGGAAACTTCAATAGTTCTTCTTCAGTACACTATAATCTTATGTTTATATGAACTTTTAGAATTCTCTGACTAACATGAAACTTAGATATATAAATAAGGCAATAATCATATTATTGTCGTGCATATGCTGTACTATCAGTACATATGCCCAATCCGTAACAGACAATGAAATAGTCAGGTCTGAACTGGATGAAATGTTTGAGAATCTGGACAAAAGCAAGATACCGACAGGTTTGTTGCTGGATTATGCTATGAATATTGTCGACTTTGACCTCTTTGATGGTTCAGAACTGATTGAAGATAATACGGTAACATTGATGACATTCGAAAACATGCTGCACAGCATAAACTCGGCCGCCGTCAATACTGCACCTTGTTCTGATGTACCTCTTATGATTTCTTCTCTAAAAGAATCAGACGATGGAATAAATGTTGGTTTTCTTGCCTATAAATACAATTATATCAAGGCAGAAGCTCTGGATGACGGTCTCATGAATTATTCATCCGGTCAGGTTTCAGACAGATATGTGAACGGAATCTGGCAGAATCCATATGATGAGGCTGTAATTTTTGGATTTACTACAGGTGCATACAGTGAGGAAACAGGAAACATTACATTCAACTTCACATCTGACCATATTCTTACAAATATGACCTTTTCGTCCTTTTATTTTGATGCAGGTGACGGAGAAGGTTATAGAAGTATAACGTTTCCGACCATAGTTTCAACTTCCTACCTTGAATCAGGAGAGAAGGAACTGAAATTCAAGGCAATATCAGCAAACGGAGATGTATACGAATCTCATTCTGTGCTTGTTATCAGAGAATTGGATATGATTACTACTGCTACAGATAATCCTGATAAGACAGAAGAATTCATCACAAGCAATACATATACAGGAACAACAGTAGGAGCTCAAATTTCCACTTACTATCGTACGGGTAACAACAAACTTACAAGACCTTTTGTTGTAGTAGAGGGATTTGATCCATGGCAGTTGTTGGAAGCATTTAAAGATTTTACATCTATGGTCACTTGCGATGGAATATTAGGAAATACTAATCATAAAAATTTTAAATACTATAACTGGAATGAATTTCAACAAAGCAACTATGATTTAATATACATAGATTGGTTCAATTCTACCGCCGATATCAGAGATAATGCATATTTGCTGATAGATATCTTAAGCGATATTGAGACTCAAAAATATATGGATGATTGCGAAGAAAGAACTATCCTCATGGGACAGAGTATGGGAGGTCTCGTAGCCAGGTACGCGCTTAACATTATGGAAGAAAATGGTGATAATCACGGAGTCGGAACATTCTTATCACACGATACACCTCATTTGGGAGCTAATGTACCTTTAGGGGCATTATATTTACTAAACCATATAATGAATTTTCTTGCAGGTAATTCACAAGTAGCTGGTTTAATAAATCTTATCGATTATTTCTGGGATAAACCTATAAATGACACAAAGAGAATATTGTTAGAAACCTTATATTCTCCTGCAGTAAGACAGATGCTTGTCAATTATGTAAATGAAGAAGGGGAACTTGACAATCAGGAACATGAAGAATTTGTTGCAATGATGGATGAGATGGGATTCCCCGAAGGAGATGAAGGATACCCTATTGAAAATATTGCAATTGTAAATGGCTATGAGAATAATCAATCAGATATATTTATGGGAGGACAAAGATATGCTCATATAGAGGCAGAAGGTACAATACTTGATTTTGGTTTAGAAGCTCAAGCAGAGGTATTTCCATATCTTTCTAATTCCAGTAGATTATCTTACCTAGATGTTTCCTTTGTGAAATCATTTTTATGGATACCATCTTTATCTTTTAATATTTTTTCAGAAGAATCCATATCCCCTTCTTTTGGATTATGTTATGACAACTATCCTGGTTCTATGTTCTATATAGGACTTAATAGATATATAAATGATTTTAATATACTCTATGACTATAACATAGATATTCAATTAGCAGATAGAATAATGTTTATACCTACAGCAAGTGCACTATGTGTAAACAATAGAATAGATACATATTTTTCTAATCTATATTACTCTAATACAAAACCAACACCTAAAATTGACACTCCATTTGACGCATATAGACTTGCATATTCTAAAGAAAGTCATATTCATATTGATTCTACAACCTTTGCATGGATTAATAATCAAATAAATATGCGTATAGTTGGTCCTGATAATATTGATACAGAAAGTGTATACACTATCGAGGGATATTCAGGATATGTAAATTGGAATGTTTCTGATAATTCCATTGCAAGTATTGACAATTCAGGAAAACTTACAGCTATAGGAAATGGTGTTGTTACTGTAATTGCAGAGAATTATTCATTTGGAAGACTTCTCCGGAAGACCAAGGACGTTCTGGTTGGATTTCCAGAAATGGTTATCAGCTCATCTTTTGAAGCAGGAGCCGGGTATGTATTCTCGGTTGAAGCCGTAGATCCATCATATCAGGATGATCTTGATTTACTTCTAGACAGTTCTGTCATGGAATATGAATGGTCGGTTCTGGATCTATACGGTAATATGACTACTGATGTAACTTCGTCCAACACATTCGAATTCCTTCCGGATGAAGATGAATATGTAACTGTATGTGTAAGGCTTGTTGACAATTCCGGAAATAAAAGTCAGCTCTATTCTACAACATTGGATCTGCAATGCCCGTTTTTTGTAAACTATGAATATATAAGGGTAACCCCTCAAGGAAACGTAACATGGGTTACATATAACGATTCCTACCAGTATTATCCCGTATATGATTTTGGTGTTCAGTATTTGTTCCCTATATATAATGAAGATGATAACGTCAATTCTGTATCCAATTATTTGAAAGGAGGATCATGTTATTTAAGTTATCCTGAGGAATATGGTGAAAGAGCATATATTACAGGAGTTAGAGATGGAGCGGATTATATATGGTATTTCGATCTATGGAATTCACAAATGTTCCTTGAAACATTGAATTCTGCCATATGGGATGCTGAAAACGGTTATGCAGAACCTGGAGATATAGTAGATTTAAATATTAATGTCTGTAATTCTTTATATGAACCCCTTCAGAGATTGAAGATGGCTATCGTACATGTGGAATATTAACATCGGATATTATGAAAAGAAATGTTTTGGGCATCGTTGCAATCTTGACATTAATTACATCATGTGTGGGAATTGATCAACCGATAAGCCTTAAATTGGGAAGAAAAGAGTATTTTTCTCAAAATCGGGCACCGTCATACGGAAGTAATACCATATCAAAAGGTAATCTGAAATTCAGCAATGAAAATTCATTCATTATTGATTTTAATGATAGTTTCGTATCCTCAAAAGGGAAAGAAGTGAGTATAGGAGTATATTCACAAATTGATGAACCCTTGAAATTATATCATAAATATGATGTGAATACAGATAAGACATGGCTGGATACAGGAAGCGGAGATCTGAAAGCCTTGGATGGATATATTGAAATTACAAGAATTGAGGCAGAATATAATGACCGTTATGAATTATGCTTGTATGTCTATGGTAATTTCAAGATAGATTTTGAATCAGAACCGGGAAAGAGAAAATCTGTAATAGAGGCAGAAGGGTCGTTCTATCCTATACATGTGACAATAGATTGGAGGAACATAAAAGAAGAAAACATTGAATTGACGGATATTCTTTATTCGATGATTCCATCTCTTCAATATGTACCTTATCCGGAAAAGACTTATGACTTCGGATTTCATGATGATTTTTTCTATTCGGAATATCCAATTGAGAAAATATATCTGGAAAGGCATGAGAATGAGTATTTCGTAATGTTTTCAAATTTTCATTCACCTTATTATATTCAGCAATATATTGAAGATTGCGGATTTACATTGATGAAACCCCTGATGAATCTTTCAGAATATGATGTAGAAAAGAGATTCGATATGCTGGATGAGGATTATATGAATGCGAAGGTTACGCATATAAAAGGATACGGGAAAGTGGAAGATATTCCTAATATCATTTTTTACTGTCCTTTATATTCTTCTCCTGATAATGGGAATATTCCTATTATGTCAAATTCCGTGACAGTAGTCTACGATGAAGATATATCGGACGATGACCCTGAAGAAGAAATGCGCAGGAAGGCTGATTCTGTAAGTTATTTACTTAAGATAAGTAAATTGAATGAAGACAGCAAGGCAGGTTCTATAACATTTGTATGCTATAGCGGTTCAGCTGGTAATCCAGCAGAGATTGCAAACTGGCTTTGTGAATTTGCAGGATTTCCACATGCAGAGCCGAATTGGTATTTTACAAACTGATAATTGTAAAAATATGAGAAATCTATATATTTTGACAATATTATTTGCTTTAATCTTTTTCAATACAGGATGCTTGAAAGAAGAAAAGCATAAGGAATATATCCTTTCGGTCATTATGAACGGAAAGGAATACAAGGCTGAACTTCCAAAGGAAGAAAGATTCGCATATATCGATGTTTCAGATGTACCGTTGGATGAATATGCTTTTTTATTTTCCGTTTATATATCTTCTTCAAAAAAAGAATCATACTGCCTGAGAATATCACATATTGCTGATGAACCATTCGAAATAAACAAAAGATACGACATATCATGTCCTTATGACGGATGGAACAACGGTCTGCTCAACGGAGGAATATTCCATCAAATGATTTCCGGCTGGATGGAATTCAATACTATAGAAGCGGATAAAGGTAAAATCTATGTTTACGGCACCTTTTCCATGATTTTGGAAGGAGATGAAGAAGGTGAAGAAATATATCTTGAAAAAGGAGTTTTCGGTCCTATGAAGATAAGTAACGGGTATGAAAAGGTCTTCTGGTAAAACAAACGGGACGGCTGATGATATGGTCAGTCGTCCCGTTTGTAATTTATATATTTCTATCTGTTAATAGAAACGTGCTCTGTTATCCTTTACGACGTCTGTCATCATCTCAGGAAGGAGCATCTGAGTTGTGTACTGAGTCTCCTGAGCGTCACGCATCTTTGCATCATCCTCAGTGAAGAAAGCACCTGTATCGCGGCCTGTAACCTTGTATACATATACTCCGACTGTTCCTACGAGCGGACCGTATACCTTGCCGTTCTCAGCTGCTGAAGCAGCACCGATGAACATAGGATCGAGACCCTGTGAAGACATTGATGAGAATGCCACGCCGTCCTTTGTGCTTACTGTTGTGTTGAGAGCCTCTGCAATAGCCTCGAGATCAGAAAGACCCTTGATCTTCTCGGCAACCTCTGCAGCCATCTTCTCACCAGCCTTGTCCATATAGATGGTGTTTCTGATAGAAGTTGCAGCATCAGCTACAGGAGCATAACCCTCCTTGTGGATGCCCTTGAGAGCAGCGATGATGAAGTAGTTGTTATCTACAGTGATGATGTTTGAAGCATCGCCTTCCTTAGCATCGAAAGCCCATCTTGTAACCTCTCTTGTGTTCTCGATAGAACCGAGACGGTCTGCAGTCTCAGGCATTCTGTTGAGAGGATGTGCGTATACACCTTCCTCGTCAAGAGCCTTCTGGAAGTTCTCATACTTGCCTGCAGTCTTTGTTGCGAAAGTATTTGCCTGTGCATAGTAGCTGTTTACAGTCTCCTTGCTAGGAACAGCTGTCTTCTCAAGAATTGCAACCTTCTTCTTTGCAACCGGCTTTGTTGCGTCAACTACCTGGAAAGTAAGACCGCTGATAGTGAGCTTGCTGTTCTTCTTCGCAGTCATGAGAGCCTCGTAACCTGGAGTCTGAGTGATCCACATAGGCTCTACTGTGTTGAGAAGGCTGTCTACATTCTCCTCTGCAGAAGCAACATACTTCACGAATACTGAATCCGGAACCATAGCCTCTTCCATAACGCGTACTGCGTAGAAAGTGTTGCCGTTTGAAATGACCTCAGAAACTGAAGCCTTGTCACCGAATACAAAATCATTGACCTCTCTTGCGATTGTGTTGAGCTCACCAGCCTTGTACCATGACTCATCGTACTGTCTGTCTGAGTTTGCAAGAAGGAAGCTCTTCATGTTTGTTGCTGAAGCGAACTCGTCATATACGTCGATGAGAGCCTGGTTTGCAGCTGCAACGTCACCCTCTGAAGGCTTTACCTCGAATACTACATACTCGATGTCTCTGCTTGCCTGCTGCTTGTAGAACTTCTTGTGAGCATCATAGTATGCCTTGATCTCGCTGTCAGAAACTACGATTGTAGAATCCTGAGTGTAGCCGAAAGGTACCATTACGAACTCTACATTGAAAGTGTTGTTGTTGTCAGCGATATCATTTGCAAGCATGAGCGGGTTTGTGAAGTTACTCTGTGTGAAGAGTGAAAGATACTTCGAATAGTACTCCTGTGTCTTTGCTGACTCAACGAGATAGTTCCAATATACTGAAAGGCTACCTGTCTGATCTGAATCTCTGTAAGCAAGGAAGTTACGTACGAGCTCAGGTGAGAATACACCGTTCTCGTCAAGGAACATAGGGTTCTGAGAGAATACTGGAGAAGCGATGTTTCCTGCGATGATGTCGCTCATTTCCTCTGCACCTACATTGAGACCTGCCTTCTGTGCATTCTTCTCAAAGAGAGACTTGTCAACGAGAGACTGCCATGCTGCATCTCTGATAGACTCCTGCTGCTGAGCGTTCTGAGCAGAAGATCCTGTCATGATCTCGTTGATTGCTGTGAAATTCTCTACTTCTGCCTGATAGTCAGTATAAGAGATTGATTTTCCGTTGATCTCACCAACATCATACTTTGATGACATTGAAGATGATACTGACTGGAGTGTGGTCGGATCGATAATGAAAGACAACAGCGCTACTGCAATAAGCACTGTTATCACGATACCGAACTTGACACGAATTGTTTCAAGTGCTGCCATTTTTATTGTCTGTTTTAGATTATTTTCCTGTAAAATACAATATTGGGGGGCGAAGATAGCAATTTTATCTCAATCTGCCGCTATTTTTTTTGAAATGGGCCTATAAAATTGACCGAATCAATCAAAACCTGCGTACTATCCTTTACTATGATAGCGTAATTGTTGAAGTTATCATAAAGAATAGTGCTTCTGGCGCGCTGATCCGACTCCATTCCATATCCCTGCATGAATCCGTCCGGAGAATACATCCTCACATAGCAGTGGGTATATATCTTCTCGTTCTTCTGATCCCAGTACAGGGTATCTGTCTCCATAACCTCCTGATTGATAAGATTCTTCACGACAACATTTCCGAAAGCCTCCCAGGTTTCCCTGCCGTCGTCGTATTTCATGTGTCTGGCATTGTCCGACACTATCTCGGTCTCAAGCTTTCCTGTCTCGTCGAATCCATACACGAAGAATCCGTCCGGAAACAGCTCGTAATTCAGGGTATCCTTCTCATACTTCTCCATCCTAGGAGCTTCGGCCCTGAGCTTCACCATGCCGTTTTCCGTCTGCTGAAGAAACATGTCATTGACCACCTGCACGGGAGTTTCTTCAAGATCAAGATACTCGGCTTCCCCAAGTTTTCCTTTACAAGAATAAACGACGAAAGCAACCGCCGCAGCGGTTGCAATCATCTTGAGCATATTTATGATATTCTTCAATATCGTTTAGTTCTGAGTCCTTACTGTTGTAGTAGCTCTCATACCACCGCATGAAACAGTGTATGACTGACCGTTTGTGAAGTCGTACATGAAGGCCTCTGCAGTCTGAGGATAGTATGAAGAGTACTGTCTGATGTAATTTGTTGCATCTTCTGCAAGAGTCTCATCAGCATTCTTCGCCTTGTTCATATAGTCAACTGCAACCCAGTACTTGGCTCTCTGCTCGATATCGTTACCGCTGCAAGGAACACTTCCCCAGATTGTACCGATGAGCATATATGTCTTACCTGCAAGTGATGGATCGAGATCTACAACCTTCTGAGCAGCCTCGAATGCCTGTGCATACTTAGAGCTCTTGAAGCAGAATGCAGCGAGTTCATAGTAGTAACCACCGTCAGTAACAGCATCAGACTCCTCTGCAGCGATAGCCTCGTTCATGAACTTCACAGCATTGTCATAATCACCTCTTCCAGCGTAGAGCTTGTAGAGATAATATGCAGAAGTGTGTGAAGGCTCCTTTGCGTGCATTGTGTTCACTGCGTTAAGGAAGAGGTCGTTGTCAGTACATCCCTCAGTCATACCCATCATTCTTACTATGTTCTTTGCAAGATCAAGGTTCTCAGGATCAGCCTCGAATCTTGGTGTGAAGAGAGCGATGAGGTTGTCGCAGCTTGCAACCTGGCTGGTGATGAAGAGACTCTCCACATCCTCTACAGTCTTTGCAATGCTTCTTGCCTCTGTATCGTTCTTTGGAGTAATCATGCCGAGATACTTGATTGCATCCTCATATACAGCGATTACCTTCTCAGGATCAAGAGAACCTTCCTTATAAAGATCTACAGCTGTGTTGAGCTGGAAAAGGAAGATGTTTGCTCTTGTCTCCTCCTTTGTCTGGTTGACTACATCGCAAAGACCTGCGAAAAGTCTCTCAGGATCGTTCTTGAGGTAGTTATACATATCAAGAGCCTTGTTGTTGAGAGAGCTTACGGCATACTTTGGCCAGAACTCTACTCGCTGATCATAGATAGTCATGAGTGAGTCAACAAGCTTCATTCTGTACACAGCATCCTTCTGATTCTTCTGGATCACCTGACGGATAAGAGTTGTACCGTCTGAAAGCATAGAATAGCGTGCTGTTGGAGGACAGAGGCTGTAAGCCTTTCTCCAGTTAGGAAGAGCAGAGTCATAGTTCTTCTGCTTGTAGTACTCTGTGTAATAAGACAGATACTTGATGCACTCGGCGCTGTCCGGACCGAATTTTCCCTGAGCGGAAACCTTGCTGCTTGCAAAAAGTGCCAACGCAGCTACTGAAATGAGCAGTACAATTCTTTTCATAGTATTATTATGTGTATTTAATTATTTTTCTTTAGTTGTATTGAGGCTTTCTGAACCATATGTCGTGGATATTGAAACCTATCACGAAGGTTGCATATCTCTCACGTATCATATTGTTTCTCGTACTTGACCTCTGTCCCAGATCCACTCCGAGGGACACTCCGTTATACCACTGGAACACCGGCAGGGTGATACCGAAGGTGATACCCATCGAATTGACATTGTTTCCGTCAAGCTTATAATATGCCTGATCGTAATATGCTCCGAACCTGTACGCACATCTTCTCATATAATATCTGATGTCGTTACGGTTAGGAACGAACTCGAATCCTGCTCTGAACGACTGAGATACAGTGGAACTGAACAATGAATTGCCTGAAACGGCAAATCCTTTTATGGCATCAAATCCCGACCTGCTCCAGTCAGATCTTGTATAATTGAACTCTGCGCTCCATTTCTCTCCTCCCTTGACCGAGATTCCGAGACCTATTTCATCTGCAAATCTGAGCCCTGACGCTCCGAGAGTGTCAACAGTATGCTTGAGCGAGTCGGTCACGCTGGACTGGTTTGCATATCTGAAGTTGGTCGCATAACCCTTCATGGATGTTCCCATCTTGTATGTAGCTCCAATGATCATGGAAACATCTCCTCCGAGCTTCTGCTCATACTGAAGTCCGAACTTGCCGGTTGTTCCTCTTACCATGAGCTCGCTTCCGCTGTTGAGA
Organism: Bacteroidales bacterium; assembly: GCA_017561265.1. The sequence goes on from JAFZDJ010000004.1 coordinate 71,815, forward strand.
GACCTGTAGGAATCGTCAGCATAGTTCATATTGGTCACCTTGTCGATGTTTCCGAAATAATAGATGACTTCGGCACCGAGCGAAAGCTTCTTCCAGAAAGTGACACCGGCTCCGACGAAAGCCTGATACACACTTCCGTTTCCATATGAATCATAAGTAATGTTTCCTGTATTTCCGATGATGTCCGGATTGGTCTCTATTGATGAGAAATCATATCCTACATCGGAATAAGGTGTAAGTCCCACCATGAAGGCCGAAGACCTGTAGATCGGGAAACTCATTATGAAGTCATATATATTGAAGGTGTTGTTTGCAGATCTGAGGTCACCCTGACGATACAGAGTATTCTTCTGAACAAGACCGAAATCAGCCATGAACGAAAGAGTGTCTCTGGCTGTAACCGCTGCAGGATTCATATAATTTATGAATCGTCTGTTTCTTGTAGCTATACCGGTACCTCCCATACTCTTGTTGTAGGCCGTTCCCTCCTTTGCTATATCTCCGATACCGTAAATAGAATACGGAGAATACGCGCCATAAGTGCCGTCCTGTGCATGCACACAAACACTTATGACGAGAAATACTGTCAGTATGAATAACTTTTCAATCTTTCTTATCATATCTATCAGCTATTAAAGCTAATCCCATCAATACCAGATTACAAACTACAAAGATGGAGTTTTTCATCCGTTTTGCAAAATAAATTGCGTCTCCACCTGTAAAAACCGTGATATTTTCGGGATTGCGGAACATATAGCCATCTATTTCAAACATTATGCCTGAAATAACTCCGGAATGGACGGACTCTGCAATATTCATGCCTCTGTCCTTTATTTCTTCTGGAGCGGAAAGAAGAGGAAGGGTTCTGGAATATCTGTTAAGAGCCTTGAATCTGGTACGCAGTCCAAGAGATACGTTTCCTCCTTCGTATCTGCCTTCAGCATCAATGAAATCCACGGTCAAAGTGGTTCCGAAATCAAAGACAGTGCACTTTCTTCCCTTGAAAAGATACCTTGAAGCTATAATTGAAGCTGCCCTGTCCGGAGTGATATGAGATGGAAGATCATATTCATCGAACATTTTCCCTTCGAGAACCAGAAGAGTGCCGCATTCATTGCGGAGCTTTTCCACCGATTGAGGAGAAAAAGTCCTGACACTGCTGAGAACCATTATATCCGGCTTTGACTTCGATACAAGAGAAAGTATGAAATCAAGCATCTTTTCCCCTTGATAACGGAAAGTCTTTCCGAGAGTGATTCCATCAGCCCATGAAGCTTTCAGGGCGGTGTTTCCTATGTCAATGATAAGATTTGCCACTTTATTTATATTAATGGTGTAAAATTACTGCAATTTCTTTAAAATGGAATATGCCTTTTCGGTTCCTTCCACATTTCTTATGAATATCCTGAGCTTATTGTCGTTCTGCTTGAGTTCGAAGAGCTTCGGATTTGCAGTGACATTCTCAAGAATACGCGAGAATTTGTCCGAACGATAATACTGAGAAAGAGGATTGGAAATGAAGAATGCTATCATCACACCGTTCTTTATTATTATCTTCTCGAAACCCAGCTTGACACCTATCTGACGTATTCTCACTATATCGAAAAGACGGACAAGTTCGTCCGGCATCTTTCCGAAACGGTCTTCCAATCTGACCTTCATGCCGGCAAGTTCCTTCTCGGATGACAAGGAATCAAGTTCCTTATATATCCTTATCTTTTCAGCCGTCATGTCGATATAGCTGTCCGGAATAAGAGCAAGCTGGTCGGTCTCGATGGTACAGTCGGAAACATAACTGTCGCTGACATTCTTCGAGGTAAGACCGGTCTCCACTCCAAGCTCCTCCATGGCTTCGGCCAGGATCTTCTGATAAGTCTCGAATCCCATGTCCGTGATGAATCCGCTCTGCTCCGCTCCAAGGAGGTTTCCTGCTCCTCGGATATCCAGATCCTGCATGGCTATATTGAATCCGCTGCCCAGATCGGAGAAAGATTCGATGGCTTTCAACCTTCGGCGGGCATCTTCAGTAATTGAAACAAGCGGAGGAACTATAAGATAGCAGAACGCTCTTCTGTTCGACCTTCCCACACGTCCGCGGAGCTGGTGAAGATCGCTCAGACCGATGTTCTGAGCCTGGTTTATTATTATGGTGTTGGCATTAGGTACATCGAGACCGTTCTCGATAATGGTAGTACAGAGAAGCATGTCATAATCCCCTGCCATAAAGTCAAGTATCTTGTTTTCAAGTACTTTCGCTTCCATCTGTCCGTGAGCCATGCATATCTTCATGTCAGGAACCAGACGATGCAGTATATCATGGATGGACTGAAGTTCCTCCACTCTGTTATGAAGGAAGAAGAGCTGTCCTCCCCTGTTCAGCTCATATCTTATTATCTTCTTTATCTCGTCATGATCGAAGAGCATTATCTCGGTCTGGACAGGAATCCTGTTAGGCGGAGGAGTGCTGATGATGGAAAGGTCACGCGCTCCCAGGAGAGAGAACTGAAGCGTACGAGGAATAGGGGTTGCAGTCAATGTCAATGTATCCACAGAAGCCTTGAGCTGACGCAGCTTCTCCTTTGCACCCACACCGAACTTCTGCTCCTCATCGATGATAAGAAGTCCAAGATCCTTGAATTCGAAACCCTTTCCGATGAGCTTATGAGTACCTATGACAATGTCCAGAGTACCGGCCTTAAGCCTTTTCTGGATATCTGAGACTTCCTTGGCGGTCCTGAGTCGGCTTACATAATCTATATTGCAAGGAAAATCCTTCAGACGGTTCTTGAAAGTATTGTAATGCTGGAGAGCAAGGATGGTAGTAGGTACAAGAACCACGACCTGCTTGCTGTCAGCCACGGCTTTGAATGCAGCACGTATGGCCACCTCCGTCTTTCCGAAACCTACGTCACCGCAGACAAGTCTGTCCATAGGACAATCATCCTCCATATCCCTCTTTACGGCCATCACTGCCTTCTCCTGATCAGGAGTATCCTCATACATGAATGATGATTCAAGCTCCTGCTGCATGAAGGTATCCGCCGAGAATGCGAATCCTTTTGCGCTCTTACGCTTTGCATAGAGCTGGATAAGATCCTTTGCTATGTCCTTTACCTTGGACTTTGTGCTGGCCTTGAGATTCTGCCATACCTTGGAGCCGAGTTTATGGATCTTAGGAGGCTCGGAATCCTTTGATTTATAACGAGATATCTTATGCAGAGCATGAACCGAGACAAATACTACATCATTGTCCCTGTACATGAGCTTCACCACTTCATGCATCCTTCCCTTGTCGTCCCTCATGCGGACAAGTCCGCCGAAGACTCCCACACCATAGTCAATATGGACAATATAATCCCCTATCGCGAATGATGTCAGGTCATTTATGGTGAGCTGCTCGCTCTTCTCCACTGTTCTCCTTATGCTGACACGGTGGAAACGGTCGAATATCTCATGATCGCTGTAGCAGCATACCTTGTTATCGTTGTCGATGAATCCGTTATGGATGTTCTTATGAGGCACGAACTCAGGCATGATGCCATCGTTCTGCGAAAGAATGGACTGGAGCCTGTCAAGCTGGGACTGTTTTTCGCCATAGATCCTTACTCTGAACCCTTCCTCCAGCTTCTTCCTTATATCTTCGGTGAGAAGTTCGAAATTCTTGTTGAATGTCGGCTGAGGACTTATGTTGAACTTCACGGCATCCTCATTCTGACGTGACAGAGGAAGCTCCATATATATCTTCCTGAAACGCTCCAGAAGCGGGAAGAACCCTCTGTTTCTGTACATATCGGACGAATCCAGCCATACAAGAGTCTCGGAAGGCAGGATATCGGCTATCTGCACCATGGACTCATCCTGATCCGACACAGCTATATCAGGATAGATCTCAGCCTCGTCCACCTTATCCTTGGAAAGCTGGGTGTTGCAGTCGAATATGCTGATGGAATCAATCTCGTCTCCGAAGAACGACACTCGATATGGATCATTGCATGAATACGAGAATATATCCACGATCGCTCCCCTTATGGCGAACTGTCCCGGCTCCCCTACGAAATCCACCCTCTCGAATCCGCTGCCGTAGAGAGCATCGACTATCTGTTCATGACTGATTTCATCCCCTACAGCAAGCTTAAGAAGCGACTGCCTTATCTTTCCTTCCTCGGGAATCCCCTCTTCCAGAGCCGAAGGATAGGTCACGATGAAAAGCTGTCCCTCCTTATGGTCGATCATGCGTCCGATGGCGGAAGTCCTCTGCACGCCGAGAGATGACTTGTAATTGCTGCGTTCCAGATTCTTTCCGGAATCAGGAAGAAAGAAGACCTTGTCACCTTCTATGAGATTATATAAGTCCGCAGCGCAGTACTCGGCAGAATCCTTGTCAGGAAGTATTATAAGCTGGATGCCGTCATGATCCAGCTGGGACACGACGAACCAGCGGGCGGAAAGAAAGAGCCCGCTGCAGAAGGTCTCCATGGACGATGAGACTCTTTCCGCAAGTGTGTTTACAGAATTCGTACTTATTAACATTTCGGTGTAAAAACCTGTTGATAAGTGGTTGAAAACCCTGTTGAAAACAGATAATAAATAAATTGGCAGAAACGGATATTCCGTATATTACGGCACGGATCCTTCAGTTCAAAAATTTTCATCAACATTTTTCCAAGAAGTTCACAGCAGGCTTTTCAACAATATATCACAGAGCTAAATTATTGTCAGTCAATGCGAAAAAATCGTTATCAACATATTAACAATGAAATAATCATCATCAAATTTAAATAAATATGTCTATATTTGTATATAATTATTTTGATGATGCCATGGCAGATTTCGATCCCCGCAATATCAATGAGGGCAAAGATAAGGAATTGGACGGAATAATCCGTCCGCAGGACCTGCAGGATTTTACAGGTCAGGACAAGATTGTAGCCAATCTGAAGATTTTCGTGGCGGCGGCCAAGATGAGGGGAGAATCCCTCGATCATGTGCTCTTTCATGGTCCTCCGGGTCTGGGAAAGACCACCCTCGCGCATATCATAGCCAACGAACTGGGCGTCAACATGAAGGTCACTTCCGGCCCTATCCTCGACAAGCCGGGCGACCTTGCAGGACTTCTCACCTCGCTTGAAGAAGGTGATGTGCTTTTCATTGACGAGATCCACAGACTCTCCCCTGTCGTGGAGGAATATCTATATTCCGCGATGGAGGACTTTGTGATAGATATAATGATAGACAAAGGTCCGGGAGCACGCTCCGTGCGCATTTCCCTCAATCCGTTCACCCTTGTCGGAGCTACGACCCGCAGCGGACTCCTTACCTCGCCTCTCCGTGCCCGATTCGGCATCACATGCGCGATGGAATATTATGATACAATGACTCTTGTGAACATTGTAAAGAGAAGCGCCAATATATTAAAGGTCAGCATAGATCAGGATGCGGCGTATGAGATAGCCCTCAGAAGCCGAGGTACTCCTCGTATCGCGAACTCGCTTCTGCGCCGAGTCAGGGATTTCGCCCAGGTCATGGGAAACGGCAATGTGGACCTGCAGATCGCACGCTATGCCCTTGACGCGCTCAACATAGACAAGAGAGGACTGGATGCAATTGATAACAAGATACTTAAGACCATCATAACAAAGTTCAAGGGAGGCCCTGTAGGAGCCAATACCATAGCGACGGCTGTGGGAGAAGACCAGGGTACTCTGGAAGAGGTCTATGAACCTTTCCTTATAAAGGAAGGATTCATCATGCGTACTCCTCGCGGAAGGGAAGCGACGGAACTGGCATACAGACATCTCGGCCTTGAAAAAGGCAATATAAACATGGATGATCCGACTTTATTTTAAAATCCCCCTCATAAATGACAGGTAATCGGCTGATTTAATTGGTAAATCAGCCGATTTTCATTAAAATTGTGCCCGAAATTTCACTAACACACTATAAAATGGCCGAAAAACTTATTTCTAAGATTCCTGAGGGTCCTTTGGCCGAGAAATGGACAAAGCACAAATCTCAGATCCGTGTTGTCAGCCCTGGCAACAAAAGAAAAATGGAAGTCATTGTTGTAGGAACAGGTCTCGGTGGAGCATCTGCAGCTGCTTCACTCGGAGAGCTCGGATACAACGTGAAGGTATTCTGCATCAGCGACTCACCACGTCGTGCTCACTCTATTGCAGCGCAGGGTGGTATCAATGCCGCTAAGAACTACCAGAACGACAACGACTCGATCTACCGTCTCTTCTACGACACAATCAAGGGAGGAGACTATCGTGCACGCGAGGCAAACGTTTACCGTCTTGCCGAGGTCAGCAACAACATCATTGACCAGTGCGTTGCACAGGGTGTTCCTTTTGCAAGGGAATACGGCGGACTTCTCGCCAACCGCTCTTTCGGAGGTGCGCAGGTTAGCCGTACCTTCTACGCTCGTGGTCAAACCGGACAGCAGCTCCTCCTCGGTGCTTACGCTGCCCTTAACCGTCAGATCGCAGCTGGTACAGTGAAGAGCTACCCTCGCTATGAGATGCTCGACGTAGTCCTCATCAACGGTGAGGCTAAGGGTATCATCGCAAGAAATCTCGTTACAGGTAAGATCGAGAGATTCGGAGCTCACGCAGTGGTAATCGCAACAGGTGGTTACGGAAACGCTTACTTCCTCTCTACCAATGCAATGAACTCTAACGGTTCAGCAGCATGGCAGTGCTACAAGAAGGGTGCTTTCTTCGCAAATCCTTGCTTCGCTCAGATCCACCCTACATGTATTCCTGTACACGGAACACAGCAGTCTAAGCTTACCCTCATGTCAGAGTCACTCCGTAACGACGGACGTATCTGGGTACCTAAGAAGCTCGAAGATGCAAAGGCACTTCAGGCTGGTACAAAGAGAGGTATCGACATTCCAGAAGAGGATCGTGACTACTATCTCGAGCGTCGTTATCCTGCATTCGGTAACCTCGTTCCACGTGACGTTGCTTCACGTGCGGCTAAGGAGCGTTGCGACGCAGGTTATGGTGTGAACAACACTGGTCTTGCAGTATTCCTTGATTTCAAGACTGCTATCGAGCGTCTTGGTGAGGATGTCATCAGAGCAAGATACGGTAACCTCTTCCAGATGTACGAGAAGATCACTGACACAAATCCATATAAGGAGCCTATGATGATCTATCCTGCTATCCACTATACAATGGGTGGTATCTGGGTAGACTACAACCTCCAGACAACAGTTCCTGGTCTCTACGCTATCGGTGAGGCTAACTTCTCAGACCATGGTGGAAACCGTCTCGGTGCATCTGCCCTCATGCAGGGTCTTGCTGACGGTTATTTCATCCTTCCTTACACTATCGGCGACTATCTCGCAGGCAAGTTCAAGGAGCCTAAGACTGACGTGAACGCACCAGAGTTCGCAGAGGCAGAAAAGGCTATCACTGACAAGATTGCAAAGCTCTTCGCTGTAAAGGGTAAGAGATCTGTAGACTCATTCCACAAGGAGCTCGGTCTCATCATGTGGGACAACGTAGGTATGGCTCGTAACGAGGCAGGTCTTAAGGAGGCAATCGAGAAGATCCAGGCACTCAAGAAGGATTTCTGGAAGAACGTATATGTAGCAGGTGAGAACGGCGAGTTCAACCAGGAGCTTGAGAAGGCACTCCGCCTTGTCGACTTCTTCGAGATCGGCGAGCTCATGGCACGCGACGCACTCAACAGAAACGAGTCTTGCGGAGGTCACTTCCGTGAGGAGATGCAGACTGAAGAGGGTGAGACAAAGCGTGACGACGAGAACTACATGTATGTAGCCGCTTGGGAATACAAGGGTGAGGGTGTTGAGCCTGAGCTCCACAAGGAACCGCTTGTATATGAGAATATTAAGATTGCTACCAGAAACTATAAAGACTAATTGACATGGATTTGACATTGAAAGTATGGCGTCAGAAAAACGCCAAGGCAAAAGGACATTTTGAGACCTATCAGGTTAAGAATATCTCCTCTGACAGTTCATTCCTCGAGATGCTCGATATCCTCAATGAGCAGCTTGTAGCTGAGGGTATAGATCCGGTAGCTGTCGAGAAGGGATGCAAGAGCAGCGGTCCTGTATCATTCGATCATGACTGCCGCGAGGGTATCTGCGGTGCATGTTCACTCTACATCAACGGCCGTGCACACGGACCGGACGATGAGGTTACGACATGCCAGCTTCACATGCGTAAGTTCAAGGATGGCGATACAATCACTATCGAGCCTTGGAGAGCGAAGGGATTCCCTGTAATCAAGGACCTCGTTGTAGACCGTCAGGCTTATGACAAGATCCTCCAGGCAGGTGGATACGTATCAGTAAGAACAGGTGGTGTTCCTGATGGAAACGTTATTCCTATTCCTTACGAGCAGGCTGAGGAATCTATGGACGGTGCAGCATGTATCGGTTGCGGTGCTTGTGCTGCTACATGTAAGAACGGTTCTGCAATGCTCTTCGTTGCTGCCCGCGTAAGCTCACTCGCTCTTCTCCCACAGGGTAAGGTAGAGGGTGCAAAGCGTGCAAAGGCTATGGTTGCAAAGATGGACGAGCTCGGATTCGGTGCTTGTACCAACACCAAGGCTTGTGAGATGGAGTGCCCTAAGCACATCACAGTCACTCACATCGCACGTCTTAACCGTGAGTTCCTCTGCGCTAAGCTTCAGGACTAATCACTTGACGTGATATTCTATACAGGGATGGCCTTACGGTCATCCCTTTTTTGTATATTTGCATTCAGATGAACATATAAAAATCAGAACTATGAAACGGATCTATCTCATGCTGGTCGCGCTTATTGCTGTGAGCGCTTCAGCCGAAAATGCAATGTGGCTGCGTTATCCTTCTATTTCCCCAGACGGAAAGAATGTTGCCTTCTCATATAAAGGTGATATCTATCTTGTTGATTCTGAGGGAGGTGAAGCTGTACAGCTCACTTCGAATACAGCCTATGATTATTCCCCTGTATGGTCACCTGACGGAAAGACCGTAGCTTTCGCTTCGGACCGTTTCGGCAATTTCGATATATTCACCGTGTCTGTCGAAGGGGGAGTGCCGGTGCGCATAACTACCCATTCCGCTAAGGAAACTCCGTGGACATTCACACCTGACGGAAAGAATATCCTTTTTACCGCTCATATCCAGGATCCGGCTTCAAGTGCCTTGTTCCCGAAAAGTACAATGACTGAGCTCTATTCTGTAAGTGTGAAGGGAGGAAGACCTGTCCAGGTGCTCGGAACTCCTGCAGAAGAGGTTGAGTTCATAAGCAAGGACGGAAGTTTCCTCTATCAGGACTGTAAGGGAGGAGAGAATATATGGCGTAAGCATCATACATCTTCCATTACCAGGGATATATGGATATATGACGGTTCGAAGCATACTAAACTCACTTCATTCGAGGGTGAGGACCGTTCTCCAAGGGTTTCAAAGGACGGAAAGACCGTGTATTATCTCAGCGAAAGGGGAGGCAGTTTCAATGTGTATTCCTTCCCTGTAGACAATCCTCAGGACATCAGGACAGTTACGAAGCATAAGACACATCCGGTGAGATTCCTTACGGTTTCTGACAATGATGATCTTTGCTACGGATATGACGGCGATATTTATGTGAAGAAGGGAAGTGCTGCTGCAAGGAAGATCCAGGTTACGGTGAAATCTGATAAGAATGATGATAATCTGGCCGAGCTTTCAGTTTCCGGAGGCGGCGACAATGATATTTCTTCCGATGGAAAGCAGATCGCATTCATCAGCAGGGGAGAGGTCTTCGTCGCTTCTACCGAGTATAGCACTGTCAAGAAGATAACAGACACTCCTGAGGCTGAGGCTGACGTAGTCTTCTCTCCGGACGGAAAGACCATTGCATATGCTTCCGAAAGAGAAGGAATATGGAATATCTACACAGCTGAGATCGTGCGTAAGGAAGATATAAGCTTCCCGTATGCGACCCTTATAGAGGAGAAGCCTTTGTTCAAGAACAATAAGGTGGACCGTCGTGCTCCTGTGTATTCTCCTGACGGAAAGGAACTTGCATACATCGAGGACAGGGACAGGCTCATGATCATGAATCTTGAGACAGGAAAGACAAGGCAGATCACTGACGGAAGCCAGTGTTTTTCTACGACCGGTGCATTCAATTACAGCTGGTCTCCTGACGGAAAATGGATACTCATGAGTTATTGCGCACGCAATCATTATCCATATGATGACATAGGAATCGTAAGCACCAAGGGTGGTGAGCCTATGATCAATCTCACAGACAGCGGATATACCGACAGTGCTCCTCAGTGGGTGCTTGGAGGTAATGCAATTCTCTTTGCATCAGAGCGTTATGGTATGAGAAACCATGCTTCATGGGGTACTCTGGAGGATGTTATGATCGTGTTCCTGAACCGCAAGTCTTATGATGAGTTCAAGATGACCAAGGAGGAGAGGGAGCTGGAAAAGGAAATTGCCGCTCTTGCAGAGGATAAGAAAGACGACAAGAAAGACAAGGATGCAAAGAAGGAGGATAAGGTCGAGGATATAGTTGTAGAGCTCGACGGAATCGATGAAAGGATCATCAGACTTACTCCTGTTTCTTCAAATCTCGGTTCTGCCGCTTTGAGCAAGGACGGAACGACTCTTTACTATCAGGCTTCATACGAAAGCGGAATGAATCTCTGGAAATATGATCTCGAGAAGGGTACTCCGACCAAGATCGGAGCTGCAAGCGGAAGGATGAAATGGGATGAGAAGCAGGGAACCCTTTATGTGCTCGGAAGCCGTTTCTCAAAGATGAAGGAAGGTGGAAAGAGTCTTGAAAGCATATCCGTAAGGGGAGAAATGGTCATGGATCTTGCGGCCGAGAGGGAATATATGTTCAATCATGTGTACCGTCAGGAGAAGGAGCGTTTCTATAATGAGAAGATGCATGGCGTGGATTGGGAGATGCTTACTGCAGCATACAGGAAGTTCCTGCCTCATATCAACAATAATTACGATTTTGCGGAGCTTTTAAGCGAATATCTCGGTGAATTGAATGTATCCCATACCGGAAGCGGTTATCGCGCTCCTACGAGCCGGGAAAGTGCCTCTACGGCCAATCTCGGATTATTCTATGATCTCGGATGGCAGGAAGACGGTCTGAAAGTGGCTGAAATTGTCAAGGGAGGCCCGTTTGACAAGGCTTCTTCGAAGCTTTCTGCAGGAGATGTCATCACTTCCATCAATGGTGTCGAGATTAAGAAGGGAATGGATTTCTATCCTCTTCTTGACCGCAAGGCAGGGGAGCGTACGCTGATCGGAATCCGCAAGGCTTCAGGAGAGAAGGCAGAAATGGTTGTGCTTCCTATAAGTCAGAGCAGCTTCATGACACTTCTTTATAAGAGATGGGTGAAGCAGAATGCCGAGAAGGTACAGCAGCTTTCAGGAGGACGTCTGGGATATGTGCATATCGAGGGAATGGATGACGAGAGTTTCCGTACCGTTTATTCCGATATCCTCGGACGCTACAACCATTGCGACGGTATTGTCATAGATACACGTTTCAACGGAGGAGGACGACTCCATGAGGATATTGAGGTGCTTTTCAGCGGTGAGAAATACCTCACTCAGGAAATTCGTGGCAAGGATGCCTGTGACATGCCTAGCCGCCGCTACAACAAGGCTTCGATCATGATCATAGGTGAGGCCAACTATTCGAATGCTCACGGTACTCCATGGGTCTACAAGCATAAGGATATGGGTCTTCTCGTAGGAAAACCTGTTCCTGGAACCATGACATCCGTTACATGGGAGACCCTTCAGGATGCCACTCTCTATTTCGGTATTCCTGTAGTGGGCTACAGAAAGGCTGACGGTACATATCTCGAGAATGACCAGCTCAATCCGGACATCGATGTCGAGAACACAAAGGAACTTGTCGTGACCGGTCGTGACGAACAGCTCGAGGCCGCCGTAAAGGCTCTTCTGCAGCAGATTGATTCGGAGAAGTAGTCACAAGTGTGTCATGTAAAAGTCTAATATTCATATATTTATAGAGTTAAGGGTCGGTGAAAAATCCGACCCTTAATTGTGTAAGTTATTGATTTATATGGATTTATGTAAAACAATATTTGTCGTATTAAAAGATCATCCTTCCTCTGTCATCCTGAGCGAACGCAGATAATCGAAGGATCCGCTGGGCATTATTCCGATTTAAAAGCACGAAAACCACCATTTCTGTGCTTTTAATCGGATTTTTGAACGTTAAAAGCACGAATAAGGCCTTTTTCGTGCTTTTGGTTTCCGGTTGCCAGACATTAAAATTCTATCCTCCAGCTGAAGTTAGGAAGAATCGGCAGTATGGCCATTCCCTTCCAGGATTCTGTGACAGTATCGAAGTAGAGCATGAACGGGTTGAAATGGTTCGTTACATTGCAGACACCTACATTGACCGAATGTCCGATGATGCCAGTTGTGAATTTGAACTGATATCCGAGATCGAGTCTGATGACTGTAGGCATCTGGAAGTTGTTTATTCCGGAGAAATAGCTGGCCGTCCACTGCGGATCGGTTCCGAGATATGGCATTTCATAGGTTTCTGCCGCTCCGTTCTCCCAATGTCCGCTCTGAAGGATGAATGATGCGTTAATGCCTTTCCATTGCGCTGTAGCGTTCAGAACATGTCTTCTGTCGAAACGAGCATGGAAAGGTTTTCCTCCGTAGAATGACGGGAAATCCTCTCTCGTGGTCTTCGAAAGAGTGTATGATAAGCGGGCATACCAGTCCTTCTTCTGGAATTCATACAAGGTTTCCATACCGTATGAACGTCCGTTTCCGAGCTCGACATGCCTTTCCCATTCCGCCAGAACCCCATTGAAAAGTGCCTGTGAATATTTGTAATATATCAGATTTTCCATCTTCTTGTAGAATCCTCCCAATGATATTTCATGCGCTCCGAAATGTCCGGAGAAGCCTGCACTTCCCTGCAGGGATGATTCAGGAAGCACCTTTTCTCCAGTCGGTACGACCATGTCCAGGGACCATCCCACAGGAAGTCCTTCAAGCGTGTGGTAGTACTGCATCATCTTGTCGAAGGTAGCTTCGAAGGCAACATTACGTATGAAATTCCATTTTAATGAAAGACTGTATTCAGGATCTTTATGCGATCCCCTTTTGCGGTATGGGGTAGGGCGCGCCTCCTCCACCAGCAGGTTGTAGTTTCTGAATATATTGGCTCTGAACACAGCCTTTGCAGAAAGTTTTTCAGGTATGTTGTATTCGGCCTGAAACCACAATGTCGACAGCATGGTGTTGGATATCCTGGTGTCTTCCCCCACCTGTCCCGGAGCGAACCGTGCACGACGAAGATTCAATCCTTCTCCAAGGATGAACCTTCCGTCAAGGAAACGATGCATGAAACCCGTCTTCAGACCATACTCCATGAGTGAAGACTTGAGGGAAAGAGCCGATTCTTCCCCGCGATATGTCTTTTCCTGCATCTGGCTGCTTCCGTAACGGTTGACCGAGGTTGTTATATCTATGTCTGTAATGCTTCCTCTGTAGCGGTAGCGCAGGATTCCGATAAGGTTGTTCCACGACATTTCATCATGGGAATCACCCTGGGTATCAAACCCATAGCTATCCATACTTCCCAGAAAAGACGCATCAAGGGCATTCTTTTCATTGGCCTGGAAATGAAGTTTTCCATAAAGATCTCCGACCTTTGCATTGAAATTGTCCATTCCTCCCACAATCTCAGGCAGAATCTTTCTGACTGCACGGTATTCATAAGTCAGCGGGGAAACACGTGCGGAAAGGATATATGAAAGCTTGTTTCCTGCATAACCCTCGGTGCCGGCACTCACGAGGAAATTGTTTATAGCAAATGATGTCCTGTACTTGTCCACATGATCCTTGGTCACTATCTTCATGTGGCCTGCCGTGAAATTGTTTTCAGCCCCGTCGAATCCTCCCTTGGAAAGCGACACATTCTCCATTACATCGTTCGGGACTATGGTTGTGAGGCCTAGAATGTGGGAATATCCGTAGACCGGCACTCCGTCAAGGGTGAACATGTTGTTGCCGGCATTTCCTCCGCGTACATACATCGAGGTGGTGCCGTCAGCGCCCGTGGTCACTCCCGGAAGACCCTGAGCCCAACGTATAGGGTCGCCTTCGCCCATCGGGGAGATAACGGCTCTCATGCCCTCCATATCCGTCTTTATCTGCCCTATGGTCATCTCCATCCTCCGGGAATCGGTCTTCACCGCTGGAGTCAATGTATCCTGTACTGCAGGCTCCTGCGCATGCAGAGACATGGTTCCCAAAAGGACAAAGACCAGACTTTTCAGGGTTTTATACAGGCTTTTCATAAGATCACATAATACTATATATTGAACGTAACCGCATAATATACTTTTCCAAATCCTCTATATTACCGAGATCCACATAAGTGTATGTAGGTGACCAAGGATATATGCCTGAAAGCTGTGCTCCGAATATACCGAGACCTCCGGAAATGTTTGTGAAGATATTGTCGCGGAGATATATTGTGGAAATGTCCGAAGACCCTGTCACCTGCTGGTAAAAATATGAATCAGTCAGATATTTATCATAATCATCGGAAAGGACGGAAATACATATATATCCTTTGTCTTCAATGAATTCCTGATTTCTTATTCCTAAACTTACCTGATTATAGTCACCTTCATAATATTCTCCAGTAAAGCTTGCTGAAATGGAAAATATCTGCCTTCCTTTCGCAAGACGTATGTAGGATCTGTATAACTGTCTTCCTTCGAGAGAAGGATACAGTTCAGTCTGATGTGCGTTGTAGAAAACCTCAGGAGAAATCTGCTGTTCTCCCAGTTTTGAAAGTTTGAACGGCATAGGGACATCCTTTTTCAGCGGTTCATAGACCTTGTCCGTAATGTTTATCACGTCTGCTTCTGCATTTGTGCATATATATTCGGCCGGTTCATGGCGTCCCGTATCCTTGTTGTAATTCATCGCACATATCCATACGGGTGCTGCTGACTTCAAGAAATATATAGTCTCATAGTGAGGCTGCTCTTCATCTTCAGGCCATACCGACCATATCCAATCACCAGCTGGATCAGGTTTGTATACCCAACCGGACCAAGGTTCAACACAATTATTTATATTACTGAAACCACTAATTTCCACATCTGGCGCATCCGACGGCATCTGCTGCTCAGCATGGATTATTTCGTATCCCGGCACATTCACTTCCAGACGGTATTCATGTCCCGGCACTGCCTCATAGTCCAGAGTCCATTCTCCGTCGCTCTGCCTCTGAAAATTCCCCACGGCCTCCATTTCGTTATGCAATGAAAGGTCATAAAGTGTAGCCACAGCTTCTGTCAAAGGGGGAGCCTCGCTCAATGAGGCCCCCTTTGTAAACGACAGATTCAATCTCTGCACAGGATCATTGCTCAGAATGCACGACACGACCACTTTCGGCTTCTCCTTAGCATCCATGATAACATCACGCACACATGACGAAAGCCCCACCACGACCGCCAGTATTCCTGCTATGATTCTTGACACTCTCATATCCTGAAAAATTTGAAGTTTCTTACTGATATGTTCTGTTTCATCTGAAAAGACTGCGTACAAGTTGGCTTTATTTCATCCGTTAGTCGGCTCAAAAGCACTAAAACCACCATTTCTGTGCTTTTAATCGGATTTTTCAACGTCAAAAGCACGAATAAGGCCTTTTTCGTGCTTTTGAATCTAAATTAGTTGCATGCCGATAATCCCCATCACTCAGCCATATTGTAGATCTCAGGGGTGATGGTGTAGTCACAGACATACTTGTGTTCTACAAACCATTCGTTGTGTTTTCCTTTCGTCGTATCTCTTCCTTCTGTAGTTTCAGCAGACGAAAAGAAACGGTCGGCAGATGATGGATCGTTCATACATTCGATTCTTTTTCCATCGGAAAATATCAGCACAGCCCTGTCCCTTTGGCTGAACGACCATACATCAAATACATCGAAGTCCTCACCAAGTTCATACATTCTGTTCTTCTCCAGCATCGCCTTTGTCCCAGCTTCGACCTTCACCATTTCAATCAACTGACCATTATCGACGCTATAGCAGCCTATGGAAACATCCTTCGATGTGTTGTTTATGAAATAATCCTCATACTTTATAGGGTCTGCAAAAACATGAGTAAACTCTTTCTGGCAGGACACGAATCCTGCAATGAAAATCAGGCTGAGTAGTTTTATCTTCATGATCGAATCTTTTAATGTGTTATGTACAAATTTACTATATATTTTTATTTATAATGATTAATTATATGTTTCATTTAACGATCCACTACCGCAATATTTCCAATAATCAAATAATCTTTCTAGTTCATTTGTATTCACATCACTATTATTTTCTATTAAAATACGAATATAGTTATATGATAAATCATATGTGAAATAATTTTCCAATTCTACAATATTAAATCCTGATATATTTTCTGATACAGAGGGATTTCCACAGCATATTCCATCATCGTCAATCATATCTTTTATTAATCCAGTATATATATTATTATATGACAGTGTATAGGTATATCCGTTATAGGTGTTTGTTGTCAGATACCATTGAATAGCTCTTGTCAAACTTTCTTTTACAATATCTTCAGATGAATTAAATGAGTCATTGCCAAGTTTTTTCCAATGTACTCCATGGGTGAGTTCATGAATTACTGAGCCGAACACTTCAATAGAGGCTCTTCTTCCATCAGAATTATCTCTAAATATTGAAATATGAGGCCTTCTTTCATTACTATAAAAATACCCAGAGGCTCCTCCTGAATCACTGTATCTACATGCATGAATATATAGTCTATCAGAAAGTTCATCTTTCATCGGTGGCCTTTCCAAACCATAGATATCTCCGTAATAGTATTGACATGCAGCTTTTAGTATTTCACAATAAAATACGCAATCATAATACTCGGAAGACGGATCATAAGATCTAAATACTAAATTTAAAGGACCGTGGTAGCCTGAAAATTTTAAAAAGAATTCTTCATTTGAAGTATCCCGTCTCATTTCAAAATCAGTTCTACTGAAATACACATTATAGGTCCAATTATATTTAAATGAATCATCACAAACGAAATCTCCATTTTCATCACAATGTCCGTATGCTTTTTTTGTAAGTCTGTTTGCCCTAACACTCATACCATAGCATCCTGTGTACATTTGTAATGTTGAGTCTCTATATGTAATATTACCGCTTGGAGTAACATCCTCTGCTTTAGTCGCTGAGATAGGAACCAATTCCATTCCGCAAATTGCATGTGCCTCCTGTTCCAATTGTTCGTAAAGAGATTCAGAAATAAGTGATTTTGTGTATACTTCTTCATCCGGAGCATAAATGTCATAAAGAATTTCATAAGGACATTCGATATGGGAAAGATCTTTTTCAACAGGTACATATCCCCATCTGTGCTGATATCCATTAGTAGAATATTCTGGATCCGGATCAAGTACAACCCATCCGTCAGAAACTTCATGATCTAGAGGATATGGATAAAAATCCAATTCTTCGTCCATAATTAATGAACGATAATGAGCATGGCAGCTAGGCTTGAATACAATATAATGATGAGTAGCTTCGATACAATCTTCTGCAAGGCCTGATTTTGTCTCCATTTTGAGATTATTGAAAGCCTGTTTCATTATATCCACGGAATACGGATTAGGCAATTTCTTACCAATCACAGCTTTCGAAGTCAAGATTTCCTCAATGCTTTTGCTTTCAACTGGATTTTCATATTCAGAGATTTCCGTCATGAAGTTATCTTCTTTCTGACATGCAATCACCAAAGTGAATATAATAAGTGAATACAATATCTTCTTCATACGTTATCCTAATTAAAGAATAAAACTTCCTTCGTAAATGTCACCGGTTTCGGTGATGTATACGATTTCGTAGATGCCTGGCTCTCCTGAAAGAGCGAGCGCTGTCTTAGGCTCCTGGGTGGAGTCGAATGTGTCGTACCATACATTGCCAGTCGAGCAGTTGGTAACTGTGAGGACTACCTCGCCTAGGTCTGACCAGACGGTCGTCACGACGGAGTTCATCATGCCTAAGTAATGACATTCGACCGGAAGAATCCCGATACTTCTGTTTAGGTTAGTTCCTTCCTCTGAATAAAGAGGAATCTTCATGACTGCAGTTTCGTCATCCGCACTCATATCGAATGCGAAGAATGGCAACAGCAAGGCCAGTAGTAATAGTGTTTTTCTCATGTTTATTGGTTTAATGACATTCAAATTTATTTAGAGAAAAAACATTTCGTCTAATAATTAAAGGAAAATCGTCTGACAAAATTCAAAAACTTCACTTTATACTACATTGATTATCAATACAATACAAAAGTGTCAGAAAAATAAATCTGACACTTTTTATAAATATATTGAATATCATATAGTTATAAAATAAGAAAAGACTGACTTTGTCAGTTCAACATTTCAAGAAATTGAGAAACATGCTCTGGATTCTTGTTTTCTATCTTATGAATTAGGCGACGTTTATAGGAATAGACCTGATCCAAGGATAGGTTCATCAGACGGGAGATAGTAGTGGAATCAAATCCAGCGACAAGATAACCGAACATAGTCACCTCCCATTCCTTGCACTTTGGAATCTCATTACGGAATCTTGTCATTATTCCGTCAAGTTCTGAATCCAAAACGGATTCAAACTTGGCTTTACGAACCTTATCATTCCTTATATCTTCTATGAGTAAGATTACTTTTTGGAACATTACCTTCTCTATGTCATCGCGGTTTCTATCCTGAAGATACTGACCGCATAGGGTTCCCAATGTTTCAAAACGAGATTTGTACAGAGATATGAAACGTTTCTTCAACATAGGATAGTCCTCATCCTTGTATTGAGAGAGCTGACGACTTATCTCCTCTGCATATTCGAGAAGATTTTCCTTTTCCTGCCTATGTTCGGATAGATATTTCTGAACACATAGAACAATCACAAGAATAATTAGAACAGATAATATAAAGACAAATATAATTACCTGATTTTTCACACGTATTTTCAAAGAGGATTCTCTGAATTGAGATTCGTAATAATCTCTTTGAGATAGCGCAAGAGACTGTTTAAGCATATCCGTAACTTCTGTATTATTCTTAGTTACTGACTGTTCCAACATTAACAGGCTTTCCGGAATATTTCCATGTGCCTGAGCGATTCTATAACGCCAATAATAGGCATTGCCACTTGTATCAATTTGGGAGAGTTGCGATATCAAAGGTTGTGAAACATTATACCTCCCTGCTTTCTCCAAAGCATAAGCATATGTCCAATAATGCTTTAACGTCATTACAGACGTGACTTTATCATCTATTATATTTTCATAAAGAGTTATAACGTCATTGTATTGAGAATCAAGTTTTGATATCAACGCAAATGCTCTTTCAGCCATCGCAGAATAACGGATCTTTGAATCAACGTCTTCATCCTCAATCAGTCTGCATAAAATCGAGTCAGCGCTAACAAATTCATCATTGTTTATGTATGATCTTGCCAGACTCAGCTCAGAAACATTTATATAATATTTCTCAGATAAGGATGTATATATTGAATTGGCTTGCTTAAAGTGTTCACATGCTTCTCTTTCATTGTAAGTTTTTGCATATGTAGAAGCCTGCAACATTTTGACAAATCCCCAGTATAGACTGTCACTCCTCTCCGCCACTTTTTCTGCTTTCGTAAATTCAAGAATGGCTTTATTGTAGTCTCCTGCATAATAATAGGAAAGACCTAGGTAGTACTGTGCGCGGGCTTCATTCTTTTCAGGCCCTTTACGAGAATAATAATTAAGGGCAACACCGGCAAGAGAATCGTCGGTAACATCTATGAAATTCTTATCAAGAGCCGTAG
The DNA here is from genome assembly GCA_017561265.1 of Bacteroidales bacterium. The sequence goes on from JAFZDJ010000004.1 coordinate 91,718, forward strand.
CATGCAGAAGGGCATGATGAGCCTTGAGGCGGTCAGTTGTAAGAAGCCCCCTATCTATCGAATCAAGAACAACAAGAGCACTGTCCGGACGTTCCATTATATATGACTCTACATCATTCAGAAGAAGGGCTGTCTGCCTTGTTGAACACCCGGAAAATATAAGTACTAAAGTGGTTATTGCAAATATCATCTGCTTTCTCATACGATCTTGTTTTATCATGCAAGATAGCTATTTTCCAGAGATATTTCGTATATTTGCGTCTAAGGTTGAATCTGATATTCAGTTTTTACATACATATTATATACCCCTATCGTCACCTCCCTAAATTACCAGACAAAGAATGATCGATAGGGCGATAGGTGGTCTTGTACCTTTGGTGCAGGACGACCTGTCATTCGATCGAGCCCTGGTAAGCTTAGGGAGGTGCGGGTTGGACTGCACCTTTCTTATATTATGGTATACTCGGGAAGACGGACATTTTCATGTTGCGGTTTAATGACAGTCTTCGGACATCCGCTTCCGTCTTCCTTTTTCACACAAACTCCCCGTCAGCAGGCGAGCGAAGCATATCCCTATGCTTTTGCGCAGCGAGCCGCTGACGGGGAGTTTGTATGGAGATACCTGTTCTGGAGAGATTCCCGGTCGGATCCAGGAATGACATGGATCCTGGAATGACGTATATCGGAGAATGACGTGAAATCTTTATACGATTATCCGGCAGGCAGAACGTGAGCCGAGCGTTGGCCCCCGGAGGGGGTTGTATTCCGCGAGGCGATGTTCTGTCTGCCGGATAATCGGTAATGGAAATCCTAAGGGGATTACCAGTGGTAATATTACCAGAGAAAGTTATCGAAAGGATAACGTCCGGCATGGATCTCGGCCACCATCTTGTAGAGGTCTCCTCGGAGCTTGTCGATACCTATCTTCTCCCTTGCGGAAATGAAGATGCACGGAGTGTTCTCCCTTGCGATCCAGCTGTTCTTGAACTCCTCGAGAGTGTAGTTTATCTGCTGCTTAGGAGTAAGAGAAAACTCATCATATTCCTCGTATCTATAAGCGTCTATCTTGTTGAATACCACGAATATAGGCTTATCGATAGCCTTGATGTCCTTCAATGTCTCCTCCACAACCTTTATGTGCTCCTCGAAGTTAGGATGCGATATGTCCACCACATGCATAAGGATGTCCGCCTCACGAACCTCGTCCAGTGTACTCTTGAAAGCCTCGACCAGCTGATGAGGAAGTTTCCTGATGAATCCTACGGTGTCGCTCAGAAGGAATGGTACATTTTCTATCACGACCTTACGCACTGTTGTGTCAAGAGTAGCGAACAGCTTGTTTTCCGCAAAAACGTCACTTTTAGCCAATAAATTCATCAAAGTACTCTTACCTACGTTCGTATATCCGACGAGCGAAATACGCACCAGAGAACCCCTGTTTCCGCGCTGTGAAGCCATCTGCTTGTCCACCTTCTTCAGCTGCTCCTTCAGCTTCGAAATCTTGTCCTGGATTATACGGCGGTCTGTCTCGATCTGGGTCTCTCCCGGACCACGCATACCGATACCTCCCTTCTGTCTTTCAAGGTGTGTCCACATCCTTGTGAGTCGTGGAAGAAGGTACTGGTACTGAGCGAGTTCCACCTGCATCTTGGCATATGCAGTCTTCGCTCTTTGCGCGAAGATGTCGAGGATGAGATTGGTTCTGTCGAGGATGCGGATGTTCAGTTCGCGCTCGATATTACGGAGCTGGGTAGGGGAGAGCTCGTCGTCAAAGATCACAACTTCGATCTCGTTCTCCTCTATATATTCCTTTATTTCCTGAAGCTTTCCGCTGCGGATATATGTTCTTGAGTCAGGTCTATCTACCTTCTGGATGAATTTCTTCACTCCGATCGCGCCAGCAGTCTCTGCAAGAAATTCAAGCTCGTCGAGGTATTCCATAATCTGGCGTTCTTCGTCTCCCTGCTTTATCACACCGACGAATACGGCCCTTTCATTGTGCTGCTCTTCTGTAATTTTTGCCATTTCTATTATTATATATATCCTTCACTTATTCAGGATTCTTGAAAAAATAAGGCCGATCAAATCGTTTGGTCGGCCTTACAATATCTTTATATTCAAATAATTATCTCAACTGGAAGATAACTGGGAAGGTGTAGGTTACAGGAACCGCACGGTCTCTCTGCTTTCCTGGCTTCCACTTTGGAGACATTGAAACTACGCGTACAGCCTCCTTGTCAAGTGACGGGTCAACACCACGAAGAACCTTTACCTTTGTAACTGTTCCGTCCTTCTCTACAGTAAACTGGAGAGTAACACGACCCTGTACACCGTTCTCCTTTGCGATCTCAGGATAAACAAGTCTCTGGTTCACCCACTTTGAGAACTGGTTTGCATCACCACCCTGGAATGAAGGCTTCTCCTCTACGAGCTGGAAAGGAATAGCTTCCTCTTCAACAACTTCCTCTTCAACCTCTACATAGTCCATGATCTCAACTCCGAGGCTTGCATCGTCCTCAAGGTTCATGAACATGTCATCCTCAAGCTCGATCTCGTCGTCAACGATGTCGATCTGGTCTGAAAGGATAGGAATCTTCGGTGCTGCTGGTGGCGGCGGCGGAGTCTCCTGAGTGATTGGAATGATTTCCTCCTCGAGAACTACCTCAGCGGTGTCGTCGAGCATTGCAACCTTAGTCTCTTTCTGTGTCCACTCGAATGCAAAATAAGTGATCGCAAGCGAAACTACAAGTCCGATTTCAAGGAACAGGAGCTTCTTGTTCTCCATGCTGGCCTTTTCTGATTTTTTGATTTCCATATTGATCGTTAGTTTTTATTTTCCATTTTGCCCGGTAAAGTTAGAAATTATATTTTTTATTTCAAACTTTTTGTACATTTTGTAGCTTTGCAGAAAATTTTAAGGCATGATTTCTTATTTTTTTGAGGACACAGATTTCATTTTCAAGGGAAAAACCTTGAATAACCGTTGGCTTAGACTCGTAGCTGAAAGCGAGATCAGGCGCATCGGAGACATATCGATCATCTTCTGTTCGGACAACTATATACTTGATGTCAACCAGAAATATCTGCAGCATGATTATTTCACAGACATCATCACATTTGATTATTGTGAAGGTGACCGACTTTCCGGTGACCTTTTCATAAGTGTGGATTCCGTACGTGAAAATGCCATAGAATATGGAACTGACTTCAAGGACGAACTCCACAGAGTGATAGTTCATGGTATTCTTCATCTGATCGGATACGATGATCATTGTGACGAGGACATTGCTCAGATGAGGGCAAAGGAAAATTATTATCTTTCACTCAGGGAACTTGTCTGATATGAGGAAATTCTATGATGTCATAGTTGTCGGCGGAGGACATGCTGGTTGTGAGGCTGCAATGGCCGCTTCCAGGATGGGATCGTCTGTGCTTCTTATATCCATGGATATGAACAAGTTTGCCCAGATGTCCTGCAATCCTGCTATCGGAGGTATAGCTAAAGGTCAGATAGTCAGAGAGATAGATGCTCTCGGAGGTTACACAGGTATCATTACTGATGCTTCTACTCTTCAGTTCAGGATGCTGAACAGATCAAAGGGACCTGCTATGTGGAGCCCTCGTGCGCAGTGTGATAAGAACCAGTTTTCCATGTACTGGCGAAAAATCCTCGAAAGTGCCTGTAAATTAGACCTTTACCAAGATTCTGTCATCGGTTTTCTTTTCGATGGTTCGAAAATTTCGGGCGTACGTACGACAACCGGTGCAATATTCAATTCTCAGACGGTTATTCTCACTGCCGGAACCTTCCTTGACGGTCGTCTTTTCATCGGACGCAATATGTTCGAGGGAGGAAGGATCGGTGAGCTTCCTTCTCATGGTCTGACCCAGCAGCTGGTTGAGATGGGAGTAACTACAGCCAGAATGAAGACAGGTACCCCACCTCGTATCGACATTTCTTCTGTGGATACTTCAAGACTTCTCCATCAGTTCGGAGATGAGGATCCGGAAAAGTTCTCATACCTTCCTTTCCTTTCCACTGCACAGAACGGAACTCCTCAGATGCCATGTTTCGTCGTGCATACCAATCAGGAAGTCCATGACATCCTCAAGAGCGGCTTTGCGGATTCGCCTCTCTTCTCAGGTATGATCAAAGGTATAGGTCCGCGTTACTGTCCGAGCATTGAGGACAAGCTCAGAACTTTCGCTGACAAGACCGAACATCAGCTCTTCCTCGAACCGGAGGGTAGGGGAACGAATGAATATTATCTCCAGGGATTTTCTTCCTCTCTTCCTCTTGATGTACAGATGGAGGCTCTACATCATATCAAGGGCCTGGAGGATGCCAAGGTCTATCGTCCGGCATATGCAGTTGAATATGACTACTTCGATCCGACTCAGCTCAAGCCGACACTTGAGCTCAAGAATATTGAGAATCTCTTCTTCGCCGGACAGATCAACGGAACTACCGGATATGAAGAGGCAGCAGCCCAGGGTCTGATTGCCGGAATGAATGCTCATCTTAAGGTGGCGGGCAGGGATCCGTTCATATTGAAGAGAGATCAGGCATATATCGGCGTCTTGATCGATGATCTTATCACCAAGGGAGTCGATGAGCCTTACAGGATGTTTACATCGAGGGCTGAGTATAGAACGCTCCTGAGGCAGGATAATGCCGATTTCAGGCTTACCCCTATTTCTTTTGATGCCGGATTGGCAGATAAGTTCAGGTATGACTATACCATGAGAAAATATGAAACAGTGTCAGAATTCAATGAGTTCTTTGACTCGGTTTCATTGAAGCCTGACTATGTAAATGACTATCTATCTTCAGTAGGAACCTCGGTTGTAGATTGTAGAAAGCGTATATCTGATCTGGTTTCACGTCCACAGGTCAAGCTTGATGATATGTTTGATTTGGTTCCACGTGGAACATTTAACAAAGCAAATCTTGATTTGGACAAGGCTTTCGAATCTCCGATCAAGGGTGTCTTGGCAGATGGAGTAGAGTATTCTGACCTCTTGGACTATGGTTCGTATGCTTCCATGACATCGTCATTCTCAGAATCCTATTCGGGTTCTTCTTATTATGATGCTTCCTATGTTTTGAAGTTCAATACTGAATATCCTGTTTCGATCCTTGATTCTGATTTTCTGAATAGCAAGGTAGATTCAAATTATAAGAGGGAAATCCTGGATTCTTGCGAGATCGCAATCAAGTATAAGGGTTATATCCAGCGTGAGCAGCAGATGGCTGATAAGATAATGAGGCTCGAGAATCTTGTGATTCCAGAAGATTTTGACTTCGATAGGGTAGAGAGTCTGTCCATTGAGTGCCGCCAGAAGCTGAAGAGATATGCTCCAAGGACCATCGCACAGGCCTCTAGAATATCTGGAATATCTCCTGCAGACATCTCTGTGCTCTTGGTTTATTTTGGAAGATAAAAAGAAAAGTGTTCCACGTGGAACACTTTTCTTTTTATCCATGTAATTTCTTTACAGTCTTTTCAACGAAAGCTTGATGATTTCTTCGAGGCTTGCAGATGGCTTTTCTTTCAGAACAGCTGCAATAGCCTTATTGACGTTGGCCTTTGTGAAACCGAGCATGACGAGGGCTGTGGTGGCTTCGTCTGCTGCTGGGTTCGCTGCTGATGAGAAGAGTACTGTGCTTTCTGCCCCTGCTCCTTTCACTACCTTGTCCTTAAGTTCCAGGATAAGTCTCTGTGCGCTCTTCAGGCCGATTCCCTTTATGCTTTTGATCTTGTTGATGTCTTCTGCAAGAATAGCATTGCGTATTTCGTCCGAGGTGAGGGATGACAACATCATTCTGGCGGTAGATGCTCCGATTCCGGATACTCCGATCAGCAGTCTGAAAAGTTCGCGTTCGTCTTTTCCTGCAAATCCGTAGTACAGTTCTTCGTCTTCTCTGAGATAGTGGTGGATGTATACTTTAGCTTCCGACTTTCCGTTCAGTCCTTCGTATGTCTGCAGTGAAATCAGGATTCTGTATCCTATTCCGTATGATTCGAGAATCACTTCCGTAGGATTGATTTCTGCGATATTTCCTTTGATGTAGTCGATCATTTTGGTATGTTTTTTATCTCTCTGACAAAATTATGAAATTATCTGCAAAAGAAAACATTGTTTTTGCTAAATTTGCAGGTTCGTAAGTAATTGGACTATGGTCGTAAATGAAATCAGAAATATGTTTCCTGTTCTTTCCCGTAAAGTGTACGGGAAGGATCTGGTTTATTTCGATAATGCAGCTACAAGCCAGCGCCCTCAGTCGGTGATTGACTTGTGGAATAAGATTACTTCTGAGTCCAATGCGAACATCCATAGGGCTGTCCACAGACTGGCGGATGAGGCTACTCAGGCATATGAGGGCGCAAGGGACGCGGTAAAGGATTTTCTTAATGCCGGGTCTCGTGAAGAAGTTATTTTTACAAGCGGTACCACTGCTTCTGTAAATCTTGTGGCTTATTCTTTCGGTGAGGCTTTTGTCCATGAGGGAGATGAGGTCATAGTGACCGAGGCGGAACATCATTCCAATATAGTTCCATGGCAGTTGATGTGCCAGAGAAAAAGGGCTTCGCTGAAGGTGCTTCCAGTTGATGATTCAGGCCATCTGAGGATGGATCTCCTTGCCGGACTGATTACAGACAGGACAAGAGTCATGGCCGTAACTCATATTTCCAATGTTCTCGGAATCGTTAATCCGGTCGAAGAAGTGGTGAGGATCTGTCATGAGAGGGGAGTGCCGGTGCTGGTAGACGGGGCACAGGGAGCTGTTCACTGCAAGGTGGATGTGCAGAAGATGGACTGCGATTTCTACGTGTTTTCAGGTCATAAGCTATATGCTGCGACCGGAACAGGAGTGCTTTATGGAAAGAAGAAGTGGCTGGATCAGATGCCTCCGTATATGGGCGGCGGCGAGATGGTCGGTAATGTGAGTTTCAAGGAAACCACTTATGCCCCTCTTCCAATGAAATTCGAGGCAGGCACGCAGAATTTTGCTTCTGCAGCAACTTTAAAACCAGCTATAGAATGTATTAACTTATTGAATGATAATGAGTTAGTGAAGTATAACGATGGAATAAGGGATTATCTTCTTGAGACTTTGATGGAGGATGAGAGGATAAGGCTCTTCGGTGTTCCTCGTGGAACATCTGATGAGAAGATTCCGCTTTTTTCCTTCGTGGTGGAAGGAGTTCATCACGAAGATCTGGCGCTTATTCTGGATAAGATGGGTGTTGCAGTGAGGTCGGGTCAGATGTGCGCGGAGCCGTTGATGGACAGATTCGGAGTCACGGGTATGCTCAGAGCTTCTCTTGCTCCGTACAATACGATGGAGGAGGCTGAATATTTTGTTAAATGCCTGAACAGGGCGATTGATATGTTGATATGACACTGATAGAAGCTGAAAACGCCATTGTCGAGGAGTTCTCGATGTATGAAGAGTGGCTGGATAAATATGAATATCTGATAGAGCTCGGAAAGAATCTCGATGATTATCCTGAGTCTGCAAAGACCGAAGATAGGCTGATCAAGGGATGTCAGTCAAGGGTATGGCTCGACTATAGCTTTGAGGACGGGAAGATCGTGTTCAAGGCGGACAGTGATGCTATTATCACGAAGGGAATCATTTCCCTGCTTATAGGGCTTTATTCCGGCAGGACTCCGCAGGAGATACTTTCGTCTGATTTCTCTGTGGTGGAGAAGATCGGGTTGAAGGAGAATCTGTCTCCTACTAGGGCTAACGGACTGGTGTCAATGATCGCGAAGATCAGAGAAGTGGCGAAGAATTATGGGACTGAAGGATTGGATTAAGAAGAAATCTGCCGAGGTGGCAGTGGAAGATAAAGAAAGAAAGATGAGACTTGAAAGAGATATAATCATGGCTCTCAGGCAGGTTTATGACCCTGAGATTCCGGTGAATGTGTATGATCTCGGACTGATTTACGAGGTGAAGGTCGACGATGACCATAATGTGTACATCCAGATGACCCTGACTGCGCCTAACTGTCCTATGGCTGACTATGTGATGGAGCAGGTCAAGACGGCTGTCGAGGATGTTCCGGGAGTGGTAAGCGTGAAGGTGGATCTGGTATTCGAGCCGGTCTGGGACAAGAGCAGGATGTCGGAGGAGGCTCTAGTGGAGCTTGGTCTTGACGACTGAACTTCCGAAGAGGAGAGGATGATGTGGGACGGAAGAAGAGAGACAAGACATCAGGAAAGGAACAAGGTTGAGCTTTACCTAGGCCTGGGCTCAAATCAAGGCGACAGGGAACTTAATATAGAGCATGCGGTATCAATGCTCAATGTGGAGCTGAAAACGCCTTATAAGGCCATTTCTTCGCTGATTGAGACGGATCCTTGGGGTTTTGAGTCACAGCAGAAGTTCATGAATGCGGTTGTGCTTTATGAACTGGACCTTCCGGAAGGGTATAATCCGGAGGCTGAAGGACTGATGATTCTGGAGATATGCAAGGATATCGAGAGGCGGATGGGAAGAATAGGCGGGCCGCAGTATGATGAGAAAGGGGAAAGGCTTTATACGGACCGTCCGATAGACATAGATATATTGCTCTTCGGAGACAATAAGATTGATTGTCCGGAGCTGACTGTTCCGCACAGGCTGATGTATGAGAGGGATTTCGTTATGATCCCGTTGAGAGAAATTAATAATAAACTATAATACTATTATGACACAGGAAGAACTTTTTAAAATTCTCGTAGCTCATTGCAAGGAGTATGGATTCATTTTCCCTTCAAGTGAGATTTACGATGGTCTTGGTGCCGTTTATGATTACGGACAGCTCGGTTCTGAGCTCAAGAACAACATCAAAAGGTATTGGTGGGAGGCTATGACAAGACTTCACGAGAATATCGTGGGTATTGATGCCGCAATCTTCATGCATCCGCGTACGTGGGAGGCATCCGGACACGTAGGTGCCTTCAATGATCCTCTTATCGACAACAAGGATTCGAAGAAGAGATATCGCGCTGACGTTCTCATCGAGGACTACATCGGCAAGCTCGAGGAGAAGATCGAGAAGGATGTGGAGAAGGGAAGAAAGAAGTTCGGCGAGGCTTTTGACGAAGCTCAGTTCAAGGCTACAAACCCTAATGTCCTCAGAAACCAGAAGAAGATCGATGAGGTTCATCAGAGAATGGCTGATGCCCTCAATGCAAATGATCTTGCTGAACTCCGTCAGATCATCATCGACTGCGAGATCGCATGTCCGATTTCAGGTACAAAGAACTGGACAGAAGTACGTCAGTTCAATCTTATGTTCAGCACTCAGATGGGTAGCGTGACAGAAGGTGCGAACGTGATCTACCTTCGTCCTGAGACTGCCCAGGGTATCTTTGTGAACTATCTTAATGTACAGAAGACAGGCCGTATGAAGATTCCTTTCGGTATCGCTCAGATCGGAAAGGCATTCAGAAATGAGATCGTTGCGCGTCAGTTCATCTTCCGTATGAGGGAGTTCGAGCAGATGGAGATGCAGTTCTTCATCAAGCCTGGTACAGAGCTCGACTGGTTTGCAAAGTGGAAGGAGAACCGTATGGCATGGCATAAGGCACTCGGAATGGGTGACGAGAACTATCGTTTCCACGATCATGACAAGCTCGCTCACTATGCAAATGCAGCTACAGACATCGAGTTCCGCTTCCCGTTCGGCTTCAAGGAGCTTGAGGGTATCCACTCACGTACTGACTTTGACCTCGGAAACCATCAGAAGTTCTCTGGAAAGAAGATCCAGTACTTCGATCCGGAGCTCGGAGAGAACTATGTTCCATATGTTGTGGAGACTTCTATCGGTGTTGACCGTATGGTACTTGCCGTACTTTCTCACTCATACAAGGAGGAGCAGCTCGAGAACGGTGAGAGCCGCGTAGTGCTCAGCATTCCTGCACCTCTCGCACCGGTTAAGGTTGCAGTGCTTCCGCTCATCAAGAAGGACGGTCTTCCAGAGCTCGCACACGAGATCATGGATGAGCTCAAGTACGACTTCAACTGCCAGTATGACGAGAAGGATTCCATCGGTAAGAGATACCGTCGTCAGGATGCTATCGGAACACCATTCTGCGTGACTATCGACCACGATTCACTCAACGACCGCTGTGTTACAATCCGTCATCGTGACAGCATGCAGCAGGAGCGCGTAAAGATCGAGGCTCTCCACGCAATCATCTCTAAGGAAGTGAACCTCAGCAATATCCTCAAGAAGCTGAAGTAGAGATCTTTTCAACAGACAACAGTACGGATATACCGGTGACCCCCACCTCCCTGTCGGGAGGCACCCCCTAGCCGGGGGTGGCATGTCACCTTGTATATCCGTACTGTTGTTTGTTATATTACTTATCCTTTGAGGTCTTGAATCCTATCTTCTGCCTTTCTGGCTCCTTCTGCGTCGGTTCTTTGACGGACAGAGCCGCAATCGCCTGATAGATGGTGTCTATTTCCTGTCTCATGTCTTCCGAAAGGTCATTTATCGCTTCGAGATTGTCCTCGTCGTTTCTCTCCAGAAGCTCCAGTTTTGCCTTGATAGCTTCTAGCTCGGATGTGAATCTTTGAGTTGTGTAAAGATGATTGCGGATGGCTACAAACGTCCGCATGATGGCTATATTTACTTTAATAGCCACATCGCTATTCAATAAACCGGATAACATTGCCAGTCCTTGTTCTGTAAACACATATGGCAGTTTTCTGGTTCCACCCCAACTTGATGTCACAAATTGTGACTTCAAGATACCGTATTCCTCCGGAGTCAATTGAAACATGAAATCCTCCGGGAACCTCTTCATGTTTCTTTTGACAGCCTGATTCAGGACCTTCGTTTCAACCCCATACATCTTCGCCAGATCCCTGTCCAGCATCACCTTCTGCCCTCTGATCTCATAGATCATCGATTCGATCTTCAATGGTTGTAATGTATTTTCCATGTTATTCTGTTATTTAAAAGATTCTTACGTCGTAAAAACAAAAAAACGCAATACGGGCTTATACGACTATACCCATATCGCGTTGTGGAACTCTACCGAACCACGGTGTTCAGACTTGAAGGCAAAGATAACAGATTTTATGTGATGAACTTATTTCTGGAGTTCAAGACCGATCTTCATGCCGTCATATTGACCTGCAAGGGTTCCGATTGTCTTGAGAGTCGAATTGCTGGTCGCTGAGGTAAGCTTTCCGATCAGGTCGAGGAGCTTGTCAGCCTTGAAAAGGAGCTCGAGTGTGGTACCGTTGAGCTGGGCTGTGGCGGTCACGCCAGTGGACTTGAGGCTCTTTCCATATTTGAGGTTGATTACGGCATCCTCTTCCGAGAATGTATATGTACCGTTGAAGGTCTTGCTTTTTACAGTAGTGGTGAAAGTGTTGTCCTCATTGAAAGTGAAGCTGAACGCACCTCCCTGAAGTCCTGCCTTTGCAAGATATTCATCCATCTTCTTTTCAATCTGGGTGGCAGCTACTCCGGCGGCCGCACTCTTCACGAGATCCTCGCTCTCAAGCTTCACGGCAGAACCTGTGTAGTTCCATGTACCTTTGATGTCACCTTTGGAGATGTCGATGCCTGTGACTTTTTCCACTATGTCGGACACTGTGGAATTGTTCTTTACTTTGCCAAGGATATCCTTGAGTGTCTGCGCAGATGCTGTCTGACCTGCAAGGCAGAGGACTGCTCCGATGAGCAATGTCTTGAAAATCAATTTCATACCATTATAAGTTTAAGTGTTATTCATTTTTCCAACCCTGAGCCTTCATCGGAAGCTCCACTCCGTCAGGAGTCACGATCACTGCTCCCACTTCAGGCTTGGCAAGATGTCCGATCACGTCGAATGTCTGGAAATCATGACGGAACTTCTCATGCTTTCCTATAGGAATAGTGAACAGAAGACGGTAATCCTCTCCTCCGTTGAGTGCAGCTGACATAGGATCTATGTTCATTTCCTTGCCGAGCTCGAAGGTCTTGCCGGCAAATGGAAGCTTGTCTACATAGATCTTGGCTCCCAGACCGCTGTCGCGTACCAGGCGCTTCACTGCATCTGCAAGACCTCTTGTCACGAGATAGCCGTATGAAGGCATGATCTCGGTCTCTTCCAGCATATTGATGATCTGAGGATTGATCTGCGGTTTCAGATATGCTCCTATGAGGTTCTTGTAGTCATCCAGCTTCGGCTGAGCCTTTGCATCCCCGCTCTTTTCGAAGGCGCGTTTCTCTCTCTCCAGCACCTGGAATCCCATGAATGCAGCTCCGAGATTGTCCGATACGCAGATAAGGTCCATGCTTTTTGCAGCAGGACGCCTCTTTGCCATGAGAAGAGTGGTCTCTCCAGTCGCGGAAACACTGACTGACAGGCCGTTAGGTGACGGCACCAGATCCAGGGTGACCTGCTTGTATCCGTGCTCCTTTGCTGCCGCAGTCATGCCTTCCCACACTTCCTTTATATGCTTGAAGTCAAGCTTGGATGAGATTCCCAGACGGACGTCCATAGTCCTTGGATGTGACATTTCTGCATAGAGCTCTCCAGTCACCGCAGTAACGCATTTGTATCCGAGGTGCTTGAGAGGGAAGTATGTGAGGTCGAAATCCACTCCTTCAAGGAATGTGCGTGAATGTGAACCTACATAGCTTTTGCCTGATGTCTCGAACCAGCTGCTCTGGAAAGGCTTGTAAGGAGTACCTTCGTAAAGTTTCGCGATTGCCTCGACTCTGCCGAGGTCTGAGAATGTTTCTTCTGCCATATTTGAATCGTATTTATGCAAAAATACAATAAAAAGGCTAATTTTGTAGATATATTCAACGAATTAAGAAATGAGAAATTTATTTGCGCTTTTCCTTGCGGCTCTTATCATGCTGCCGCAGGCCGCACAGGCAAAGAAGGAAAATGAAGGAACGGAAGGACTGAAGGTGATGTCATACAATATCAGACTCGGATCAGCAAATGACGGTACAAATTCATGGTCATTGAGATATGTTGCTACCGGAGAGATGCTTGACGACCAGGCTCCGGATGTGTTCGGTGTGCAGGAAGCTCTTGATTATCAGGTACGTTATATCAATGAGATGTGCGGATATGAATATGTGGGCGTGGGACGTGAGAACGGAAAGAAGGAAGGAGAGCATATGGCGATATTCTGGAACAAGAAGTCTGTTTCCATGCTCAAGTGGGGCACATTCTGGCTCTCGGAGACCCCTCAGAAGCCATCAAAGGGCTGGGATGCCGCATGTTTCAGGACAGCCACATGGGCTCTTATGAAGGACAAGAAGACAGGAAAGAAATTCTATTTTGTCAACACTCATCTCGACCACGAAGGCAAGGAGGCTCAGAAGAACGGACTCAAGCTCATCGTGGACAGGATCGGCGAGATAAATCCGGAAGGATATCCTATGGTACTTACTGGTGACTTCAACATGAAGCCCGATGATCCGAACCTTGCGGAGCTCGATTCCAAGATGCAGAGCACAAGGAAGATCGCTGCTGTGACAGACAATCACGACACATACAACGGATGGGGAAGAGGCAGCGGAATCATCGACTATATCTATGTCTCAGGATTCAGCTCATGTCCTGAATATCAGACTGTTGTAAAAAGATACCAAGACAGGAAGTTTGTATCTGACCACTATCCTGTCTCGGCAAGGCTTATTTTTTAAGGACGCTGTAACGGATCTGCATTTCATTCAGTTCATTGATGAAGTCTGCGGTCACTCCTACACGGAACTTACGCGAAAGGAATTCTATATTCCATCCTTTTTCAGGATCATTGAGGAACATTGTCAACGGAACGTTGCCTTTGTTCCTCTTTATCATTTTTACAAGCTTCTCCCTGAATTCAGGGGTCAGCATTGATGTGGAAATGCTGATGGCGAATCCCTTCACATATGTGTCGGTCACATTGCCGAGCAGCATTATCTTTTTGATCTTGAACGCATAAGGCGAGGTCTTTCCTTGAGCTCTTTCTTCCGGTTTGATATAGTACTTTTCCTCGATATCACCCTCGATGAAGATAGCGCTATGCAGCTGCATATAGCTCATGAAATTCTCATGATCCTTGCCGAAAAGGGCTATTTCATAGCTTCCGCTGAAGTCCTCGATGACGGTCTTCGACCACGGACGTCCGGTCTTGGTGGTCATGACCTGAGTTGATATAATGAAGCCGGCTATGTTGGCTTTCTGCTTTATCTTCTTTGTCTCACAGTCACTTATGATGGCTTCGAGTTCTCCCACCTGACATGTGGTGAAGTTCTCCAGCTCGAATGCATACTGGTCCAGAGGGTGAGAAGAAAGATACATTCCCACAAGGTCCTTCTCCAGCTGGAGCCTTTCCAGAACATCGTCTTCTCCCACCATAGACGGGATATCAGGTCTTTCCGGCTTGAGCTCCTCCACCTCTCCGAACAATGAAACGGCGCTTTCCATGCTGTCCTTCTTATAAAGCTCTCCGTATCTTATGAGTGTGTCAAGGAATGTGTCCTCGCTCTTGGACGGTAGCATGAACTGCTTGCGGCTGATACCGAAACTGTCGAATGCTCCGGAGTGCAGAAGTGCCTCAAAAGCCTTTCTGTTCACCGTTCCGGACATACGCTCCACAAAGTCGTAGATATCGGCAAAAAGGCCGTTTTCTTCGCGTTCTGCGAGGATTGCGCGCACGATGTTGTCACCGAATCCCTTTATACCTCCCAGTCCGAAACGGATTTCTCCCTTCTTGTTGACCGTGAACTTCGAGTCAGACTCATTTATATCAGGATTCAGTACCTTGATGCCGTTCTTCTTGCAGTCATCCATGATCTTCTTGATCTCGTCCATGTTGGAGAGATTCTTGGTCAGGTTGGCAGCCTGGAATTCGGCAGGGTAGTGTGCCTTGAGCCATCCGGTCTGGTAGCTCACCCATGCATAGCATGTTGCGTGAGACTTATTGAAGGCATATGAAGCGAACTTTACCCAGTCCTTCCAGATCTTCTCAAGGATTTCCTGAGGATGTCCGTTCTTTATACCTCCATTTATGAACTTGTCCTTCAATGAGTTAAGAAGGTCGATGATCTTCTTTCCCATTGCCTTTCGCAGTGTATCTGCCTCACCTCGCGTGAAGTCCGCCAGCTTACGGGACAGAAGCATCACCTGCTCCTGATATACAGTGATTCCGTATGTGTCCTGGAGAATATCCTCCATTGCCGGAAGGTCATATTCGATAGGTTTGCGACCCTGCTTTCTTTCCACGAAGTCAGGGATGTAGTCCATCGGACCCGGACGGTAGAGGGCGTTCATCGCGATGAGGTCCTCAAATCGGGTCGGCTGGAGCTTTATGAGCCATTCCTTCATGCCGGGAGATTCGAACTGGAATACGCTGGTGGTGTCTCCGCGGCTGTAAAGCTCATATGTTTCCTTATCATCGATAGGAATCTTCTCTATGTCGAACTCGATGCCGAAACGCTTCTTGATGTTGGCCTGGCATTCCTTTATGATGGACAAGGTCCTGAGGCCGAGGAAGTCCATCTTCAGCATTCCTACCTCCTCGATATAGTGGCCGTCATACTGCGATACCCACACTTCCTCTCCGGTGAGCTTGTCGTTGGCCACACAGATAGGTATATATTCGGTGAGGTTGCTCCTTCCGATGATCATGGCACAGGCATGTACTCCGGTCTGACGCACGCAACCTTCCAGCTTGGCTGCATAGTTGAGCACGTCCTTGGTCTCTTCTGCACCGTTTGTGAGCTCTTCCTTAAGCTCAGGAATCAATTTATAGCAGTTCTTGAGCTTCGGTTTGTATGAAACCTCTTTCTTGTATTTCTTGAACTGCTTCCTGACCTTTATCTTGCTTCCAGGGTTTTCAGGATCGTCAATCTCCACGTCCTTTTCTATCAGCTTCTGTCCTTCTTCCAGAGTGTCTCCTTCATTGAAAGGATCTTCAGCATCTTCCATCTGTACGATAGGCTTGTCCGGAATCATCTTTGTGAGCCTGTTGGATTCCTCTATGGACATGCGGCTGACGCGCGCAACGTCCTTGATGGCTGACTTTGCGGCCATCGTTCCATAGGTGATCACATGTGATATCTGTTCCTTGCCATATTTTTCTTCTATATACTGGAATACGCGATAACGTCCGTCGTCGTCGAAGTCGATGTCGACATCGGGCATGTTGATACGGTCCGGGTTGAGGAAACGCTCGAAGAGAAGGTCGTATTTGATAGGGTCTATATTGGTGATCTTCAAGCAGTAAGCTACTGCAGATCCTGCTGCGGAACCACGTCCCGGACCCACTGAGATGCCTTCTTTGCGTGCTGCGGCAATGAAATCCTGGACGATGAGGAAGTAATCCGGGAATCCCATTTTGCAGATGGTCTTGAGCTCGAATTCTATACGCTCTGCCTGTTCGTCGGAAAGGGTGTCACCGTATCTCCAATGCGCTCCATCGTATGTAAGATGGCAAAGATAGGCCACAGAACGGCAGAACTCCTCTCCTCTTTCGTTGCCGCTCTTGTCGCATCTACCCTCATCGATGATGCTCTTGTATTTCTCCAGATGGGTGTCAATATCAGCCAGAAATTCCTCCGGAAGGTCGAATTTCGGAAGAATAGGGTCCTTGTCCACCTTGAACACCTCTATCTTCTCCGCTACTTCCAGAGTATTGCTGAGAGTCTCAGGGTGCTTGTAGAACATGTCCAGCATCTCCTCCTCGCTCTTGAGGTATTCCTGCTGGGTGTATCTGAGGCGGTCCGGATCGTCAAGGTTCGCATTGGTGGTCAAGCATATGAGACGGTCGTGTGCCGGTCCGTCTTCCTTGCGCACGAAATGTACATCGTTGGTTGCGACAACCTTGGTACCTGTCTTTGCAGCAAGTTCAAATATGCCTTCGTTTGCTACGAGCTGATGCTCGTAGACTTCCTGTGACTGACCTGGGATAAGGGTCTTATGCTGCTGCACTTCCAGATAGAAATCATCTCCGAATACCCTTTTATGCCATTCTATGGCCTTTTCTGCAGCAGCCATGTCGCCCGCAATGATTGCTCTTGGAATCTCTCCTGCGATGCAGGCAGAGCAGCAGACGAGTCCTTCAGCGTGTTTTTCCACGATCTCATGACATACCCTCGGCTTATCATAGTATTTTCCTTCGATGTGTCCTGTGGAGACTATCTTCATGAGATTCTTGTAGCCCTGATAGTTCTTGGCAAGAAGGATGAGGTGGAAATATCCTCTGTGATCCTTGTCTTTCAGCTTGTGGTCGTAGTGCTTTGTCACATAGATCTCACAGCCGATGATAGGCTTCACTTCAGGGAACTTCTTCGCTACCTTCAGGAACTCCTTGACACCGTACATGTTTCCATGGTCTGTGATGGCTAATGCAGGCATTTCCAGCTCTTTAGCTCTAGCAAAAAGATCACCGATGGCTGACTGGCCGTCGAGGATGGAATACTGTGTATGGACGTGAAGATGGACGAAGGACATAGCTCTTGTTTTTAAGGAGGACAAAGATACAAAAAATCGGGGTGACTTTTCAGCCACCCCGACTATTTATTATGGAGTAATCTTTACTTGTTCTCCTTCTTTGCTGCTCTCTTCATTGTAACGTCATACATGATAGGAGTTGCGATGAAGATTGAAGCGTATGTACCGATCACGATACCGAGGATGAGGGCTACTGCAAGACCTCTGATCACCTCACCACCGAAGATTGCAATCGCGAGCATAGTCACGAGAGTAGTGAGTGATGTATTCATTGTACGTGAGAGAGTGCTGTTGAGGGCCTCGTTCACGTTCTTACGGAAGTCTGCCTTTGGATGAAGCTCCTTGTACTCGCGGATACGGTCGAAGATAACCACTGTATCGTTGATAGCGTAACCGATGATGGTCAGGATCGCAGCGATGAATGTCTGGTCGATATCAAGGCTGAATGGAAGGATACCTGAGAAGAGTGAGAAGAAGCCGATCACGATGAGGGCTGTGTGTGCAAGACCTGTCACACCACCGAGACCCCATGTCCATCCGCTGAAACGTACAGCGATGTAGCCGAAGATCACGATGAGTGCAAGGATAACTGCGATGAATGCGTCTCTTGTGATGTCGTTTGCGATGGTAGGACCCACCTTGTCAGAGCTGATGATACCGTTAGGGTTGTCGAGAGTTGATGTGAATTCCTCGAATGTGAGTTCATCAGCGAAGAAGCCCTTAAGTGAGCTGTAGAGCTTGTTCTCTACCTCTGCGTCAGCCTCAGTCGACTCATTCTCAACAAGATACTGAGTAGTGATCTTCATCTGGCTCTCACCACCGAACTGCTTTACCTCTACTGCACCGTCAAACTCGGCGAGAGCTGCAGCACGTACTTCCTCTGCAGTCACAGGCTGGTCGAATCTTACAACGTAAGTACGTCCACCAGTGAAATCAACACCATATGTGAAGCCCTTTGTGAAGATTGAAACAAGGGAGATCACGATGAGTGCACCAGAAACGATGTAAGCGATCTTCTTCTTGCCGATGAAGTCAACATGTGTATTCTGGAGGAAGTTTCTTGTAGCCTTGCTGTCGAATGTGATGTTCTTGCCCTTCTCTACTCTGTCATCGAAGATGATTCTTGTGATGAAGATAGAAGTGAGGACAGAAGTGATGATACCGATGATGAGGGTAGTCGCGAAGCCCTGTACAGGACCTGAACCGAATACGAAGAGTACGATACCGGTGAGGAGGGTAGTGATCTGACCGTCGATGATAGCTGAGTAAGCGTTTGAATAACCGTCAGCGATTGCCTTGCCAAGACCCTTTCCTGCGCGAAGCTCTTCCTTGATACGCTCATAGATGATGACGTTTGCGTCCACGGCCATACCGAGTGTCAGTACGAGACCGGCGATACCAGGGAGTGTGAGGACTGCTCCGAATGAAACGAGTGTACCGAAGAGAAGCACTACGTTGCAGAGAAGAGCGATGTCAGCTACGAGACCTGCTCCACGATAGAAGAAGAGCATGTAGAGAAGCACGAGGATGAACGCGATCACGAATGAGATGAGACCTGCGTTGATTGACTCAGCTCCGAGTGATGGTCCTACAACCTGCTCCTGGATGATAGTTGCAGGTGCAGGGAGCTTACCTGACTTGAGGACGTTAGCAAGGTCCTCAGCTTCCTCGAGAGTGAACTGACCTGTGATCTGTGAGCTACCGCCTGAAATCTCAGACTGTACGTTAGGATATGAATATACCATACCATCGAGAACGATAGCGATCTGACGGCCGATATTGTCCTTTGTCATGCGTGCCCAAACGTTTGCACCCTCAGCGTTCATTGTCATTGAAACCTCAGGAGAAGCGCCTGTGTTGCCGTACTGTACGCGTGCGTCAGTAACTGCACCACCGTCGAGCGGAGCCTTTCCGTCACGTGAAGAAGCCTTGATTGCCACGAGCTCGAAGATGTTCTCGTTAGGATCCATTGCAGATGCCTTTACAGTCCACATAGGCTTGAATTCAGGTGGGAAGAGCTGCTTGATCTGTGACATTGCAAGATACTTGTTGATCTGTGCTGTATCTGCATAGTGTGCATATCCGATGCAAGCGTGACCTCTTGCTCCAGATGGCTGGAGAAGAGCGAAGAGAGGGTTCTGCTTGATGAGCTCAGCCTCAGCTGCAGCGTCATTCTCTGCCTGCTTGAGCTCCTCTGCGAGAAGGTCTCCCTCAGCAGCCTCGGCAGTCTCCTCTACTGCAGGAGTCTCCTCCTCAGCTGAAAGGATCTGTGCGAGAACGCTGTTAGCCTCTGCGAGATATCCCTCGATCTCCTCGTTAGTGTATGTTGCCCAGAACTCGAGTGAAGCAGTTCCCTGGAGGAGCTTTCTTACACGCTCAGGCTCTTTTACACCTGGGAGCTCCACGAGGATACGGCCGCTGTTGCCGAGCTTCTGGATGTTTGGCTGTGTCACACCGAAACGGTCGATACGGTTTCTGAGGACGTTGAAAGAGTTTGAGATTGCGCTCTCAGACTCTGCTCTGATCACCTCGATAACCTGCTCGTCAGTAGACTCAGGTCCGATCTGGTCTCTCATCTCGTATGTTCCGAAGATCTGAGCGAGAGGCATTCCGTTTGAAGTCTCCTCCCAAGCCTCTGCGAAGAGAGTGATGAAATCGTTCCTAGAGTTGATGCTGCGCTCCTTTGCGAGAGCGAGAGCGTTTGTGAACTCAGGAGCGGTGTTGCCGCCTGCAAGAGCTCTTACGAGGTCCTCAAGCTGAACCTGAAGCATTACGTTCATACCACCCTTAAGGTCGAGACCGAGGTTGATTGACTTGGCCTGCACTTCCTTGTAAGTGTATCCGAGGTAGATCTTCTCGGATGAAATCGAATCGATGTACCTTCTGCTCTCATCCTTTCTGATAGAGTCGAGGTAGAAGGCCTTGTCTGCCTCAGCGACCTTGCCGAATGCAGCTGAATTCATTGCAGCCACTGCCTTAGCCTCAGCGTACTTCTCTGCCTTCTTCTCCTGACGGTTAGTCACGAGAGTGAATGAAAGCTGCCAAAGTGACGCAAGGAGAAGGAGAATCGCTACAAATCTGATAGCACCTTTACTTTGCATAATAATTTATTGTTTTAATGATATTTGTATGCATCATTTGAGGACAGCATGGAAGTTGTATCCCATACCACCCGCAAAATAGGGTGCAAATTTACTATTTTTTTCTTATAAATGAAGATTCTATAAATATTTCTTATTTTTGTAGGCTGAAATGAGAGTGAAAACGGCGATATTATTGGTAATTTCCTTAGTTTCATGGAAATTGTCGGCTCAGGAACATGAGACCGACAGTCTTTTGCGTGCAGGTGACTCGTTTCATTCCGGATATGATTTTGAAAACGCCATAGCTGCATATGAGCAGGCTCTGGACATCCTTGAAGATACGCTTAATGTAGATTATGATTCTCTCAGGGTACTTTCCGTCCGCGACCGGCTCCTTCTTTCCGAGAACGGCAGGAACATGAGTTCCTTTGCCTACAGCCCGTCGGTCGTATCCCGTCATAAATTCTCATTGGACGACTTCTTCCTTTATTATCCTCTTCCTGACAGGAGCTGGCATTCTGTTCCGAACCAGCTTGACAGCTCGGCTGCCGACGGACTGTCGCGTGCCCTGTACGCTCCGGATGATACCGGAAAGATATATTTTTCTGCAGAAGATGCAGACGGCATACGTAATATATATATGACGGAGCTGCAGGATACCATATGGACATATCCGTCTCTGCTCAACGAGCAGCTCGTATCCCCGTCCGATGAGATCTATCCTCTTCTTTCGGAAGACGGAAGGAAGCTGTACTTCTCTTCAGAGGGACTTTATGGTGTCGGAGGATATGACATATATGTATCCGAGTGGTCGGATGACGATCAGGACTGGTCGGTTCCTGTGAATCTTGGATTTCCTTATTCTTCTCCTGCGGATGATTTTCTTTTCATGAATACAGAGGAGGACGAGGGTTATACCATTTTTGCTTCCAACAGGGAATGCAGTGCGGATAGCGTATGGGTCTATGTGCTCGAACTGGACAATATGCCTGTCAGAAAGGCTGTGGACGATCCTTTGGAGCTTCTTGAAATTTCCCGTCTGGCTCCGTCAGACACGTCTGAGGACCTTAGTGAGAGCCAGGTGTCAGCTGATATTCCTGAGAACGTGGATATCAGAAGGTATATGGACAAGATGGATGAAGTACGCGCCCTCAGAGATTCGCTTTCGTTCTACAGTTCTTCTCTTGACAAGGAGAGAAACAGTTTCGCCCTGAGTAATGATGACGATGAGAGGATGAGGCTGACTGATGAGATTCTGCGCAGGGAGGCAAGGATTCCGCAGTTTCAGGATTCTCTCGACAGGGCGGTTTCCCTTCTTCAGAAGATAGAGATGGAGTTTCTTTTCAGCGGTATAGTGATAGATCCTGAAGCCATGATGGCCGAGGCCGACCGTGAGATTGTCGGTGATGCCACAAGCTATACGTTTACAAGGATGAATATGGGCGGGCCGCTGGATCTGAGGATAATGGAACCGGAGAAGAAGTTCGATTATTCATTCATGGTGCTGGATGAAGGACAGTTTGCCGAAAGCAACGAGATTCCTGACGGAATCATCTACCAGATCCAGATGTTCAGTTCGACCCGTAAGGCCGATGTCGCTGCCCTTAAGGGACTCAGCCCCGTATTCGAGCGCAGGAATGCCAGCGGCAGATATATATATAGGGTAGGTCTGTTCAATACATATAATGATGTCCTTTCCAAGCTCAATACAGTCAAGAAGGCCGGTTTCAGAAGTGCCTTCATTGTTGCATATATAGATGGAAAGGAAGTTTCGGTGTCAAAGGCGAGGTCGGAAGAGAACAGGAAACCTGAAGTGCAGACCTTCTATAGGGTTGTTCTTGTTCCGGAAGACGGTGTCATGGATGCTGCCATGTCTGATGGTATCCGCCAGCAGGCCTCGGGCAAGGATATAGCCAAGTCCGAAACTGATGAAGGTGTGCCGGCATATGTTGTAGGACCGTTTGCGGACAAAGCTCAGGCTGAATCGCTTGTAGATTTCATCAAAGCCATGGGAATATCCGAAGTTTCATGCGAATCTATTGCAAAAGATTCCTCTAATCTGTAAATTTGCCCTCATGGGATTTATCATTACATTGATTCTGGTCGGCCTTGTGCTGATCTTTGCCGAGATTCTGCTTGTACCGGGTGTCGGCATTGCGGGTGTTCTCGGACTTCTGTCCATGGGAGGATCATGCTACTATGCTTTCTATGAATATGGAAATACTGCCGGAGCCATCGTTACGGCCGTAAATGCCGTTCTCATCACCGCTCTGACCATCTGGGTGCTTAGGGCAAAGACATGGAAAAGGATGTCTCTCGATACAAATATCAGTTCCAAGGCTGTAGAAGGTGTTTTTCTGTCGGTTGGAGACCATGGCAAGACTCTTACCAGATTAGCTCCTATGGGATCGGTCCGCTTCGGTGACAATGTCGTTGAGGTGAAGGCTTTGGAAGGAATGCTTGATCCGGGAGTGGATGTTGAGGTTGTTCTTATCGAGGACAACAAGATATATGTAAAGCCAATAAATAATTTCTGACAATATGGATGCAATGATTATCGTATGGATCGCGGTCTCGATCGTAGGACTCGTGGTCTTCTTGTGGTTCTTCCCTGTGACCCTCTGGTTCCAGGCATTGATTTCTGGAGTTCGCATTTCCCTTATCCAGCTCGTTCTCATGCGTTGGAGAGGTGTTTCTCCAAACACGATCGTGATGGCAATGGTGACAGGAACCAAGGCAGGACTTACGCTTTATGCCAATGAACTTGAGGCTCATTATCTTGCAAAAGGAAATGTTCCTAAGGTAGTAAACGCCTTGATATCAGCTGACAAGGCTAATATCTCCCTTGATTTCAAGATGGCTGCTGCAATCGATCTTGCAGGTCGTGACGTCTTTGAGGCTGTTCAGATGTCCGTGAATCCTAAGGTCATCAATACCCCTCCGGTGACAGCTGTTGCAAAGGATGGTATCCAGCTCATCGCAAAGGCTCGTGTGACAGTCCGTGCCAACATCAAGCAGCTCGTCGGAGGAGCCGGTGAGGAGACAGTTCTTGCCCGCGTCGGCGAGGGTATCGTTTCTTCTATCGGTTCTGCGGAAAGCCACAAGCTCGTTCTTGAGAATCCTGACAGCATTTCCAAGGTCGTTCTCAACAAGGGACTTGATGCAGGAACAGCATTTGAAATCCTTTCTATCGACATCGCTGATATCGACATCGGAAAGAACATCGGTGCCGTCCTCCAGATGGATCAGGCTGAGGCAGACAAGAACATCGCTCAGGCACGCGCAGAGGAGCGCCGCGCAATGGCTGTGGCTCTCGAGCAGGAAATGAAGGCAAAAGCCCAGGAGGCACGTGCCCGCGTGATCGAAGCAGAGGCTGAGGTTCCTCTTGCAATGGCAGAGGCATTCCGCAACGGCAATCTCGGCATCATGGACTATTATAAGATGAAAAACATCCAGGCCGACACTGAAATGAGAGAAAGTATTGCAAAACAGTAATGCTGTGATGCAGCTGGATTCGGAGTCTTACGGCTCGTGTGTCTTAAGACTTTGAAAATAAGGTAGTTACATGAATGAGGGTCGGTAAAATTTACCTACCCTCATTTGCGTAATACGTTGTTAGTGAGAGAGTTGTCTTGTTGGTTTGGTTTGTCTTTTCAAAGGCTGGATATGTAGAAACTTCCTGATTTGGGTATATGAGGCTGATGTATGTGCCTTTATATCCTGCATCATTGCCAATTTGTTCTCATTATCCATGCAAATGACAGAATGCATGTCCTTTATTCCCTTTTTGTGCAGGTATGAGATAATGTCTCTATAAGGCTTGTCAGATCTGCAGTATTCGGTTTCGATAATCTCATACTCGCTTCCCGTGTTGGAATTTATGGCGATAAGCATTTCTTCGTATGATCCGTAACAATCTGTTGTTCTTTTGATGTCGAAAGGGAAATATATGGAAATGATATGGTCCGCAAGCTTCTTTTTCTCCTCTGATGTGAGGTCTTTCATCATGGTGTTCAGAAGTGCATGATTCAGGTACCTCTTGCGTCTGAAAGTTTCTTCCACGAGACTCATGGATCTTCTTAATCTGTTCGAACAATCAGCTTTCCTGACAGACGGATGTTTTCCATAATGCGCCAGAAAATTCCATTTGTATTGCTCTGCCTTGCTGCAAAGATGTTTTTCTACAGGATTATTGAACAGATATGCTATAGCAGATCGTATCCGTTTCATGTCCAGTTTCATGGCACTGCCATATGGTGACTCGAACAATGGGCCTTGCCTTCCGGTGCAGGCGTTGAACTCCCGGACATAAAGGCTTGTGCATGAATTTATGAATCTGCTCATGATGGACAGGCATTCGGAGGATACGAGCATATGGACATGGTCAATCATAAGGCACATGCCAAGAATACAGATTCCCACCCTTCTGGCTTGTATTGAGACAATGGTGTAAAATACGAGGAAGTCCTCCATCGTGTAGAAAAGGTTGAATCCGGAAATTGTCCTTTGATAAACATGCATGATCCCATCCGCACTAAATACTCTTCTTTTCATATTCATATAGATTTGGTTTCCGGCAAATCTATCCGACGATGCCCAATCGGTCTTTCAAAAAAAGAAAAATGTGACGAAATATGCGTTTTTAGGGACGAAAAACCTCAGTTCCGGAGTTTGTAGAGAAACATGTTGATAATATGGACATTGTTTAAATTGAATCTTTTTCTGTCTACTGAATAATAGATGACTGATGCGACTACTTCTTAAATAGTTGATTGTCAATAATTTGCTTACTTTGGGTAGGTGAATTTTACCTACCCTTGTTTGTGTATAATGCTGAATATCAACATGTTGGCTTTTGTGGTTGTTTCATCACCCGCCACAACTGTTTGGAGTTTATATGCTGTTTTTTAATTTTTATTTGGTGAATCATTAAAAATGCCCTATATTTGCAGTCCTGTCAAATGAGACGGGTCAGCTTTGGTGAGATGGGTGAGTGGCTGAAACCACCAGTTTGCTAAACTGACGTACGGGTAACTGTACCGGGGGTTCGAATCCCCCTCTCACCGCAAATTAAAAGAGAAAAAGCACCACGAGTTTACTCGATGGTGCTTTTTCTCTTTTAATTTGCACAGCCCGCCGCAGGCGGCTGGGGATGTCGGAGCGAAGCGACGAAATCCCGGTGAGAGGGATGCTCCTCATTTTCAGGAGCAAATCCTTGGTGAGAGATGACCAGAATATATTCCATTGGCATAAGTGTTGCAAGACAAAAGATTTCGTATATTTACACTCTACAAGCGAAACTTAACTTACTTAGACACCACATAATGTTGATAGAAGTAAAAGGAGTACATAAGACCTATGACAACGGTCAGCCTCTCCATGTGCTAAAAGGTATAGATCTCTCTATAGAAAAAGGGGAGTTTGTTTCCATCATGGGAGCATCCGGCTCCGGTAAATCCACTTTGTTGAATATTCTGGGTATTCTGGATAATTACGACGAAGGTGAATATTATATAGACGGTACCTTGATAAAGGGATTGAGCGAAAAGGAAGCCGCTCATTATCGTAATCATCTTATTGGTTTCATATTCCAGTCGTTCAATCTGATTTCGTTCAAGACTGCGGTCGAAAATGTAGAGCTTCCTTTGTTCTATCAGGGAGTCAGCCGTAAGAAACGCAGGAAGGCTGCTCTCGATTTTCTGGAGAAACTCGGCCTGTCACAATGGGCGGAACATTATCCTAACGAACTGTCCGGCGGTCAGAAACAGAGGGTCGCGATAGCCAGAGCCCTCATCACCAATCCTAAGATAATACTTGCAGACGAGCCTACGGGAGCTCTTGATTCGAAGACATCTGTAGAAGTCATGGAACTGCTTACCCGACTCAATAAAGAGGACGGCACGACCATCATTGTCGTGACTCACGAGAGTGGAGTGGCAAACTGTACGGACAGGATCATACACATCAAAGACGGTATCATAGGTGAAATCGAGGATAACAGAGCCCATGATTCTTCTATGTTCGGTACTTCAACAATAATGAAATGAGAGATCTGTTCATCGAAATCTGGGAGAGTGTCAGAAGGAATATTCTGCGCACCTGCCTTACCGGTTTTGCAGTCGCATGGGGCATATTCATGCTCATAGTGCTTCTGGGAGCCGGCAATGGCTTGATGAATGCTCTCCTGGGAAGTTCTCAAAGTATAAGCATCAACACCATGATGGTCGGAGGAGGACGGACCAGCGAGGCCTATGCAGGACTTCAGAGCGGAAGGAATATCCAGATTGAAGCTAAGGATGCCGAGCTCATCATGAGGGCTTTCCCGGATGTTGTGGATAATGTCAGTGTGACCGCTTCTGTTTCGCAAAATGCTGTGTATCAGGATAATTCTGTTTCAGTCACTCTGCAGGCATGTTATCCGGAATATATTGATACCGAAGGTCTGAAACTCCAGTACGGACGTTTTGTGAACCGGAAGGATATTGAAGACCGGCGTAAGGTGATGGTAATCTCCGACCAGGTGGCGGAAATATTTGCAGGCAGCAAGTCCAGGATTCCTTCCATGCTTGGAAAGATGGTAAGGTGCGGTAATATCAATTTCAAGGTCGTAGGCATATTGAAGTCGGACATGAGTTCATCCACCAGAAGTGCTTATACACCTTTCACCACCATCAGGACGATGTTCAACAAAGGAAAATATGTCGATGATATAACATTCACTTTCAATGGACTTGAAACGGAAGAGGAGAACGAACAGTTCGAGAAAAGACTGAGAGCTCTTGTAAATACGGCCCACAAGGCGGCTCCGGATGACAACAGCGCGATATGGATATGGAACCGTTTCACTCAGAGTCTTCAGATGGACAAGGGTATAGGCATTGTCAATACCGCATTGTGGATAATTGGACTTCTTACTTTGCTGAGCGGAATAGTCGGAGTCAGCAATATCATGCTCATCACCGTCAAAGAGCGTACCCATGAGTTCGGCATCCGCAAGGCCATAGGCGCAAGTCCTTGGGGCATAACAAGATTGATATTGGCTGAGAGCATATCCATAACCGCATTTTTCGGCTATATTGGAATGTTCTTCGGTCTGGTGGTCTGCGAGATCCTGGATCAGACATTGGGACAGTCCAGTGTCAGTGTACTCGGGCAGGATATATCTGTTTTTGTGAATCCTACCGTAGGAGTGGATGTCGCGATCGAGGCCACCCTCGTCCTTATTGTTTCAGGTGCTGTTGCCGGTCTGTTCCCGGCAATGAAAGCAGCCAAAGTCAGACCTATTGAAGCACTGAGAGCAGAATGAGACTGGATTGGGACACATATAAGGAAATAACCCTTGCTTTAAAGCGCAACCGCAGAAGGACCCTTCTCACAGGATTCGGAGTCTTCTGGGGAGTCTTCATGCTGCTGTTTCTTCTAGGCGGTGGAAATGGTGTCAAATCACTTCTTGCATCAAATTTCGAGGGCTTTGCCACCAATACTACCATATTGGCTTCTGACAGGACTACTATGCCTTATCAGGGTCTGAGCAAGGGACGGTACTGGAACCTTACCTACAAAGATGTGGAACGTCTTAAGAGGATGATGCCGGAACTTGATGTAGTGACTCCTAACATCGCATCGTATTCGTCTGATATACAATATAATGAAAGCTCTGCTCAAGGAACGCTTAAAGGTGTATATGCTGATTATGTAAAGGTAGAGACCCCGAAGCTCAGATACGGCCGTTACATCAATGAATCGGATGTGATTCAGGAAAGGAAGGTCTGCGTGATAGGCGAGAGGATATATGATTCCCTTTTTCCTGATGGTGGCGATCCTTGCGGTACTCATATAAAGGTAGGTTCGGTATATTTTCAGGTGGTGGGAGTGGATGTAAGTGCCGGAAACATCAGTCTTAACGGCTCTGCAGACCAGTCTGTCATCATTCCCATCAGCGTGGCCAGGAAGCTGTTCAGAAGAGGAAACGACGTGGATATCATATGCGTAACGGCGGGATCGGGCATCACGCTTTCCAAGTATGAGGAGAAGCTGCGTGGCATCATAGCCCGTGAGCATAGGTTCAACCCGGAAGACAAGCAGGCGATGACCATCTTGTATACGGAAGAGCTGTTCTCAGTTATAGACAATCTGTTCAAAGGGGTGAACTTCCTTATTCTGCTCATCGGTCTGGGAACCATTCTGGCCGGCGTCATAGGTGTCAGCAACATCATGATGGTGACAGTCAAGGAACGGACCACGGAAATAGGCATCCGCAGGGCGATAGGAGCAACTCCGAAGGATATCCTTATGCAGATAATCATGGAAAGCATCATACTGACTGCAATTTCCGGAATGTCAGGAATCGTGTTCTCCGTTCTTGTTCTTTATCTTATGGATGTCATGGTGCCAGATACTGAATTCCAGATAACGTTCTGGACTGCAGTTCTTTCTGCATCGCTTCTGACCCTGATGGGAGTGCTGGCGGGTCTGGCTCCGGCTTCCAGAGCAATGAACATAAAGCCTGTGGACGCTATGCGTGATGAATAAATGATAATGAAGAAAAGTAAATATATATGAAAAAGTTTTTCAAGTATTTTTCCATTGCATTGGTTGCATTGATTTTTATCGGAACGTTCGTATTCCTTTATTCGAAGTCCCGTCCTGAGGTCATAACATGGCAGGAACTTCCGGTCAGTGTCATGGATATCACCAGAACTTCTGTGGTCACCGGAAAGGTAGAACCACGTAATGAGGTGAATATCAAGCCTCAGATCAACGGTATCATTTCCGAACTGTATAAGGAGGCTGGTGAAATGGTCAAGGAAGGAGAGGTCATAGCGAAGCTGAAGGTCATTCCTGATATGGGTTCTCTCAGTTCGGCAGAGTCACGCCTGCGTCTTTCTGAAATGAATCTCAAGCAGGCTGAGACCGACCTCAACAGACAGAAGGCTCTCTATGAAAAGGATCTTGTCAGCACGGAAGAATATGACAAGGTGCTGCAGGCCTACAATCAGGCAAAAGAGGAAAGATCTGCCGCTCAGGAGGCTCTGGAAGTCATCAGGGACGGTGTTTCTTCATCCAATGCGGGCAGCAGTTCCACCCTTGTACGCTCGACCATCACCGGACTCATTCTTGATATTCCTGTTAAGGTCGGTAACTCTGTGATCCAGGCCAATACCATGAATGACGGTACCACAGTGGCTACTGTAGCCGATATGTCAGACCTTATTTTCAATGGATCCATAGATGAGACGGAAGTCGGTTCTCTAGTGGAAGGAATGCCGATGAGGATTACGATCGGAGCTCTGCCGGACTATAGCTCGGAAGCAGTTCTTGAATACATTTCTCCAAAGGCCACGGAGTCTAACGGCGCAAGCCAGTTCCAGATAAAGGCTGCCATAGTCCCTTCTGATACCCATACGATCAGAGCCGGATACAGCGCTAATGCTGAAATAGTCCTTCAGGAAGCCAAGGGAGTTCTGTCAGTACCGGAAAGTGCCTTGGAATTCAATGGAGACAGTGTTTTCGTCTATCTTATGAGCAGTCCTCAGGTGTTCGAGAGGATTCCTGTCAAGACCGGAATGAGCGATGGCATCAACATTCATGTGTTGTCCGGACTTACTGAGGGGCAGATCGTACGTGGAACTCAGAATATTGCAGAATAGTCATGAAAAAGTCAATGATACTGATTGTCCTTGCTCTTTCGCAGATGCAGGGTGCAGCGCAGCATAAGGAGTGGACTCTCCGCGAATGCGTCAACCATGCGCTGGAACATAATATAACTGTCAAGCAGAGCGCCTTGAATGTGGAACAGAAGGAGATAGACCTCAATACGGCACAAGGACGCAGATTGCCGGGTGTGAATGCCTCAGGCTCGGAAAGCCTTTCCTTCGGTCGAGGACTCACGGCTGACAATACATATACCAACTCCAACACCTCATCCACATCATTCAGTCTCGGAATGGATGTGCCTGTGTTTCAGGGTATGCAGATAAACAACGGAGTCAAGATGGGACGTCTTGATCTTCAGGCAGCTATGGCAGATCTAGCGAAGGCCAAGGATGATGTACGCATTGCTGTGGCGCAGGCATATGTTCAGATCCTATATAATCAGGAGCTTCTTAAAGTAGCAGTTTCTCAGGAGGAACATGATTCCATGCTGCTATATCAGATGGAGGAGAAGAAGAATGTGGGTAAGGCGAGTGCTGCAGATGTGGCAGCCCAGCAGGCGACTCTTGCTCAGAGCAAGGTCAGCAGGACTCAGGCTGAAGCTAACCTAAAGATGGCGGTCCTTGAACTTACTCAGCTTCTCGAACTTCCTTCACCTGAAGGGTTTACAGTGGCTGCTCCGGCATCAGCAGACTTTGCCACAGATATTCTCATGACCCCGGAAGCCATATATGAACAGGCTGTGGGCGTCAAGCCTGCCGTCCTTTCAGCAGAACTGGCTCTTGACCGCGCTGATCTTTCTATTGCCAGCGCAAAAGGAGCATATCTGCCGAGTGTTTCTCTCAGTGCCGGTCTGGGTTCCAATTATTATACGACATCAAAGATGAATTACGGCTCGTTTGCCGACCAGATGCGTAACAATTTCAGCCAGTATGTAGGCCTTTCCCTCAATGTACCGATCTTCACCAGATTCTCGACACGCAACAACCTGCGTACGGCCAAGGTCAACAAGGTCAATCAGATGCTGCAGGTTGAGAGTGTGAAGAAGGCATTATACAAAGAGATACAGCAGGCTTATTACAATGCAGTCAATTCTCAGGCGAAGTATCTGGGAAGCGGTGAAGCTCGCAACAGCGCATATGAGCATTACAGGCTGACGGAGGAGAAGTATATCAACGGCAAGGCCGGCATTGCAGAATATAACGACGCGAAGAATAATTTTCTCCGCGCCGAATCCGACCTTCTTCGCTCACGTTACGAATGTCTCTTCCAGACCAGACTCCTGGACTTCTATCGTGGAGAGGAGATTGTTATGTAAGATGTTCTGTATTATTGCATTACGAAAATCTTATCCAAAGGGAGGATGTACATTTCAGGAAAATACCGGGAAATCATCCTTAGCGTTTCCTTAACGATTTCATATGTCTTTTCTGCTTCAAAATAAGGAGTTCCTGAGGTTTCTATATATAATGTAAGCTGTTCCTTTTCATTTTCCGTCAGCTCTATCATCTCTCTTTCTGCTCTTATGAGAAGAATCCTGCATAATACCGAGTATGGGAAGGCATATCCGATCTGATAGGAATGCAGGTCTCTTGTTGCTATGTCATCAACCTTCTCCTTTATCGCATCTGCAAGTCTCTTGAGTTCCTTGGCAGTCATGTTCGGGGTGAAGAATTCCGACGAAAGAAGAGCCTCCAGATAGTTCCTGTCCTGAAAACACCATGGCAGATTTATATCCTTGTCATATTCCAGGCCTTCTTTCTCATCGTCATTTTCAGGATCGGCAAGCTTCATTCTTTCATAAAGCTTGAGAAGAGCTGCCGGACCATATGCTCGTCTGGCAAGCTCATTCAGTCCGTTGTAGACCTCTATAAGGTAACGTATGAAAACGAGTGCATGATCGAAGGCCCACATGTCATATCTGAGAGGATAATACATGCAGCTTTGTGAGAGACCCTCTGTCGTCAGTTCATGCATAGCCTCATCCGGAATCTGGAAAAGATCGATCCTCTGCTGGTAATCTGTGAACTGATGCCAGAAAAAAGGTTCATTGCAGAACCCATAGCTATAGACATAGCCTGTGTATGTGCCTTCTGTCACCGGCTGATCCAGCTTGTCGGAAGGGAAAAGGACAGGGTCTTTACTGTCATCAAGAATGTCGATTTTCTCGGTACATGCAACTGCAAGAACTGCAAGGAAAATTATCAATTTTCTCATGATCATGTGGTTTTTCATATAGATGCAATTATGCGAACATCCGTCTCACGAATATAAGAATAAATTTCGAAAATGCGAATCATGCATTAGTTTCCGAGATTGGAATGGTCAGAATATAAGATAAATTATACCCTTTTTTGATTAAAAGATGATGTCTAATGATAAAAATCTTTTAATTGTATTATATTCTGCATAAATTATACTATATTTGCGTGGTAAAAATGTGCTTATGAACAACTCGGGCTGCCTCTTGGGCGATATGTCATTATTGACACAAAACGCAGAAAATCAAAAGAATAATAAGTTCTGGACACTTCTTTACATAAAGAAAGGAGCCGGAATATACCTTCTTGACGGTCATCTCAGAGGTCTGAGTGACGGTGATCTTCTGTTTTTTCCTCCAGGACTGGGTTACAGCTTCAGTTCTCATGACTTAGGTGATGAATATAATATAAATCTAAGTGCTTCAGTACTTCGTTTCGATGAAGCATGGCTGGATGCCCTTCTGGGAGTTTTTCATGGTTTGAGCGAGATGGTTCTCAATATCAGGAATATGAGGTCGGCCATGTATGTGAGCGGGCTGAAATGGATGTCTCTTTCCTCGCTCATGGACGAGATCAGCCAGTGCGGTGCCGCTTCGCAGTCCTGTCTTGTCATGAAGATTCTGGAGCAGATTTCCGATAGTAAGGACATGCTTCCATTGACTTTGGAGGTAAAGGGAGAGGAGCCGGTCGGAGAAAGACTGACAAGGATAAGGAGGTATATTGACTGCAATGTCTATAGGAAGATCACCTTGGACGAGATTGCCGGATATGCCGGAATGAACAGGACATATTTCTGCCTTTTCTTCAAGAAGCATTTCAAGATTTCCCTTACCGAATATGTCAATTCAAGAAAGGTGGACATTGCTTCAGCCATGCTTCTGCAGACTGAAAAGCCTGTTTCCGACATTGCGAAGGAATGCGGATTCACCACAGTCAACTATTTCAACCGCATATTCCGCAACATCATGGGTGTTTCTCCCGGAGAGTTCAGAAGATCCCGCAATCAATAGTTTCAGCCATTAAGCTGTTGCGACATCGGCTACAGACCCTCCTGTAAAGGAAATGAGATCAGCGGGATCTATCTCCAGCTGAAGTCCGCGTACACCTGCGCTGACATATATGGTTTCAAATGAAAGAGCGGTAGAGTGGAAGAAGGTAGGGAAGCGTTTCTTCATCCCGACAGGGGAACATCCTCCTCGTATATAGCCTGTTACGGAAAGCAGATCCTTCATCGCTATCATTTCTACCTTCTTGTTGCCCGATGCCTTAGCCAGAGCCTTCAGGTCCACTTCGGTATTGCCCGGTACGACGCATACTATGTGCCCTGTCCTGTCGCCATGAAGTACCAGAGTCTTGAAGACCCGTTCTATGTCCTGCCCGAGGCTGTCAGCCACATGCTGCGCCGCCAGGTCATTCTCATCAAATTCGTATGGAATGAGCTTATATGATATGCCGGCCTTGTCCAGCAGACGTGCCGCATTGGTCTTTTCAATCTTCTTTGCCATAACGGAGCAAATATACTAAATATTCATTACCGATAAATTGGAATAAACGATTGCATCGATAGAAATAAACGGATACCAGGGCTTTTGCGAAATGATCAGGGGGCATACCTTTGCGCCCGGTTTTAAAAAAGGTAATTTTATGACAAATTGGTTATTTATCGGCTTTACCATGCTTCTGGTCTTTGTGATCAAATGCATCAAGGAATTGAAAGATGTACGTGCAATGGGAAGAATGGTGCCGCAGGAAAGAAAGGTAGTGTTGGAAAGAAGAAATTTCTACGATAATCACGCTTAGAGCCAGAGTCGGCTTCTTCTTAACGCTTTTGTATCGCTCAGCAGACGGATGAACTCCTCTGTCGAGCGTTTTCTGTATCTGTTCGCACAGAAGTGAAGACATCCTTCCATATTGCATTCAGCGTCATCTATCTCGATGGTTACCAAGCCGTTATGCTCGAGTATCACAGTCTCTGAAAGTACTGTGACAAAGTTGCTTCTGCGCAGTATGTTCAGAATTGTGTTGACCTCATTTGCTTCCATGGCAACTTTGAGGTTGAGGTTTCTCTCTTCAATGATGCTGTCGAATGTGCTTCTTGCCTGGAGACCTTTACTTGGAAGTATGAGGTCATAATCCTCGAGATCGGCAAGTCTGACGAATTCCTTTCGCGTAAGCGGATGATCCTCACGCACAATGATGCTGAGCTTGTTGTCGAAAAGTATGTGTGATTCTACGTTGTCATATTTTTCCGATGAACGGAAAGACAGGGCGAAATCAAGTTCGCCGTCAGAAACGAGCTCCATGAGCTCCATTACATTCTTGTAGCAGATATTGAGGGTTACATCCGGATATTCTTTCTTGAAGGTAAGCACGCTTTCCGTCAATATGGAACCGAAGCTGTAAGTCACTCCGATGTTCAATACTCCTCTATGGCCATTGGCAAGATCCATGATCTTCGCCTTGTTGTCGTCAGCTTCGGCCAATGTCTTTTTTGCTCCTTCGAGGAAGGTTTCTCCGGCTTCAGTAAGCGAAACCTTATGGTTGTTTCTGAAAAACAGAGCCATGTCCAACTCGTCTTCAAGCTGCTTTATCTGCTGAGACAGAGTACTTTGCGTGATAAAAAGAGCCTTGGCCGCCTTTGAGAAGCTGAGCAGCTCGGCGGTCTTGACAAAATATTTCAACTGACGCAGTTCCATAACCCTTTTCAATTAGGCTGCAAAAATAGGACTATTTAATGCAAAAAGGGTATTCTGGGTATTGATTTATCCTATCGTTGCAATCGAAAATAACAATCATGCCCACTTTCCCACCCTAGGTTCCAGAGATACCTTTGCACCGTTTTTATCAAAAATCATTCATATGTTCAAGATTTTCAACGGTATCCATCTGGTGGAGGCCTATCACGACTGGAAAAAGCAGAGGCGCGACGACAAGATACTTTCGCGCATGATCAAACTGGCAATAGCCATTGCCGTACTTATATTATTATGGTGCCTGCCGTCTTCGGTATATGGAATCGATGGTCTGGGTATAATCCAGCAGAGGGTTATTGCAATCTTCGGATTTGCCATCCTCATGTGGGTGTTTGAGGCCATTCCTGCCTGGACAACATCAATGGCAGTAGTAGGACTCCTTCTTTTTGCGACATCAGACAGCAGTTTCTGGTTCTTTGAAAAGGGTCTGGACGCTGCAGATATGGCTACCCAGGTATCATATAAGGATATCCTTCATTGCTTTGCAGATCCTATCATCATGCTCTTCATCGGAGGATTCATCCTTGCGATTGCTGCAACAAAAAGCGGTCTGGACGTCACTCTGGCAAGGATTCTCCTCAAGCCTTTCGGAAAACAGTCGCGTTTTGTGCTCCTCGGCTTCATCATGGTGACAGCGGTCTTCTCTATGTTCCTGAGCAACACCGCGACAGCTGCAATGATGCTTACCTTCCTTACTCCAGTCCTCAGATCTCTTCCTGCTGATGGAAAGGGAAAGATCGCTCTTGCTCTCTCGATTCCTATTGCGGCGAATGTCGGCGGTATGGCGACCCCTATCGGAACCCCTCCTAACGCCATCGCTCTGAAGTATCTCAACGAGGTTCTCGGAATGGAGATCGGATTCGGCCAGTGGACTTCATTCATGCTTCCTTATGTGATTGTCATACTTGTGATCGCATGGGTTCTGCTTCTGAAGATGTTCCCTTTCAAACAGAAGACAATCGAACTCAAGATTGAAGGCGAGACAAAGAAAGATTGGAAATCAATAGTAGTATATGTGACATTTGCCTTGACAATCCTCATGTGGATGCTTGACAAGGTGACAGGTGTCAACTCAAACGTAGTAGCCATGTTCCCGGTAGTCATCTTCTGTGTTACAGGCATCATCACCAAGAAGGATCTCGAGGAGATCAGCTGGAGCGTTCTCTGGATGGTAGCCGGCGGTTTCGCCCTCGGTGTAGCCCTTCAGAATACAGGTCTTGCCCAGCAGCTCATCGCAGCCATCCCGTTCGGTTCATGGTCTCCTGCGGTAGTGATCATCGGCTCAGGGCTCATCTGCTACCTCATGGCAAACTTCATCTCTCACACAGCTACCGCCAACCTCCTCGTGCCTATCCTTGCACTTGCCGGAGGTGCCATGAAGGACATGCTTGCTCCTATGGGCGGAGTGTCGACCCTTCTTATCGGAGTAGCTATCGCTTCATCGCTTGCCATGGTACTTCCTATCAGTACACCGCCTAATGCAATCGCTCATGCCACAGGTATGATCGAGCAGAAGGATATGGTCAAGACTGGTATCATCATGGGAGTCATCGGACTTGTGTTCGGATACACGATGCTGATGGTGCTCGGAATGAACGGACTGATCTAAACCCTGATCAGAAGCCTTTACAGGGTGGCTTCTGAATCAACACCAATAAAACTGTAGACAATGTTGTGAAATATTGTAAAGTACCCAATGTTGAGGCTGATTCCGCCCGGATCAGCCTCTTTTTTTATTCTTCCGGTTCCACAATTTCTTCCGGAACGGTGAATTCCTTTCCTTTGCTGCGGCGTACTCCGATGCTTATTACCTGACGTGCGGATGTGGTGATGCTCTGTCCGTTGTCCTGAAGCTTGGCTATACCCTTGTTGTATTCGCCGCACACTGCCTTAAGCTTGCGTCCGAGTTCGGCATACGAATCATAGAAAGTTGCCACGCGGTCTATCATATTCTGTGCTGCAGCTGTTATCTTCTGTGTATTCGTGTCATGCTGGAACTTGTTCCATGTAAGCTGCATTATCTTCAGAAACGGCATTATTGTCTGCTCTGTTGCTATCAGCACGCCTTTCTTATATGACTCCTGCCAAAGCATCGGATCGGCTTCCAGAGCCACTCTGAAGGCCATGTCGCGAGGCATGAACATCAGCACGTAGTCTGCAAACGACTTCGCGTTCTTCTTTGCATATTCCTTCCTGGACAGTTCGTCGATATGCTTTCGCACGCTTCTGATATGCCTGTCCAGAGCAGAGACCTTTTCCTCTTCCGTATCGGCATTCATATAGTCTACGAATGCTGTCAGAGATACCTTGGAATCCACTATGAGATCCTTCTGCTCAAGACCTTCCTTGAAATGGAACACAAAGTCCGGACGGCTCAGGTCTTCGTTTGCCGCTTCTCTCGAATAGTGCTTTCCTTCTTCCAGTCCCTCACCGGCAAGTATCGCTTCAAGGAAATTCTCCCCGAAGCATCCCTGCACCTTCGGCTTGCCTGTAAGTGCCTCCGACAGAGTGTCCGCCTTCCTGCCCACATCGGAAGTCTTCTCCTGCATCTCCTTCACAGCCTGCTTCAGCTGCTCGGAAAGCTTGGCGTTTGTCTCCACATGACTTACGGCATTGTCCTTCATCGCTTTCTCCATCGCATCAATGCTTTCCTTCAACGGCTTGAGTATCCCGTCCATGGTGCTGTGATTACCATCTTCAAGCTCCTTTTCCCTTCGTTTAAGCAGTTTCTCTGTCTCGGCTGTCATGCTTGCCACGACGGTCTCCTTCATTTCCTTCAATGCCTTCTCGTAATTGTCCTGAGCCTTCTGCGCCATTTTCTCCATATCCTCGACCCTGCTTCGGTGCATCTGCTCCTGCGCCTGAATGCGTGCCCTGAAATGCCCGCGGACTATGAGCCATGTAGCCAAGGCTGAAATTACTGCGGCTGCAGCCGCCACGATGATGATGTCCATATCCATATGTATTCCTTTTTCCTTTCAGATATCCACGAAATTATGAAATGTTACGGAATACAACAAAAAATCTTACCTTTACGCTCGGAAAATAAGTATAAGGTATGGGAAACAAAGTTCTGAAAATATTCTATGCGGTCTTCATGACCCTCATCCTCGCAGCATTGGTGGTTTTCATGATCACTCATATCAAAGTCGGACTCGAGGGCACGAACGCGAAGCTCCTGCTGGCAGGTTATATCCTGCTTATCGCGTGGGCTGCCTTCAGGATCTTTAATCTTGTAAAAAGCATCATCAAGAAATAAGTCAGATGGCGGTATACTCCCCAAAGACCCTCCGTCAGACAGAAATTGAAGACCTGTTCAGATACAACTACAGGCCTTTATGCATGTATGCTCTTCATTATCTGCAGGATACGGATCTTGTTGAGGATGTCGTACAGGAATGCTTCACGACCCTTTGGGAGAAGCTTGAACAGGGGAGTCAGGTGGCTGACCGCCGGGCGTATCTTTATGTGACCGTGCGCAACAGGTGCCTTGATCATCTTCGCCGCAGGGGCATGCAGACCGAATCCCTCAAGCCCTATGATACATACGGAATCATAGACGATGACGACGCTCAGGAGCGTTCACAGATCGAGGCGAAGCTCTGGACGGCAATAGATTCCCTCCCAGAGAAATGCCGCGAGATCTTCCTCATGAGCAAGAGGGACGGACTCAAGTATGAGGAGATCGCGCAGGAGCTCGGACTTTCCGTAAATACGGTCAGGAACCAGATCAGCAAGGCCTTGAACGTGTTGAAAAGCGGAGTCATAAAGATTTATTCGTTCATTTTGGGAATTTTCGGATAAAAACGATAGTACTATTTCCATCGTATTACGTCTTAATGGCGAAAACCTGAATCTTTATCGATTATTATGTCACACTCAGAAGACAGACATCTTGATTTTGTGCTGAAGCATTACAAGGAAGGGGCGTTCGATACGCAGAAGGCTATCGGACGTTTCAAGGCTGAAAACGGTGTCAGGCCGATGCCGCGCAGACGCTGGAATCCGGTGATCTGCGCAATGTCGGCAGCGGCTGCCCTCTTCATCGGAGTCTTCCTTTTCATGCACAGCGGGTCGCGACGGTGGACAGAGATATCGGCGGATGCCTCCCGGCAGGAATTCATGCTTCCGGACGGCACATGCGTGACTCTTGCCCAGGGTTCGGCTCTCAGCTACAGGATGAAGGATGAGCGTAGAGTGAAGATGGAAGGAAAGGTCTATTTCGATGTTGCCCGTGACGAGGCCAGGCCGTTTGAAGTCGACGCAGACGGAGCTTTCGTCAGGGTGCTCGGAACGGAGTTCATGGTAGACGCGGCTGAGGAAGATCAGACCATGGTCTATGTCGCGGACGGAAAGGTGCTTTTCGCTAAGAACCCGGAAGATGAAGGAGTGATCCTTACCAAAGGTATGGGAGCTGTCATTGAAGACGGAGCGGAAATGCCTGTTGTAGAGGAGACGGCTGACGTCAATTCCATAGCATGGCATCGCGGTTCGTTCATCTTTGATCAGACCCCTCTTAAGGATGTACTTGACTGTCTCTCAAAGTATTATCATGTTTCTTTCGTGGCGACAGACCTGTCCAAGCAGCTCAGCGGCGAATTCTATGCCGATGACCTTGACCTTATCATCGAACTTATCGAGTCCGCTCTGGACGTGACCATAATCAAGCGATAGGATTCCCAGACGGATCTTACAATGAAACTCGTACAGAAAATACTGACGGCCATCATCCTGATGACTGTTGTCCTTACGGCATCTGCGCAGACAAAGCAGGGGAAGGAGGCGACTGTCAGGGAGCTGATGGAAGTCATCCATGAAATCTTCGGGGTCAATTTCGTATATGACTCCTCCCTGGATCTTGACCGGATTGCCGTTCATTCCGGCTCTTCCCGTCATTCCCGACTTGATCGGGAATCTCTCGAAGCCTGCCTCGCCGCCCTCTTCAAGGACTCAGGCATCGACTATGAGATCATGAAGAAATACATAGTCCTCACCGAGGACGGTTCGACGAAGAAGCCGAAGGACTATACGATCTTCATTGAGGAACAGCATGATACCATCGATGATTCCTGCATAACGGCTTTCGTCGACAGACGCAGAAATGCGGCCCAGACGGGTCTGGAATGCATGGATGCTTCAGCATTCAAGAGGGGATTCGCATCCTTGAGCGCTCCTGATGTGCTCAAGAGCCTTCAGACTGTTACAGGTGTATCCGGAGGTACGGAGCTGATGAACGGTCTGTATGTACATGGCGGTACCGGCAATGACAACCTTTACCTTTACGATGGTGTTCCGGTTTATTCTGTCAGTCATCTCGCCGGCCTGTACTCAGCCTTCAATATTGATGTGGTTGATAATGTGAACTTCTTCAAAAGCGGTTTTCCTGTGTCCTACGGCGGCAGGCTTTCATCTGTCGTAGAGGTCAATACGCGGGACGGAAGCATGACTGACTATATGGGAAGCTTTACCATAGGGCTCATCAATGGCTCCGTGCAGTATGAGGGGCCTATCGTAAAGGGCAGGACGTCCTTCAATGTCGCTATGCGCCGCAGTTGGCTGGATGTGCTCACGGTGCCTGGATTTGCGATCTTCAGGGCTCTGGACAAGAATGCGGACAATGGTCACATCGATGTCAGATATGCCATGACTGATTTCAATGCTAAGGTCACGCATAAGATAGCAGAAGACAATTTCATGCGTTTCGGATTCATTACCGGAAGGGATGTCCTGAAGTTTGAATATATGGATATGCTGCCTGATGTGGAGGATGCTTATAAATTCAGGTGGGGTAATGTAGTGGGATATGCAGATTGGCAGAATGTCATTGCAGATGACGTTCATTACGACCTTAAGGTCTATTATACCCGGCATCGTTCCCGCATGAACTGGGACAAGGTCAGTGTAACCAGGTATGAGCAGCTGTATGATCTGAGAGAGAGCTGGCTTACAGGCATTTATGATATAGGCCTGAAGATGGATTTCGATCAGCAGCGTACTGATATGCACAGGCTCAGGTATGGAGCGGAGCAGATATTCCATGTATTTCGTCCTGAGCAGTCCTGGAGCATGGCGGAGCTGTCGTCCGGCCTTATATCCGCATCGTATTTTGGAACCGAAACGGCCGTATATGCGGAGGATGAGATGGCTTTAGGAGAAAAGATTACTGCAAGCGTGGGTCTCAGGGATGTGCTTTTCGGTGTGAAGGGAAGGGTATACAACAGGCTTGAGCCAAGAGTTGCGCTGAGCTATCGCCCTTCGGATCTGGCCGCACTGAAGGTTTCGTATACCGAGATGAATCAGTTCTCCCACCGTCTGGTGACATCGTATCTTGACCTTCCTTCATCTGTGTGGCTTCCGTCTGATGCCAAAGTCGCCCCGATGCATTCAAAGCAGGCTGCTGCAGGAATATACATGACCTTCCCCTTCAATCTCCAGATCGATCTCGAGGGATTCTACAAGGCCATGGACCATATCCGCGAGTATAAAGGCTACAGGCTTTTCCCTCCGATAGAGAACTGGGAGAAGACTTTTGCTGAGGGAAAGGGAAGGGCGTACGGAATGGAGGCTTCCCTTGTGTACAATACGGTCAGGACACATGCGGCCTTGAACTATACGCTTTCATGGAGCGAGCGCTTCTTTGAGGATCTATATCCAGAATGGTTTCCGGACAGACTTGACAACCGCCATAGGCTGAATATCACTATAAGTCACAGATTCTCAAAGAGATTCGAGATGTATGCGGGCTGGAACTGGCATTCGGGCGACAGATTTACCGTCGAAAGCCAATATCTTCTTTCGGACGATCTGTTCTCCTATGCGTATCTGTTTACAAGTCCGAACAACGTCAAGATGCCGGACTATCACAGACTTGATGTCGGCTTCAATTTCCATAAGACTACAAAACGTGGAAACGAATCTGTCTGGAACCTCAGCGTCTACAATCTGTACTGCAGGATGAACCCTATAGTTGTATATACATACTCGGAATATGGTAAGCCCGTAAGCGCGGCGGCCGGCATGGTTCCGATCATTCCGACTTTCAGTTACACCTTAAAATTCAAGCGATGAGACACAGGATATATATGATGCTTCTGCTGCTTGTTGCAGCGGTTTCGTGTGAGTACAATCTCGATACGATACTTCCCGGAGATGATACGGGATATATCTTCATGAGGGCTCTGGCCATGTCAGGAGATACCACGGTCATATGGCTGGATCCAACCATTCCTGTCGGCAAGACGGAAATTCCTGATCTCGAAGGGGTTCAGCTGAGACTGACAGCTGACGGCAGGGAAGTCGCTCTGGAAAGAGAGGATGGAGGTTCCAGGTATATTATGGATGGTGCCTGGTTTGCTGCCGAGAGCTTCGAGCCGGGAAGCAGGCTGGAGATTACGGCAAGCCATCCGGATTTTCCTGTGGCCAAGTCTTCGACTGTGGTGCCGGATATGTTCCCGGAATGCTCTGTCAAGGCTGAGCGTGTCCCGTTTGATGCGGAGGACTATGTCGCCTGCAGTGATATGAGTGGTGGCAGTGTATACAGTCATTCGCAGGCGCTTCATGTGACTCTTGCATTCAAGGACAATCCTTCCACCCTTGATTATTATGGATTGAGGATTGTGCGCAGTAACGGCTATTTCCTGTCTTCTCAATTCTATATGGACAGGAATATGGCTGATTTTTCGGTAAATATGGCGAATCATATCATGATCTTGTCCCCTTCGGATGTCTTCGGACCGTCAGCGGCTTATAGATTCAGTCCCATTGTGGCTTTCTCTGACGAGGATTTCAACGGCCAGTACGTGACAAAGGAATATTTCGTCCCATACTTCGAGGATGATCATAAATACCATTATACATATCACGTTGAGCTTATGAAGCTTTCTGAGGGATTCTGGCGCAACATGGAGGCAGACTTCAATTACTCATGGAACAATCTGTCCTATTACGGCCAGGCTACGATATACCCATATACCAACATCATCGGAGGTCTCGGTGCCTTCGGAGCCGTATCACCGGTCTCTGTCATTCCTTTGGAAATAAACTAGTGCGCAGCACTCCCGTCTATAATGGAAAAACGGCAGCTGGAGCAATTCCAACTGCCGTTCTTATGGATTCAGATGTGATTATCTGTACTGAGCGAACTCTACGTCCTTAGCGGCTCTTGCAGCGAGGTCAGCATTCTTGCTTGCATCAGTGATGTTGCTTGCAACAGCAGCAGCCTTGCCCTGACGAGCGGCAGCTACAGCGCGGAGATATGCACCCTTAGGGCAGTTGCACTTGAGAGCGGCAGCTGGACCGTTGTTTCCGTTGAGGAGAGCAACGAGAGCGGCGTTGAAGCCTTCCTTGCCTGCGAGCTTAGCGGCAGCAGCCTTGTAGTCACCGTTGAGTACATCAAGAACAGCAAGGTTCTCCTTTGCTGTCTCTGTACCAGCAGCAGCGAAATATCTCTCAGCCTGAGCATTGTCACCCTCGCGGAGAGCTACAACACCCATTGCGTTGTTCCAGTCAGCATCCTTCTCGCACTTGTCGAGGGCTCTCTTAGCCTTGCCGTTCTCGTTCATGTTGAGATAAACGACTGCAAGGTTGTACTGAGCAGCGTTGCTGTTGAACTTGTCGGCAGCCTTCTTGTAAAGCTCGACCTTCTGGTCGTTCTCCTTCACGAGAGTAGCGGCACGGAGAAGTGCAGTCTCGTCAAGAACGTCGATGTTCTCCTCGATAAGCTGGAGAAGCTCGTCGTTTGTATAGTTCTGATACTCTACATTAGCGATGAATCTTGCACGGCGGAGCTCAGGAAGAACTTCCTTTGCAAGAGTCTTGAACACTGAAGACATGTTCTTGATCTCCTTCTCGCGGATTGCAGGGTCGCTGTACATAGAAAGAACACGGATGATGAGTTCCTTGTCCTCGATGTCAGAAGCGGCAACGAGTTCCTGGAAACCGTCCCAGTCCTCTGCTACGCTTGAAACGTTTACAGGACCGTCAACCGGATGCTTCTTTGTAACCTTGCCGAATGCCTTCTCAGCACTTGCAGAACGCTTGTCTGAAAGCTTTGCGTTCTCGTTCTCCTTTCCGTCAGGTGAAGCGTAAGCAACGATGTCTGTGCCGGTGAGAGTCT
Organism: Bacteroidales bacterium; assembly: GCA_017561265.1. Next base: position 136,047 of record JAFZDJ010000004.1, read on the forward strand.
TGCGCTCGTTAGCCTTGATCTCGTCGAGGGCAGCCTGGAAGTCCTTGATTGACTGTGAAGTAAGCTGGTTGTTTCTTACGTTTGAGCTGTTGATCTGGTAAAGGATCTGACCCTCTGCAGTCTGCTTGATGATCTCCTGGTAGCCGTCAGCCTTGAGGTCTACCTTTCCATCCTTGCATACGAGCATGTAAGTAGTGTTGGCACCGTCAGCAACCTTCTTTGAAGGAAGATCTGCAAACTTTGCCTTGTGGCTTACAGTACCGCGGAGCTCGAGGTAGCACTTCTCCATGCCTGGAACATAGTCGAAGCTTACCTTCTTTGTTACAGTTGTGCCCTCTGAAGGAATCACCTGGTAGTTGTCCTTCACCTTCTCACCCTGGAACATGAATGGCTCCATAGCCACTTCTCCACCTTCGTAAACGATTACAGGAGTAACCTTGAGGACAGCCTTAGGGTGGAAGTAATCCTCAGGATAAGTTACAGTTACGTCTGCATTGATCTCACCGCCTACAACCTCAAGAACTGCTGGGTTGCACTTTACGGTTACGTTTTCTGCCATCTTCGCCATCTTCTCAGGTGATGCGCAGGCTACGGCTGCGATGCTGAGAACAGCAACTGACAGGAAGTTTGTGATTTTTTTCATTGTGAATTAATATTTTAATTGGTTTTGGTTTCTTTTTAGAGCCATTGATTTCCCGACAGGGCATAATCTTGGCAAAGATAATCATAATTTTATATTTTTGCGGGACGATAATGCATAATTTCAACCGTTTTCGTAACTTTGTCCCGTTATGACGAATCAGGAATTACAGAGTTTAAAGAATAAATATGATATTATCGGCAACGATCCGGCTCTCAACAGGGCTCTGGAGGTCGCTGCCGCAGTCGCTCCGACCGACATCACCGTTCTCGTTACGGGAGAAAGCGGTGTGGGAAAGGAGAATATTCCGAGAATCATACATCAGATGAGTCCCCGCAAGAGAGGCAAGTACTTCGCCATCAATTGCGGAGCCATCCCGGAGGGAACTATAGATTCGGAACTTTTCGGACATGAGAAAGGTTCGTTTACCGGAGCCCACGATATGCGCAGAGGATATTTCGAGGAGGCTGACGGAGGTACGATCTTCCTTGACGAGATAGGCGAGCTTCCGCTTGCATCGCAGGCCAAGCTCCTGAGAGTGCTCCAGTCCGGAGAGTTCATAAGGGTGGGTTCTTCAAAGGTGCTGAAGACAGATGTGAGGGTCATTGCCGCTACGAATGTCAATCTGATGCATGCCGTGTCGAGGGGAAAGTTCCGCGAGGATCTTTTCTACAGACTCAATGCAGTGAATATCATCATGCCTGCTCTTCGCGAGAGGCCGGGCGATATCAACCTGCTTTTCCGCAAGTTCGCTTCGGATTTTTCTGCGAAGTACGGATTCAGCAAGGTGGCTCTTACAGAGGATGCTTCGATTCTGTTAAGAAAGTACAGATGGCCGGGCAATATCAGGCAGCTGAAGAATGTGGCTGAGACCATATCCGCCCTAGAATCGTCCAGGATCGCTCCCGGATCGGACAAATGTCTGATCGGTGTGGATGTGCTCGGAAAATATATTCCGAGGGAAGAGCCGAATCTCCTTCCTGCCAGACCGGAGCCGGCTCAGGAGACGCCGGAAAGCGCTTCAGAGAGGGAAGCCATCATCAGATATATCTTCCAGCTCAGGCAGGATGTGGAATATCTCAAGGAGGTCGTGGCTAAGGCAGGACTGACCAGAGCTTCAGCACCGGCCATAGCTCCGCCTGCAGATATGGCTCCCATGCCGTCCCAGATGCCGGCATGTCCGGATATCCGCCGCGAGGAATATGAGTATGACGAGGATCCGGAAGATCAGGAGTTTGAGGTTCATGATGCCGGTGACATGTCTATAAAGACAGCCAATATGGAGCTTATCGAAAAGGTGCTCCGTAAGCACGGAGGCAACCGCAAGGCTGCTGCCGCAGAGCTCGGAATATCTGAAAGGACGCTCTACAGAAAGATAAAGAATATAAAGTGATGAGAGGAAAAAGAACCATATGGGCAAGCCTCTGCGTGGTGCTTGCATTGATGGCGGCCATGCCGCTGCTGCAGTCGTGCGGTATATATTCATTCACAGGAACGTCGATACAGCCTGAGGTCAAGACCGTGACTATCAATTATTTCGAGTATCTTGCACCTAAGATGAATCCTACGCTCAGCAACCAGATGACAGAGGCTCTTCAGGAGAAGTTCCTCAAGCTTACCAAGCTGGAGCTGGTGGACATTGACGGTGATCTTGAGTTCATCGGATCGATCACGGGATATGATGTGAAGGCTGCTTCGGTGACTGCCAACGAGCAGGTGGCGCAGAACCGTCTTACGGTGACAGTCAAGGTTGATTTCATAAACAGGAAGTTCCCGGAGGAGAATCAGAACGGCAAGTCGTTCTCCGCTTATCAGGACTTCGATGCGACCCAGTCCATCGATGCTGTGGAGGCAACTCTCTGCGAGGATATCGTGGAGCAGCTTTGTGAGGATATTTTCAACGGAACCGTAGCTAACTGGTAATATGGAAGGATTCATTGACATAAAGAAGCTGACCTTGGATGAGCTTGCCGGAGTCGTGAACCTTTATCCGTGGTTCGGCGGAGCCAGAAAGGAGCTTTGTGAAAGGATGAGCCGCATGGGCGGTGACGGATGGGGTGAAAGACAGTTTGCCGATGCAGCGATGTATGTGGGTGCGCGTGAGAGGATGGCGGACATGATGCGTTCTTCCAGAAACGAGAACTGGGCCGATGCCGATGTGGAGAAGCTTCTGAAATCATATATTGTCGAGAAGGAGGAGGTGGAAGATACAGCTTCCGGTAAGAGGAAGGTCTATGCCGGAGTTGGTGACTATTTCTCTCAGGACGACTACGACCAGGTGCGCAGGGCTGATGATAATGTCTTTTCGAAATATGCAGCCAAGGCACGTCAGGGCAGGACTTCGGTAGAAGAGACTCCTGATGTGGAATTTGACATGTATACCGAGACTTTGGCCGGAATCTACCTCGAGCAAGGCTATCCGGAGCAGGCAAAACGCATTTATTCAAAACTAATTTTGGCATATCCGGAAAAAAATGCTTACTTTGCAGCCCTTATTCAAAAAATTGACGAATTAAATAAGTATTAACGATATGAACGTACTTTTTACAGTCCTTACAGTGCTTGTTCTCATTGCAAGCGTTCTCATTACACTCATCGTACTTCTCCAGAACGGAAAGGGCGGCGGACTTGCAAGCAACTTTACTGCAGGTAACCAGACTTTCGGTGTACGTCAGACAACTGACATCCTCGAGAAGATCACATGGGGTCTCGTAGCTTTCATCTTCGTTGTTTCTATCGTGACAACATTCTCTCTTGGCAACAAGGCTCAGAACGTTGACTATACTGAGAAGATCGAGGCTCTTGAGGCTGCACCAGAGTTCCCTGCTGCTATTCCTTCAGCAGAGGTTCCAGCTGAGGAGGAGTAATTGAGACACCTGTCCACTGACATTTTGTCAGAAAAGGACGATTGGAATACATTTTGACCGATAGCCGTCTGTTCACTAGAGCAGACGGCTAATTGTGCTTTCTGCCCCAGGATGAAAATGAAACTTTAAAACGAACGTAATATGGCAGAAAACAGATTTGAAAACCTCAGCAGGTTTGCTGTCAATCTCAATGAGAAGGCAGCTCAGGGAAAGCTCGATCCTGTGATCGGCAGGGACGAGGAGATAAGAAGAGTGCTTCAGATCCTCAGCAGAAGGACAAAGAACAATCCTATCCTTGTGGGTGAGCCGGGAGTGGGAAAGACAGCCATTTCAGAAGGTATAGCTCAGAAGATAGTTGATGGTGACGTACCTGAGAACCTCAAGAGCAGACTTATATATTCACTTGATCTGGGAGCTCTTATAGCAGGAGCGAAATATCAGGGAGAGTTTGAGGAAAGACTCAAGGGTGTAGTGAAGGAAGTGGTTGACAGTGAAGGAGAAGTGATACTTTTCATCGATGAGATCCACACTCTTGTGGGTGCGGGCCGCACGTCCGGAGCCATGGATGCATCCAATATCCTGAAACCTGCTCTGGCACGTGGCGAACTCAGGACAATCGGTTCCACAACCCTTGACGAGTATCAGAAATATTTCGAGGCCGACAAGGCTCTTGAGCGTCGTTTCCAGATGGTGATGGTGGACGAGCCTTCTCCTGCCGCCTCCATTTCCATAATGCGTGGACTGAAGGAGCGTTATGAGAATCATCACAAGGTGCGTATCGAGGACGATGCTCTTATCGCGGCGGTGGAGCTTTCACACAGGTATATCACCAACCGTTTTCTTCCCGACAAGGCCATCGACCTTGTGGATGAGGCTGCATCGAAGCTCCGTCTGGAGATGAATTCGGTGCCGGAGCCTATAGCTGAGCTTGACAGCCGCATCCGTCAGCTGGAGATCGAGCGTGAGGCCATCAGACGCGAAGGTGTATCTCTGAAGATGGATAAGATCAAGGAGGAACTGAAGGCATTGAATGCCGAACGTGATGGTCTGAGCAGGCGTTGGGATGAAGAGAAGGGCATATTGTCCGAGCTTCAGTCGCAGAGGCAGAAGATGGAGGATTTCAGGATAGAGGCTCATAATGCAGAAAGGGCAGGAGACTATGGAAAGGTTGCTGAGATACGTTATGGAAAGATGGCTGAGGCTCAGGCTCGTATTGATGAGCTGACCGCACGTCAGGCTGCGATAAAGGATCCTATCATCACAGAGGCTGTCACTCCTGAGGATATAGCCGAAGTTGTGGCGAAATGGACAGGAATCCCTGTACGCAGGATGCTTGAAAGCGAGAGGGAGAAGCTTCTGCGCATGGAGGCGGAGCTGCACAAGAGGGTAGTGGGTCAGAATGTGGCCATCGAGGCTGTTTCCGATGCTGTCCGTCGTTCTCGTGCCGGCCTTCAGAATGAGAAGAGGCCTATAGGTTCATTCCTTTTCATGGGAACTACCGGCGTCGGAAAGACAGAGCTCGCCAAGGCTCTCGCCGAATTCCTCTTCAATGATGAGAATATGATGACCCGTATCGACATGAGCGAATACCAGGAGCGTCATTCTGTCAGCCGTCTTGTGGGAGCGCCTCCGGGATATGTGGGATATGATGAAGGAGGTCAGCTTACCGAGGCTGTACGCCGCAAACCATATTCCGTGGTGCTTTTGGATGAGATCGAGAAAGCCCATCCGGATGTGTTCAACACCCTTCTTCAGGTGCTGGATGACGGCCGTCTGACCGACAACAAGGGTCGTACAGTCGACTTCAAGAACACTATCCTGATCATGACCTCTAATGTCGGTGCCGACATCATCCAGGGATATATGGAACGTCTTCCTTTGGAAGCGTCTCCGAGAGGCGATTCACAGCCGACGGAGACGCCACGAGCAAAGATGCTGGCCGAATGCCGTGAAGAGGTGCTGGAAGTGCTGAAGAGGACAGTCCGTCCGGAATTCCTCAACAGGATCGATGAGGTGATAATGTTCGAACCTCTCTCGCAGACCGACATCCGCGACATCCTCAGGATGCAGATGCGCGACCTTCAGGAGAAGCTTTCGGAGAACGGAGTCACTGTCGAATTCACCCCGGGCTTTGAAGATTATATGAGTGCCAAGGGATATGAGCCGGCCTATGGAGCCCGTCCGATCAAGCGTCTGATGCAGAAGGAACTCATCAACCTCCTCGCAAAGGCCATCCTCGACGGTCATGTCCACCGCGACTCCACCATTGTCGTCGATGTCCGTGACGGGCAGATAACCGTGAGTGACAAGGGTTGATCTCTATGCTGGTGATTGAGCACAAAAACTTGGAAAATGTGCTCAAAATCTATCAAAACAGGTGAAACCATCACCCTCTAGGGCGGTTCCGGCCTGAGACCGTAAATAAATCCGAAAATTGTGAATGAACAGTGGTGCTCCCTGATATGGATTTCAGGGGGCACCATTATCGGTTTCAATAAGATCAGATAATTCTACGATTGTTTTAGTCAGGAAAAGTAGCTAAATTTGTTAGCTAATCGAATGAAACATGAAGAGATACTTGCTGTTGATAGTACTTGTCCTTATGGAGGTCGTATCATATTCAAAGGAAGTTCCTTTGGAACGGGCTTCCGAGCAGGCTTTGCAGTTTTTCGGCTGTCAGGTAAAGAGTACTGATGCTGTTCGTCTTCTTTGGGATGGAATAGGATCTGACACCAAATCCGTTTCGGAGGCTCCTGCCTTTTATGTGTTCGGGCCAGCGGAAGGACCGGGATTTGTGATAATTTCAGGAGAAGATTCCCTTCCTCCTGTTCTTGCGTGGTCTGATAAGAATGATTTTTCATCAGACGATATTCCGGACAATGCGTTATGGTGGTTTGAATATATTTCTTCACTGGTTTCGAGTGCGCGACGTACTGCAGCTGCTCCATCTTATGCTTCGATAGATAAAGATGATGTGGTTTTGTTGATTGAAACGGCTTCATGGGATCAAAAAGAACCATATAACAATCAGTGTCCGATGTACGAGCCCATGAATAAGCGCTCGGTGACAGGCTGTGTTGCAACGGCTATGGCTATAATTATGCGAGACAGGCAGTGGCCCGATGCGGGCGTGGGAATCATACCGGCTTATGAGACGACCTTAGGAGTGACAGTCTCTGAAAGGAAGCTGGGGGAACCGTATGATTGGGAGAATCTTCCTTTATCGCATGCAGTGTCTTCTTCGTGGTCGCTGGAGCAGGAGGAAAGAGTGGCAAGGGTCATGGCGGATTGCGGTGCTGCAATACAAGCTAAATACAGATATCCTGAAACTACGGCATCAGAATACATGGCTGTACAGGCTATGATTGAATATATGAAGTATGATCCGGGTGCATACCTTGTTCAGAAAGCATATTATAATGATGATGAATGGTGTAAGTTACTCAAGTCGCAGCTTTCGATCAATGGCCCTGTGCTCTATACTGCAAACAATGCCAAAGGTGGTCATGCCTTTATCATAGATGGTTATACGGTCAATGATGCTTTTCATGTCAATTGGGGCTGGGGAGGGTCATGCAATGGATATTTCTTGTTGTCAGGCATGAAGCCGTCTGATTCGGATTCTCCCTATAATGAAGATCATGATATGGTATTGGATCTTGTTCCGTTTAAAGGAGGAAATCCACGCGAGGTCATCCTGTTTTATTCTACAATGGTGGATGACACTTATCTCAGTGGTCTGACTGTAGAAGAAACAGATCCTGTATCAGGACTACCTTCATTGATTACTCTTGGAGGCTTTTGGAATAAAGGCTCTATGCCATATTCAGGCAAGTTTCGTCTTGGTGTGTTTGACAGGGAGTATAATCTGATAAAGGATCTTTGGAGTCATGAGATAAAGGATTTTCAGCTCGATCCGTCTTCCTGGGTCTATTTTGAGGATATTCCTATCGAGATTGGGGAAATTGATTTTGGATATCGCCTTGTTGCTCAGTTTTTTAACAATGGTTCCGGAGAATGGGAAAAAGTGAGGGCAAGTTCAGATTATGATGGTATATCTGAAATACTTCTTGCAGATGAATATTCATTGGAGGAGAGCACCTCTGTCAGTTATCATGCTGATGAAGATGTTGTGATCATTTCCGTCAAGGATGGAGTCACTGTCAGATGTGTGGATGAGAACGGGCAGGAAGTGAAATTGAATACGGAGCAGGATGGTATGTATAAGATATATGCATCCGAATTAGGGGATGGAGTATATACTGTAAGCCTTTCCAAGGGATCTGAATTTGCAGAAGTTGAATTTGTAACCGGTGGTTGATATGAAAAGAATATTTGTATGGATTTTCATGATATCTGCGGTCGTTCTTGCCGGATGCGATGTCTTTGAACGTGTTGAAAAACCGGCAGATAGGGTAGCATTGCTGAATGATGCTCATAAGGAAATGACTTTCGGTCCTGCAGCAGACAGCTTGAAATCATATCTTATTGCCAATACCGATTGGGTAGCGACATCCGACAGTCCGTGGTGTATGGTGGAGCCTTCTTCAGGCGGTTCAGGAAACAGCGAAATCAAGTTTTTGGTGTCTGAGAACAACAACGACAATACGCGTGTCGCCAATATTACCTTCGTGGCCGGAACAGCCTCGGTTAAAGTCAATGTTCTTCAGACAGGGGTGACTATGCTTACTATGAGCATTACTCATGAAGCCGATATGTTGCAGATGCCTGTTTTTGAGGGGTTGATCAGAGGCCTTGTGTATTGGGGAGATGGAGAAAAGTCAGATATGGGATCTGCTGGAATTCATGAATATGAAGAAACAGGAATAAAGACTGCTACATTCGAGTTTGTCGGAGACAAGGAAAGTCTTAAGGTTGAAATTAAAGGAATAAACGGTATAAAATGTATCGATTTTTCCGGCTTGCGATAAGATAGTATGCCGGAGAGAATGCACCGGTCCCCGGATGGGAGCTAGCGAAGCATATCCCTATGCTTCTGCGGAGCGAGCCACATCCGGGGACCGGTGTATTGTGCAGTCGTACTGAATTACGCCAGAAGCTTCTTTACGAGAGCTGAGATGAGACGTCCTTCTGCAAGACCGGCAAGACGCTTTGTTGCTACGCCCATGACCTTTCCCATGTCCTGAGGCTTTGTTGCGCCTACTTCTGCGATGATGGCCTTGAGCTGATCTTCCACTTCTGCCTCGCTGAGCTGCTTTGGAAGGTATACCTCCATAGCTGCAGCTTCTGCAAGTTCATTCTCGGCGAGCTCCGGACGACCTGCATCATTGTACTGCTGTGCGCTTTCCTTGCGCTGCTTCACCAGCTTCTGGATGATCTTGACGATGCCTGCATCATCCACTTCTCCTGTTGCTCCCTCTGCTGTCTTGGCGAGCATGATTGCTGCTTTGATCGCTCTGAGTGATGCGAGACGCACGGTCTCCTTTGCCTTCATGGCCGCAACCATGTCGGCCTGTATCTTCTTTTCAAGTTCCATGTTCTGTATGTTGATTTATCTGTATTTTTCAAATTCCGGCATTGCGATGCCTGAGATGAAGTCCTTGAATTTCTTGTCGTCCTTAGGGCAGATCACCAGAGCATCCGGAGTGTCGATGATCATATAGTCATCCAATCCCTTTACCGCAATCAGCTTCTTTTTGTCATGGGAAACCATCAATGTGTCGCTGGTGTTCTCTATCAGGACTTTCTCCACGCTTACGGCGTTTCCATCCTGATCCTTAGGAATGTAATTGTAAAGTGATTCCCATGTTCCTATATCCTGCCATCCGAAATGAGCCGGATATATCCATGCCCTGTCTGTCTTTTCCATGACACCGTATCCGATGGATATGTTCGGGCAGCCGGTGTAGGCTCTGTTGATGAAATCCTTCTCCATGCTTGTTCCAAGAGCTGTCTCCCATCCGATGAACTGCCTGGTGATCTCGGAAAGGTGCTTCTCCATCTCTGTCTTGATGGTCTCTGCCTTCCAGAGGAAGATTCCGGCATTCCACAGGAATTCTCCTGTGCTGATGAATATGCTTGCCAGATCCTTGTCAGGCTTCTCTGTGAAAGTCTTGATCTGGAGCGGTTCGTTGTTCCTGTACGCCTCTCTTCCTCCATAGGCCTGCACATATCCGTAGTTGGTGTCCGGTCTTGTCGGAACGATTCCCAGCGTCATGAGCACATCCTTTTCCTCTACATACTCGAACGCTTCCCTTATGGTCCTGGTGAAGATGTCTCCGTGGTCGATGATATGGTCGGAAGGAGATACTACCACCTTTGCGTCCGGATCCCTCTTCAGGAGTGTATATGTCGCATAAGCTATACACGGGGCGGTGTTCCTGCTGTATGGTTCAAGAAGAAGGTTCCTTTCCTCCAGCTCAGGAAGCTGATTCTTTACAATATTCCTGTACCTGGCTCCTGTCACGACAAGTATGTTCTCTTTCGGCACAATGTCCAGAAATCTGTCGTAAGTCTGCCTGAGGAAGGTCTGTCCTGTATCTGCCACATCAAGGAACTGCTTTGGCATAGTGGTCTTGCTTATGGGCCAGAACCTCGTACCCATACCGCCGGCCAGTATCACGCAATAGCAATGTCTGTTGTCCATATATGTTTAAGTTAAATTTCTATATATATAAAGGTATATATGCCTGAGGGAACCATTCGGTCTGATATTCGTCGCCCCGGAAAGTAACGGCTACCACATCGAAGAAACATTCCATGTCCGCGTAAGGCAGTCCCTTGTGCGTCCTGAGGTATCCTTGTGCGGCCCTGACTATCTTTCTCTGTTTCGTGCGGTCGACATTGTCCTGCGGAGGAGCCTGGATGCCGGATCGTCTGGTCTTCACTTCCACGAAATGTATTCCGGCAGGATCATATGATATGATGTCTATTTCCAGATGGCTGCTGCGCCAGTTCCTTTCCAGGATCATATGTCCCATTCCTTCCAGCAGACCGCAGGCTATATCTTCGCCTAGTCTTCCAAGCTCGCGTCTGATATTTCCTCTACCTTCCATTCTCCCTCCTCGTTCTTTACCGTAGCAGTTCTTGTCTTGCTGTTTCCCTCAGCTTCTATCCTATACAGAACGGTTCTTTTCTCACCGCTCCTTTCTGTCCTTATCACTTCAATTTCCGCACCTGAAAGCATTGAGGATGCTATGGCCAGGGCAGAACTGTCTTCCTTCTGCAAATCATTCCATACCTTCCGCCATTCATCCAGATATCCCTTCATGCTCACAGTGTCGCAAAGTCCGCCGGCTGTTTCGAAATCTCCGGCCGCGACAGCCCTGCAGAAAGTCTCCACAGCTGCCTCCGGCTCCATAGCTTTCTCCTCCTCTGCGTTATTTCCACCGCATCCGGCCGCCATCACCATTCCGGCCGCCACTATCAGATATTTTAATATTCTGTTCATTGTCTTTATTCCTTGTTCGTTGTGCGGAAGGGCAGGTTGAAAAAACCGTGGCCGCCCGTGGCCTCGTGAACGGGAGGGACCCGCTCCGCAGGAGTGGGAGGGATTCAGTTTTTCAACCTGCCCTTCCGTACAACGTAACGATCAATCAAATGTAACTATCGTAACTCCTGTGCCTCCGAACTGTATGTGCTCATCACGTACCGATGCCACTCCAGGGATTGTCCTGATGAGCTTCTGGAGTTCGTCTCTGAGCACTCCCGTGCCCTTTCCGTGTATGATCCTCACGCTCGGCACCCCAAGCATCACAGCATCATCAACATATCTTGTCACCTTGTCCACAGCATCATTCAGCCTCTCGCCCCTTACATCCATTTCTGTACTGAAATTCAGCTTCCTCTCGCTTATCGACGAATCATATTTCACAGCAGACACCGGCCTTGCCGTTTCCTTCACAGCGCTCTTATATTCGTTGGAAGTGATTCTCTCCACTTTGTCGAGCGGCATCTTGCTGCTTATGTTTCCGATGCTTACGACAACTGCCTTTGAAGATACCTTCGTAACCTCTCCGACCATTCCGTTGTCCTTCACGCGTACCTTCTCTCCTGCCTTCAGCGGTGCAGACCTGAATGCCTCTTCTCTCTCCCTCTCTGCCTGCTGCTCCATCAGCTCCTTGGCAGCCTTGTCATCTGCCTTCTGCGCCTTCCTCTGCTTCTGACGCTCCTTTCGTGCGTCTATCTGCTTTATCTTGCGCTCTATATAGTCATCCTTCTCCTTCTGCTCCTTAGCCTTCTTTGCCGCCAGGATGGACATGAAGTCTTGAAGTTCCTTTCTTGCCTCCTGGGTCTCCTCCTTGGCAGCCTGGGACTCCTTGATGGTCTTGATGGTGTTCTCTACCTGTCTGTTGGCTCCCTTGATTATCTCCTCAGCCTCCTTCTTGGCCTCATCAAGAATCTCCTTCTTCATCTGCTTGATCTGCTGGAGTTCCTTCTGGTACTTGTCGGTGATGTTCTCCAGAGTCTTGTCAGTATGGCGTATGCGCTCAAGCTTCTCGTCCAGTGCCTTTCTGTTTCGCGCAATCTTGCGAAGGTTGCGTTCGATGCCCACGAATTCCTCTCCCGCACGATTTTCCGCATCCTTTATGATGGTTTCCGGAAGCCCAATCTTGCGCGCAAGTTCGAATGCAAAAGAATTGCCCGGCAGACCCATCTCCAGCTTGAAAAGAGGGGCGATATTCTTCACATCGAACATCATTGCGCCGTTCATGACGCCTGTATCGGCTGAAGCATAGAGCTTGAGGTTGGTGTAGTGGGTGGTGATCACTCCATAAGTTCCGCGCTTGTCAAGCTCGCTCAGGATGGCCTCGGCAATGGCTCCTCCTGCTGCAGGCTCGGTACCCGAACCGAACTCGTCAATGAGCACGAGTGTCTTCTCATCAGCCATGGACAGCATGTCCTTCATGTTTCCGAGGAACGAACTGTATGTACTGAGGTCGTTGTCGATGGACTGGTCGTCTCCTATGTCCACCATGATCCTGTCGAACACGAGCATTTCCGATGTTTCCGAAGTCGGGATCAGCATTCCCCACTGGAACATGTACTGGAGAAGGCCCACTGTCTTCAGACATACGGACTTTCCTCCTGCATTCGGTCCTGATATGAGCAGGATATGCTTTTCCTTCGATAGTGTGGCGGTCAGAGGGACTATCTCCTTCTTCTCCTTTCGAAGAGCCCTTTCCAGAAGCGGATGTCTGGCCTTGCGCAGATTCATCTGTCCGTCATCCGAGATTATCGGCATTCCGGCGATGAAGTCCAGTGCTGTCTGGGCTTTCGCCATTATGAAGTCTATTTCTCCGAGATATTTCGCCGCGCTGAGAAGATCCGGTATGTACGGACGCAGGAAGTCTGTGAATTCCAGAAGTATACGTACGATTTCCCTCTGTTCGGAGAATTTCAGTTCCTTTATCTGGTTGTCGAGTTCCACGACTTCCGCAGGCTCGATGAATGCGGTCTTTCCGGTCGCGGATTCGTCATATATGAATCCGGGTATCCTCTTCTTGTTGGCGGCGCTTACAGGAATGAGCATCTTTCCGTCGCGTACGGATACGCCTGCATCGCTGTCCACGATACCTTCCTCCTGAGCTTTCTTCAGGATTGCGCTCATGCGTCGCGAAATGGCTCCTTCCTTCTCGCGGAGGGATTTGCGGATGTTGTAAAGTTCATCCGAGGCTGTATCCTTCACGTCTCCGTAACGGTCCAGGATCAGGTCTATCCTACGCTGTACTTCAGGGAAATTGAGGATGCGTGAGCTCATGCGCTTGAGGTTGGGATATACCCCATCCTTGACTCCTTCGAAGAAGGAAGTGACCTTCCTGAGGGTCTCCAGCATGGTCTTGAGCTTCCTCATGGACAGAAGGTCTATTGCGGACGAACTTCTCTCCAGCGGCTTGAGGAAATCTATGCAGTCAATGAATCCACCCGACGGAAAGCTGTCCTCGAACATCATTATGAGGCGCATTTCGTCGGTAAGAAGAAGTCTCTTGCGGATATGTGAAGGGTTGGTCGAAAAGGTTTCCTCTGCTGTCCTTTCCGCCGCATAAGCTGTCGAGCATCTGTCGGAAATGATCCTTCTGATGCGGTCAAATCCGATCTTCTGCTCAAGCCTTGTGTCTATTGTTCTCTTTTTCTCTTCCAAATCTTTGTCATTATTCTTCTCCAAGTGCAGTGTTCAGGAGAAGTTTCAGTTCGTTGATGTTGCTTATAGGTGTGACCTTCCCGGCCTTGACGAATGATACCTTTCCGGTCTCTTCCGATACGACGATGGCGTCTGCATCCGTCTCCTCGGTTATGCCTATGGCAGCCTTATGCCTCATTCCGTAGCTTGCCGGAATGTTTGTTCTTTCCGTAATCGGAAGTGTGCAGCGGGCGGCCGTGATGCGGCCTCCGGAAATCACGAGGGCTCCGTCATGCAGGGGCGAATTCTTGAAGAACAGGTTCATGATCAGACGGCGGTGGATCGCTGCGTCGATAGGGTCTCCGGTGCTGATTATCTCTTCAAGAGATGCCTTGTGGGCTATCACTATCAAGGCTCCGGTCTTGTCTTCGGACATGTTCCTGCAAGCTTCCGCTATATCGTTCACGCCCTCGATCGCGCCGGGACCTGTCCCTTTGTGGTCCTTGCCCAGAAGCTTGTCTATGATGGCGCGGCCTCTGGAACTGTTCATGTACCTGCTGCCCAATCTCATGAGGAACTTCCTTATCTCAGGCTGGAATATCACTATGACGGCTATTACTCCGACGTCCAGGACTGTCTCCATGATGTTGGTCATGAGCCTCATGTTGAAGGCTGAAACTATCACTCGGATGACGTACAGGGATATGATGGCGACAAAGATGCTCATCGCCGAAGTGCCCCTGATCCATCGGAATACGAAGAATATCATCAGGGCAAGAAGAAGTATGTCCAGTATGTCAGCAAGTGAAAGCTGAAGGAAACCGAAAATAGCCAGTATCATATACCTATTTATATATCCGCGCAAAGATAGTAATAATTCTTTTAATATTAAGGCAGGAGATCCCTCGACTTCGCTCGGGATGACATGAGGGAAGTCGAGGGATGATAGAGGAGGAGTCTCCCTGGATGACAAGAGGGAATGGTTCTGGATGACAAGGGGAGAAACTTTGTGTCATAATGAGTTAGAAAAAAGTTATTAACAAAAATTTTACGTAAAATGTTGAAAATGAAAATATTATTCGTATATTTGCAGCCCGCAAAAATGTGTGGCGGGATATAAAGTATTTATAATCAATTAATTAAACAAAACCAATGCCTGGATTAATTGGAAAGAAAATCGGAATGACTTCCGTTTTCGGTGTCGATGGAAAGAATATTCCATGCACCGTTATTGAGGCTGGTCCGTGTGTTGTTACGCAGATTCGTACAGTAGAGAAAGATGGTTATGCCGCTGTACAGCTTGCCTATGACGAAATTTCAGAAAAGCACACCAGCAAGGCTCTCAAGGGCCACTTCGAAAAGGCAGGAACCACTCCAAAGCGCAAGCTTGTCGAGTTCAAGGCAGACTTCGCACAGGAGTTGAAGCTCGGCGACACTCTCTCAGTAGCTGACATCTTCGGTGATGTAAAGTTCGTGGATGTTGTCGGAACATCAAAGGGTAAGGGTTTCCAGGGCGTAGTTAAGCGTCACGGCTTTGCCGGTGTAGGTGGCCAGACTCACGGTCAGCACAACCGTCTTCGTCACCCTGGTTCTCTCGGTGCATGTTCATGGCCTTCACGCGTGTTCAAGGGAACCCGCATGGCAGGACACATGGGCAATGAGCGCGTAACAGTGTTCAACCTCGAGGTTATCAAGGTTATGCCTGAGAACAACCTTATCGTAGTAAAGGGCTCTGTACCAGGAGCTAAGGGTTCATATGTAATCGTGGAGGACTAAGCTATGGAGTTGTCAGTTTACAAAATCGACGGAACTGTCGC
>JAFZDJ010000041.1 GCA_017561265.1 Bacteroidales bacterium
CTACGAGCAAGTTGCTCACCATGGCTGCCTTCTTATCTTCATCAAGTTCCACGATTTCCTCGGCCGAAAGTTTGTCAAGCGCCATCTTTACCATCGACACGGCACCTTCCACAATCTTTTCACGGGCACTGATGATAGCAGTTGCCTGCTTGTCCTTATAGCGGATAAGGCAATCGGCATAGTGAGGCTCGATGCCTCGTTCTGTAAAGAACTTCAAGCATTGGCGGCTAATCTCTTTTCTGACTGCATCGGGTTTCTTCCAATCTGTATCATCAATAATCTCCAATCCCATACCTTCTACGACCAAACAAGTGCCACCATTGATGTTTGTCATAAGTGTACGCTTGCCCATATACTTCTTGCGTTCTTCTTTCCAGTTGGGAATATCCCATCTTTCGGTAGTCCATTCTCCACGATAATCCTTTGGTTTGCGGAGATACTCTGATAATGTCATTCTAATCATCGGCTATCATTATTTAAGTTATACATATTACAGGCGAAGCACTGTATTCTATTTCTTTACCGCCTTGACTGTTCCGGGCAGGATTGTGCAAGGTTGGCGGGAAAAATACCGCAAGCCCCGTGGGGCGAGGATGATTTTTCCACGACACCCACAGGGCTTGACCTTGCTCAATCCGAAAGGCACGGGACAACCTTTGCGGTAAGAAATAGGATACAGATATTATTCACTATCGTTATTGTCATCTGGTAACAGACGCTTACGCAATACAGGATCATTCTTGATACGCTCCATCTCGTCTTGAACTATCTGTTCTACTTCTTCCTTGATTCGGCTGTAGTTGCGTTCAATCTGTTCCTGCATAATATCGTTGCCATTCTCGTCCTTGAACTCATTGACAATCGGAATCTTCTTGTATGCTTTCATCTCGGCATTGACCTTTGCACTATCCACGATGATGCGTGAGTGAAAAATCTTCTGGTCTATCTCCTCACCGAAGTTGTCTGCCACGCTACCCACGAATGTTCCTTGTGAGAGGTTTGAAATCTTCGAGGCAGGGATAAGGAAGTCCAACTGCGTATTGATGGAGGTAGATGTGTCCTGTCGGTTGATGGATACCGACTGACGCTGCTGGAGAATCTTGCCGAAACGCTCCGAGAGGTTCTTGGCTGTCTCGCCAACTACCTGTCCGCTGAAGATATTACCCACCGTATTTTGGATAACCTTCGCCTCCTTGTCGCCGTAGTCACGAGCCAACTGTGAGTAGTCCTGAAAACCGAGACATACCGCCACCTTGTTACTTCGGGCTGTGGCAATGAGGTTGTCAATACCACGAAAATAGATAGTCGGCAACTCATCAATGATGATGGAACTTTTCAACTGCCCCTTCTTGTTTACTAACTTTACAATACGGCTGTTGTATAAACCGAGTGCCGCAGAGTAGATATTCTGACGGTCGGGATTGTTACCTACGCACAAAATCTTCGGCTCGTTGGGATTGTTAAGGTCAAGAGTAAAATCATCGCCAGTCATCACCCAATATAGCTGTGGAGAAATCATTCTTGACAGCGGAATCTTCGCACTTGCAATCTGACCTTGGAGCTGATCTTGGGCTCCACCTTTCCATGCGTCCATAAAGGGTGAAAGATAGTTTTCCAACGAAGGGTACGAGGTCAGAATGGTAAAAATATCTGCATACGGTTTGTTCAGGAACTCTATCGTATGTGGGAAGGTACAATACTTTCCGTCTTTGTAGATTCTCAGATACCATATGATAGCCGCCAAAAGAATAATCGGTGACTCAACGAAGAAGTCGCCCTGCTTTTGAATCCACGTCTTGTTCAAATTGAGCATTATCGTGTATGCCGATTCGTAGGCATCGCTGATATCCACCATAAACTTCGGGTTGATGGGGTTACAGCGGTGTGAGCGACGCGGGTCATCAAAGTTGATGACATAGAAACTCGGCTTTACCTTGTACTTGTCGATGTTCTTCAATAGCTCATTGTAGGCAATAACCGAGAGGTCATCAAATTTGTAGTCGTAGATGTAGGTCGCAAAGCCTTTGGCTATGGTCTGCTTGATGTAGTTATTGACTACCGCATACGACTTTCCCGAACCTGGCGTACCTAATACGATAGTTGCTCGGAACGGATTCACGACATTTATCCAACCGTCCCATTCCTTACCCTGATAGGTGAACTTTGTAGGCAGGTTTACCGAGTACTCGTTCTCCATCAGTCGTGTCTCCTGCATAAAGCTCTCGTTGGCTACATTGAAGACATCTTCCATAAGGTTGTGCTTGAACATACGGCTTATCCATACCCCCGACATAAGCAGAAAGATATATCCGACAGTCATTGTCACCGTATAGATTGCCATATTCACGATTGCCGAGAATGGCAGGTCGAGCATCCACCAGTTCATAAAGAAGAGTACAAGACCTCCGAGGAAGGTTGCGTAAATCTTCTGCCACGTCATCTTCTGATTCTTCACGCCCTTTGTGCCGAGGCATGAGAGAGCCAAGAATATGATGGCAAACACCTTTGTCACAAGCAGGTTGCTGAATAGCCCTGCCGTATTCTGAAAGTTGAGCAGTATCTTGTCTACCACTCCGATGTTGATACCCATATCCACGATGGCCTGATAGCAGAACCAATAGATATGTACTACAATAAATATAATGGATATGGCACGCATAAACTCCATGACCTTTGCCAATCCTCTCAAATCATCTTCCTGTTGCATAATAAATTCGTTTTAATGGTTAGTGAAAATGGTTTACGAAATACCGCGTGAACGGCGTTTTTTCTTCTTCTTTTTCTGCTGATACTGCTTGGCGAGCATATCCTCCTGCGGGTCATTTGCAGGAGTGTCAAACGAGAAGATTCCGAAGGCTTGCTCCAATCCCGATTCAAGGTCGGAAGAGGTAAGGCTCTGACTCTCGGAGAATCCTTTGGGCATATCCTCCCAAGGAATATCGCCCTGCGAGTTGAAGAGTTTCTCGAAGTTGTTTGCCGAAAACTCCTTGCCCAAGCGTGAGCCGTTATATACCTCGCGGTTATGGTGGTCGATGAAGGTGACACCGTAGATGCGACCGGCATCGTTCTCGCGGAACACCACATCAATACCCTTGCTGCCAAGCAGACGCACGAACTCCTCGCGGTTGCCACGACAGCCGTGCATAGCCAGAGCCACATCGTTGCGGATTTTGGGTTGCCACTTCTTGGCACGAAACTCCTGAGCATTGTAGGTGATACGCTTCTCCACACCCTCATAGCCGAAACGCTTGCCGATAAGCGAGGACTTGATAGGCGTGCAGATAGGCTTGCCGTTGTCATCGGTCATCGTGTAGATGATTCCCGAATAGGGCTTGCCATCGAACTCGCCCTTGAC
>JAFZDJ010000164.1 GCA_017561265.1 Bacteroidales bacterium
CTTTTCAAGCAACTGCATTTCGTGGACCTTGTTCATCATATACTCGAGATCTGCAGGAGCATAGGAACCGAGCCTTCGGATTGTGAAAAGCAGTTGAATGACAGCCTTGTTAATGAGCGAGAGCTGAGCGGTGTGCTCCTGCACGGCGCGGTAATTGTACTGATAGACACACATATCAAGGGCCATTTCCCTTACATAGGCAGAGACGGTTTTATCGCAGGCTTTGGCATTTTTCTGGATCTGGGCATCCTCCTCTGGGGTGACCATGATCTTGATTTGGACATCACGTTTACGCATTGGAATCCTCCTTACAGTGCGGACAGAGTTTGCGGGCGTACATTTTGACAATGCAGTTGTCACAACGCAGCAAATCATCAAGGGCGGCGTTGCAATGGCGATCATAGATGGAGCGTGTGTCGGGCAGCATATCGTCCACATAACAGCTGACATTGCCCTGATCCAGGTTGCGGTAACCATTGTCGCACAGAATTTTGCTCCAGGCAATGACATGGTGGTAGGCATCTACCTTGGTGCAGGATACTTCTTCCAGTACATACAGACAAGGCCTAAGCCCACGGGCTTTGAGATCGGCGGTCATAGCTGCTGTCTTGTAGCGCTCCCCGCGGCAGTGGTCTTTGTAGACATCTTTCAATAAATCCTTACGGCAGTGACTAATATAACAGTCCTTTCCAATGGGGGAACGCAGGCCGTAGATAACCCGATCTTCGACTTTTTTATACTGTGACTTTTGACTATATCGTGCCATATAATTCCTCCTTTTGGCGCGTTTTCTTACGAATATTCTACCAAAATAGTAGGCTGTAGTCCAGAAGTTGAGCCATTATTGCGTGTAACTAATCGCGGTAAAAATAAAATCTGCACGATATATTAGAGTGATATGCTGTTGCCCAATAGTTCCTGCAACCCGAAACCACATGGTAGCAAGCATTGCCTCCCGGTACATAAATACCGGGAGGCGCTTCAGGGGCCACGCCCCTATCACCCCGGAAAACTCCCGCAAAACGGGAGTTGCGCAAAGCGCAATTGGCTTCGCCTTTAAGCTTGCTGGCGCAAAAGAAGAATCCAAGACTACAATGTGAACGGAAGTGCTACCATTATTGGCGGTAACCATTGAACGATATATCGTGCAATATGGCATCATAGAGTTCATCGCTGGTCACTACGGCGGATTTGATCTTATGGCTACAAAAGCGGTGGGGGCTGCCAAAGTTTGGCATTTGGAGATTACCCTGTCCATGATGATTCCCTATCATCCTTCGGAGCAGGCTATTGAACTGCCACTGGCTTTGACACTACCTTTTACTCTCCTGGCATGGAGAAGGTTTCTCACAGACGGGTCATTGCTCGAGCGAACCGGTATATGGTCGATCATGCAGATCATCGGGTCGTCTATGTGTGGCATCCAGCCAGTAATGCACGAAAGCTATTGGATTATGCCTGCAAACGGGAGGTAAAAGGGATAATTCACGTGTGCAAGTTGGAATCTGTTTTTGCAAGGAATGAAGGCATCAGTGAAGAAGTACAGATATGAAGAAACTCCCAATGCGGGTGTATTTGTCCGTTTACGGCGTATGTATGAATAATGTATTTCGTGATTGTATTGAAGAGAAATTAGGCTTACAGTTCCAAGTTCTTTATTTGAAAATAACAGCCTTTGAAGAAGAACCAGAGCATCTTTTGTATTTTCCAGTTAAGTGGGCGCTCGGACAGTATGTCAGGATATAATGTCGTTGTTGAGCAAAACAATTCAGTCCTGGTTATTGTACCGATTATGAGATATAATCTCACTACCTCACTACTGGTTACTACATTGAAATTGTTGCAGAAAAATAATATAATTTCACCAAATCAAATGAAGCGGGAGTGTGCGCTGATATGTATTATGCAAAGTCAAAGCGGCAGGATGGATCACAACCGACTGTAACGAAGCATTTGGATGCCGTATCTGCCCGGGCATCCACTTACGGCGAGGAAGTGGGCATGAAGGAGCAGGCGCGAATCGCCGGACTTACCCATGATTTAGGAAAATGCGGAGAGGAATTTCAGAAAGTGCTGCGGGGAGAAGCACAGAATGTCGATCACGCGGCCAGTAGTGCGGCGTTGATTTACTGCTTGTGGAAGAAGGTAAATGAATCACAAAAGGCTGTGATCGAGGCGGTGAATGGTCATCATGCCGGCTTAATCAGTTTTAACGAAGTGGAGAGCTTGCTGAAGGATTCCTATCGTGGCCGTTCGTATCTGACCATCAATGACGGCAAAACTCCGGCGCTGAGTGGTCCGGAGGCATACAAGAATACATTTCGATATTTCGTCCATGATCATCCGGATGAGCGGTTGCGGGTTCCAAAGTGGAATCTTCCTGATGGGGCGGGCAACTTGGAAACTATGCTGTATTCCCGGATGTTGCTGTCCTGTCTGGTGGATGCGGATTACAGCGTATCGGCCTGGGAGGATGATAAAACATACTTTGAAACAACACAGGCGCCGCAACTGGATGCAGAGAAATGTCTGAACAGCCTATACGAATTCTGTAATGAGATTCGGAAAAAGTCCAAATCCAATGCCGGCGTGAATCAAATTCGAAACCGGGTTTTTGATGTGTGCGGTGATTGTGGTGAATGCCAGCCCGGCGGACTGTTTACACTGACGGCTCCCACTGGAACGGGCAAGACGTTGGCGCTGCTGCATTTCGCCCTGCGCCATGCCAAAGCAACCGGGAAGCGGCGGATTATCATTGTTCTGCCTTATCTGACCCTGGCAGAACAGAATGCGGCGATATACGAGAAAATCATGCCGTCCGTGCTGGTGGATCATAGCCAAAGCCGCCTGGGCGAAGAAATGCGGGAATTTACATCGAAGTGGAATATGCCGTTTATCATCACAACCTCTGTAAAATTTTTCGAGTCTCTCTTTGCGAGAAAGCCTACGGATTGCAGAAAGCTGCACAATCTGGCGCAGAGTATTGTTATCTTTGATGAGGCCCAGAGCCTGCCGCCCCATTTGACTGCTTCAACGCTGAAGGCTGTCAATGAACTGTGCGAGCGGTATCAGATGTCTATGGTATTCTCCACGGCAACCCAGCCTGATTTTGATGCCATCCCGGATGTGAACTGGAAGCCCACGGAGATTCTGCCCGAACATGCAGCGTATTATGAACAGCTTCGGCGGGTTGTTGTGGACTGGCAGCTTAAGGAACGGATTCCGCTGGCCGGCATTGCGGAAAAGATGCTTCAGGAGCGGAGTGTGTGTGGTATTTTCAATTTACGTCGCCATGCAAGGGAGGTTTTTGACAGACTTTATGAAGAAGACCCGGAGTCTGCATTCCTGATTTCCACGGATCTATGTCCTGCTCACCGGATTCATGTGGTGGAGGAGATTCGGCAGCGACTAAAAAACGGAAAGCCCTGTCGGGTGGCGGCAACCCAATGTATCGAAGCCGGTGTGGATCTGGATTTCGATGTGCTGTATCGTGCGCTGGCACCGTTGGATGCGATTATCCAGGCTGCCGGACGATGCAACCGAAATGGTCGGAATGGGATGGGCCGGGTGACTGTATTTGTACCGGATGATTCCAAGCTGTACCCGGATGACTGGTATGAGAATGCCGCGGAAATTGTATCAAGGGTTGCCCAGGGGCGTGGGATTGACATCCATGATCCGGAACATATCCATCGGTATTACAGCGAGCTGTTTGCGGATGCCAGAGATCAGCAAAAGCTGACAAAAGCGATTCGTGCCAGAGACTATGCAGCAGTGGATAAGCAGTATCGTCTGATCACCAGCGACGGCGAGAAGCTGATCGTTCCCTATTCCGGGATGATGGAGGATTACGATGCCATTTGTCAGGAACTGAAAAAGAGCGGTATGACACCGGGACTGATGAAGGAAGCCGCGCCACTGACCATCACAATCTATGATCGGGGCAATCTGGAGCGGTTTGCGGAACCGATCTTCCTTAGAAAAAAGCACAATCAAGTGGATAGCCGAAGTGGCTATTGGGTCCTGCGGAAGCAGTACGAGAACTGCTACACGGAGGAAAGCGGCTTCAAGCTGCCGGAGATGCAGGAAAATAACTGGGATATGCTGTTTTGACCTTGACAATTATAAGGGGGTATTTTACTATTAAATAGACCGAACAAAGGTCGTTCGCCTGTGCCGATCAGCAGCAGGTGTGGAATTGAAATTATTTTATAGTGGTTCCCCGCGAGAGTGGGGAACGAAAATGAATCGGAGGTGACATGTTGGAAGTAACCATTGAAGTGTGGGGCGATTTTGCCTGTTTTTCGCCGCCCTACGGAAAAGTGGAGAGAATGACCTATCCCTTCCCGACCCCGTCGGCGGCGAGAGGTATTCTTTCGGCAATTTATTCAAAACCGAACGAGTTCTATTGGCAAGTGCGGCGAATCGAGGTTCTGAACGCCATCAAGTATATCTCGTTCAAGCGCAATGAGGTCAAAGTGAAGGTGTCGGATACCCCCATCTGCACGGACGAGGAGCGCACGCAACGGCAGACGGTTGCCCTGCAGGATGTCCGCTATCGGATCATAGCAGAGATCATTCCTCGGAAGGGCTTTGAGGGGACTGTCAAGCAGCTTTATGAGCAGGCCATGCGACGCATTCGTTCCGGCAAGTGCTTTATGCAGCCGGGATTGGGATTGCGGGAGTTTGTGGCTTATTTTGAGGAGAGTGACGGGGTACGGCAGCCTATCCAGGATAGTCTGGACGCAGGCTGGATGGTCTATGACGTATTTGACCTGCATGACTTCTCTGTCAGCAAGAAGGCGAAGCCGAAGCTGTCGCTGTATCATGCGGTGATGGATCACGGCGTCATTGCGGTTCCGCCCTATGACAGCCCGGAAGTCGTGAAGGGAGGGAACGCAACATGCTGAATGCACTGTACGAATACGCTGTGCGCCACGAGCTGTCCCTGCCCGATGGATATACCAAAAAGACCGTGGCGGCATATATCTCCTTCTCGTCGGAGGCACCTGATTATGTGGGTATTCAGAAGGGCGAGGCATGGGAGATTGCCTGTCCGGATATTGGCAGTCTGGCAAAC
>JAFZDJ010000165.1 GCA_017561265.1 Bacteroidales bacterium
CATGTTCGGTACAATGATCGAGATCCCACGTGCTGCCCTCACAGCTGACCGCATGGCAAAGACTGCTGAGTTCTTCTCATTCGGTACAAACGACCTCACTCAGATGACATTCGGCTTCTCACGTGACGACGTAGGAACATTCATGGGTGACTACCTCGGCAACAAGATCCTCGACGCTGACCCATTCAAGACTCTCGACACCAAGTCTGTAGGTAAGCTCGTTGATTACGCTGTCAAGGAAGGTCGCGAGACTCGTCAGGGTCTCAAGTGCGGTATCTGCGGTGAGCACGGTGGTGATCCTGCATCAGTTGAGTTCTGCTACAAGACCGGTCTCAACTATGTATCATGCTCTCCATTCCGAGTTCCTATCGCACGCCTCGCTGCTGCTCAGGCTGCAATCAAGGCTAGCAAGTAATTCTATACTACATATTCAGAAAAAGGCTCTGCAGAACGATCTGCAGAGCCTTTTTTGATATAAGAACAATAAGTTGTTTCTAATTCAATGAAGCGAGCTTGGCCAAAGCAGCCTCTCCGAGTGCTGACTTGACCTCTATATGTTCCTTTACTGTCTGTACGAAAGGATCGGACTCGAACGAAGATCCGCGCACCTGCATGAAATCCTGATCACGTTCAAGAGCATCACCATCGGCTCCGAAACTTGTCATGGAACTTAATGAGAACTCCTTGCGTGCATCATCATATATCATGTGATCGAGATTAATCACAGATTCCTTCCAACGCCTTACGATGTCAGATAGCTGCTCGATGGTAGCCTCCTGAAGTGTGATTCCATAATAATTTTCAAGAACCTTATACACCCAATGCCATTCGAAGCGGTAGTACTCCTTATGAAATTCACAGAATCTAGCATGCAACGACTCTACATCAGCTATCCTGCCGCTCTCTATATCATCCATAAGGTCGGAAACTGCCTGTTTAGGCACAATAAGACCCGCAAGATCCACCCAATCTCCTTCTCCATATGCAGACTGAGGAATGAATGCGGCACGAAGTTCTTCCAGAGAAGATATCTCGGATGCCATCAATCTGGTGATGAATGAATTACCCAGGAACTTATCGATCGCCATTCCGTAATATTTGAGGCCGTTTTTCAACGAAGAGCTCTTTATCTTTCCGCTCTGATATGTATACGCATCGGATGTCACACCGGAAACCTTCTGAAGCTGCTTGAGTATGCTCACTGCATTCAGCATCTTCTGTATGGTATAAGGACTGAGAAGGTTATAATTGATCTGATCAAGACGGTCTGGATCCTTCCTCGCATCTCTCTTAGGCCATTTCTTGGCATCTCGAATGGTTCCGACGCTCTTCAGATTAGCACCTGGCATTATATAAGAGGTATTCTGCTGCTCTATAAGATAAGAGAACGGAAGATCCGACGTATCCTGATGACTGACGTGTCTTCCCATAACAAGTGAGAAGGCTCCGACCTTGGCCGGCCACAGAAGATAGGAGTCAGAAGATGTCTTGGCTCCCCTCTCCATGATTCCTTGATGAATAGGGCCGAGCTTGTACATATGGTTGCTCTGGTTGGAACCAGATCCTGCATTCATGAACGAGAACATGCCTGCTATCAGAAGGGTCGATTTATGGTGCGTTACCGTATACGGGCCGGCAAAGATCGAACAAGCTTCTCCGTTCTCACCTTGGCAATTGCCGAAGAAGAGCGAATCGGAAGCTGAATAATTATGTCCAAGCTTGCATGCCTGACCAATGAAGCAACGGGAGAAGGTGACACCGTCCTCAACACTGGATCCGCTGGAAATGATGAAATCATCTCCTATGACACCAACGCCTACATGAACAGGGGCATGAACATTACTGTTGATGCTTCCATTCTTAAGACGCGATGCACCCTCTATCTTGCAGTAATCTCCGACCTTGACATTCTTGATATAGCCGGCATCAGCGATGGTCACATTCGATCCGATATATCCGGTACATGATGTCACAGACTCAACATGACCCGCAATCATCTGCCTGAGACGTGAAATCACCTCAGGACGATGCCTGTAGAGAGCCATGATATAAGCAGTCTGCGCTGACAGACGGTCATAAATCACGACCTCGCGTCCTCCGGTTTCATTAAGAACGGCAACTTCCACACCGTTTCCGAAACTGGTAGGTCCGTCTGTCAGAATGATATCGACATTCTCGATGAAAGTATTTTCCCCTATTATATAATTAGCGATATAGTTCTTTACATTCTCGATGCAGCAGTCATCTCCCACCGTCACATTATGCAGAGTAGCATAATATAATCCAGACGGCTTCTCCATACCTCCCGGCAGGCTGAATATCTTATCAGACCGGCCGATGCGGATTCTGCCGGAAAATCGGCAATGACGCACATGCTCTGCCTTGAATCCATCAGCCACCTCTATAGAATCCCAATCTGTCGCAGTACACATCTGAGACTTCATCAATGAAATCTCTTCCGCTGTCAATTTTCTGTAGTTTTTCATATCAGTCTTCATTTAATCCGTCAAGTACACGCTTGACTTCCTCATATTCATAACCTCTTCCCAATGCAAATCTCAGAAGCTTCAACCTTTTCTGAGGATCATCTCTCAGAGCTCTTGCCTTATTCTCGACAAGCTTGTCCAGCCTGGCTTCGGCTTTCCCCTCATCAATCTCCTGCAAAGCCTCATTTATAATATCCTTGGATATTCCTTTCGCGGAAAGCATATACCTTATCTTCACACTGCCCCAGCCTGCAATCGACGCCTTGTCACGTGCAAAGGCGGAAGCATATCTCATATCATCGACGTATCTTTCCTCCACAAGCATGGAAACGATGTCTTCAGCTTCCTGAGCATCACCATCCAATGCGGTCAGCGCCTTCTTCATTATGTCAGCACGACAGTATTCTCTTCTGGAACATAAGGTCCTCAACTTGTCCGCCACCTTCTTCGGATCCTTTTTCATATTCTCCGCCATACCCTAGAAACTGTATCCGAGGCTCAGATAAAAACCGACCTTGTTCGTAATGTCAGACCAATGAACATTGGCAGTGAACGGACCGAAAATCGTATCGTAAGAATATTCAATTGCCGCTCCGTAGTTTCCCGGCCAATATGCATATGCAGAAAAGTAGTCACAATCCCTCGAATAATTGAATATACCTGTGAGATAATGGTTCTTTGCAAGCTTCACACGCAGATCCGCACGATATATCGTAAGGATGTTCTTCATTGCAGTAATGTTGGTGATTCCGATGAACGGAAGCTGCTGATCCACATATCGTCCGGTCAAAGAGCCACCCATGGCATTGAAATATGCAATCGGGATATCCAGTCCGATCAGAAACCTGCAGTTAAGAGATGGGATGAATGCCACACTTTCTCCTATAGGGACTACGGTCTTGACATCAGCCTGAACTGTCTGGAATCTCTGCATCTCATGAGGAAAACCCTCGAATGTCCATGCATACGATGCTCCGGCAGTCACGCCCTTGGTAGGGAAATAGCCGTCGTCAAACGTATCCATCCTTGCATCGACAAACAATGACATATAGTCATTCTTCAACTGGCTCAAGTCATAGTCTCCTATCACCTGGGAAGACTTGATGTTCCTGATATCGAAAATTTCATTTCTCAATCCCGCCTTTATATCAAACTTCTTCCATTTCATATTAGACAGGAACACCTCCTGCTTAGCACTCAGATAATTGAGGCTCAATCGGTTATTACCCATATTAAGCATATCCATATCTGTCCACCTCATATATGCCGCAGCATTTATGGTAGGTAGTTTAGGAAGATCATACGACCACTGAAGCTTCAGCTGAGGATCCGCTCCTATCTTTCCGGTGAAATCCAGTGCGCTTCCCTGAAGCTTATGGGCGTTCAGTCCGAGATTGACGATAACAGACACGATCTCCTCCGTATCTGCACGTACTCCTACTCCGAGCTGATGTATAGGTCCTTTACGGCAATTAAGAACAAGTCTGAAAGGCTCGCTGTCTCCAAGAAGCTCATAAGTCACATAATCATATGTCTGGGTTCCATAAAGCATGGCGACTCTATCCTCGAGATCCTCACGCGAAATCTTCTGGCCGAACTTCAGATCCAGTTTTTCCTTGACAAGCTCCTGCTCCTTCGGGAGAACACCTCTGATATGGACATCTGCAATGACAAGTGAATCCGCATGGAAATCGAAAGCCGGCTTCTTTCTTGGATTGATATGTCCGACAGAAGCCGTCTTCTCAGCCACAAGCCTGAGCAGAGAATCCTGCCTTACTGCAGCCTCATGTCCACGAACCAAAATGGTATCGATACTTCTTGCATTGAAGCTCATCATATTGAACTCCTTCAGATCCGGCTTGATCTTCACATCCGGAACCTTCACGTTTCGTTCAAATGCATCAAGTCCAAGCATATCGATTCCCTGACCTATGATATCACCGATATTGTTGACGTCATCAAATTTGCGTCGTGCATCAGACAGATCCACACCGATGATGATGTCCGCTCCCATTTCACGCGCCAGCGTAGTAGGATAATTATCCCTCAGACCGCCATCGACAAGAACCATTCCGTCCACCCTTACCGGCGCAAAGATACCTGGTATGGACATTGTCGAGCGCATTGCATCCGTAATCTTGCCGCTATGCCATACCTTTGCCTTTCCTGAGACCATATCAGCTGCAATGCAGACATACGGAACAGGCAAATCCTGAAAATCCATCGGATCCTGATAACCTATTGACAATGAGCTGATCAGGTTGCTTACATTCTGTCCGTAGATATAGCCTGAGGGGAGGCTTCCCAAGAGATTCTTCCTGAAAAAATCAGCTCCATCGTTCTGATCAGCTCCGATATGGAGGACATCATTCATCTGAGAAGAGTCGAAGTTTCCTCCTGGCTGCCGCATCATTCTGAAATAATCCCTTTCGTAAAAGAAAGGAATAGAAAGAAGATACTTCTCCTTGTATCTCATGTCAGAGTATGAGATATATTTTCTGGCCAGCTTGTCTGTAAGAGCCCAGTCCCAATCCATATTCCTGACAAGGGAGTCCATCTGATCCGTAGTATATCCCAAGGCGTAAAGTCCTCCTATAAGTCCTCCCATACTGGTTCCCAGAACCATATCCACCGGTATGCCCAGTTTTTCGATATAATCGATGACTCCGATATGCGCCGCTCCCTTGGCTCCTCCGCCACTAAGGACAAGAGCTACGGTCGGGCGATATTTACGTATCTCATCCATCCGCTGCCTCATGGAAGCAACAGCAGCCGAGTCCGCCTTCGGATCGATTCCTCTTGCGGACAGGACGTTTGCTCCTGCAAAAAGCAGGATAAGCATCAGGATATATGATACTGCTTTTCTCATTTATTGTCATGCTGTCCGGCAAGCATGCCGCAGGCAGCCAGGATATCCTCTCCCCTGGAAGCTCTGATAGTGGTCATTATACCGGAATTGTTAAGCCTTGTCTTGAAGTTCTCCATTATGACATCCGGAGATGTTTCATATGGAAAATCAGGTATCTTATGGAATCGTATAAGGTTCATACGGCATTCCAGTCCTCTCAGCATCCTTATCAAAGCATCTGCATGAGCCTTGGTGTCATTAAAGCCGGCAAACATGGTATACTCGAAGCTGACACGACGCTGGCCGCTGAAATCATACTGCTTTATCAGGTCTATCACTTCCTGAAGAGGCCATGCTCCCTGTGCCGGCATCACACTCAGACGCTCCGGTGCGAAAGGATTATGGAGACTGACAGCCAGATGGCATCTGCAGTCATCGAGATATCTCTTGAGGTTAGGCACGACTCCAATCGTAGACAGTGTTATCCTCTTGGGACTCCATGCGAAACCCCAGTCTGCGGTAAGAATCTCTATCGCCCTCATGACATTCTCATAATTGTCGAGAGGCTCTCCCATTCCCATGAATACAGTATTGGTCAGACGGTCCGACTCGTCAACTGCAATGAACTGGGAGATGATATCTGCAGCCGACATATGACCATGGAATCCCTGTCTTCCTGTCATGCAGAAACGGCATCCCATCCTGCATCCTGACTGAGACGACACACAAAGCGTAGCACGGTCGTCATCCGGTATCATCACCGCCTCGACCGCACCGGCCTCAAGCTCACTTTCCTCAACCCTTACATTCAGCCCGCGCTTATGCGCACACTTAACAGGAAACAGGTATTTCTTGGTTCCGTCGGAGGAAATCTGCAATCCGGCATACGGAGTCACACCGACTTCGTATTTCTCTGAAAGCCTTGCTCTTGCAACCTTGGAAAGGTTAGTCATCTCATCGATCGAACGCACCTTCTTGACATAAAGCCACTGAGCGATCTGCTTGGCTGTAAAGCCCGGCAATCCCTCTTCTGCAACCACTTTCTTCAGTTCATCCAGATTCTTTCCTAACAGTTTTATCTTCATATATACACTTTCTGCAAATAACATACAAAAATAATGATTTTTTATAGGTGTTGATTTGTTCCGGGAACAAAATTTATCCTTTGTACCATACTTTAGCACAATAGTATAATAATTTTGCCGCCATGAAAGTTTTTCATTACATTTGCTTGGTCATGCGGAAAAGTTCCGTGACGTTTAACATTTAATATTTACATTTATGGCTAAAGAAGTAGTACAGGAAAGTACCGGTATCAATGCCGCTAAACTCAAGGCATTGCAGGCGACGATTGACAAGATTGAGAAAGATTACGGTAAAGGTACGATCATGAAGTTGGGAGATCAGCCAAAATGGGAGGTTTCGGTCATTCCGAGCGGTTCCATTGCACTTGACGCAGCCCTCGGCATCGGCGGATACCCACGCGGAAGGGTCATCGAGATCTACGGACCGGAATCCAGCGGTAAGACGACTCTGGCGATCCATGCAATCGCCCAGGCGCAGAAGCAGGGCGGCATCGCTGCAATAATCGATGCAGAGCACGCATTCGACAGGACATATGCCAAGAATCTCGGCGTTGACCTTGAGACTCTGCTGATCTCGCAGCCTGACAACGGAGAACAGGCTCTTGAAATCGCAGACAACCTTATCCGCTCCGGAGCTATCGACATCATTGTCATCGACTCTGTCGCAGCTCTTACACCAAAGGCGGAAATCGAAGGCGAAATGGGTGATTCGAAGATGGGTCTTCAGGCCAGACTCATGAGCCAGGCGCTCCGCAAACTTACTGCAAACATCAGCAAGACAAACACTTGCTGTATCTTCATCAACCAGCTCCGCGACAAGATCGGAGTAATGTTCGGAAACCCTGAAACAACAACAGGAGGTAACGCACTCAAATTCTACGCATCTGTGCGCGTGGATGTACGCAGGACAACCCAGATCAAGGACGGTGACGAAGCTCTTGGTAACCGCACCAAGGTGAAGATTGTAAAGAACAAGATGGCGCCTCCTTTCAAGAAGGCAGAATTCGACATCGTATTCGGAGAGGGCATTTCAAGAGTAGGAGAGATCATCGACCTTGGAGTTGAATACGAAATCATCAAGAAGAGCGGCTCATGGTTCAGCTACGGCGAAAGCAAGCTTGCACAGGGTCGTGAGGCCGTCAAGCAGCTTCTCACCGATAATGTGGAGCTCTGTGAAGAGATTGAAGCAAAGATCAGAGAGGTTCTCCAGAACGTTCAGGACTAAAAAATCTGACATGAGAAGATTCCTGTTATTCGTAACTGCATGCATGACTGCATTGTTGTCATTGAGCTCATGCGATGTCATCGTCAGCGAATTTGACGAAACCAGATGCGAAGCATACCTCACATGCTTCTATGCAGGAGGCATGCCTACCGCAAGTGCTCAGAAGACATTTGAGCTTTACGGCCATCTCAGCGACAGAGACATTGAAGATATATTTTATGAGCTCAGCAGCGTAGTTCAGCCGGGATTCGTTTCAGCCACGTTAGAGATAGACTTCTACGACTGGATGGATAATTATGACTACACCAGAGCATATGATTTCTGGTGGGAACCGACTGATATGATGAGCGGGGACGGCTACTACGCCTGGGACGAAAGACTGGAATAACACTCATAGCTCTAAATGTCCGGATGTGCGATTGTGCATCCGGACATTTTTTCAGCGTTCACTTCAGAAAGAACGCCAGCCTCAGCAAGATTTTCAATTGTCCACTGCTCTTTATCATTATTCTCACGAAAGAGCACGACAGCTTTAGCCGTCTCATAATCACCTATATACGGATGAAGGCGAAGAGAATCGGCAGAAAGCTTCCACAAAGGATATGGAGTGACATTATCCTTTCCGATTGTTACAAGATCGCTGAGTCCGTCATACTTTTCCCTGTCAAAGCGATAGATATCCATAAGCTGTTCCTTATATGAATATCCTCCCAGCGCCTCTCTGTGTTCGATTATTTTCATGGCAAACCATCCTCCGATTCCCGGCAAGGCATCCAATGCTGCAGAATCAGCAACGTTCAGATCCAGCAATGGTATATCAATGAATGGCTCAAGACGACGAAAGATGCTGTCTGACACGACGAAAGACTTTGAGAAATCCGAACTCCGGTGAAAGCGCCCTCCCTTCTTTCTGTAATTGTCTATACTTTCAGCCTGCTTGCGCGTGAATCCCAGACGGCACAGGTCATCTGTCGACACGGTATTGGGATCAAAGCGGAAACTTTCCACACGACGATATGGAACATTCTTTCTGACAGCCTCTGCACGTGGAGAATGATATGCATTCTTCCTTATCGTCCCTGACCCTTCTTCTGACATATCCAGACCGCCATGATCAGAGACGGCTTCAGATCCTGCATATACATAAACCGTATCCGGCTCATCCCTGCCGGCAGCAATCTTCAGAACTGCGGCATTATGAACAAACAGAGCTGTCTGATATCCGATCATCAGGAATATCAGAGCCACGACACCGATTATAAATGACTCAGAAAGTCTTTTTTGTTTTCCAGCACTCATTTATATCAAGTTTTCTCACAAAGTTCAATAAGAGAAAAGAGCAAAACAACGCACCAGGCAATGTTTTGCTCTTTTTTAAAGAAAGTTTTTCTCTTTTTTATGATTATTGTTTTTTTTTAATCGTCTTCTTCGGATTTGCGATACGATTTCTTCTCCTTTTTCTTCTCTGGAGCTCCCGCAACAATGATTACTATCTCCCCTTTCGGTTCATGCTCCTTATACCATGCCGCCACATCTGTCAGAGTTCCACGCTTGTGTTCCTCAAACTTCTTGGATATCTCTCTGGCTACAGAACATTCCCTTTCTGCACCGAAAAACTCTGCAAACTGCTCAAGAGTCTTAACCAGACGGTATGGAGACTCATAGAATATCATCGTACGCTGTTCCTCTGACAGTTCTGTAAGGCGGGTCTGACGACCTTTCTTCTGAGGAAGGAAGCCCTCGAAACAGAATCTGTCACATGGATAACCGGAAGAAACGAGAGCCGGTACAAACGCCGTTGCACCCGGAAGAGTCTGCACCTCGATGCCTTCCTGGACGCATGTCCTGACCAGAAGGAATCCAGGATCGGAAATGCCCGGAGTGCCGGCATCACTTATAAGAGCAACATTCAGCCCCGCCAGAATCCTTTCCTTGATCATGGCCGCCGTCTTATGCTCATTGAACTTATGATGAGATTCCAGCCTTCCCTTTATTTCATAATGCTTAAGAAGAACTGAACTGGTCCTGGTGTCTTCTGCAAGAATGAGATCAGCTTCCTTCAGCACTCTTATCGCCCTGAAGGTCATATCTTCAAGATTTCCGACCGGAGTCGGCACTATATATAATATTCCGGCCATACTCTACCTGACCTTACGACGTACAGCCATCATGAAACGATAGACAAGATCGGAATTCAGATCCCATGAAGGGAACTCGGAGCTGATGAAATCCACTGCTTCATCAAGTGTCTCCATTGAATTTATTCTTGTCAAGGCATTGACAAATGCCTGAGCATCCTCATTGAAAAGCAGGTTGATGAATATGACTCTGTCATTAAGAGAGATGGCGCTTCTGATATCCCTGACAGGAGTTCCAGGCATATCCTTTCTCCATGCATGCTCAGATGCCATCACATCATTGATGGTAGGCTTCGCCGTAACCTCAGCCTTTGTCGCGATCGTAACAGGAGCAGGCTCATCAAATACTCCAGGCAGATCATCATCTTCTTCCTCTGCAGCTGTTTCTTCCACGATTTCCTCTGCAGGCTGTTCGATATCGACCTGAACAGATCCGTCTGCAGCATCTCCCACCGGGACATCATCAAAAGGAAGATCATCATCCTGAATTTCAGGCAGATCCGCTGTAACGTCCTCTATAGGTTCGTCAATATTGATATCGACAGAATCAGCCTCAAAATTCTCAGGATCAACAACCTGCTGCAATTCCGCCATCTTGGCATCCAACCTTTCCAGCTGACTTCTTATAGAAGCCATCATGGATTTGATTTCAGATAAAATCTGCTGCTCTTTATTTTCCATAAGGCAATAAATGTCTATATTTGCATTCCCTGAACAAAGGGAAACTGATTAATCACCGGAGTAATATACAAAGTAAGGAAATGTTTTTAGAAATCGCAAAAAAAGCAGGTTCAATCGAAGTAATCTGCGGATCAATGTTCTCAGGAAAGACAGAAGAGCTCATCAGAAGAATGAAAAGGGCACAATTCGCCAAGCAGAAAGTGGAAATCTACAAGCCCTGCATAGATGTAAGATATTCTGAAGATAAGGTTGTGTCGCACGACGCGCACAGCATTCCTTCCATTCCTATCGATTCTCCGGCAAAGATGCTGGAAATGTCAAACGATGTGGAAGTAATCGGCATCGATGAGGCTCAGTTCTTTGACAATTCCATCGTAGAGGTCGTACAGACCCTTGCAAACCGTGGTGTAAGAGTAATCATCGCTGGTCTGGACACAGACTTCATGGGAAAACCTTTCGGTCCTATGCCTGCACTGATGGCTGTAGCTGAAGACATACAGAAGGTTCACGCCATCTGTGTAAAATGCGGAAGTCCGGCCAACCATTCACACAGGCTTTCAAAAAGCAGCGAGCTCGTGGTTCTGGGAGAAACCGACATTTACGAGCCTCTCTGCCGCCACTGCTACAATGCAGCCATAAAAGAAGAAAAGGAATCGCTTTAATCGCGATTCCTTTTTCTTTATAAAGTCTTCAGGATTTTTGCCAGCTGATCCGGACAGGATGTTCCGCGCTTTCCGCAGGTGATTCCATCCAGGCGCTTGATTGCCTCTTCAACAGTCATATCCTTTATGAGGGCTCCTATACCCTTGGCGTTTCCTTCACAGCCTTTAGTATAGACCACTTTCTGAATGATTCCGTCCTTGATCTCGATATCGATCTGCTTTGAGCATACCTTTGCACTTGGAGTTGCAACAATGCACCTCACTCCGTCCACAATCTGGTCGCTTACGACCGTATAATCATCCACAACCTGGGCATTTTCCATAGTCTTCTGATCCTGTGCCATTGCCGCCACACTGAAAAGCATGAAGGCGAATGCTGTAATTAAAGCTTTCATATCCTTGTAAATTTAGTAGTTTTAAAACAAAGTAGGATGGCTGTCGTCAAGCTCTGAAAGAACCTTTTCCATTATGGCTTCACGGAAAAGTACTGATTTGGTACCGACACGGAACCTTTCGCAATACTGACGTATCGCCGCCATTTCACTATCATTCAGATAGATGACCTGCCTGTGCCTGCGCACAAGAGCCTCTTTCTGCTTCTTCAGATATTCAGGATCTATACCTGATGTATTTTTCCTTCTTTTTCCTGCCACTGTCAGAATAAATTAAGCGCAAACGCGCGATGAAGTAAAATTTCGTCAAAGTTAACAATTTATTGAAAGATTTTACTAACTTTGTCTCATTATGGCCATTTTTAGACAAATATTCGTCCGACTTTAGGAGGGGCTCTCGAAGCATTTCCCTCCCAATTGCAATTGACAATCTCGGTTTGTCTTGCCGTTAGGGCCAATCAATCTCCCGTATATAGGGACAATCCGCATTGAATATTAATTTTTATGAAGACATCCATGGATATCCATGTTATGGTGGCTGATGACAGCCATGTTATATATGCTGACGAAATATGCCAGGAAATCCTCATTTCTGCAAGAGAAAGAGGTACAGGTATAGCACGAAGAACTCCTGAATATATTTCTGAAAAGATCTTAGCCGGCAAAGCGATCATTGCCATTGCGGAAGACGGCCGCTTCGCAGGCTTCTCATATATCGAGACCTGGGGAGGCAAGGAATATGTTGCAAACTCCGGTCTCATTGTGGCTCATGCATTCAGAGGAATCGGACTTGCAATGAGAATAAAGAGAAAGATTTTCCAGCATTCGCGCGAAATGTTCCCGAATGCAAAGATATTCAGCATCACGACAGGAGCTGCCGTAATGAAGATGAACTACGAGCTTGGCTTCAGACCAGTGACATTTGCTGCGCTTACCGACGATCCGGAATTCTGGAAGGGTTGTCAGGGATGCAGGAACTATGGAATTCTGGAAGCGAATGAACACAGAATGTGCCTTTGCACAGGCCTGCTTTACGACCCGGCCGAGCATATAGAAGTGACAAGTCCTGCACATCCTGAGCTCGTCAACCTTAAAGATGGAGAACAAAAGAAATAATCATATGAGCAGAAAAGTTGTACTCGCCTTCAGCGGCGGACTGGACACATCATTCTGTGTCCCATACCTCAGTGAAAAAGGATATGAGGTTCATACGGTAATGGTAAACACCGGCGGTTTCTCTGAAGAAGAGGAGAAGGCAATCGAAGAACGTGCACTCAGACTTGGTGCAACTTCGCATAAGAACGTGAATGCCGTGGACACATATTACAATAAAGGAATCAGATATCTCATCTACGGCAATATCTTGAAGAACGCCACATATCCGCTTTCTGTAAGTTCAGAGCGTGTGTTCCAGGCACTCGAGGTATTGAAGCATGTCAAGGAGATCGGTGCTGACGCTGTAGCCCACGGAAGCACTGGAGCCGGCAACGATCAGGTCCGCTTCGACATCGTATTCGAGATCCTCGCTCCTGAGATCGAGATCATTGCACCAGTGCGTGACAACTGCTTCACCCGCCAGTTCGAGATAGACTTCCTTCAGCAGCACGGCTTCGACTTCACATGGGAAAAAGCCAAGTATTCCATCAACCAGGGTCTTTGGGGCACAAGCATAGGAGGCGTAGAGACCTTGTCATCAGACGGTTATCTTCCGGAAGAGGCATACCCTACAAAGGTTACGAAGACAACTCCGGAGCATATCAAGATCGGCTTCCGCAGGGGAGAGCCAGTATCTTTCAACGGCGTCGAGATGAGCCCCGTAGAGGTTATAAAGGCAGTGCGTGACGCAGCAGGTCCGTTCGGAATCGGCCGCGACATCCACATCGGGGACACCATCATCGGCATAAAGGGACGTGTAGGATTTGAAGCTGCAGCCCCGCTTATCATCGTAAAGGCACACCACCTTCTTGAGAAGCATACGCTCACTAAAGGACAGCTCTACTGGAAGGAGCAGATAGCAGGATGGTATGGCCAGCAGATGCATGAGGCGATGTACCTTGATCCGGTGTGCAGGGACATGGAGGCCATGATGGACAGCATCGAGAAATATGTGACCGGAGAGGTGGAGGTTGCATTGATGCCATATCATTTCTCTGTACTCGGATGTACAAGCGAACATGACCTGATGAGTTCGAAGTTCGGCGCATACGGAGAGGTGAACAAATCATATACCGGCCGTGACGTGGTCGGATTCACAAAGGTCATAGCAAATCCGTTGAAGATCTATTATTCAGTTAATGGAGATGAGTAGAAAAATCAGAGTGGCGATTGCCGGCGGAACAGGATACACCGGAGGAGAGTTGTTCAGGATTCTTCTGAATCATCCTGAAGTAGAGATAGTTGCAGCGACAACCACTTCGTCCGAAGGTACCCCTGTGGCTTCGGTACATAGGGATCTGCTAGGTGAGACCGATCTTTGTTTCGGAAAGGAGCTGAATGATCCGGATGTGATATTCCTTTGCCTTGGCCACGGTATTTCGCGTCAGTTCGTGGACACTCATGAGATCAAGCCTGAGTGCAGGATCATAGATTTGGGAAATGACTTCAGACTTGACGGTGATTATGCCGGAAGGCATTTCGTATATGGTCTGTGCGAGAGTGCCCGTGAGGATGTGAAGAAGGCTCATGACGTAGCCAATCCGGGATGTTTCGCTACCGCGATCCAGCTTGCGACGCTTCCGTTGGCTGCTGCAGGACTCATCAATGATGAGATCCATGTGACGGCGATAACCGGATCGACCGGAGCGGGAAAGAAGCCGGGAGAGACGACTCATTTCAGCTATCGTTCGGACAATATTTCGATCTATAAGCTGTTTACACACCAGCATCTGGCTGAGATTAAGAAGAATCTGACCAGAGTCAGGGAGCAGGCTGTAGCCTCCATTGGCCCCCTCCCACTCTGCGAGTGGGCCCCTCCCCCTACCCGGGGGTGGGAAAATGCCAATTCCGGCTATCAGCCTGCTCCAGAAACAGCGTCAGACTATACGGTGAATTTTGTGCCGCTGAGGGGTGATTTTGCAAGAGGCATATTTGCCAGCGTTTATACAAGAGCGGTCGAGGGAATGACTGAGGCGGATTACAGAAAGATATTCGAGGATTATTATGCAGAGTCACCTTTTGTATTCCATAGCAACGAGGGCATTTCGATGAAGGAGGTCGTGAATACGAACAAGGGGCTTCTTCATGTAGAGCTGCATGACGGATATGTCCATATAGCATCTGCGATCGACAATCTTGTGAAAGGAGCAGCCGGACAGGCAGTTCAGAACATGAATCTCATGTTCGGACTGGCGGAAGATACAGGCCTTCGCCTCAAGCCTTCAGCTTTTTAATTAATTGACTATGAATTTATTTGATGTATACCCTTTATGGGATATCGAACCTGTGAAGGGTTTGGATACGACACTTTGGGATAAGAACGGAGAAGTTTACACCGATCTCTACGGAGGTCATGCCGTGATCTCGGTCGGCCATAGCCATCCTCATTATGTGAAGATGATCTCAGAGCAGCTGAACAATCTCGGATTCTATTCCAATGCCGTCCAGAATTCACTGCAGAGGGATCTTGCCGCACGTCTGGGGAAAGTCTGCGGGTACGATGATTATGCCCTGTTCCTTTGCAACAGTGGAGCAGAGGCGAATGAAAATGCACTGAAGGTTGCGTCCTTCCATACAGGCAAGGCTAAGGTTCTCGCATTCCGCAAGGCATTCCACGGCAGGACATCAGGAGCTGTGGCAGCTACTGACAATCCGAAGATACAGGCACCGTTCAATGCAACTCCGAACATAACATTTGCTCCTCTGAACGATCTGGAAGCAGTTGATGCAGAGCTTTCAAGAGGAGGATTTGCAGCTGTGATAATCGAGGGAATCCAAGGCGTTGCAGGTATCCATGAGCCGACCGTAGAATTCATCAACGGGCTCCGCACTCTCTGCGACAAATACGGATGCGTGCTGATCCTTGACGAAATCCAGTCCGGATACGGACGTACCGGAAAGTTCTTTGCCCATCAGCATTATGGCGTACATGCAGACATCATCACAATGGCAAAAGGTATGGGCAACGGATTCCCTGTCGGAGGAGTCCTCATCAACCCTTCGATCAAGCCATCTTACGGAATGCTCGGCACTACTTTCGGAGGCAACCACCTTGCCTGCACCGCCGCTCTCGCAGTACTGGATATCATTGAGAATGAACACCTTATCGAGAACACAGCAAGGATCGGCGAGTATTTCCGAAACGAACTGGCAGGAGATAAGGCCATCAAGGAATACCGAGGCAAGGGTCTGATGATCGGTCTGGAACTGAAGGATGAATATGTGGGGCTGCGCAACAAGCTTCTCTTTGAGAGACATTTCTTCACAGGAGCTGCCGGAGCACAGATAATCCGCCTTCTTCCGTCACTGACAGTATCTCAGGAGACTGCAGCATCATTTGTAAAAGCTTGGAGAGAATTGACATTATGAGACATTTCACATCTATAACACAGCTGCCCGACCTTGCAGAGGCACTCAAGGCAGCGAAATATGTAAAGGAAAACCCATTTGCGGATCAGGAACTCGGCAGGAACATGACCCTGCTGATGATATTCTTCAACTCCAGCCTCCGCACAAGGCTCAGTACCCAGAAAGCCGCAATGAACCTCGGAATGAACGTCATCGTTCTTGACGTGAACCAGGGAGCATGGAAGCTTGAGACAGAGAGAGGCGTCATAATGGACAGCGACAAGCCGGAACATCTGCTTGAAGCCATACCGGTGATGGGAAGCTATTGCGATGTGATCGGAGTGCGTGCATTCGCTAAGTTCGAGAGCAAGGAGGATGATTATAATGAGGTGATCATCAACCAGTTCATCAAATATTCAGGCAAGCCGGTATTCAGCATGGAGGCTGCGACAAGGCATCCTCTGCAGACATTCGCCGACCTTATAACCATTGAGGAATACAAGAAGGTAGAAAAACCTAAGATCGTAATGACATGGGCTCCTCATCCTAAGGCTCTGCCGCAGGCTGTACCGAACTCGTTCGCCGAAGGAATCAACATGACAGATTATGAATTCGTGATCACTCATCCGCATGGATATGAACTTGATCCTGCATTTACCGGACGAGCACGAATCGAATATGATCAAAGAAAAGCCTTTGAGGGAGCAGACTTCATATATGCAAAGAACTGGTCTGCATATTCAGGGGATAATTACGGAAAGATACTCTGCACAGACCGCGACTGGACAGTGGATGCCGAAAAGATGGCACTTACCAACAATGCCTACTTCATGCACTGCCTGCCGGTCCGCAGAAATATGATAGTGACGGATGATGTCATCGAAAGTCCGCAGTCTATTGTCATCCCTGAAGCAGCTAACCGCGTCGTCTCCGCACAGACAATATTGAAGGAAATCTTGCGTAACCTATAAAATCCTATCTAACAAGTACTTACCTTGAATCGCCTGCTCCATATGCCGCAGGTGATTCAAAGTAAGATATTGATTTTCAACAACATAACAAACACATAATGATCAAAGTCATAAAAATCGGTGGAAACGTAGTTGATAATCCCGCTCTTCTGAGGGAGTTTGTCAAGGATTTTGCGGCCATGCCTGGCATGAAGATTCTGGTGCATGGTGGCGGAGTCATGGCAAGCCAGATGCAGAAGGAGATGGGTATGGTTCCGCAGATGATAGAGGGACGAAGAGTGACGGATGAGGATACTCTGAAAGTCGTGACCATGGTATATGCCGGATGGTGCAGCAAGAACATAACCGCACTGCTTCAGGCTGAGGGATGTAATGCGATAGGCTTGAGCGGGGCTGACGGCAATGCCATAAAGGCAAGCAGGCGGCCTCCGGTTCATGTCGAAAGCCTGGGTCAGGATGTCGATTACGGATATGTAGGTGACGTCAATGCCGAGAGCGTCAATGCGGGTTTCATATACTCATTGCTGGAGCGTGGGATCGTGCCCGTATTCAATGCGATCAACCATGACGGATGCGGCAACCTGTTGAACACCAATGCCGATACAATAGCATCTTCAGTAGCTGTAGCAATGGCCAATTACAAATATCGCACACCAAGGGAGGTATGCTGCCGCTGCGAGGAATGCACGCATTGCAGCGATGACGGAAGGCTCACACATGAGACTGAGCTGATATATTGCTTCGAAAAAGATGGAGTGCTTTATGATAAGGATGATGATGCAAGCGTGATTCCGGAGATCGACAAGGTCAGGTTTGCCGAGCTGAAAGAGGAAGGAATCGTTGCTGACGGCATGATCCCTAAGCTGACGAATTCATTCAAGGCGATAGACCGCGGAGTAGCAAAAGTGGTGATCAAGCATGCAAGGAACCTGCTTAATGACAAGGGAACAACTTTGAAATAATACGATTTTGTCCGTAATTTTGACATTATTACGGACGGGACACATCAAATAACTGATGTTGTCCGTAAAAACGGTATTTTTACGGATGGAAAACAAAATAGAAAGACTGACATTTGAGGCAGTAGAGCTGCTGAGAGAAATGATTGCCATCCCATCGCCCTCATTTGAGGAGGATGCGGTATGCGATCATATCAGCAAGTGGCTGTCAGAGCACAGCGTTACACATAGACGCGTCGGGAACAATATCATTGCAGAACATATAATCGACCCGGCAAGACCGACATTGATGCTTTGCGCCCATATCGACACAGTCAGTCCTAGTCCTGAATACAGTTTCGACCCATATAAGCCGGAAAATTGTCCAGAAGACATGGTCCAGGGACTTGGAAGCAATGATGACGGTGCTTCTGTAGTATCTATGATAGCAGCATACAGGTACTTCAGCAGCTTCTCCCGCAGCAGCAGTGGGCGTGGAAACAACCCCTCCCACTTCTTCGAAGCGGGTCCCTCCCCCTGCGGCCAGGGGGGTAGCACGGTTTCCACACGCACTGCCACTGCGGGAGAAGCGGGACATCCTGACATCATACTGGTACTGACATGCGAGGAGGAAAGATCGGGAAAGAGCGGAATGACAGGATTATGGCCTGAGCTGGCTCAGAGGGTCGATTTCGCCATTGTCGGAGAGCCGACAGGAATGAAGGCTGCAACATCTGAGAGAGGCTTGCTGGTGATTGATGCCACAGCACATGGAGTCAGCGGTCATGCAGCGAGAAATGAAGGCGAGAATGCCCTCTACAAGGCTCTGGAAGATATTGAGAGACTCCGCGGCCATGTATTCGAAAAGGTTTCACCAAGGATGGGAAAGGTAAACCTTAATGTCACACAGATAAAAGCCGGCTCGGCACATAACGTGGTTCCGGACCGTTGCGATTTTGTAATAGACATACGTCCTACCGAGCAGTACAGCAACGAAGAAATACTGAACGAGATTCAGGAAATATGTACCAGTGAGCTCAAGCCTCGTAATCTGGCGAACCGCTCGAGCGCAACATTCGAGAACTCCCCTCTTCAGCAGGCAGCTGAAGCATCGGGAATAGTAACATTCTCATCTCCAACAACTTCCGATTGGATGAGGATAACATGCGATGCGATAAAGATGGGGCCGGGAGAATCATCACGGTCACACAAGAAAGACGAATTCGTTTTCGTAGAAGAAATCAGGAACGGCATAGAAACATATATAGAATTCATTAACAAACTATAAAAGATCTCTCGACTTCGCTCGAGATGACAAGGGAGAATTTATGAGCACACTTTGGAGCAAAGGGACGCAGGCAACAGACCTCGTTGAGGATTTCACAGTAGGAAACGACCGCATACTGGACATGCGTCTGGCAAAATATGACGTAATCGGATCGAAGGCGCATATAAAGATGCTGAAGTCAATTGATCTTTTGACTGAGGAAGAGCTGGAAATCCTGACCGAGGCTCTTGATAATATTCTCGGCGAGATCAATGCCGGAGAATTCGTTCTGGAAGACGATGTCGAAGATATCCATTCTCAGGTAGAACTTCTTCTTACCCGCCGCCTGGGAGACATAGGCAAGAAAATCCATTCCGGACGGTCACGCAACGATCAGGTGCTGGTGGATGTGAAGCTCTTTCTGAAAGACGAGGTGCTGACACTCCGCAATGAGGTACTCCAGTTGTTCTACACACTCCAGACATTAAGTGAAAAGCACAAGGATGTGCTCCTTCCAGGATATACCCACGGACAGGTTGCCATGCCATCATCATTCGGACTGTGGTTCGGAGCATATGCCGAAGCTCTTGCAGATGACATGTACATGCTTCGCGGAGCATTCAATGTCACTGATCAGAATCCTCTCGGTTCTGCAGCCGGATATGGAAGTTCCTTCCCTCTTGACCGTCAGATGACTACCGATCTGCTTGATTTCGGGAATCTTGATTACAATGTGGTTGCAGCACAGTTGAGCCGCGGAAAGTCAGAGCGCGCAGTGGCTTCAGCCATGGGAGCAATAGCATTGACACTCAACAAGTTTGCTGCCGACTGCTGCATGTACATGAGTCCGAACTACGGCTTCATCCGATTCCCGGACGAACTCACGACAGGTTCCAGCATCATGCCTCACAAGAAGAATCCCGACGTATGGGAGATCATGAGAGGAAACTGCAACAGGATCATGGCGACCGAAAACCAGATTTCCATGCTCTGCAGCAATATGCCTCACGGCTACCATCGCGAGTTTCAGCTTCTCAAGGACATCCTC
This sequence comes from Bacteroidales bacterium, assembly GCA_017561265.1. The sequence goes on from JAFZDJ010000165.1 coordinate 20,245, forward strand.
TTCCCGGCTCTCGAACTTATGCACAAATGCCTCTTCATGGCTGATCATATGCTCCAGCATATCATGATCAATGAAAACATCCTTGATGCTCCTATATATGAATATCTGTTTACAGTCGAGGAGGTGAACCGCCGTACCCTTGAAGGAATGCCGTTCCGAGACGCATACAAGTCTGTCGGAATAGAGGTGAACGAAGGACGTTTCTCATATCAGGGAGCCCCAGGAAAGACAAACGGCCAGCTTACGCCGGCCGATCTCAAGCACACCTCCCTCGGCAGTCTTGGAAATCTATGCACTGATCAGATCCGCAGCAAGATGGAGTCTGCGGCACAGTTTATCTGATTCCGTACTTTTTAAGAATCTTCAGGATCTTCGGAGATATGCTTTCCAGCATGTAAGTAAATCCCAGATCTGTCGGATGCGATCCGTCTGAAGTCGCTATATGCTCATCCCCGAGGAAATCATCCGAGGGGATGAAATATATATGCTTGTCCATCTTCATCCTTTCACGCATCTCTTCCTCAGCCGCAGCCTGCTTCTCGGCCTCAAACTCTTCGCGCCAAGTATCGAAATTACGGCTCTCGCGACGCTCTGTCTGCATGAAGATCAACGGTGTATCTGAATGCGAAGCACGGATGATATCAACAAAACGGTCGAAATCTTCATGAATCACCTCTGCAGAAGGATTTGAGAATGCATCGAATATGAATGCATCTACATCTTCAATGTCAGCAAGATATCTTGCATACTCTTCCTGAAGTTTGGACTTTCCGCTGAATCCGAGATTGAAGCAATAGAATCCGTTGTCTCGTCCGAATCTTGCTGCATAGCTCATTCCGGGACGGGAAGCGGCAAGACCATGGGTAACGCTGGATCCCTTGACTACAATACGATATTTGAACGGATTCTCGACCGGCTCGATATACGAACCTTCGGCAATGCCGATAAAGAGAGAATCCAACCTGTCATACAGAGGAAGATACAGAAGGCATTCCTTTCTGCCGGGAGCCATATCCTTGACTATGGTACCTTCATGGATATCATATCCGGGTCCTTCATCCATCTGCGGTCTGCCGACCCCGGCAAATATCCACTTCCCTCCCTGCCTGATGTAAAGGTCAAGACCTTTCTGTGCGATTGCAGTCATATTTTCCGATGCATTCTTAGGGGAAGTCTGCCAACGTGCCTTTATCACAGGGCTGTCAGTAGCGAAGAGCACGGCCAGACCGGTAGAATGGCAGGCATATTCTTCTATGACCTTGTCGTTGAATTTATAGGCTGAAGTATCTATTCTTGTAAAGTCCTTGGATGTCGGAATCGCTTTTCCGATGACATTGAGCTCTGCAGCATTATGGTACTGTACTTTCTGGGCATGCATTGAAACACAGCAGAACGCAGCCACAAAGATGGAAATGATCTTTTTCATATGCGATGGATTTGAGTCAGAACAAAGATAAGAGAATTTCATTAGATTTGCAGTCTGTATAAGATTGCATGGCATGAAAACGTACGATTTCGACAAGATAACAGAGAGAAAAGGCACAGGAGCCATCAAGACCGATGCGCTTGGAAAGGTATACGGAAAGGATGACCTCATCCCTCTTTGGGTGGCGGACATGGACTTCGAGACACCGGACTTCATAGTAGAGGCATTGAAGAAAAGAATGGAACATCCGATATTCGGATACACAGCACTTCCGGAAAACTATTGGGAAACCGTAAGCAAGTGGATAGAAGATCGACACGGCTGGAAGACTCAGTGCAGTTGGATGACCTTCATCCCCGGAATCGTCAAAGGGATAGGAATGGCGATCAACGCCCTGCTTGAAAAGGATGAAAAGGTCATAATCCAACCTCCTGTATACCACCCGTTCCGTCTCATCCCTCAAAAGAACGGAAGAGAAGTGGTTTTCAATCCTTTACGCCAGATGGAGGACGGTACATATGAGATGGATTTCGAGAATCTCGAAGCAGTATGCGATGAAAGATGCCGCATGCTCATCCTCTCGAACCCGCACAACCCGGCAGGCATAGTGTGGTCACGCGAGACACTGGAAAAACTTGCTGAATTCTGTCACTCACGGGGAATAATAGTCATCTCCGATGAAATCCACTGCGATATGGCACTTTTCGGCAACAAACATATTCCGTTTGCCAGCGTCTCGGAGAAGGCTGCTCAGTGCAGCATCACATTCGGAGCCCCATCAAAGACATTCAACATTGCAGGCATTGTAAGCTCTTATGCCATAGTTCCAGATGAGAAGCTTCGCGAAAGATTCTTCAGATGGCTTGAAGCAAGCGAATTAAGCGCAGCTCATCTTTTTGCTCCGATCGCTACGATGGCAGCATTCAATCATGGGGAAGAATGGAGGCAGCAGATGATCAGCTACATCGAAGGAAACATCAGATTCATAGAAGATTTCTGTGCGGAGAACCTGCCTCAGATAAAGCCTCTCAGACCTCAGGCCTCATTCCTGGTATGGCTTGACTGCCGCGGACTCGGACTGGGTCATGATGATCTCATCGATCTGTTCGTAAACAAAGCAGGACTCGCACTGAACGATGGAGAAATGTTCAGTCCGGGCGGAGAAGGATTCATGAGACTGAACGTAGGTACATCAAGAAAAATTCTGGAGCAGGCAATGAACCGGCTCCAGATGACATATCCTAAGAAATAAGCTCCTTACGCAACAACGGCAAAGTCTCTTGCATGAGGAGCGACACCCTCCATGCCGCACATTATCATCTCCTCATACAGATGGAATTCAGGAGATGCAATCTCCTCATATATCCTATCTTCGTCAAAATCATCAATCCAGGCTTCTGTGTCAAGTCTCTGACGAGTTTCGTCAACAGCCTTTGAAGGATCGGCAAGGTAAGTTTCGATGAATGTACGCATGGCAGTCATTGTTTAAAGGTTCATATAATTCTATGAACGGCAAAATCAAACTGCGCGCCAAACTTTACAATTACTGTAATATTTTTACAATTATTGCAAAGTAATATATCGATGTGTTATAAGTCCCTGACGGTCGGTCTCTATGACGAAAGGCAAGGTAGAGAGATCGAAAGCACCGAAGAGACGGTCTGCAAGAGATGGATCGGAAGACATTATCCTGTCCACATTCACCAGAAGCACGCGGACATCGCTGTCAGACTCAGCCAGTCTACGCGCTGCATCCTTCTCAGCATCGCATATATGACATCCTTCCGTGTAGAATATGATGATGTTTCTTTTTCCATGAAGTCTGTCCAGACGGAACTTTCCCTTACGGCTTCCGCTACGCCTCACCTGCTCTGACGGAACCTTGATGGCCGCAATCTTCGTTCCGGGCTCAGCCTTGTCCAGGAGTTCATCCATGAACTGAGCCATTCCTATGACCTTCAGAGAATCATCGGCAGAACGCCAGACATCATTTCTTGACAGAATCTTTTCATCTATCAGGTATGCCATACCTTCCTTGAAGGCCTCTCCCTGCTGCGCAGAGAGATAGTAAAGAAGATCTCCTGTCAGCTGTCTGAACATTACAGTGTCAGATGCACCCAAGGTGGAAGACTCCACATAATCTGCAATTCTCCTGACATCTTCTTCAGTCGGAATTCCACCATCTCCAAGAAAAACCTGGTCATAAAGAGCTACAGACTCATCACCTCCATAATTCAGTTCGACCTCGTCAAAGATTGTGTGCAATAGGGCTGAAAGGCTCTTTGTATCAAGCCCCCTTCCGACAATGACTCCATCCGGACTGACCAGGAACATCCTGGGTGTCTGAATCACACCATATTTATGCTGGAAATCCGATGCCATCGAAGGATCCCATAGATGCGTAAAGCCCGGATTGCCCGAATCGGTAACGAATCTTTCCGCTACATATTCTTCCCATGCCTTGCGGTCATCACCTGCATAAATGGCATGATATTCCACAGGAAAGGACTCGACTGCCACATGATTACGCAGAAGAATGGTCTCCACCTTGCATTTCGAACAGGCTGTATCATAGAAGAAAAGGACATGGTACTTTCCCGGCTTTCCTGACGTAAACAATTCTTTCACAGACCCATCCATGGCTTCCATCACAAGAGAAGGGGCTTCCTTGCCTATCAGCGAACTGCGGTTGAATTCTGCAAACATCCTTGCATTAAGAAAATCCACCTCACTGTCCATCCTGACCTTACCGTCGCTGAACCATCTGTCAAATACATGGACAGCTACATTTTCCGCACCCATGACAGGAGAATCGACATAGTGTCCGTATATTTCGTTCGCGACAAGATTACGTATGAGGGAATCCGGAGAAAGCTCTATCATGAAATCGGCCTCAGCCATCTGCGTCTCCAGACTTTCATATTTAAGAGCATCAAAATATTCCTTCACTTTGGAAGATAATGATGCTTCAGTCAACGAATCAAGCTGCTGTGCTCCACAAACAAAGAAGAACAGCAGGAAAGATATGACTGATATTATCTTTTTCATAATTGAACAAGATCCCTCGATTACACTCGGGATGACAGAATTATAATTGAACACCTTCAGGTACGAAGAGCAACGTATCTCCTCCATGCTTGAGAAGATCGCGCACCGCTGTCGAAGATATATGCGCAAACTCCTGAGCTGTAGGTATTATGATGGTCTCGATGTCCGGTGCAAGCTTTCTGTTTGCATCTGCAATGGATCTCTCGGTCTCGAAATCTATCATGTTACGCACTCCCCTGACAATATGTCGGATGCCCAGCTCGCGACATTTATCTATAGTCAGATTGTCATACTGAATGATGCTCACACCTTCCAGACCTTCAGTAGCCTGCCTGATGATATCGATTCTCTTTTCATTAGGGAAGAATCCTCTCTTGTCTATATTCACGCCGACAGCAACGACAACTTCGTCGAACATGGTCAACGCTCTCTTGAGGATGTTCAAGTGTCCTGCTGTAAAAGGATCGAATGATCCCGGAAACAATGCTTTTCTTTTCATTTTCAACAACTTACGCTGAATCGCCTGCTCCATCTGCCGCAGGCGTTTCACAATAACTCATTATTAATCAAACCCTTAGCAGCTACAACGTCCAATCTATAGGCAACCTGCCGGAGGCCGTGAGCAGATTGTTAGTCTGCGAGAAATGTCTGCACCCGAAAAATGCGCCACGAGCCAGAGGAGAAGGATGGGCAGCTTCAAGCACATGATGTCTTGAACGGTCAATCAGATCTCTCTTGCTGCGCGCAAAATTACCCCATAAAAGGAAGACCACTCCCGTGCAATTATCTGATATACATCTGATTACAGCATCTGTGAATTCTTCCCATCCGATCTTGCTATGAGATGCAGCCTCGCCGCTGCGGACAGTGAGAACAGCATTAAGCAGCAGTACACCCTGGCGTGCCCATTTTTCCAGATTCGGATATCCGCTCATCCGTATGCCGAGATCCGATTCTATCTCCTTGAAGATGTTCTTCAAAGAAGGAGGCGCCGGCATATTATCCGGGACAGAGAATGACAGACCATGAGCCTGTCCCTGACCGTGATAAGGATCCTGCCCGAGAATGACGACCTTGACCTGATCGACAGGGGTCAGGTCGAAGGCACGGAATATCTGGCTGCCGGGTGGAAATATCTTCTTTCCCTGAGCCTTTTCCTCATGAAGAAAACGCACCAGCGATGCGAAATATGGTTTTTCAAATTCGCCCGCCAATGCGTTTTTCCAAGTCTGTTCTATGCGTACTTCCATCAGAATATAAAGTCTATCACATCTTTTATGTCCTTGACATAGACAAAGGTAAGACCTTTTATGTAAATTTCCTTTATATCTTCCACATCTTTTCTGTTTTCCTCCGAAATCACGATAGTATGGATGCCGGATCTCTTCGCAGCCAGAATCTTTTCCTTGATGCCGCCGACAGGAAGTACACGTCCTCTCAAGGTCATTTCTCCGGTCATGGCAATACCGCTCTTGACTTTCTTTCCGCGATATGCAGACACCATCGAACTCACCATGGTGATACCTGCAGAAGGGCCATCCTTTGGTACAGCACCCTCAGGTACATGCACATGAATATCCTTCTCGGCGAACTCCTCGTATGACAGCCCGGTCAGTTCCGGATGCGCCTTGATGTACTGGTATGCGATCTGAGCAGATTCCTTCATGACGTCACCGAGATTTCCGGTCATGGACAGATTGCCCTTTCCCTTGCTCACCGAGCTCTCGATGAACAGAATCTCACCTCCCATCGCAGTCCATGCGAGACCTGTAACGACTCCCGGAGCCTCATTTCCCTTCTGCATGTCATGGGAATTGGTAGGCAGGCCGAGATATTCGCGGAGATGTTCCTTCTTTATAGATGCAGGATATTCTTCCTCAAGGGCTATCTTCTTGGCTGTCACGCGGGCAACCTTGGCAATCTGCTTCTCAAGTCCACGCACTCCTGACTCATGAGTATACTCATCAATTATCTTTGTTATCGCGCTCTTGTCAAACTTAAGCTGACCCTTCTGGAGTCCATGCTCCTCAAGCTGCTTCGGCACAAGATAGTTCTTGGCAATCTCATACTTCTCCTCGGCAAGATATCCGCTGACATTGATCATCTCCATACGGTCCTTGAGCGCCGGCTGGATGGTGTCGATGTTGTTGGCAGTAGTGATGAAGAGCACATTCGAGAGGTCATAATCGATGTCCAGATAATTATCATGGAAAGCCGTATTCTGCTCAGGATCAAGGGCTTCAAGAAGAGCAGAAGATGGATCTCCCTTTATATCCTTGGTAAGCTTGTCCACCTCATCAAGAACGATTACAGGATTGGATGTACCGGCACGGTTGATACCGTTGAGTATTCTTCCCGGCAATGCTCCTACATAGGTCTTTCTATGACCACGGATCTCCGACTCGTCGTGGAGACCTCCGAGGGCTATACGTACATACTTACGTCCAAGAGCTCTGGCCACGGACTTTCCGAGACTTGTCTTTCCCACTCCCGGAGGGCCGTAGAGGCACAGAATCGGAGATTTCATATCTCCCTTAAGCTTAAGCACGGCAAGATATTCTATGATTCTGTCCTTGACCTTATCCAGACCATAATGATCCTCATCTAGAACCTTCTGGGCATTCTTAAGGTCGAGATTGTCGTTGGACATCTCACCCCATGGAAGATCCAGCATGAACTGGATGTAATTGTACTGTATGCTGTAGTCCGGAGAACTAGGATTGTATCTCTCGAGCTTGGCCATCTCCTTATCGAAGATTTCCTGTACCGATGCCGGCCACAACTTCTCCTCCGCACGTGCACGAAGCTGGGCGAACTCCTCAACATCGTCCATGCCTAGCTCCTCCTGAATGGTCTTCAGCTGATTGTTCAGGAAGTATTCCCTCTGCTGCTGATCGATCTCGGTCTTTACCTTCTGATTGATCTCCTGCTTGATCTTCTGAAGCTCAAGCTGTGTATCAAGTACTGACAGAAGCTTCATTGCACGGGCTCTGAGATCGCCGTACTGAAGAAGCTCCACCTTGTCCATGAAGTTCTCGACTTCTATGGTGGTTGCGATGAAGTTCACAAGGAATGCGAAATTATCGATAGCCTTGAGAGCACCGGCAGCTTCACGAGGCACAAATGAAGACGAACGGATGATGGATGCCGCCTTTTCCTTCAGCGACTCCGCAATCATCCTTACCTTCACATCAACTTCCGGAACGATATCTTCAAGATATCTCACACGACCAAGCATATATGGCTCATAATCAACCACCTGATCGATTTCAAACCTCTTATATCCCTGAAGTATCGCCGTAATCGTGCCATCCGGCATCTCCAGCGTCTTCACTATCTTGGCTACTGTACCGTACTGGTAAAGGTCCTGCTCGCGTGGATCCTCTACAGCTAGATCATTCTGAGGCACGGCACCGATGAATGCATTGTTCCTTTCTGCATCTTCTATCAGTCTGATGGACTTTTCCCTTCCTATTGTGATAGGATACACCGTTCCCGGAAAGAGAACAGCATTCCTGAGCGCAAGAATAGGAAGCGAATCCGGAAGCTGCGCATCATCTATCGTCATCATTCCTTCTCCCTGCATGACAGGGATGATGCTTACTTCAGCTCCACCGGCTGAAAAAATGTCGTTCATTATATCTTTCATAAGTTCAAATTGTCAACATCTGCCAAAATGGCAGTCTTCTCCTCAATAAATTTTCGTATATATATATGGTCAATCTCCATGCCAATATATTTTTTCACTTTGTTTATAAGTTTTTAGTTGAAATTTAAGCAGTTGATTTGTCTAATTGAAAAATTCAGTCTATCTTTGCACGGATATATCGATATTTAGTATTTGATAAAATTAATAAAGTAAATAAAGTTATGACAAAGGCAGAGATCGTAAACGAGGTTGCAAAGTCAACCGGTATTGAGAAGGCAACAGTGCAGATTGTTGTTGAATCATTCATGGAGAGCGTAAAGGGTTCTGTAGCAAAGGGTAACCCAGTATACCTCCGTGGATTCGGCAGCTTCATCATCAAGCATAGAGCTGAGAAGGCAGCAAGAAACATCACTAAGAACACTACAATGACTATTCCTGCTCACAACATCCCAGCTTTCAAGCCAGCTAAGGTATTCGTTAACGAAGTAAAGAAGTAAAATATCATATAATTATTTAAAAACCAAAGTATTATGCCAAACGGAAAGAAGCATAAAAGGCATAAGATGGCAACGCACAAGCGCAAGAAGCGCCTGCGTAAGAACAGACACAAGAAGAGAAAGTAATTTCTCACAGTGTCTGCCATTTTAGC
>JAFZDJ010000166.1 GCA_017561265.1 Bacteroidales bacterium
AAATAGGCCTAATGTTCTCTTTTCATCTAGTCTGATGCCAGAGGTAAACATCACGCCCTCTGTAAAAAAACCAGCACGAAGTCTTAAAGTGTGCTCAGTTTTCCAACTCTTTCTTCCTTCGGGAGAGAATGCATATTTCCACTCGTTCGCCCAACTATTTCCATTTTCTGTCATAGATTCTTGAGCGAATGAAGATCCGCCTGCAAATAACAAGATAGAGAGAATTGTAAGTATTCGTTTCATGGTTAGATTGATTTACTACTAAATAATTGATGCAAGGATTTTATTGAACTTTTGTAAATACAACCCCGATTACGTAATAGTGTGGTGTATCCTTGAGTATTTCAGTACTCATGTCTGGATCTAGCTCAGTTGCTCCGCAGGATCTGATGATATTGTATTTTGCTTCAAACCAGAATGATGTATATGCGGCAAGCGGGATAAACTTTCCCTCTTCAAATGCGGATGGTTTGAATGGAAGAGTGCGATAAAGGCTGGATACTTACTGGCTCAGGATTGTCTGCAACATATTCTCTGACCTCAAAATGGACCTGGTAGGTCGTGTCCTTCATTGGAGATATATCAAATGAATATGCCTGATATCCATTCTGATTCAAGAGGGCGATATAGTCCTCAATTGAAGATTCGATTGGCTTTACTTCCTGGGCTCTTGAAGCCAAAGAAATAGCCGACAATAATACAAGTACGAATGTGATCCTTTTCATTTTAAGCTGTTATTATTTCAGCAGTTCCGAAAGTTCTTCAATCAGATATTCTCCTCTGAGGTCGCGACGGACAATGATTCCCGTTTTGCAATCAATAAGAACATTATCCGGAATTCCGATAAGACCATATAATGTCCATGGTTCTATCTTATGCCCTTTCCCTTCACAGACATGTATCCAGTTCAAGCCCTTTGCTTCTACATAACTCTTGCAGTCATTGACATCATAATCGCATGATACTCCGAAGATTTCCAATCCTTTATCCTTAAACAGTTCGTAGGCCTTTGTAAGATTTGGAACTTCATCTCTGCACGGACCGCACCATGTTGCCCAGAAGTCGACCAGTACATATCTGTTTGCAGGATTCTCTACTACAGACTTCAGACTTAATGGATTTCCAGAAAGGTCGTTCTGAGTAAAATCAACATAGTATGGAACTATATCAGAACCTTCTACCTGAGGCTCTGTCATCACCCTCCCTTCCAGCTGCGTTTTTAATTGTTTTGTCTTCTCCAGCGATTTATACTTATCAGACAACTTCTCTATTTCAGCAAGGAGCAACACAGATGGATAGGACATGCTCTGATTGTCAATCAGAGCCAATCTGCATGCGTCAGTTAAATCTCCTTCGAAGATCTCCTTCATTAATGCATGTGCTTTAGCGACTGCCTCAGATCTTGAATAATTCTGATAATACTCGGACGCTTCCTGTCGATATCCTCTCATGATTTCATTCATCGGACTGCCCGTCACTCCCGACCATCTGTCAGACATCAGTTCCCCTTCTACTTTGATATCGCCCGGCTCCAGCAGGAATCTTCTGAAATCCATTCCATCATCCGGATCCTCATCCGGCATATAATCCAAGCACACAAACGTCTCAAAGCCGATTCGATCAAGCTCAAAATTGAACTTGCCATTTTCATATCTGACGGAATCTATGACATTAAATTCATTCCAAATATCTTTCACCAACACCCATCCCTCACCACCAAGTCCGGATACATTTCCTGTGATCGTACATCTGTCGTTTGTACATGCGCACATGCATAAAATGCTAATGCACAAAATAAATCTGCTGACTGTTTTCATATTCAATGATTATTTTTCTTCCATAAACTTTTCCTGCTTCACATATTCGATGCTCTCTTCTACGAACTTATATCCGGCACTTCCCGGCTTGCCAAGTTTAATATACATCTCATAATACTTCAAGGCCTTTTTATAATTCTTCAGCCTTTCATAGCAATATCCTATAGATGATAGTGCAGAAATGTTTTTAGGATCATACTCGTAGCTTAATTCGTAGTACTTGATAGCATCCTCATATTGTTCGATTCTATGACGTGCCATAGCCATGCTTCCATAGATATTATGCATCATTTTCGGAGATGGCTTCAACATCTCAATAGCCTTTGCATAAAGCCTTTCGGATTCAGAATTCAGCCTGCTTGATGTCATACTGGTCATAATTGATATATGGCTTTTGGCATGGGCCAACTGATAGACAAGTGCAACGTCTGAGGAGTCTATCTGATACGCTTTTTCAAGTTCCTCTATGGCTCGTGGCCAATTATCCATCATATAATGATTTAGTCCCAGATAGTAATTAACCGCGTACGACTCATCACCTAGCTCTCTCTGATGTTCAAAAGCTTCAATTGAAAGAGGGTAACTGCCCTGAAGATGAAGTGCAAGACCATATATAGGCAATATAGTCATATTATCAGAATCACCTTCGAGATATTCTCGACTCATATCAATGACTGGCAGATACTGTTTAGCAGTAAGCAATATGTCAGCCTTTTTACTCATTGTAGGCAAGTGGCCAGGTCGAGCCCGTAGTACATGTTCATAATACACCAAAGCAGAATCCGCATTGCCAAGATTCTTGTAAGCATCGCCTGTCATAGCCATGATTTCAGGGATGCTGTCTTTCGCAATCAAACCCCTGCAAATCTCAATACTTTCCCCATACTGCTTCTCTCTGTACAATATACGGGCTTTGCATATCTTAAAATACATATTATCCGGCTGCATCTGAGACAGCAGTCCATAGAGATTGTATGCGTCGATAGAATTACCTGCCTGCATATGAGATTCAGCAAGATCCGCCATAAGTTCGACGTTGTACTGATCCAGGTAGAGCACATCCGCCAGCACTTCCACAGCTTCGTTCATACGATACAAACGGCGCAGACATCTTGATTTCTGAAGTGCAAGATCAATGACAGTTTCCTTATTCTGAGCCACAGCCACACTATCTGTCCCAATTTCTGCTGCTAAGCTATCAATGACATTAAGAGCAGTCTTGTAATCGTATCTATCGATAGCTCTTTGCAGCCTATCTTGACTGTTACATATAATGCACGGTAGAAAAAGTATACCGAAGAGGATTATTCGTTTCATGTTATTTATTGGGTTGTAGTTATCACAATATAATAATGTTTTATTCCTTCTTCAGCGCCTCGGCAGGATTGGTGCGGGCAGCATGGTGGGTCTGCCAGAGGACGGCGAGGATGGCGATCACGAAGGACAGGGCGATTGCGGACACATATATCCAGAATGTGTTGCCGACCTTTACAACTGAATTCGATGACAGCTGACTTAGCAGGAAGTATATGAGCGGCACGGCTATGATGTCCGCGATCAGCACGATCTTCATATATGCCTTGATGTTTCTGACAGTCTCTGTCCCGATTGTTCCGCCGAAGATCTTTCTGATTGCTATATCCTGCATTTTTTCGGACGCAAAGTAAACGCTCATACCCGTGAGTCCCAGCATAGTCATAAGTATTACCAGAATCATCATAGTCCTAATGAGGACTACTATAGCCTTTTCTTCTGAAATGTTGCCTTTGTGAACCTCCATCACATAACTTGACCCCCAGCCGAAATTCATGATGTCTGTAACTTCTTCTCCAGATATTTCCGAGTATGCATCCGCGATTATCTTTCTTGCTGTCGCATGATCAGGAATGGTCTTTATCGCCAGATTCTTCCTCCAGATATTTTCTCGAGGAGTTACCAGGACAAATGTGAGTGCTTCACCAGGACGGTCGCTTTGTGACGGGTAATCCTGAATCATGCCTGCTATATTGGTCGTGCTGATATTCTCTGTCTGGAGAATCTTTTCCAGAAGGCCGGGGATT
>JAFZDJ010000167.1 GCA_017561265.1 Bacteroidales bacterium
AGGAGCCGAAGAAGGACGTGACAAGCTGCGATAAGCCGCGGGTAGGAGCAAATATCCATTGATCCGCGGATTTCCGAATGGGGAAACCCGGCAGGTTAGAAACCTGTCATCATATACTGAATCCATAGGTATATGAAGGAAACCCTCTGAACTGAAACATCTAAGTAGGAGGAGGAAGAGAAAGAAACATCGATTTCCTTAGTAGCGGCGAGCGAAAGGGAAATAGGCCAAACCGGGTATAGCAATATATCCGGGGTTGCGGACTGCATAATCGATTTAAGAGCTCTAGTAGAATTGCATGGGAAGGCAAACCACAGACGGTGAGAGTCCGGTATACGAAAGGGCAATTAACGAGGCAGTATCCAGAGTAGGTGCGGACACGTGAAACCCGCATTGAAGCCGGGGGGACCACCCCCCAAGCCTAAATACTACCTGATGACCGATAGCGCATAGTACAGTGATGGAAAGTTGAAAAGAACCCCGGGAGGGGAGTGAAAAGAACCTGAAACCCTATGTTTACAAGCTGATAAAGCACATTAACGTGCGATATCGTACTTTTTGTAGAACGGTCCGGCGAGTATATTTATGTAGCGAGGTTAAGTGGTTCAGCCACGGAGCCGAAGGGAGACCGAGTGTGAATAGCGCGCAAAGTTTGCAGTATACGACCCGAAACCGGGTGACCTAACCATGGACAGGCTGAAGTGGAAGTAAAATTCCATGGAGGGCCGAACCCACTGCTGTTGAAAAAGTAGGGGATGAGCTGTGGTTAGCGGTGAAATTCCAATCGAACTCGGATATAGCTGGTTCTCATCGAAATAGCTTTAGGGCTAGCCTCGGATTAGTTTAGCGGAGGTAAAGCACTGAATGGGCTAGGGGGCGTATAGCTTACTGAACCCTATCAAACTAAGAATGCCGCATAAATGATGTCCGGGAGTCAGACTACGGGAGATAAGTTCCGTGGTCAAAAGGGAAACAGCCCAGACCTACAGCTAAGGTCCCAAAATAGGTTTAAGTGGAAAAGGATGTCTGGTTGCGTAGACAACTAGGATGTTGGCTTAGAAGCAGCCACACATTAAAAGAGTGCGTAATAGCTCACTAGTCGAGTGACCGGGCGCCGAAAATTTAACGGGGCTAAAATCTATACCGAAGCTTAGGATGGTATGTAAATATCGTGGTAGGGGAGCATTCTATTATAGGGCGAAGCACGATCGGAAGGACGTGTGGACGAGATAGAAGAGAGAATGCCGGAATGAGTAGCGAGAATTATGTGAGAATCATAATGGTCGAAAACCCAAGGTTTCCTGAGGAAGGTTCGTCCGCTCAGGGTAAGCCGGGAGCTAAGGCGAGGCCGAGAGGCGTAGTCGATGCACATACGGTTGAAATTCCGTAGCCACCGAAACTGTTAAGCACAGGGACGCAGGAACATAGCCTGACCGCACCGTTGGTTGAGTGCGGCGAAAGGGAGCGAAAATAAGTAGCGAAGCAGGTGATTGTACACTGACGAGAAAAGCTGTGTGAATTGGTAAGGTGCCCGTACCGTAAACCGACACAGGTGGGTG
>JAFZDJ010000168.1 GCA_017561265.1 Bacteroidales bacterium
CAAATCCCATGTCGGAATACTGAACCGCACCCTGTGATGCAAATCCTGGAATATTGTCCGTCAGACCGATGTTCAGTATTTCTGGTCTTCCTTTAAGGATATCAAGCATTCCATCTATATTGAATGTTGTATTTCTCGGTTTGAACCAGAACACATCATCGACATCGCAGTTGTAGTCCACATTACGCAGCTTGCTGAATTCAGCCTCCATATATAAAGTGACTGCAATCAACACCACTGAAAGAAGGCTCTGGAATCCGATGAAGATTCTGCTCATTGTCTTCTTGCTATGGTAGCGGAAATCCCCTTTAGTGACATCCAACGGAGTGAAATGTGAGACGATCAGAGCCGGCACTATTCCGCAGATGAGACCCGTAATGACTATCAATGCAATGAAAATAAGGATGTTGGCCGGTGTCCATGACAAAGCCAAGTTGCCGGTTCCTGCTCCGGTGGTGTTCATGAATGAATTCCACACATCTGATGTGATGTCACTAAGGAGAAGACCAAAAACAAAGCATACGGCTGTAAATGCCATGGATTCAAGACAGTATTTGAAGACGATGTTTCTTTGGCTTGCTCCGTTGAGTTTTCTCATGGCCATTTCCTTCGCTCTTTTCGTTGTAAGGGCTACATTGAGGTTGATGTAGTTCAGCAGAGGTATGCTGAAAAGCACGACACAAAGTATTCCCAATATAATGAGCACGGATGTGGGATTGCTTTCTATTCCTATGTACGCAGACTCATCTGTGGTTATCTTGTCATACCTGATCAGATCATATGTGTCATAAAATGCGTCATCTCTAAAATCCTCTCCCCAAAAATCAATGATGACATCATAGATCTTGGCCTTCACCTCATCCATGTCAGCAGACGGATTTACTGAGAAGAAGGTCATAGAACCTCTATATTCATATAAGTTCTTATTCTGTCCTGACTTTCTTATAGGCTCATTGTTCATGAGGATATCGCAGCCGGAAAGCACGCCGTTGCCATATTCGTCAAAGACAGCGTTTACAATATATCTGTTCCAATTGAAATCTATTTCCCTTCCGATTACAGGTCCATCCTTAGCCAGATAGTCAGCAAATTCCTTTGAAACAGCAATGCCGTCAGGAGTATCCAGAAAGTCGATGCCACCGACGCTGAACTTTGCAGGGAAGAAGTAAAAGAAATCCTTGTCCACATAGTGAATCTTCCTGTTGGTATTCTCAATGTCATACCATGCGTTGTTCAATATCGGACTGGTCACCTTTTCGATTTCAGGCACTCTCTCCTTCAGGAAGTCTCCGAATCCCGGCGAACTTACCTGCACACGATCAACGCACAGGCTGTAGATATTCTCATAGTTGTCATGCCCTTTGGATATCCGTGCGATGTTTGTATAGAAACATATCATCGGTATCACAAACGCCAGCGCAAGGCTCAGCCCCACCACCTCAATCGCGGTATACAGTTTATTGCGGTTCAGGAATCTTAGGTAGCTTTTCATGTTGATTTGCGTTTTATTCTTTCTTCAGTGCCTCAGCAGGGTTGATGCGGGCTGCGCGGAGGGTCTGCCAGAGGACGGCAAGGGTGGAGATGGCAAATGATGTCATCGTGGCTAGAACGACGTACCACCCCCATCCTGGGATGGTGGCAAGGTCGAACCAGTTTTGCTTCATAACCAGCCATACTGTCACTGGTACTGCCACCACGTTGGCGATCAATGTAATCTTCAGGAATGACCAGAGGGTGCGTTTGGTTTCTGAAATGATTGTTCCTCCGAACACCTTTCTGACAGCTGTTTCATGAGTATTCTCGTCAGCGTAGTAAATGCTCATTCCGATCAGTCCGAGGATGGCGATAAGGACAATCATCAAGGCGATGCCGGAGACTACATTCTTTATGAACTCTATCTTCTGGAGGTCACGCTCGAGAATCTCAGTAAGATACATCGATTCGCGACCGAAATGTTTTGGATCTACGACCCTGCAGCCACTTATCTTTTCATATGCATCTGCTACGACCTGTCGTGCTTTTTCGTGGTCTCCATTTGTGCGGATTATATAGGCAAGATTGTAGTCATTGACATATTCCTTAGGAAAGACGTAAACAAATCCTACTGGTTTATCCTGGCCTAATGATGGCACTCCGTTCATGGGATAATCTTCTATGATTCCTAATACCTTGACAGAGCTCTCAGAATCAACAAATTCTTTTTGCAGAAACTCACTCTTATCAACAATCTCCTTTAACGATTTCGTCATCCAGATACCATATTGATCATCTCTATACTTTTCTATAATATCAAACTTATAAGTGTCAAATGCCTCCGGGGTGGAGATGAAATAACAAGCCGAGACAACCTGGTTTGCATTTTCGTCGAGCGGCAGACTAGACATATTGGCATTGAAAACCGTACCGTTAGTATAATCCACGGCCTCGATCTCAGGATGCGTGAGCAGTTCGCTCTGAAGCGCATCATAATGAGTGAAGCAGTTCGACTCAGGTTCCAATCTGTCGCTCGGGAGCAGATAGAAGAGATCTTCGTGGTCACATCCGCTGTCAACATTAATCATATTGTTATAGGCAACCTGCAGAATTATGCTGAAGGTTATGAAAGCGGTGGCCAGCAATGTCTGGATACAAATGAATATTTTATTAAGGACGGTCTTTCTATTGAAACGGAATGTACCTTTTGTTACATCCAAGGCACTGAAACGCGAGACATAGTAAGCCGGTATAAAGCCTGACAAAGCCGATGTTACAAGCAATATGGCAAGGACAACAATGACCGTCAAGGGCTCAAATGCGATGCTGAATCTGCTGCCTAGTCCGTCATATCCTTGAAGCAGGTTATTGATGAAAGGAAGAGAAGCGACAGCAATGCATATACCTATGACCGTACAGAGGATGGTTACAACAAACGCCTCTTTGAAGTACTGGAAGTATATAGCACTCTTCTGCGAGCCTAAGAGATTCTTTGTTGCAGCTTCCTTTGCTCTTTTTCCAGCTAATGCCACGTTGAGATTGACATAGTTCATCAGTGCCATCAGCAGGAGAAGTACGACAAGGATGACAACAATCTTGATTGTAAATTTTGTGTTTACTGTAAAGTACTCGTTAGCATCGTCGTATGTAATTTCATCATATCTGACAAGACGGCATTGCTCATCAGCCAAACGTTTATTGATAGAATTGACAAAACTCTCGTGATAGCGTTCACTCCATTCTGCACTTTGAGAAGCAATAGTCTCGTCAATATACCTAGCTCCAAACTGCTTATAGTGATTTACAGTCAGATCCTTAACTTTTCTTTCAGC
>JAFZDJ010000169.1 GCA_017561265.1 Bacteroidales bacterium
ACAGTCAGAACAGGAGAATTCTCATTCTCAATGAATTGTCCAATATTCTTAGCAATAATCCAGAAGAACAGAACAAACCAAATGATAACAAAGATTTGCATTTTCCTCTCTCCTCATTTTTGCAAAGAGGGCCCCACTGTGAAGTGAGGCCCCCGCTGTGATGTTTACAAATTACTGGTCGTCATTATTGGACTGTGCCTGAGGAACGACAACCACTTGGGGTGCCTGATCAGATGCCAGTTTTCCACCCAAAGCGCCCATCAGAAGGCTCTTCAGGTCAATACCCATACCGGCGGAAATACCTTCGGTAATCTGGGTGGTGGAGTTAACGATGTCACCAACAAGCTTGGCGGAGTTACCTTCGCCGTACATGGTGATCTTGTCGACCTTGCTCAGAGGCTCGGCAACATTCCGGGCGATCTCGGGCAGAGCAGCCATGATCATTTCGACCACTGCAGCCTCGCCGTACTTCTTCATAGCCTCAGCCTTTTTGTCGATACCTTCGGCCTCTGCCAGCGCCTTGGCGCGGATGGCTTCTGCCTCTGCCTTACCTACAGCTGCGATACCTTCTGCTTCCTGCTCACGAGCAAAGCGGGCGGCTTCAGCAATCTTCATTTCAGCAGCTGCAGCCTGCTCCTGTTCGTAGCGCTTTGCTTCAGCTTCCTTCTGACGCTTAAAGAGCTGTGCCTGAGCTTCCTGCTCCTGACGATAACGTTCTGCGTCTGCCTTCGCGCGGATCTCAGCATCCAGAGACTGCTTCTTGACCTCAACTTCGCGAGCCTTCAGCTCTGCTTCACGCTCAGCCTTTGCGATGTTTGCATTGGCAGAGGTGATTTCGATAGTCTTTCGCTGTTCCTGCTCCTGAATCTTATAAGCTGCGTCAGCTTCAGCCTTCTTCACGTCGGACTGCTGCTTCAGCTCTGCCTGACGGATTGCCAGAGAAGTCTGCTTCTCTGCAATCTCCATCTGGGACTGGACCTTAGCATCGTTTGCTTCCTTGGCTGCCTGTGCCTGAGAGATAGCGATGTCACGGTCAGCCTGGGCCTTTGCGATAGCAGCGCCCTTCTTGATCTTGGAGATGTTATCAATACCCAGATCCTCGATTACGGAGTTCTGATCCGCAAAGGACTGGACATTGAAGGAGATCATCTCCAGGCCCATCTTCTCCAGGTCAGGGATTGCATTTTCCTGGACACGCTCGGAGAAAGCCTTACGGTCGGTGACCATCTCTTCCAGACGCATCTGGCCAACGATTTCACGCATATTGCCTTCCAGAGTGTCCTGGACACGGGCAATGATCTGGTTCTCATTCTCATTCAGGAAGAACTTGGATGCCAGGATCATCATCTCTTCGCTCTGGCCGATACGAATCTTGACGGTAGCGTCAACTTTAATATTGATGTACTCAGCATTGGGGACATAGTCAGCAGTCTTGACGTCGACGGAGAACATCTTCAGACTCAGCTTATCCAGCCGCTCCAGGAAAGGAATCCGGAAACCGGCCTTACCAATCAGAATTCTGGGCTTGCGATAGCCGGAGATGATGAATGCGGTATCCGGGGGGGCTTTCACATAGCTGGCAACCATTAGAGCTACAATGGCTGCAATCAGAATAGCGATACCAATAATAATTTCCATAGGGGTTCTCCTTTCTACTTTTCGAGGTTATTCTTGCGACTTATTACTAGCAGAAATTGAAGCGGTCTGCCGCTTTGGTTCAGCCTGGCCGTTTACAACGACAATACCGAACGCTTCTGCATATGCGGGGTTTGCGTTCACCTTTTCCATCAATCGGATGGTAAGGATCCGTTCTCTCACACTCACTGGCATCACTTCCTCTCT
>JAFZDJ010000170.1 GCA_017561265.1 Bacteroidales bacterium
GCCAGATACAGGTACAAGATGAACTACTTCACGCTCATGGGTATGATCGCCGGAACATATACGGATCCGCCCGCATTGGCCTATGCCAACCAGACTGCAGGGAACGATGCACCGGCGCTCGGCTATACAACTGTCTATCCTCTCGCGATGTTCCTCAGGATCATTACTGCACAGGTGCTTATCCTGATTCTCGGATAGTATGTTCTGGTTCTTTCCAAGGCCTGATTTTGGCATTAGATACAGCACATAAAAATTAATGAGACATGGATATTATGTTAAAAGATAAGGTGGCGATCGTCACCGGAGGTACGCGAGGCATAGGCTTCGCTATGGTAAAGAAGTTCATTGAAGCACAAGCTAAGGTCGTCATCTGGGGGTCGAGGAAAGAGACTGCAGAGGCTGCATTGGAAAAACTCAAGGAAATCTATCCTGATTGCGAGGCTTTGGCAATGGCTCCTTCATTGAGCGATCATAAACAGGTCAAACAGGCGATGGAGGAAGTCGTGAGCAGGTATGGCAGGATTGATATTCTGTCAAACAATGCCGGAATTTCGCAGAGCATCGCATTGGAGGACTATACTGATGAGGATATAGACAAAATCATGGACCTGAACATCAAGGCCGTATTTGTGTGCTCCCAGGCTGCAGCCGCCCATATGAAGGAGACAGGAGGAAGCATCATCAACACAAGTTCGATAGTAAGTTTCTACGGTCAGGGGTTGGGCTGCATGTATCCAGCATCCAAGTCAGCAGTGAATGGCCTCACCCGTTCTTTGTCAAGGGAATTAGGACAATATGGCATAAGGGTAAACGCAGTTGCTCCCGGAGTCACACGCACCGATATGGTTGCAGCACTCCCAGAGAGCATGGTGGCTCCCCTCCTTCAGAAAATCCCTCTTGCAAGGATGGGAGAAGCGGAGGATATTGCCAATGCGGCTCTCTTCCTTGCAAGCGATATGGCATCATACATAACAGGAGCAATAATCCCGGTTGACGGAGGTGCGCTAATATAGATATCGGATTCAGGCATCCAGGTTACTCCGCAAATTCCTGACGATGATCAAAAGAAGGGTCTTCCAACTATCCGAGGGAGACTCTTCTTCGATTATTCCCGAAAAGAGATTGGTGAATATATTCAGGAAGAGCTTCTTTCTCAACAGGATGAGTATGATAAGAACGATGAGATACACGACTGGGCATCTTTCTTTATATGAATCAAAAAATCTTCACCGTTTCTGAAAGGAATCGGTAAATTTGAGGTCTAAAGGGTAGAACAAAAGAAAAACACTGATGGACAACATTGAATTTGAACCTGAGTGCAAGTCGAGATTTCAAGATCGTATATACTGACGGGGGGCAATAATGGGTTTGAGGGGCGATTGTAACAGTTCTAATCGGTGTTACTGTCGGAATTCTAATGCTCGTGAAAAGGAAAAGATAAACTGCAGAAAGCCTCTATCCCTCCAACAATAACATCGATAAGATTTCGCTTGCCTTCATCTGAATTAAGGTAGGCGAGATCTTTTTTATTGTCCATGAAGAATTGTTCTACAAGGACTGCAGGGCACAAGGAATGCCGAAGTATATAGAAGTTTTCTTCCCAGTCCGGATCTCCGTCGCGGGCATAGTCGGTCTGATTCTGTTTGCCCTTTACAGGTGTAGCAGCTCCAGCCGGTCTCATTCATCCATTTTGAGCCGTTTCCGGCGGCGTAGATGTGGAGGGATATCAGAATGACGTTTGATTTGCCGAGGGCTTGACAATGGGCGCTGGTGCGTCGTACTCTTTCTGATAGAGGGATGTCGTCGTCGTCAGGAACCAGGAGTTCGGAGTCGTAGCCTCGGGATTTGAGGATTGAGACGATTCGTCTTGCGAGGTCGCGGGTGTAGGCGCATTCGAGGAGTGGCCGTCTGGGGAGCGTTTGCCGGGGGTGTTGTGACCGTGGGCGGGGTCTAGGAGGATGAGCATGGGTGTGTGGATATGTCGTTTGTCCGTTTCCCGCTGCAAATATATTGATTATATCTTCTTTGATGAAATTTCTTTAACTCTAGACTTGTAATTCTGTAGTCCTTTGACTGTTGCTTCCGAATTCAATTCGTTATCAAGCTTAACTCTAAACTTATCGGTTACAGTCATGGAGTTGTTCAACATTCTTACTCCTGTAATTTCTGTTATTCCCGATTTATATGTTGTCTTTGAGTGGCTAATCTTATATCCTGCATCGGTAATTATTCCGATTATTGCAGGTATCAAGTCCTTAAAGTCTGATTGGGATGACAAGGTAACATCATCTACAAATGTAGTGAAGCGTAAGTTATTTTGATTGGCAATGTGCTGAATCTGATTCCCAGTTGAACTGAACACCAGGTTTGCCAAGAATGTTGAAGTTGGAGCACCTTGTGGCAAGTGTCCTTTGTAGGTCGTCAGTCTTGTGATTAATGAGGCCACATCCGGAGAAAAGCCTGCAGATGTCAAAGCTGCATATACGCGTTTATAGGAAATAGATGGGAAGAAGTCTCGTATATCTGTCTGGAAGACATATTTCTGTCCTTTATGCTCACGTGCGTTTTTGACATTATCCTTGTTCTTTACTGCACCAAAAGCATATTCCGGTAAAGGAATCTTTGCGTTCAGATACTTATTGATTCGCTTCTGAATCCGTTTTAATCGATCGGTAGGAGGATTTATGACTCTTGTACAAAACTCTCCTAATTTTTCCACGTACTTCGGCTTATTTCTTTTTCTCTGTCCATCAGAATCAATTTTATACTTGACTATCTCACCATAATTCGCATCTATTTCTGCAAGCAAATCCTGAACTTTGGATAATGGCAATCCAAGTTCAATCTTGCAGAATATGTCTGGTTTCTGATGAAGCATAAAAAAATAAAAGGGATGTTAGCAAAATAAGCTGGCAATAAAACCTATGAAAGTTATTAGAGATACAATGTAACCAATAACTTCAAATATGGTTTTTACTACCAACCACACTTTCTTGAGAATATACCCTAATGTGGGTCTACTCTTTTTCTCAGTGTAACAAAGAACTTTTTTGCTAGAGATGGAACAACGGTTCCCTGATTTGAGGATCCTAACACTTTGGGTTATCTCCTCTTTGTAAAATAAGATATTTCGCATATGAATAGATTTTTAATGCGTGCGACATTGCCCGCGTCCATTCACAATGTCACGCAATGATCATATGCGCTGTTCCGGTTCCATCCCCTTTATTCCGTGTCCAAAGACACTATGATTTCTAATACTATCATATATAGTCAATAATTACATCGTCACATATCAGTACCGAGTATTACATAGTCAACAATAATATCAGGAGAATCAAGAGTGACATTGCAAGTCTGTCTTCTCGGTCTCCTTAGGGGAGAAGAGGAAACATACTAGCAGGGTCAAAGACCTTTCGGTTGCGAATTAATCGCTTCAAGAACTTCCCATTGCGTAACACAATCTTATTATCTCAAAGAACTCGTGGCAAAGATAAGGATTATTTCGTAAATTTGCAGAAGAATAAGACCTGCGCAATATGAAGTCTTGAGTTCCTACTTGAGCGGACTAGTAGTATTGGCGGGGCTTTTTCTTTTCTAACCATTGAACATCGGTGAGATACAGCACTAAAATACTATAAAAATCAGACAAAAATGTAAGTATGCCTTACATGAACGACTTATACTTCTCATTCAATTCTTTCTGCATGATGTCGCATGTGCTTCTATTCACATCAACTCCTTCACAATATGAACGGAAATTTGAGACAACATCAAGCACCTGTGATATGATTCCTGATGGATTATTGATGTCGTTTTCCCTTGCTATTGCCAGAAGATCCTTTTCAGTTATGTCAAGTACCTTTCCTTTAATGCTCATAAACTGACCTTTCTGGATTCCCAATGTGTTCGGATCTATACTGTAGACCATGTCATAGGCCGGAGCAAGAGACCACCTGCCCTGCTTATCCATAAGGAATGAGAAGTTCTTATCGTGGTCATCGATGTTTCCTCCGAGCACATTGAACACCATCATTCTGAAAAGCTGCTCCTTATCAGCATAGTCGAGTTTGAGACGTCGAACGACATTGAATGCTTCTTCGTATGAGCTTGCTCCACCGGTCAATGCCGCAAGCGACTGCATATGGAC
>JAFZDJ010000171.1 GCA_017561265.1 Bacteroidales bacterium
CCTTCTTCTCGGTAAATCCGTCTGCAGACATGGATGAGGTGAAGGCCAAGATCTATGATGTCATCATTGATTTTTGGGGAGAGGATTTTAGAGATGATGCATTTTATGACACATATGATCTGATCAGGTATGATAAGATAACCACAGATGAGTCTGCATACATAGGAATAGAAAGCAATCCTACATCCATGCTCATTATATTGGGAATACTTTGTGTCGTGCTTTTCAGCATACCTCTGCTGAACTACATCAACCTCAATGTAGCCCTTACAACGAAAAGAGCGAAGGAAATGGCCATGAGAAAACTCAACGGAGCAAGCCAGAGAAACATCGTCTTCAAATACTGTCTTGAATCCATGGCATTTACTGCCGTATGCTTTGTTTTTGGTCTACTCCTTAGTGACATCACATCAGATGTGTGGAATTCATTCATGAACAACACCGGAGCAGGAACCGGCAACTTGGCTTTGTCATGGACACCAGCCAACATCCTTATTTTCATTGCATTGATAGTCATTACGGGTCTCATCTGCGGAATAGTGCCGGCTCTGATCGTCTCACATTTCACTCCACTGGATGTCACTAAAGGGGATTTCCGCTACCACAGCAAGAAGACAATGAGCAGAATCTTCATCGGATTCCAGAGCCTTCTTTCGGTGGTGTTGATTGCAGTCACTTTATATATGGAGGCTGAATTCAACAAACTGCGTAATGTGGACTACAACTGCGATGTCGATGATGTGTTCTGGTACGCACCGAGAAACGGAAAATTCAATACAGAAGGAATGCTCGATATCCTGAAAGGAAGACCAGAGATACTGAATATCGGTATGACGGACAATATTCCAGGATCTGCATCACAGGGTGCGGTTCAGTATTCCGATATGGGATTTGCCTTATATTCATATATCCGCTGCGACGCGGATGCATTCGATTCGTTCGGTTTTGACATCTTGTCACAGGCAAGCGATGATAACAAATATGGTATCTGGATGACTCCGCAGGCGCAGCAGAAATGTGATGAAATCCCCGGCCTTTTGGAAAAGATCCTCCAGACAGAGAATATCAGCACGACCAATATAGCAGGCATGATTCAGGATTACCCGTCACTAAGCGACCGTCCTGGTGAAGCGATCACATTTGTCCTGGTAACTCCGCGAGAAAACATTTGGCTGAAGCAGCTGGCTATAAAGACCATTCCTGATCATGCGACAGCAAGAAAGATAATCGCGGATGCATACTCGGAAATATCCGGAGAGGAAATTACGGACATCATGCATTTCGGCTATGCTTCAAGCTATGTGATGGAGGTTCACAAAGGCAACATTTCAGAAGAAAAGGCTATGGTAGTCCTCATTAGGACCATGATGATTCTGGTAATACTTATGACTATGCTGGGACTCACGGGTATGAGCGTTTACTTTGCGTCCGAAAGAAGGCAGGATATAGCAATCAGAAAGATCTTCGGTGGAACGATCGGGACAGAAACTGTCAGAAACATCAAGGCATACATGAAGATCATACTGATTGCTGACATAATAGCCTTGCCGCTCATATATTTACTGTTAAGTGAGCTGTCATCGAATTCAGTTGTAAAGGTAGGCAATACATTCTGGATATATGCGTCTGCAATCGTCCTGTCCTTCGTGATCGCCATCCTCGCTGTCCTCTGGCAGGCGCTTCGGGCTGCCCACACTAACCCTGCCGAGGCGTTGAAGAAGGAATAGGCATGGCCGCAACACAAAAGATTAAAAATCAACAACATGAAAAGCTACCTGAGATTCCTGGGAAGAAACAAGCTGTACACCGCGATCATGGCGGTGGGATTGAGCGTGTCGCTGGCGTTTGTGATCATCATGTCCTGCTTCGTATGGCAGAACACGAGAGTAAACAGGATGTATCCGGATCAGGACAGAATGTATGCGATCGGACTGAAAGGGTCACTGCATTCCAATGATCTGATGGCTGGTGTGATGATGGATGCCATTCCAGAAATTGTGTCAGCGACAACTGTGGTAAATTCAGGTACAGAATCGTTTTCAACTATCGATGGTGTCGCTGTAAAAACTCGTTCGATGATGGGTATTGAGAAGAATTTCTTCGAATTCTTCCCTACAAGGTTCATTTATGGAGACGAAAGCGTAATGAACGATGTAGATAATGTGATCGTCACTAAAAGCCTGGCAAATGTGCATGGAGGGAATGATGTCATCGGAAAACGTCTCAATCTGGGAGGGTTTCTTGATCTGACTGTTGCAGCCGTCATAGAGGATTTTGACGACACCATGTTTGCTGATGAACAGATTGTCGTAAACTTGGGACATTCAAAATTTGCCCATCGTCGTGAAGGTGAGTTGTGGACAGCAGGAAATGGAATACTTTCAGTCATCAAGGTCAATGAAAAGACCGACGAGAACGAACTTCTTAAAAAGATTGATGTAGTATACGGAAAAGACATCTCCGAAAGGGCTCGTAGAGACAGTTATCTCAGTCTTACGCGTCTTGATAAGATCTATACATCTGAGAACAACAGCGGTTATGACGGTCTTAAGAAAGGAAACGCAAGACTCCTGACTGCATTCAGCATCATAGTCATGTTCCTTCTGATATCAGCGATTTTCAATTACATCAACCTCAGTACTGCCCTTTCAGGAAAGAGAAGCAAGGAATTTGCATCAAGGATGATACTTGGGGAAGATAAGACGAAAGTCTTTAGAAGAAGCATATACGAGTCAATAGGATTCATGACAATATGTATGTGTTTTGCACTCCTCATTGCCTATGCGAGTCTGCCGGTAATCAATCGTATGGTCAACTCTCCGATACCTATCGTGATGAGATTCTCGCATGAATACATCTATATGTACCTGCTCATTCTTGGCGTTATAGCTCTGCTTTGCGGAATCATACCGGCGCTGATTACTCTCAATTTCAAGCCGATAGAAGTCATCAAAGGACATTTCAGACATGAAAGCAAGAAGACTTTCAGCAAGATACTCATAATCATTCAGAATGTAATAGCCATTGTCATAATAGCCGTAGCGCTGACAATGGAGTCGCAGATCAAGCATATGATGGATATGCCCCTCAATGCGAATACAGACAGTCTGTTCATATGTACCACATCAAACAATGAATTCGAGAAGACCCTTCAGGAACTTCCTTATGTCGAGACCTTCGGCAGGGCACATGGTCGTCCAGGCCAATCGTATGGAAGTTATGGATTCCCATTAAACAATGACTTTGAAAAGCAGGTAAGATTGGGCATATTTGAGTGTGATGCTACTGCGTTCAATCTCTTTGGCTTCAAGATAGTACGAAATTATGGACTACCTTCCAACGAGGGAGTATGGCTTATGGAAAGTGCAGTCAGGAAACTGGAGATTGATCCGGATAACCCTGTTTTTCCTGAACATAATTCATGGGTTATCGGTGACGCCAAAATAGCAGGAATCATTGAGGACGTGCCTTGCAACCTCGCCTTGTCGTTAGATGACGAGATGGTAGGAATGGTCACTGTCAGCCCTCAGTATGATAACAATTCACATTTCGTTGCAAAATTATCAGATCCTTCGCCGGACAACATCAGGGAACTTCACGCACTATGTACAAAGGAAATAGTAGAGATATACGGACCTGAAATTGCGCAGCTTTCAGGATATTGTCCGGATATGAATGCCATGATCTATGATGATATGAGGAAGCAGATTACAATGGTAGAGTTATTCATGGTCATCGCTATCCTTCTATCGGCCCTCGGTCAGGTTGCGATGAGCACATATTATGCGACCGAAAGGGAGAAGGAAATCGGCATCCGTAAAGTGTTCGGAGGCACGGTCCGCAGCGAAAGCATCCGCAACATTTTCGAGTACATGATCTACTGCATCATAGCCTGCGTTATAGCAGTTCCGGTATCAGTAGTTGCAGCAGGACGTTATCTTGAGACATTCGCGTACAAGATGCCTCAGAAGCCATGGATATACGTCCTCGCTGCGGTGTCGGCCTTTGCGATCTCCCTCGCCTCCGTCCTCTGGCAGACCCTCCGGGCCGCCCGCACGAATCCTGCCGAGGCGTTGAAGAAGGAATAGGCATGGCCGCAACGCAAAACGATGACTAACAAAGACATACGTTGAATCGCCTGCTCCATCTGCCGCAGGCGATTCAACACAAAAGATTAAAAATCAACAAAATGAAAAGCTATTTAAGATTACTGGAAAAAAACAAGCTGTACACCGCGATTATGGCGGTGGGATTGAGCATCGCATTAGCATTTGTGCTGCTGATCGGTACATATGTATGGCAGCAGTACTCCGTGGCGAGAAACTGCGAGGATTACGAACGCATTTTCACTATCGGAAGGAGTGACGAGAATACGAAGGTTCTCGGTCTTCGTTTTGATTCACCGGGAATCCTGAAAGCGAACATACCGGAA
>JAFZDJ010000172.1 GCA_017561265.1 Bacteroidales bacterium
TCCCGCCGTCCTCATCGAAAACTTCTTCATGGACAACAAACAGGATCTCGCCTACCTCCTCTCACAAGAAGGCAGACGAGAAATAATCGAAACCATCATCGACGGCATCGAAAGGTGTGTGCTCACCTTGGTATCCGGCTAGTGCCGGTTAGGGTCTATTTGTTAGTTCATATTATCAGTTCTCATCTCTCACCTCCCAGCACCTCCAGACAGCAATACCGAATCTCCTCCTCATCAAGCCCGCACTCCTTCAGATGCTCTATGAACTCCGGGTGATCCCTATTGAATGCTGCCAGCAGATTCTCGATGAACTCGCCCCTGCTGTCCTTAAGCTGCTCCAGTTCTTTAATGCTGCTGTACCCTTCCCAGTTATTGCCCTCAGGATTCTGGAATATGATATTAGCATCCGCTACCACCGCCTTTGACCCTTTCTCCACGACAGTCCCTGACATCATCACTTGAGCTTCTGCTTTTAGTGTCAAGAGTAATGTCAATATACATAATATTGATGCTATGATAATTCGTCTCATAGAGTTATTGCAAAGACATAATTATTCTTTCTATTTCCTCCGACGACGGTCTGGGAGCATTGTCATTGACAATCTTACCGTTCTTGTCGATGAGCATGTACCGGGGGATGAGATTGATGTTGTACTCATACATGAACTTTGCGGCTTTCGGATTCAGGATGCGATAGACCTTGCGGCCGGTCAGCTTCAGCTTGTCAAGTGATCCGCACATCTTGCTGTGGTCTTCGTCTGTTGACAGATAGATGAATTCAATATCCTTGCCTTTCATCCTTTCCCTAAGTTCTGCTGCCGGTTCCATCTCGGAACTGCATGGGCGGCACCATGAAGCCCAGAAATCTACATACACGACCTTGCCTTTCAAGCTGTTCAGGACTTTGCTGAGACTTGTCTTCTTTCCGTCCGGGCTCATAAGAAGCACTTCGTTTTCGACCATCATCTCTTCCGCAAATGCGTCATGATACCTTTCTGTCAGCGTATTTGCAAATGTTGAATCAACGGCTGCAACGGTCATGTCTACATACTTCTTGCTCTTATGCTTCGGGAAGTCCTGAATCATGCCGTCAAGGGTTCGTATCAGGAATGTCTCAAAGAATGGTGTTCCTTTTATGAGTGTGTCATTCTGAAGCTTAGCGTATGTGTATTCCCAGTCGCATGTGCTTCCTTGTGATACCTGTACATATTTAGGGAAGTAGCTTGAATATGCAACGGAGTTCATAAATCCTTTGTAGAATCCATAAACATCAGCGTCGAATCTGTCCTTGTCGTAGTCCGCTTTGAAAATGGAATCAGCAACCGCCTCTCCAAGAGATCCTTTATATCCGAATTCCTTACGTTTCTTGAGCGACCATATGATCCTTTCCTTGAAATATCTGTATGCCGGCTCGGAGAACATTCCGGCGGTATTCATCGAATCGATCCAGACATTTTCTTTCTCAAGAGTTTCCACGATGGCGCCGTTATGTCGCATTCCATATTCATTCCAGGCTTTGAATCCCTGTGTAAAGTCGAAGCCATAAATATCCCACAGCAAAGTATGGTGGTTTTCCACCTCTTCGATTGTCAGTCCTTCGTATGAACCGAATCTTTCCAGATATGCCTTACGGTATTCAGTGTCAAGTGTTTTTGCATCTCGATTCAGTATGCTGATCTGAGGTTGCGCTCGTGAATAAATCTTTGACGTATCCCTCCTGATCAGCACGGTATCGCCTTTATGTGCAATAAAGTCGCTGGATGCATGAGGATTGAAATTGTATTTCACAAA
>JAFZDJ010000173.1 GCA_017561265.1 Bacteroidales bacterium
GAAAGAAATTGGTTCAGAATTTGTCAATTAACTGAAAATAACTATCTTTGCAGAGAAAGATGAGAGTTGCATATAGGCGCGATAACATCAAGCTCCGCAGCCGTCTGGTTATACGAGGCCGTAAGTTAGTGCTTACGGCCTTAGTTTTTCTATCTTATGTTCGATTTCTATTCTGGTCTGATATCTCGCATTTACCCTAACTGCTTTACCACAGAAAACCACATAACAATCAGTTATCATTCCTGAGGTGAAGTCATCTTTTCTTCTGGATATGTATTTTGATAGTGCAAAAGAATCAAGATGATGGACGTGTTCATCCAAATCAATCACAACCACCTTGCATCCTTGTTTTTTGGCAGATTTAAACCCGGCTGTAACGCCTTTTTCGCTCATTATTCCTTTTCTATCTCCAAGGTCATTACAGATTGTATACTCCGGATTTTTATGCCCTATACTATAAGTATGTGCATTGATGCGAATGCACACTTCAAAATAAGAACTTAATATAGCTCTGGCAGCTCTGATATTGCTGCTTAATTCGTTCTTATCTGCCTTGTGGCTGATCAAGAGACGTTCCCCGAACACCTCATCCAACAAATAATCTGTCTCCATAACTCTTATGGCTTCTTTATATTAGCCATCGCAAATATAGACAATTTCTTTCGTCCGGTTTTCAGTATGTCAAAGAACTTTTGTGTTCCTATTTAGGCCAATTTGGCCTTATATGTGGCTGGTCGTCATACCCGAGCTGATATAGTATCTACTCTTTCTTCAGCGCCTCGGCAGGGTTGGTGCAGGCTGCGCGGAGGGTCTGCCAGAGGACAGAGGCGAGGGAGATGACCAGAGCAAGCAGCACTGCGACGGCGAAAGGCCATACGGTCAGGTCTATCCTGTAGGCGAACTCCTCGAGATAACGTTCGCAGAATATCCATGCTAGCGGGGCTGCAATAATACTTCCTATCAGTGTCAGTACCATATATTCAGTAATATTGCGTCGGGTCTCTCCAGACATGGTGCTTCCGAAAACCTTTCGGATTGCAATTCCTTTTTCCCTCTCTGCAGCAAAGTATGTACTCATGGCCACCAGGCCGAGGACGGACAGTAGCACTGCAAGGATTGTGAATATCTTAATCAATTTGACTGTCGGATTGTCTTCGTTCAGTTCCTTCACCATCATATCTTCCACATATCCGAATGTCCATGGCTCAAGATATACTCCGTTATATTCATCTGAGAACTTTCTGTATATCCTGTCTAATGCCTCTTGGGCCTCCTCGTGATTTTCATCGGTCTCTATCAGAATAGTATTGTTGTAGCATCCGAAATCATCAGCAGGAAGTACAATTACTGCCACCCTGGACTGTTCCATAGTCTCATTCATCGCATTATCACCTGCGATATTACCCAATATTCCGCCAAGATTATCGATTCGCGTGCTGTTAAATTGTCCGTTCCAGGATTTGGCTTTTTTCTCTGCCTCTTCTTTCGTTTCGAAACAGTTAAAGAAGTTTTCTGTGAACCATATCGAATGTGCCAATGGAGCACCATAATCCTCCTTTATCTCAAAGTTCCACATATTGAAAGCCTCGGTGTCACAGATCATCAGGTTTACTTTTATCATATCAGTACTGTTCTCTTTCATTATTGCAGTACTGAAGTTCATTCCTGTTGGATAACCTCTTGACAAAGCAACCTTTCTGACAAATGGCAGCTGCCTGATCTCATTCATCATAGGTATGACTTCACCGGACTCTTCTGTATCTGTGGATATCACGAACTTATTTTTAATGTCTGCTCCCAAAGGCATATTGACCATATGGTTCATCTGTCTGTCAAGGATTATCGCAGAAGCAATAAGTGTGATTGCAAGAATATTCTGCAGCAGGATGAAGATTCTGTTAAGCGTTGCCCTGCTCTTTCTCCGGTATGTCCCGTTCACAATGCTTATCGGTTTGATTGATGATATGTTAAGGGCTGGGATAAGACCGCAGATGATACCGATTATCAGAATGAACAGGATATATACGGTTATGCTTCCTACAGTAAATGGGATAGGAATTGCCTGTCCGTCCAGGATTTGTCCGATGTATGGAGAAAGCCCAACAGCAATGCCCACAGCCATAAACGAACATACAGAAGTGAAAGCAGCCGATTCCAATATATATTTTACTGCAATATGTACTTTTTCAGCTCCAACTAGACTCCGTGTAGCCATCTCTTTAGCTCTCTTATTTGTCAGAGCCAGATTCAGGTTGATATAATTTATCACGGCAGAAATCAAGAGAAGCAGAGACACTATGAGCAGAATTATGATCTGACTTCTGTCACCCATATTAAGATATGAGTCTATATAATCACCGGAAAAGTATAATCTGTCAAATCTCTCTATCCCTATGCGATTTGCAAACTGATCGATTCTGTCTGCTGGCATCTTGTCTCCCCATAAGTACTTGAATACAGTCTGAATCTTTCCTTGAAGTTCTGATTCGTTTATAGATTCAGTAACCTGAATAAATGCTGTTGCTGAAAGTGTGAAAACAGGATTCTTCTGAACACTCTCATTTATCGGACTTTCGCCTTTGCAGATAAAATCCATGTATTTCCAGTAATGGTAATTGAAGTCCTTGATGACACCTCTGACGGTATATGCTTCAGAAGTATAATCCAAAGGTAAAATCTGCATTCCGACTGCGAGTTCCGGCTTTCCTGCCAAGAGTGTGGCAAATGTTTCACTGATGACAATATCCGTGTATGAGTTCAGGCAATCAGCGTCTCCTACCAGGAAATCATAATCAAAGATGTCAAAGAAATCACCCCTTACCGCAAGACCTCTTGTTACAAACCTGTCCTCTCCGGATTCCATTACCACGTCGTCATGCGAGTTGATCAATGTAATTTTCTCTAATTCCGGAATCTGTTCCTTTAATGGCTCATAGATTCCGTAAGGCATACTCTGGGTCGGAATGTAAATCCTTTCATATTCAGGATTCTCGTGCGATATGCTGTATTCCTGCCATACGTAACTTCCTATGAGCAGTACGAATGCCAGCGCAACGCTCAATCCCACCACCTCAATGGCAGTGTATAGCTTGTTTCTTGATAGGAATCTTAAATAGCTTTTCATTATCTCTTTTGTTTGTTTGATATCCCCGGTCAAGCCGGGGATGACGTTTCGTTATGGTCAGCCGCGACCGGTCATTTCTATTCAGTCTTCAGTGCATTAGCGGGATCGGCGGTCGCTGCCTTCCAGCTTCTGACCACAACCACACCGATGGTTACTGCAAGCACAGCCACGAGCGCTAGGGCGAACACCCACCAGTACATAGGGCACCTATGAGCGAATGTTGCAAGATATCTGTCCACGATGACCCATCCGATCGGAGCGGCAACTGCGAAGCATATGAGTACGATCTTCACGAATCTGCTGCAGAACATTGCCAGGATCTCACCTACGGTTGCACCATTGACTC
>JAFZDJ010000174.1 GCA_017561265.1 Bacteroidales bacterium
AGGCCGTAAGCACTAACTTACGGCCTCGTATAACCAGACGGCTGCGGAGCTTGATGTTATCGCGCCTATATGCAACTCTCATCTTTCTCTGCAAAGATAGTTATTTTCAGTTAATTGACAAATTCTGAACCAATTTCTTTCTCCCGAGGTCATGCACCTC
This sequence comes from Bacteroidales bacterium, assembly GCA_017561265.1. Next base: position 161 of record JAFZDJ010000174.1, read on the forward strand.
GGGACTATGTTTTCGGTATGACGTAAATGACTGATAAATAAAATACAGATAAAAGAAATCACATGAAAAATTTCATTGCAATCCTAAGGCGCTACAGCGTAGCGATGGTGATGAATTTCGTCGGTCTTGTATTGACACTGACTGCATTCATGGTACTGATGCTTCAGGTCGGATACCAGATGGACTTCGACAAGAATCATCCGACATCGGGCCGTATATACCGCGTAGACAAGGTCGATGCGGCTGATGACGATATATTCAAGAATATAATTCCGAGAGGATACGCGGATGATATCATCGGCTCATCACCTCACATAATTGCCGGATCCATAGACTGTCCTTTCATCGGAGAGACTGTGTTCAATGCAATACTTGAAGACGACAGCCCTGCATTCGTCTTCAAGTCAAAGACAAATGTCATATATCCCGATTTCTTCAAGGTATTCGGAACCGAGTTTGTTGAAGGCAATGCAGAAGCGTTAAATGACCTGTCTCAGATTGCCATACCGGAATCGCTTGCAAAGAAATTGTATGGGAATGAGTCCGCAATCGGACATATCATGACCCACAATGAAGGGTATCAGTTCGGAGAAGGAAGGACAAAAGAATTGAGCGTCGGAGCCGTTTACAAGGACTTCCCCGAGAATTCTCAGATAGGAAACTACATATATCTGAATGTAGGATCCCTGCATGAAGGTAACTACGGCGGAGCCAACTTCGCCTGCTGGGTACTTCTTGATTCTTCTGACAACAAGGAACTTGTGGAGCAGAATTTCAATGACAACTTCAATTATACAGACAGTGACTGGCTTACAGATATGGAACTGACCCCAATTGAAGATATTTACTTCGAAGATGAAGGCAGTACTATCTGGAAGACAGGAAGCAGGAAGCAGATGTGGATGCTTATCTGCATTTCAATACTCGTAATGCTCATAGGTGGAATCAACTATGCCACGTTCTTCACCTCACTTGCCCCGATGCGTGTCAAGGCTGTGAACACCAGGAAAGTGCTGGGCAGTTCCATCGGCAAGCTTCGTGGCGAACTGATACTTGAAGCGGTATTATTCTGCTTTGCAGCATTCGCCATTGCTCTTGCAGCAATATCTCCTGTCAGCAGATGGCTTGTGTCCCAGGGAGTATCTGATATGGCATTCGACTTCGCGTCACAGTTTTCACTGATTCTGATAACCGGATCGATTTCGATTATCATAGGTCTGATTTCCGGATTATATCCAAGCTTCTATGTCACTTCCCTACCGACAGCATTTGCATTGCAGGGCAACTTCGCCTTTTCAATAGCAGGCAGAAGATTCCGCACGGTTATGATCACGCTTCAGTTTGCAATTACTTTTGCACTGATGATATTTGCCTTGACAGTCTACAGGCAGAATGAATATATGACCGGATATGATACAGGCTTCCAAAAGGACAGGATAGCTGTAGTCCAGATATCAGCGGAGCAATATCAGTTCAAGTCAGAGTGGCTGCAGGAAAGGCTATGCTCGCTTCCTGAGGTGGAAGACGTTGCATTTGCATTGGAAGGAATGGGCTTTTCAGACTCATATTCTACGTTCACTCTTGAACTGGGAGGAGAGCAGGTAAGATGTTTCTCGATGTATTGTTCACATAACTTTCTGGATGTGATGGGAATACCCGTTATTGACGGCAGAAACTTCCTTGTGTCGGACATAGGAAACGCTATTATGAACCAGACCCTGAAGGACTTAGGTGGAAAGATCGAGATCACCGAAGGTATGGGAAGCATTATCGGACAGACGGGAGAAGTCAGGATCAACTCATTGAGAAATGAAACATCTCCGATATGTTACATCTATGTACCAAAGGACTTTGCGACACTTGGATACACGTACATAAGACTTCAGGAGGGATATGACAAGACAGATGTTACCGAGAAGATTTCATCGATACTTTATGAAATGGATCCGTCATACCTCTTTGAAGTTGAGTTCTACGATGACGTGATGGAAACTGTTTATCAGGCCGAATTAAGACAGGGCAAGATCATCTCGATCTTCTCCCTGCTGGCAGCGGCACTATCGCTGATCGGGGTCTTCGGACAGGTACTTCTTGATGTGCAGTACAGAAGACGCGACCTGGCCGTGAAGAAGATATATGGAGCAGAGACTACTGGGCTTGTAATGGACGGCCTAAAGAGATATATGACCATAGGCATTGTCTCATATATGATAGCAGTTCCGGCAGCATATTACGCAGTCAGCAGATGGCTCGAGAGCTTCGTGGAGCAGACCGGCGTGTCAGCCTGGACATTCATACTTACATTTGCAGTGATCATGACGCTGACAATTGCCGTCGCTGGCTTCCAATACTGGAGAAGCGCCAATGCCGATCCCGCCGAGGCGTTGAAGAAGGAGTAGAGGCGTGGCACTTAAATCACTGTGCACCAAGGAGATAAAGGTGATGCCTGCTGCAAAGCGCAGCAGGCATCTCATCATAAACAACTGATACTCAAACAAGTAAGTGCCAAAGTAATAATGCATAGGTGTAAAAAATCACGACAAGGAAAAATTTAACTGAGATAATTACTAAATTTGTACGTTCAAATAGTTTCTATGGCAAAAAGCAAGGCAAAAATACTGGTTGTGGATGACAACAGCGGCATCAGGGCGGCATTGAAGGTGCTGCTGCCGCTGCATTTCTCGCAGGTGGAACTGATTCCTTCACCGAAGGAACTGGTGACCAAGATGGCCGACTTCCGTCCGGATGTCGTGCTGCTGGACATGAACTTCCACACCGACATAAATACTGGAAACGAAGGCCTTTTCTGGCTTTCGGAGATAAAGAAATGCACTCCGGAGACTGAGGTCGTGCTGTTTACCGCTTATGCTGACATCCAGCTGGCTGTAGAGGGAATGAAGCGAGGTGCATTCGACTTCATCGTGAAGCCATGGGACAACGACAAGTTGGTGGAAACATTGAAGGCTGCGTACGACCGGACTGGCAAGAAGGAAAAAGCCGTGGTCCAGCCTTCGTCCATGAAGATGTTCTGGGGCAAAGGACCGGCGATGAGCGGTATAAGGCAGACTGTCGAGAAGATATGTGCGACTGATGCGACTGTGCTCATTACAGGTGAGAACGGTACAGGAAAAGATGTGCTTGCGGGAGAGATCCACAGGATGTCGGACAGAGCCCTCAGACCTATGGTATGCGTGGATGCAGGAGCAATCACTGAGACACTTTTCGAAAGCGAACTCTTCGGCCATGTGAAAGGTGCATTTACAGACGCCCATACGGATCATGTCGGCAAGTTCGAGCAGGCAAACGGAGGCACGCTCTTCCTTGACGAGATCGGCAACATTCCGCCGCATCTGCAGGCAAAGCTGCTGCGAGCTCTTCAGAACCGTAGCATCACAAGAGTCGGAGACGACAGATCCATACCGGTGGATATCAGGCTCATATGCGCTACAAACAAAGATCTTAAGCAGATGGTCGAAAACGGCGGATTCCGTCAGGATCTGTACTATAGGATCAACACATTCGAGCTTCATCTCCCTGCCCTGAGGGAAAGGACAGATGAGATTATTCCTTTGGCGGAGATGTTCGTGAAGAAGTTTGCCGAAAAATACAGACGAGGCGTGATCGGAATTTCCGCAGATGCGGCAGAAATCCTGAAGGGACATTTCTGGAACGGCAATATCCGCGAACTTTCCAACTGCATCGAGAAGGCGGTCATTCTTTCTGAGAATGAATTACTGACTGCTGCTGATCTTGAGATCATACCGGCAAGAGCTTCGGTTGAAGTTTCCGGCACTGACACGCTGGAGGAGACAGAGGAAAAGGCAATCCGTGCGGCAATGGCCCGTTTTGGAGGCAATCTGTCCATGGTGGCAAAGTCGCTGGAAATCAGCCGTCCTACGCTTTACGCGAAACTGAAGAAATACGGAATCTAAGTCTTTAATGACCAACATAGAGATCATATTACTTGTCATCGTAACGGCTGTCATAGCCGCTTCTGCTGCCACTTTGCACACGTCTAAGAAGATGCGCAAAAAGGTGGCCTATATGCTGGACGCCATTGAAGATAAGGAGCTGAACTTCCGGTTCGATGAGAAAAGATTGGTCGGTCGCAGATTCAACAAGACATTGAACCGTCTGCGCAGTATCTTCGATAAGGAGAGACATGAAATCATCGAGCAGGAGAAATATTTCGGTCTTATGCTTGATCATGTAAAGACAGGAATAGCCGTAATCGAGAAGGATGGTCGTATCACGTATTGCAACAAGACGGCGCTTAATCTGCTTGGCATAGCCACTTTAGGTCATATAAGACAGCTTCGCGCAGTAAGCGACTCGCTTTACGAGTCATTCATGACTATTGATGAAGGCAATGAGGAGAGGGAGAGCTATTACAACGAGAGCGGCAAGATGACAATCTCATTGACAGCTTCTGAAGCGACTATCGGTAAAGACACAGTAAGAATCATCGCCTTCAACGATATCAGCAGCGAGATTGCCGAGAATGAACAGCAGTCATGGTCAAAACTCATCAGAGTTCTTACCCATGAGATCATGAACACCGTGACACCTATTGCATCTTTGAGCGAAACTCTACTTGATTTCGATGGTGTCGACAATGAATTGAAAAGTGGGTTGGACACGATTTCGCAATCTTCGCGCAGTCTGATCAAATTCGTAGAAAACTATAGAAACCTGACAAGGGTGGCAGCTCCGGTCAGAAAGGCATTCTTTGTCAAGGAAATGGTGGAAAGAGTACTCAATCTTACCAGAGAACAAGCAGTCATTTCCGGCGCAACGTGTTCATTCTCAGAGAAATCCAACGATATACTCCTATACGCAGACGAAGGTCAGATCACCCAGATAATGATCAATCTGGTAAAAAATGCCATTCAGGCCGAGGCAAGGACGGTGAGGATTACTGCAGAAATCAACATCTACGAACATGTCATCATCAATGTCCTCAACGACGGACGTCCGATAAGCAAAGAAAGTCAGGAAGAAATATTCGTACCATTCTATACAACGAAACAAGAGGGAACGGGCATCGGGCTCAGCCTTTCCCGCCAGATCATGCGTCTTCACAACGGTACGCTCAGTCTTACCAGAAGCGATGAAACCGGTACCGTCTTCACCCTTGTCTTCAAATAGCATCTGTCATGGCATGATATATGTTTAAAGGCGGGCATACATCAAAAATATCAATCTTATTATGAAACACTTGACAATTGTATTTATCGCTCTTCTTATGGGAGCGGCATCCCTATGTGCAGATGCACAGACAAAGACAGAAATTCCCGCATACAGACAGAAAGGGTATTCTGGAAGCGTCTCCTTCACGAATCAATATTTGGTATGGCTTGGATTCGACACATCACACGGTTACATGTTCAATGAGCATCATTACCTGGGCGGAGGTGCTGGATTCTTCCTTGCACCTATAGACGATGTTCCCCCAACCTTCTTTCACACATTTGCTGAATACAGATCATATTGGTGTAAAAGAAGAAATACCCCTACTGCGGGTATCAAGGCCGGATTCTGCTTTCCTTTGGTAGAAAAAAGCGGCAACCTGTTCAGGCATGCTTTCGAGATCGAGCCGAACCTCGGATGAGACTGGGGAACAAAGAACGGCAAAGGCCTCAGTCTCACAGCAGGCGCCAGCATGTTCGTAGCAAACAGAAATGTTGTGGCCATGCCTAAATTATCATTCGGCATCAATTTCTAGAGTCAGAATACCACATAACTAAAATTTTTAGTTAATAAACTATATAAAATAGTTGCATTAAAAGAAAATTTAGTTACCTTTGTGTCGTAAAGACATTCGACATGAAGAAACTGACTAAAAAAGAGGAAGAGATCATGAATCTCTTTTGGGACAAAGGGGCTATGTTCGTACGTGAACTTCTGGAGCATTATGATGAACCGAAGCCGCATTTCAACACCCTTTCTACAATGGTACGCAACCTTGAGGCGAATGGATATGTCAGCCACAGGGCATACGGAAATTCCTATCAGTACTACCCTGTCGTTTCACGTGAGGACTACGCCGGAAGGACATTCAATGGCGTGATCAGCAGTTACTTCAACAACTCATACCTCAGTGCCGTCTCTGCTCTGGTCAAAGAGGAGAAGATCACTGTGGAGGAGTTGAAGGAACTGATCGAGCAGATTGAAAACGGACAAAACAAATAGGCCATGACTGAATTCCTCATATATCAAGGCAAGGCGGCTATCGCATTGGCGGTGTTCTATATGTTCTACCGTCTGCTGCTCAGCAAGGAGACGTTCCATCGTTTCAACCGCATCGTGCTCCTCGGCACGGCAGCCCTATCGTTCGTACTCCCCCTCTGCGTGATCACACTCAAGGAGGTCGTCGTCGTTCCGGCAATGACGGGATCATCTGAAACCATCATCGGAGAAGTTGCAGAGACTGTCGCCATGGTTCCGGAAGTGTCCGCTCCTATATGGCCGGTCGTGCTCTGCTCATTATTCGCCATCGGCGCATTCGCTGTGCTTGTGCATGTTGCCGTTTCGATAATCGGCATAAGAAGAATCATCAATAACGGAAGCCGCCAGGCACTTGACAGCGGCGAGACCCTCATAATTACAGAAACTGATACAGCTCCATTCAGCTGGATGAAATACATCGTGATTTCCCGTGAGGATTACGAGAGCGGCTACTCTCAGATCCTGACTCACGAGAAGGCACACATCGCCCTCAGACATTCGTGGGACATCCTCTTTGTCGATATGATCACTGCCCTCCAGTGGTTCAACCCGGCAATCTGGATGCTCAAGGCTGACCTTCGTGCCCTCCATGAGTTCGAGGCGGATGATGCAGTCCTGAGAAGCGGAGCGAATATCAAGGAGTATCAATATTTACTAATAAGAAAAGCTGTCAGCAAGAGCGGCTACTCAGTTGCTAACAGCTTTAATCACAGTACACTTAAAGCTCGTATTACTATGATGTTGAACAAAAAATCATCTCGTATGAGTGCCTGGAAGGCTCTCTAC
>JAFZDJ010000024.1 GCA_017561265.1 Bacteroidales bacterium
GCCGAAATCTGCTCATCTGCGAACGGTTCATAAATCGTTTTGACATAATTCTGCATCTGTTCTTTGGGCGAATGCTCTTGTGCCTTACAATATTGATAGGCTTTTGTGATTATATCCTCACGGCCTTGCTCCTTGAGCAACTCAATTGCTGCACGAAAGGCTATGAATTGTTCCATACTCGACATATCTATGCCGTAATAGTCGGGATAACGCACCTGCGGCGATGACGATACGATGACTATCTTTCGTGGATGCAGCCGGTCAAGGATTCCTATGATGCTCTGTTTTAATGTTGTACCTCTGACAATACTGTCATCAATAATGACGAGATTGTCGATATAAGGCATCAGGCTTCCGTATGTTATATCATAGACGTGGGCGGCAAGGTCATTGCGTGTGTTTCCTTCGGCAATGAAGGTTCTCAGCTTTATATCCTTGATGGCAACCTTCTCGCAGCGTATGCGCACCGATAGGATTCTCTCCAATTCATTATGGTCAGGATTATGCCCAAGAGCCTCTATCTTCTGTATCTTTAACTGATTTAAGTAATCCTCCAACCCCTCCTGCATTCCGTAAAATGCGACTTCGGCTGTGTTGGGTATAAAAGAAAAGACCGTATGCTCAATGTCATAGTCAATAGCCTGCAAAATGGAAGGAATCAAATTCTGACCTAAACGCTTACGCTCGTTGTAAATATCTCTGTCGCAGCCGCGGGAGAAGTATATACGTTCAAAAGAGCAAGGCCTTAAATCTTTACGTGGATTGATCTGTGCCAGACGCATTTTTCCTGACCTGTCAAGTATTATAGCCTCGCCTGGTTGCAATTCGTGTATAGTTTCAATAGGAACATTCAGTGCGGTCTGGATTACAGGACGTTCTGAGGCGAGTACCATAACTTCATCATCCATATAATAAAAAGCCGTGCGTATACCCCAAGGATCACGCACAGCAAAAGAGTCTCCGCTACCGGTTATGCCACAAATGACATAACCTCCATCCCATTGAGGGCTTGATGTCTGCAATACATTTTCGATATTGATCCTCTCTTCTATCTGTGAAGTGAGTTCCAATCCTTGCAACCCTTCGTTATGGCACTCCTTGTAAAGCCTTTCAACCTCCCTGTCGAGCCGATGACCCATCTGTTCCAAGATGATATATGTGTCAGCATATTTACGGGGATGCTGTCCTTCTGAGGTTATTTTGGTAAAGACTTCATCGATATTGGTCAGATTGAAATTACCACAAACAGCGAGATTCTTTGCCCTATAATTGTTTCGACGCAAAAATGGGTGGATATAGTCCAGTCCGCTCCTTCCGGTGGTAGAGTATCGCAAGTGTCCCATATATGACTCCCCGGCAAATGGGAGAGTTTGTTCTGCCAAGAGGGCATCTTGCAGTTGCTCCTGCTTGAGGGAACGGAAATTATCGTGTATCGTGTTGAATATCTCCGATATGGCATTTGTCCCGATGGCTCGCTCGCGGAACATATACTCCTCCCCCGATGAGGCATTGAGCTTTACGCAAGCTACGCCTGCGCCCTCCTGACCACGATTGTGCTGCTTCTCCATCAACAGATAGAGCTTGTTGAGTCCCCACATCCAAGTTCCATACTTGTGTTTGTAGTACTCTAATGGCTTGAGTAACCGTACCATAGCCACGCCACATTCATGTTTTAATTGTTCCATATATATTGAATTATTATGCAAAATTACTTTGTAAGACATAATCATATTCTCCAAAAGGAATGTTTTGAAAAAGCAAAATTGCTTAACTTTAATAATTCAAGTTATTTCGTGTATTTTGTTTAATGTTAAAGGAAAAATGGTGTTATTTCATTGAATGTCTAAAATGTTTAATTTTATTCCTGAAATATCAGGGTGCAGATATTACAACTTTTAATCGATCACACTAATTTTGCAGCGTATTAATGATAATTCGCAATTCCTGATACACTTGCGTATGGCACTTTTGAATGAATACTTTTTAGAGTTACCGAACGATGATTTATTCTCGGATGTGGCGAAAAGAATCAATACATTCAAAGTCTTGCGTCCGCATGCAGAACTTATTGATTTGGGGA
>JAFZDJ010000042.1 GCA_017561265.1 Bacteroidales bacterium
AAACAACCCACGTTTCGTATATGACGCATATCGTCGTCTCATCATGATGTACTCTGACGTTGTGATGGAGAAGGCAGAGGGTATCGAGCCAGCTGATGGTCAGGGTATCCGCCAGCAGCTCGACAGAATGATGGAGGAGGTAAAGGTAGCCAAGGGCTATGCTTCTGACACTGACATCACAGCTGAGGAGCTCAAGGATCTCTGCGACCGCTTCAAGGTTCGCGTAAAGGAGGTTCTCGGAACAGAGTTCCCAGATTCAGCTGAGGCTCAGCTCTGGGGTTCTATCGGTGGCGTGTTCAAGTCATGGAACGGTAAGCGCGCTATCGCATACCGTCGTATCGAGGGTATTCCTGATGAGTGGGGTACAGCTGTAAACGTACAGTCAATGGTATTCGGTAACATGGGTGACAACTCTGCAACAGGTGTTGCATTCTCACGTAACCCGGCTAACGGTGACAACAAGTTCTACGGTGAGTGGCTTATCAACGCTCAGGGTGAGGACGTTGTTGCAGGTATCCGTACTCCAAACCCTCTCAACGAGTCTACAAAGAACCCACACAACCAGCACCTCGCATCTCTCGAGACTTCAATGCCTGAGGTTTACGCAGAGCTCGACGGCATCCGCCTCCACCTTGAGAACCACTTCCGCGACATGCAGGATATCGAGTTCACTATCCAGGACGGCAAGCTTTGGATGCTTCAGTGCCGCGTAGGTAAGAGAACAGGTCTTGCTGCCCTCAACATGGCAATGGACATGCTCGAGGAGGGAATGATCGACGAGAAGACAGCAGTAACACGCGTTGCTCCAGCTCAGCTCGACGAGATCCTTCACCCTATCCTTGACCCGGCTTCTGAGAAGAAGGCTACAGTTATCGCAAACGGTCTTCCAGCATCTCCAGGTGGAGCTGTAGGAGTTATCGCATTCACTTCTGAGGCTGCTATGGAGGCTGCTGAGAAGGGCATCGCTACAATCCTCGTACGTGAGGAGACTTCACCAGAGGACGTAGAGGGTATGCGTGCTTGCGCAGGTATCCTTACACAGCGCGGTGGTATGACTTCACACGCTGCTCTCGTAGCACGTGGTTGGGGTAAGTGCTGTATCGTAGGTTGCGAGGCTATGCACATCGACCTCGAGAACAAGGAGATCAAGTTCAAGGGTTCTGACAAGGTATACCATGAGGGTGACGTTCTCTCTATCAACGGTGCAAAGGGTTATGTTTACGACGTGGCTATCGAGACTATGGACGCTTCTGACAACCCACGTTTCCAGCAGTTCATGGCAATCGTTGACAAGTTCCGCACAATGGGCGTACGCACAAATGCAGATACTCCAGAGGATGCAGCTCGCGCAATCAGCTTCGGCGCTGAGGGTATCGGTCTCTTCCGTATCGAGCACATGTTCTACGGACAGAACGCTGAGACTCCGCTTTCTAAGCTCCGCAAGATGATCCTTGCAAAGAACGACGACGAGCGTAAGGCTGCTCTCGCAGAGCTCGAGCCGTTCATCAAGGCTGCTGTCAAGGGCACAATGAAGGTTATGGATGCTAAGCCTGTAACATTCCGTCTCCTCGACCCACCTCTCCACGAGTTCGTACCACAGACAGAGCTTAAGAAGAATGAGCTCGCTGAGGAGCTTAACATCACTGTAGGGGAGATCGAGAAGCGTGGTGAGTCACTCCACGAGGTCAACCCTATGATGGGTCACCGTGGTGTACGTCTCCACATCACATATCCAATGATTTCAGAGACTCAGTTCCGTGCAATCTTCACTGCAGCCTCTGAGCTCAAGCAGGAAGGCTTCACTCCTAAGCCAGAAATCATGGTTCCTGTAACTATTTCAGAGCGCGAGCTCCGTTTCCAGAAGGCTATCTGTGAGAAGATCAAGGCTGAGGTTGAGGCTCAGTTCGGATTCGAGATCGAGTACATGTTCGGTACAATGA
>JAFZDJ010000043.1 GCA_017561265.1 Bacteroidales bacterium
CACCGGGAGACAGCAGATTCACACCGGTATCGGTGGAGATGGACCAGTTGTTGTGCTTGCCGGAACCGTTGACACCGGCGAAGGGCTTCTCATGGAGCAGACACACCAGACCGTGCTTTGCAGCCACCTTCTGCATGATCTCCATGGTCAGCTGGTTGTGGTCGGTGGCGATGTTGGTTGTGGAGTAGATGGGAGCCAGCTCATGCTGGGCAGGTGCGACCTCGTTATGCTCCGTTTTTGCCAGAATGCCCAGCTTCCACAGCTCCTCGTTCAGATCTGCCATGTAAGCCGCAACCCGGGGCTTGATGACCCCGAAGTAATGGTCATCCATTTCCTGTCCCTTGGGTGGCTTTGCGCCAAACAGGGTTCTTCCGGTATAGATCAGATCCTTGCGCTTTTCGTACAGCTCCTTCGGAACCAGGAAATATTCCTGCTCCGGGCCGACAGAGGTACGGACGCACTTCACATCTTCGTTACCGAAAAGCTTCAGAATCCGCATAGCCTGCCGGTTCAGTGCTTCCATAGAGCGAAGCAGCGGGGTCTTCTTATCCAAAGCCTCACCGCCATAAGAGCAAAATGCCGTGGGGATGCACAGGGTCTTGCCCTTAATAAACGCGTAGGAAGTGGGGTCCCAGGCGGTGTAACCTCTTGCTTCGAAGGTTGCCCGCAGGCCGCCGGAGGGGAAAGAGGAGGCGTCAGGCTCGCCCTTGATCAGCTCTTTGCCGGAGAAATCCATGATGATGCCGCCGTCCGGTGCCGGAGAAATAAAGCTATCGTGCTTTTCTGCGGTGATGCCGGTCAAAGGCTGGAACCAGTGGGTATAATGGGTGGCACCGTTAGCAACGGCCCAGTCCTTCATAGCGGCGGCAACGGAATTGGCTACGGATGCATCCAGCTTGGCACCCTGATCGATGGTCTTGCGCAGAGATTGATAGACATCCGCGCTCAAATTTGCCTTCATGACACGGTCATCAAAAACCAAGCAGCCAAAATAATCCGAAACAGTACCCATAAGATTTACACTCCTTTTCAGAATTTGGCAGACCCGGAGGAGAATGTGAAGGAGAGAGAAAGAGACAAAGAAAAAAGCATTGTCAAGGGAAATGGTTCCTCCGGGCCGCCAGGGTATAAAAAAAGGCAAAGGCGTCTAAGAGCTTAATGCTCAAAGACGCCTTTGCCTTATGGGTGCATCATACACCCGTAAATTCGATTTGTCAACACCTTGCACAAAAAAGTTTTTTGACCTTGTATACATTGACAAATTCCAGGAGTTGGAATATAATACCATCAATGAGCAAAGGCGTTCGTGGATAGGGAAAGTCTACCCTGTTGGTGAACGCCTTTGCTTTTTTATTTTTGTCCGAAAGGATTGAAGTGTATGAAGCCAGAAGGTCAAGTGCGTATTCCATCAGGCTGCGCGATTGCTGCTGTTATTTCCAGAGACGGCAAACGAATGTCCGGCAAGATGATTTGCGAAGCGATGAAACATATGCATGACCGTTCCAACGGTCTGGGCGGTGGATTTGCAGCATATGGGATTTATCCGGAGTATAAAGATTTTTATGCACTGCATTTGTTCTTTAATGAACGGGCAACCCGGAAAAACTGCGAAGTATTTCTGAAAGAGCGGTTTGAAATTGTAAAGTCTGAAATATTACCTACCCGAAAGATTCCTGCAATCACAGATGAGCCGATCATCTGGCGTTACTTTGTTACGCCGCTCCGCAGCGCACTTACCGCTATGCAGGTGGACGAAAGGGAATTCGTCGCCAGAACTGTCATGAAGATCAACACGGAAATGCCAGGTGCCTATGTGTTTTCCAGCGGCAAGAACATGGGTACCTTTAAGGCTGTTGGTTTTCCGGAGGATGTGGGAGAATTCTACCGCCTGGAGGAGTATGAGGGCTATTCCTGGACCGCCCATGGTCGCTATCCCACCAATACCCCCGGCTGGTGGGGTGGTGCCCACCCTTTCACTCTTCTGGATTATTCCATCGTCCACAACGGCGAGATTTCTTCCTATGACGCGAACCGTCGCTTTATCGAGATGTTCGGCTATAAATGCAATTTACAGACCGACAC
>JAFZDJ010000044.1 GCA_017561265.1 Bacteroidales bacterium
AATTCAAATACTCCCGTATCGGAGTCACTGTTATTTATGCTCTTGTTTGAGTATTTGCCCTTGCCCTTGACAAAGTTCCATGACAATGAGACTCCGAATTCATGATTCTTCGTACGCAGATTTGTCGAAGTCTTATGCAGAACAGGAGATACTGATGTAGTCTCTGATTCGAATGCATCATCAATGAATGGGAACAGACACTGAAGACCGATAGTAAGTCTGTTCTTTTTCCAAGAGAGATTGATGTATGAAATCTTCTCATATTCCTCAAGATAAATTCCGCTTAATGACTGGCCGACAAGAGTGTGCCTGTATGACAATGTGAAACCCTTCCAGTATGCAGCTATGTTTCCATATACAGGGAAGAACCAGTGGTGAACAGCACCTGATTCAGCGTTAGCCTTGAATGTCTGATAGTCAGCAGTACCGTCGAGAGATATCTCAAGGAATTTCCACGGAACATATGATAATGTGACGTTTGTTCCAAGTGCCGAGCCATATTGTCCGTTCATTGTCTGAAGCATCCAATGGTCTCCGCCATCCACGAAGGCATTGTACAACTGTCCTTTGATGTAGTTGAAATGCAGGTCTGCAGTCATGGCGAGCTTTCCCGGAATGTTGAATGCATACATGAACTGTGAGCCGTACCGTGTGCTGTTCCTTACATTCACATTGCCGGTCTTATAAAATCCTTCCATAATCATGATCCTGTTGTCGGACATCTGCTGTATGCCCGGCATCATGGTCTCCGAGTCGAGTTTTAGTCTCATATAGTGCTTCTGTCTGAATCCGTATCCGAGAAGAAGAGTAGGAGTGAAGGCTATGTTTGAAAAGCCGTTGTCTCCCGATTTGATGTTGCCTGTAACTCCGAGACTGAACCTGTATGAGAATGAATTTATCCTCGAAGAATACTCTCCATATACCCTGTGGGTAGATGTGTTGATGTCTGAAGTTCCTCCGCCGTCGGAATTCGCCAGATTATTCTGCAGCCAGTTATATGCTCCTTTGTACCCGAAATCAAGCTTATGAGTTCCTTTGCTCCAGAGGTAGTTCAATTCTCCGATTACAGAACTCTTCCTCGTGCCAAGGTTCATGATGTCCTGATATCCACCTTCAGGATCCTGCAAGACTGCCTCTGAAGAAACCGCATTCTGCGAGTTCCTGTATGTCGTTCCGAGCACATCGAATGTCAAAGTACTTGAAGGTGATATGATCTTCGAGAAATACACCTCCGCTACAGGCATCAGTGTCTTTACCATGTCCTGCGTCAGTCCGCTTCGTTTCTGCAAGGCATCTCCCCATTTCAGATTGATATCTCTTGTCCTCTCCATTCTGCTCAGATTATCATCCATACTCAATGAAATCTGCAGGGTATAGTCATTATCTTTCGCATTCAGCCAGGAAAGACCTCCGCTGTACTGGCTGCCCCAGTCCTGACTTTTCTGGATATAGTCGTATTGATAGTTCTGTCCGTCAAGGATGCATGAATATATGCCTTCTTCAGTATCCCAGATCTTTCTTTTGTGGTTGAAATGCGTCCCTATGTCCATCGTGAACTTGTTGTTGCCGCTCACATAACTCACGGAACCGCGTGCATTCGTGTACATCTGACCACCTCTGCCGTAGAAGCTGCCCGACCATCCTGTATCAAGTCTTGACGTGTGTACATTTATCATGACCTTAGCATCCTCCATATATCTCACAGGCGGCACATCATAATAATCGACCTTCTTAACCTTGTCCGGGGAAATCAATTGAAGTTCATAATCGCTTGCCTTTACTCCGTTGATCAGGACAAGGACATTCTTTGCCCCTACGGTCTTGATTGAATTGCTCTGCTGGTCGATGAACAGTCCCGGAATGCCGGAAACAAGCTCCCTCGCTTCGCGTGCCTGTGCCACCTGCTGCTTTGTGAAGAAATGGGTGGTCCGGTCGATCTTGTAGGTCATGTTGCCGTCGCTGATTACTGCGGCATTCAGCATCTGGGTGATGAGGCTGTCAGTCTGTGCTACCATTGAAAAAGTCAATGAAAGAAGCATGGAAATAATGATGAATCTTTTCATGGCGAAATTCGTTTTAATGTTGCTGCAAAACTATGCAGAACCTCGTAGAAATGCCATGTCGAATCCACCT
>JAFZDJ010000045.1 GCA_017561265.1 Bacteroidales bacterium
AAAATAAGTCCTGCAGAAATGCAGGACTATAAGGCTTTATAAAGAAAAAGCCCCGCCAATACTACTAATCCGCTCAAGTAGGAACTTAAGACTTCATATTGCGCAGGTCTTATTCTGATGCAAAGATAAGGATTTATTTCATTATCCAATATCTTCTAAGTCTCGTTCACAATAATAGCAATTATCATTCCCTATTGTTTCTTTCGCGACAATATTTCATTACCTATGTCACGTCATGCCCGGCCCGACCGGGCATCTCCAAGGGAATCTCCGAGCTGTCCCCGACAGCACCATGAAAATCCTAATCGACAACGGCCACGGCATCCAGACCAAAGGCAAACGCTCCCCAGACGGCACCCTCCTCGAATACGCCTACACCCGCGACCTCGCCAACCAAATCCTCGCAACCCTCCACAGCAAAGGCCACACCCTCTCCGACACCCTCGCCGACTGCCTCTACCAATCCGCCCGCCACACCTACTGCCCGGCCGTCCTCATCGAAAACTTCTTCATGGACAATAAAAAAGATCTCGCCTACCTCCTCTCACAAGAAGGCAGACGAGCCATAGTCGAAACCATCATTGACGGCATCGAAAGGTGTGTGCTCACCTCGATATCCGGCTAGGCCGGTAGGGGTAAGGGTGCAGTGCTAGATTAAAAAGAAGGAATTTCAAAAATAGACGGATCGACAGGTCTATCAGGCTGCAATTCCACTACCTCCACAGTTATACTTAAACCTCCAGAAGAAGTGATCGACTTCATCGGAATACCTTGCCATATCCAAACAACGACATTGGCAGTCTGTCCCGCCTGCGAAACTACTGCAGAGTATTTCGTGCACTCTTTATCATCAATCATTCCCTTGCCAAGATCCTGGATGTTATACTTCTTGATTATATCCGGATTCAGGTTGAGATAATTTATTGACTCCTGCATAGGCATTTCCTGAACTTGCTTCATTCCATAATGAACAATATACATTTTGCCATCTTTGGAAATTACAGACATTTCCACTTTCTCGCTTCCGTTTGATATGGCTTTGTTCTGCGTACACTCCAAATTGCCATAATCCTCAAAGTACAAAATGCCCTCAGTTTTCTGTCCTAAAATAGTAGTAACAGTTTTCATGACACCAGATTTGATGCTGTACTTTCTTTCTTCAGCGACTGCTGTTACTCCAATCGCCAAAACTAAAATTGATAGAATGAACTTCTTCATAGTTGTCAATTTTATTAGTGATTATTAAATCTTACTTATTCTTTGATGGTTTAGACGATCCTAGAATCAGCAGTACACATATGACAATGGCACCAAGAACGATTGCTCCTGCAGAAACAAGCATATCACCCCAGCAGAAAGGTGTTCCCATCAGATGTCTGACTATAGGTAGCAGAACGGTGATAGCCACTGCATACAATGTAGTAGACTTTGCAATTCGAATCTGATCTGGACTTAGTTTCATGGCTATTCCGGATTCTCTTCCAGATATTTCTGCCTGATCTTATACTGAATCAATGTGTTGGCAATCAGATATACTGCAATAAGCAAATATGCTATTGAATTTATATCAGATGGGTTAAGAGCCAAAACTTTTAAAGCTCCAACAATGAAGAATACGGCTAATGCGATATTGAAATTCACAAGGCCTCTTTCAGTGTTTTCATGGCTATTCCTCCTTGTTTTCCTTAAGAAGTTTCTTGTGATTAAGGTAAAGCAGAAATACAAAGCTGAAGCACATCGCAATTGCTGAAATTAGATCAAGAGTGCTTGCGTGGCCATTGATGAACTGAACGATCCTATAGATCGCAAATGCTGAAAAAACCAGATAGCCGAGGCAGATCCAGATGATTTTAGTTCTTGTTTTCATATTCGTGTCTGTTTGTTATTCTTTTTGATCGCATATAGGTTCATGCTCGTGCTGGTAAGAAGAAGCACAGCAAGCAGCATGAAACTCCAGGATGACCACCGTGGCTCTCTGAAAATGAAATCGATTCCCACATAGATGAAGTAACCCAAAGAAAGCAGCCAGACAACTTTTGCGGCAGTTTCTCTTTTTGACCGGGAAACTGTATCAAACAGGAATGTAGAAATGCATCCGATGATAGAGATAATCATCATAAGATACTGCCACCAATTGTCGGCAGGGGAGGCGCTCCAATTCATGAAGCACAATGCCACAATCAGTGTGAAAAGGAAAGCAACTGCAACGGCCGCATTCTTCCATTTGGATGAAATCTGTTTGCCCATATCTGGAAATGTCTATTTATTAAAAGTCCGAATAACTTTATTGCTGATTGCAAAGTTATTTGGAAAAAGTTTTCCAGATACAAGTTTTTGCGGAAATTTTAGTATGCTAAACCGTTGATAATCAATGATGTTTGAAAATTCTTTTAAAAGCGCTGATCACAAAAGTTTACCGGACGGCATTTTGAGCAGATCCTGAAGGTAATTTGAAAGGTTTGTGTCGTTCTCCATCAGTCCAAGTTTCTGCCTGATCACACTGCTGTCTTTATAGACACTTGCTGTAGCAGTATAATCCTTTATATCCTTTCCCTTCATTCCGATTGCATACAGACAACAAAGATTAACCTCACTTTCTGTGAGTCCCTTGGAAACGAGATATGACACAAAATCCGGATTGATGTTCTCGATGGTCTTCTTGGTTGATTCCAGGAATGACGCCCTGTCAGAAATAAGCGCCTCCAGCTCTTCATAAGCCTTCCTGTTGTCACGGCTTGTATCGGTAATATGAGAAATGATGACTTTATTCAACACTTCAAGCCTATCTGATATCACCTGACGGGTCTTCTCTCTGACCGAAGACTTCTCTACAATCTCATTCAAGAAGTCACGTTCGGCAATAGCATCGGAATACATCTTCTCATATTTCAGCCTCTCGATCTCCAATTCCATGTTCTCTGCCGTCTTCTGAAGCAACTGCTTCTTGATGAGGAGGATGATCATTCCGGCAATGAACAGAAGAATGATTATAGAAACAGTAATGATATTACTTATGAAGTTCGCTTTGATCTGTTTGATTTCAGTCTGATACCTTTCCTCAATGAACTTTGTATCAGCATCGGCTATCTGTAAAGTCATTTCGTCTATAAACTTCTGATACTTCTTGTATGCAGACAAAGCTTCAGATTTGTCCCCAAGCTTCTCTGAGATTAATGCTAAACTGTAATAATATGATGCATCCTTCTCGGTTCCATTATATATCAGGGCATTTTCAAGTGCATCTGCAGCTAATTTCAGCTTATCCAATTCTATATAAGTATTAGCTACTGTATTCCAAATAATAAGTGTTGAATCTGTAATTTCACTTAGATAATCCTTGAGTAAATCTTCGACGTTTTCCACAGCGTTAGGTGTGCCGATACATATTGCATAATAACGACTTTTCTGTTTTTCCGTAAGACTATCCCAGTTTTCTTCAAGAATATTCAAGCATTCTCTAAACTTTTCCGCATCATTCTCAGGATCATAATTGACAGCCAAATCATTGATAGCATTATAATACTTGTGCATATCACCTATTGAAAGATAGCACTCTGCTGCATTTTTTGCATCAACAATAGCCTGAACATAATTGAAGATGTCTCTATTGAGGACCATCTTGGCCTTATAAAGTCTACCTAGACAAGCCTTGTCAGTACACTCATCCCCATAACTCTCTCCCTTCACAAACATCTCCATCGCCCCCTCATGATCTCCGCTATTCTGCTTGATACGTCCGCTATAATAATACATCTTCATCCTCTCATCCGGAGTTCCGTGATTCTCATAATACCTCACCGCCGGAGCAATGATACTGTCAGACTGCAGGTCGATATAATTCTTGTCCAGAGCCTGCGAAAGCAGCAGAGCATACTTCGCCTCAAGTTCCTTGCTGGTCAGCTCCGACTTGTCAATGCCCTCCAGCACCGCCAAAGCACTGTCCGGCCTCGCCTCAATATACGAATCCACATCCTCCAGCAGCCTGTAGGTCTCGCTCTTCCTCGCACCATTGCAGGAAACTATCGTCATTGCCGCCAGAACCGCAGCAACTAATCTGTAGATATGTATGTTCATTCCGTCCGCTTTATTGTCCTGCCCGACCCGCCTGCCCTTGGCTCAGACCGAGGAATTGGGTATTTCTCATCCACGAAGGTAGTGATTATAATTGAAAAGCGGTGTCGCCCAACCCCTCTTTCTCCGAATCCCCAGATAGACTATTGTATATATTCACTGAAAACAATAACTTTACGCAAATAAATCGAAATTCTCCTATAACGATATGAAACGAATATTAACCTTCTTTGCAGCTATTGTACTGTTTACATTTCAAGCAAACGCACAGACCGGTACATGGTCCGGCAAACTTGATGTACAAGGCACAAAACTCTCTCTTGTCTTTCATCTGGATGGTGATAATCCTACCATGGATTCCCCGGATCAGGGGGCGAAAGGGATTCCTGTTCAGATCGAAAGGAAGAGTTATGGAGGACTTGCGATCAAGATACCATCGTTGGGAGCCAGCTACGAGGGCATATATATGGTGCAGCAGGTAGTAGGAACCTTCAAGCAATCTGGTATGTCATTACCTTTGACTCTTATGCCAGGCGAAGATAAGCCTAAGCGTCCCCAGACACCTCAGGGCCCGTTCCCATATGCTACAGAGGAAGTCGCATTCATGAATGGAGATGTTGCCCTCAATGGTACTCTCGTGCTCCCTGAAGGATATAGCCGCACTACTCCAGTTCTCATTATGGTAACAGGCAGCGGACAGCAGAACCGTGATGAAGAAATCTTTGAGCATAAGCCATTCGCTGTGATTGCTGATGCTCTTGCAAGAGCTGGAATCGCAACC
>JAFZDJ010000046.1 GCA_017561265.1 Bacteroidales bacterium
GCGCACCTTGGCTGCGGTTACACCCTTTGCTGAGCCTGACATTTCGTCGAAGGCGATTGAAGGAACGTACTTCATGATAGTTTAAGTTTTAGGGGTTTAACAATATATAGTATCAAACATACTATCGCTATTATGATGAGGCCGAGCATCCAGCCTCCCATCTTCATTTTGAAGGTCTGCCATCCGGTGAGTTCTTTCTCCACTTCCACTGTCTCATAGACGACTGCATCCTTGAAGACTACACTGTCGCGATAGACAACCTTGGTCTGTACTTCAACCGGCTGCTGAACCGGCTTTGTCTCGAGAGAGTGAGCCAGCAATCCATCTGACAGGGAAGCTTCACTCTTGGCGTATTCGTTCTCGAGAACTGATACTGTGTCTTTCGTGACTATCTTCTCTACAATCCTGGGAACTTCGAGAAAGACAGTGTCCGTCTGAAACACCGTCTCGACGCGAGTTTCAGTGATGATCTTCTCTGACGGTGCAGCCTGGCGGGCAGTCGCACAGGCTACACACATAGCAGAGAAAAGAACGAGGGTGATAAAGTTTTTCATAGGTTAGGTTTATTTGTCTGCTTTCTTCAAAAGCTCTGCTTCGAACTTATGGAACTTGATGTCGTAGGATGCCTTGACGCCCAGTATCGCACCGCAGAGTACCAGGAGCTCGCTAACGATCGAGATCGCAGAATATGTGATCTCTCCAAGCGGCTCAATCCAGAACAGACACACCATCGCAATCAGGACTCCAAAGCTGAAGCTGGCTATTGCAAGTCCTCCCTGCAGACGAGTGATCTCTATATGGGACATCTTTGGCATAAGTGCTATTCTTTATTTCTGATGAATACTCCATAAAGGAAATGTTCTCTTGGCATTCCGCCCCAGCCAAAAGGAAGGCTGTAAACTGTCAGAATACCATTCTTGATCGAGGCCTTGAGCATATCAGTACCGTAGGTCTGAGTGCTATTGATGTTGTCACCAACAAATGGCAATTCTACATCAACATCAGTTGGAAATCCACCCAGTTCGACTATCTCATCATACTCTTTTACCTCAGTGTTATAGCTGCCGGTCATCAAGGCAATCATACACCAGTCATCGCTCACGTAACAAGCCTGGTAATAGGCGTAATTATTATTTGAAGTCGTGTTGTTCAGTGTGAGTCTTGTCTTTGTTCCAAGCTCGAATACTCCACGCTGACCTTTAGGAGCATACAAGCTTACGAGGTAGATTGTGTACTCGTCAGTCTGATCTGACCAATTGTCAAGTTTCTCAATGCAGATGGTTGTCTGGTTCTTGAGCCAGGTCTTGACAGTCGTTCCGTAGAACTTGCCCTCTGACTCGAACATTATGTACGCACCGCTCATTCCACTCTTCGGTATTGAGAGTTTAGGCACATAGATTTCAAGCACAGAAGCCGACTTAAATGCCTCGGACTTATTGTTGAATGTGAAGCGTCCGTTCAGTACAACAATCTTTTCACTCTGAAAATCTTTAAGTTCGAACTGATCTGCTCCGAAGTTATTTCCTGTTATTGTTATCATAGTATTCAGTCATTATTTGTTAAACACCGGGCCTGCGCCGAACACTTCTACGTGCTCATTTTCGTACTGGCCACCACGATGAGCAAATGTGCCTTCAGTTTCACCTCTCCATGTCTGAATCCAAGTTACGAAAAGACAAGGCTTCAAGTAATCCTCTCTTTCTGGATTGGCACATCGACCAAGTACCCATGCTTCAAGATTAGGGAGATTATCTATTGGCTTCTTGAGAGTAAATTGACCAGAGGCAACTCCAGTATTATTAGCATAGAAAGCATCAACCGAAAGAACTGTGGATCCGTGCGACAACTCAAAGTCCAGCTTTTCAAATCCCTGACTCTCTGCAATCTCGTTCATAGTAATTCGAGCACGCGGAGTGTATTCTGTATTATAGGCTGTCGAACTCTCCTGACATATTGCCTTCACCCACATACTCTCACCAGTAAAGCCAGTTTCAGTATCAAGCCACCAACACTCGAGATAGTACCTCATGCCAGCTTCAGGAGCCACGCCAATGGTCTCTGTAAATAACTTAGTGATATCCGCATCGCCCCAATCAGGAACAACGCCCGGAGCCACAATCACAGTCTTGCTCCAACCACTGGAACTTCCTGGACTCTGAGCTGGCGACATCTTGACTACAAGACGATAGGACTCTGACGGAACTTCAAGACCTGTGAAGATGATCACATCCGGAGAAATCCACAGATCTGCATAAATCACCTCAGGAACATCAGCAGTATATGCCGGAGCTTCCTCAAGCGGTGGCATACCAACCATAGCACGGTTGGTATTGATTCTGACAAATGCGTTGTGGGCAGTAAGCTCGGCTGCCTTGCCGAATGTAGAGATGCCCTTCATATGACCAGCCAAGACCTCCCACTGGTTAATTTGGGAATCGGAGAGCTGTCGGAATGTGCGGGAGATCTTGGATAGTCTATTGCGTGAAACCGCCTGAGCAGGCGTAACTATCTTTGAATGTTGA
>JAFZDJ010000047.1 GCA_017561265.1 Bacteroidales bacterium
ACGGACTCCCATTGCATGATGGAAGTTGTAGGTCGCAGACAACTGAGCCGCAGGAGAGATCAGATCACCGAAGCTCTGCTCACCGCGGGTGTGAGCTACTCCTCCCTGCACTCCGAGACTCCAATGCGGACGGAACTCCACGGTCTCGTCCGACTTGCTCTGCTGAGCAGACGCAACGCCACTCATCATAAGCAGCGATGCAGCAATCATCGTCAGTCGTTTCATCATCTTTTTCAATATAGTCTGGTTGTTTAAGGTTATACTTATTTCGCCCCATGATAATTTTTCCCATGGTTTCATTTA
Source organism: Bacteroidales bacterium (assembly GCA_017561265.1). The sequence goes on from JAFZDJ010000047.1 coordinate 304, forward strand.
AATTAAAATTTCGGAAACATCATATAAACCCAGCATTTCCGAAATATAAACCGTTTATATTTTTCGGAAACAATTAAATTCACTATATTTACCGCCAAATTAAATCTTATGGAAATAATTGGCAGGAAACAGGAAGTACGTGAACTTGAAGATCTGTACTCGAATGGAAGATCAGAATTTGTCGTTTTATATGGGCGGCGAAGAGTTGGAAAGACTTTTCTTATAAATGAGCTGTTCAAAGATCGATTCGCATTTTCTCATACGGCATTGTCACCGGTAGAAATCAAGGGACAGGAACTGATGAAACTCCAGCTCCAGCATTTTACGCATTCGCTTATCAGGTACGGAGCTCGCATAAAACAAGTTCCGACAAATTGGCTTGACGCATTCTTCATTCTTGAGAGACTTTTAGAGAAGAAAGCTGATGGTGGCAGAATGCTGGTGTTTATTGATGAATTACCTTGGCTTGATACACCTAGATCCGGATTTCTGACAGCATTCGAAGCATTCTGGAATAGTTGGGGATCCAGACGTGACGATCTGATGCTGATAATCTGTGGCTCAGCTGTATCATGGATTTCTGATGAATTGCTAAGCAGCAAGGGCGGTTTATACAATCGTACTACCGTCGATATGAAGCTACAGCCGTTTACACTGTCTGAATGCGAAGAATTCTTTGCATCAAGACATATCATGATGGATAGGTACGATATTCTGCAGAGCTATATGGCTTTGGGAGGTATCCCATATTATCTGAATCTATTCAGCAAGTCCGGAAGTCTGGCTCAGAATCTGGACAAGTTGATTTTCAGTAATGTCGGAAAACTATCAAATGAATTCGAGCGTCTGTTTTCCTCGATGTTTACAAATTCCACAGATGCTTTGAAGATTGTCAAGGCGTTGTCAGAAAAGCGGATAGGCTATACTAGAGAAGAATTGTTGAAGAAGACAGGCATAGCTGATGGAGGTGGCTTCACGAAACTTCTCAAATCGCTGGAAGAAAGCGACTTTATCAGAAAATTCAGATATTTTGGTGAGAAGGCCAAACATTCGAGGTTTCGCCTGGTTGATAATTTCTGCCTGTTTTATCTATATTTTCTATATAAGAAAGAAACAAATGATCCTGAATACTGGCAGCACAACCAGAACAGTCCCTCAGCAAACGCTTGGAGAGGATATGCTTTCGAGAACATATGCTTCAGTCATATAAAGCAATTGAAATTTGCTCTAGGAATATCCGGCGTTCATACTGAGACATATTCATGGAAAGGTCAGTCGAGCCAGATTGATCTGATTATAGATCGCGACGACAGGATAATAAATCTTTGTGAGTGCAAATTCAACGGTCGTGAATTTACCATCGATAAGGAATATGATGCAAGACTACGTGAGCGTCAGGCTGCATTTTCAGAGGAAACGGGTTCAAAAAAGACAACACTTCTTACATTCATCACGACATTTGGACTTAAGCGCAATGAATATTCAGGAAGGATTCAGAATGTCATAACCTCAGACGATATGTTTCGTCCGTTAAATTAATCGGTTTCAATTCATTGAATATAAAAAAGCCCCTCCGCGGATGCGGAGGGGCAATTCGTAAGTTATCTTAGATAAGTATCAAATTACTTTGAGAACTTAACCTTAGCAGTAGCAGTATGAGGATTACCACAGTAGTCGTGAGTAAGCTTAACTGGAACCTCTACAATGATGTTATCAGTAAGGTTACCATCGTTAAGGTATACAAGTGAAACCTCACCAGTTGTGTAGTCAACATAAATGTCAGCGTTTGGATCAGTATTAGCCTCGGCTACCTTAAGGGCAGTCTTAGATGACTCAAGATATGCCTTAATGTTCTTAGCGTCAATCTCTACTTCCTGGTTGTAAAGTTTGAATACCTCATCAGTAGTTGAAGTGAAGCTTGCTGTTGTAGATGTACGGCTGTAACCCATCCAGATCTGAGTAAGATCCTTAGCATACTTGTTGTAGATCTCCTTGCCAGTCTTGACATCCTTCACAACGAGAGCGCCTACGATATTTGCTGCAGTCTTACCAGCACCATTCTTATAAGTCTCAGTAACAACCTTAGAAGCAGGAGCCTCAATCTTTACAAGCTCTGGAACTACTGTCTGAACAGTTACAGGAGAACCGTAAACGATTGGCTGACCCTTATCATCTGTTGCTGTTCTGTGGATAAGAGCGATTGCAAAGTTTGCAGCGTTCTTACCATTAGCACCATCCCAGTATACATAAGCCTTATCATTAGCGCCGTCAAGCTTGATAGTTGTCACCTGGTTGCCAGTTTCAGCAAATGATACTCCAGCTACAGGCACTGGGTAGATAGAATTCTGAGGTACAAATGTATCAGTGAACATGTAAGCAAGTGAAAGCTCACCGTTTGTAATCTCTGCAACAACCTCATCACTTACCTGGATGTAGTTTCTAAGGTTGATTTCCTGAAGTTCGTAATCGTCACCTGCAGTAAGACCCTTCTTATCAGCTTTAAGCTCAGGGATCTCAACAGTACCAGTGAGATTTACAACACCATTCTTAACGAGAACTGGGTTAGGAGTGATTGTGTAAGCTGGCTTCTGGAAGTTAACCTTAGCAGTGAATGTGTAGTTGATTCCGAATACATCATAAGTATGCTTAATGTCGTAAGAGTCGTCGAACTTCTTAATCTGGTCAACATAGATATATGAAGTCTCCTTCTTAGCTACAAGGGCATCGTATGCAAGTCTGAGCTCTATTGTACTATTTGCAGGGTTTACTACTGGAGTAGCAGGAACTGCAACATAAGTAAGCTGTTCAACTGGGTTTGCGCGAAGTGCCTGCATATCAGCAACATAGTCTGCATAGAATGCTGCATCAGTTGTAAGAATCTTAGCGATAGCGTCACCGACAAGAATCTCAACTTCATGTTCGAGAGCAGCGCCAGCTGTGAATGTGCCGAGGTTGATTTCCTTAGCAGCTGGCTTAGCACCAAGCTTAACTTCAAATGCAACTGTGTAATCAATGTTTGTAGTCTTGTCGCGGAGGGTGAAGTTAGACTTGTAAGCAGCATTGTGCTCAAGGAATTTCACATCCCATACACCTGTGAGCTGTGCAGCCTTAGAAGAAAGAACCTTAAGGCCGAACTCTGCTGGAACATATGTATCCTTACCCTGTGCGTCCTTAGTTGCAGCCTTTGCTGGAACGAAGAACTCGTTCATTACTGAGTGCTCTGTACCGTTTTCGTCAACATATACAAGCTTTGTTACATCAACAGGTGATGTTATAGCGAGCTCTGGAGTATAAGTCAATGCATATACATTAATAGGATAAGTCATTCCATAAGTGTATGACCACTTACCTGCATCGTAAGTTGCGAATGTGATATCAGCCTTTGCGTAGTCGATCTTGAGTGTACCAGTAAGTTCAACTGTGTTAGTTGCATCAGTGCCGTTAACCTTGATACCCTTTACAGTTGTAGAAGCAGTGTAACCTACAGTCTGGTTGAGCTGACCCTTTGCTGGAGCAACGATCTGTGCAGTAGAAGCAAGACCATTCTTTACAGTTGTGAATGGGATATAGTCCTTATCAGCAGGGAGATTAAGAGCTGTACCATCCTTCTTAGCATAAGCAAAGTCAGTAGTAGTGTAAGTAACGTTGATTGCAGTACCGATGAATTCAGCAGCCTGAACTGGAGTCATAGCCTGACCCTCAACATCAACGCGTACGTCATAGATACCAAGAACTGACTGAGGTGCAGTTGTTGTGTATGGCTCAGTGATTACGTTAACGTTGTCATAGTTACCGTTTGCATCAGCAACACCCTCAACCCACTTTCCAGTCTTAGTGTTGTAGAACTTAACGAGACCAAGAACGTTCTGGTTGAGCTTTGTTGCGTCAAACAATACTGGAACGTAGTCAACAGCGTAAACTGTACCTGGATCTACAGTGTTGAGCTCCTCGCCTGGAAGAACGATAGGGTTGCGGTCAGCGATATTGAGTGAAAGCTGAATGTCCTGGTTCTTAGTAGCGTCAGTAAGAGCTGCGTAAGTAGCCTTGTTAGAAGCCTTGATGCGAGCGTAAACCTCTACGCGACCAGTGTTAGCATCAGTCTTGACAACCTCAGCCTTAACAACCTCTGCAGCAGCAGCCTTAGTGCTTGTTACAGGAACTGCATTGAAGTAAACCTTGTCTGAAGTTACCTTAGCTGCAAGCTCGTTAGGAGTTACCTCATAAGTGAGCTTAACGAGGATATCTGAAGCGTAACGGCCGAGAACGTAAGATGATGCTGTAACTGTACCGTCTGTGTTCTCAGGGACGTAAACAACGCTCTGGATCTGCTCAGCAAAAGCCTCAAGGATAGTTGTATAAACTGAGAGAGCCTCGTTGATAGCCTTGATGTCAGCTTCAACCTTGTCCATCTTGTCGAGGAGCTCCTGGATCATACCAGCGTTCTGACCTACGAGAGTATAGAGTGACTCAGCACCCTCACCGTAGATGCTCTCAGCAAGATTCTGAAGCTCAGTCTGGAGGTCTGTGATAAGACCAGCCTGTGTACCTACGAGAGCCTGAAGACCAGTCTCGCTTCCGATAGTCTGCCAGAGCTGATCGAGCTCGTTCTGAAGAGCTGAAAGCTCAACTACGAGGCTGTCTGAGTTGTCCTTGCCGTAAGCCTCGAGAGCTGCGATCTGAGCCTTGAGAGCTGCGTCAGCCTGGAGGAGCTCAGCGATCTGACCGTCGAGCATAGCGTCCTTCTCAGCGAGCTTAGCGATGCTAGTGTTGATCACTGCGAGAGCAGCCTCAACGTCCTTAGCCATTGCGTCAACTACAGCCTTGTCAGCCTTCTCAGCGATTGCAGTCTCAAGAGCAGTCTTGAGAGCCTCTACCTGAGCCTTAGCATCAGCGATTGCGTCAGCCTTTGCCTGAGCGGCAGCAGCCTTAGCGTCGTTTGCAGCAGCCTTTGCATCGTCAGCTGCCTTCTGAGCAGTAGCGAGAGCTGTCTCGAGGGCAGCGATCTCGTTCTCGAGTGCCTTGATAGCAGCAGCCTGCTCTGTAGTCT
>JAFZDJ010000048.1 GCA_017561265.1 Bacteroidales bacterium
ATAACCGAGGACTGATTCAGGCGCCTGGAAAGCTACCAGATTCTCTCCCCTTCCGTTCCAGCCTTCAGTCCAGTCAAAGGAGTCGTCCGAGCAGTTGACCGCTACCATATTCTTTACATTGACACAGCCGCCGAAGAACTCAAAACCGTCATCCGAACCATGATAAGCCTCACAGTTCTCTACAGTAGTGCCGCTTCCTACACCATAGAAGGTGATACCGTTAGCCTCATGCTCCTCATCGAAAGCATATCCGGTGTATTCCACACGCACAAACTTCAGAACTCCGCTGTTGTCGTCATCCTTATCTCCGCCATAGGTAGCTCCACCAATCTCCGAACTACCCTTGCCGCCTTCCGCATTGGTGCGTGCAAATCCGCAGATATGGATACCGCCCCATGCACCCGGCTCTTCCTTCTGAGACGTCATGACAATCGGTGAGGATGCCGTTCCTACTGCATTTATCTTAGCGCCCTGCTCCACAAGAATGTAGTCAACCTTGTCATCATACAGGCTTACAACAGTCACTCCTTCTTCAATATTCAAGGTTGCTCCTGCCTTCACGATCAGTTCCCCGTCCAGAGTATAGGTCTTTCCGGACTCAAGCGTCAGGTCGGAAGTGACCGTTCCGTGCAGTGCTGAACTGTCATCAGGCTTTACGATCGGGTCATCATCGTTGTCGCATGATGCGATTACACACATTCCGGCTATCAAAGCCAATGAACTGAATTTGAAATGATTCTTTCTCATAAAATGTTGATTTAAAATGGTTTTCTCATATTTTTCTATAGTTTGAATGTAACTCCTACTTCTATGCATCGGCCATATCTGTATCTCTCGACCTCTACTGTCTGCCCTGTCAGCGGAACCTCCTGCCTGAATACCATATCCTGTCCCAGGAGGTCACTTGCCTGAAGCTTTACCGACCAGCGTTTGTTGAACTGGTAGCTTGCAATGAAGTTGAGAGTATGAACCGCGTCCTGCCTGATGTCTCCCAACTGCGACACGCCTACCGCGTGTATCCTGCTGCCTTGCATGTTGTAGAGCAGGACCATGTTCAAGGCCTTCTCATCACCAAATCTCGGAGACCATGTGATGTCTGCATTGATCAGGACAGGAGATGCACCCTGAAGCGAACGTTCCTTGTTAGTGTATGCTCCCCCTTCCGGAAGCTTCACATTGGTGTACATGTAGCTTGCATTGGCTCCGACATTCAGATCCTTGGCGACCCTCTTGCGGAATTCCACTTCCAGACCTGTCGCAATACCGTTCTCCGCATTTCGGAATGAGTGCAGCGTGGCGCCTCCGTTAAGTGCCTGTATCCGTTCGATCGGGCTCTCAAGATATTTGAAGTAGCCTGTAACGCTGAGCATGTCACCGTCGGATCCGAAGAGTTCGTATCTGAGATCCAGATTATAGTTGTATGCGTTATTCAGATCCTTGTTACCTCTTATCTGGGCAGATCCGTACGATTCCTGATACAGGAACGGAGCCATTTCTATGAATGATGGTCTTGTGATTGTCCTTGATGCGGAAAAACGCAGGATATTGTCTTCGTTGAAGGTGTATTTAACATTCAATGCAGGGAAAAGGTCTCCATGCTCAATCATACTCATCCTGCCGAACCAGTCGCCACCGTCTGAAGCGTATCTGACCCACTGCCTCGCATACTCATACCTGACTCCCAGATTAATGAGAAGATTCTCTGTCGGATAGAGGTCCGCAGTCATATATCCTGCGATGATATCGGTACCTGCACGGTAACTATCCTTGGGCTGCTTCTTGCGTTCTATCACTATATTGCCGCTGCCCACATTACCCTGATTCAGGAATGAGTCTGTATCGAAGACATCCGTTATTTCCGGATCAAGACGATTGAGGTTATAGTAAAAACGGGTTCCCATGTACTCTCTCCCCTTGTCCTTGTAGCTTATGCCAGCCTTGAGATGGTTGTTGTCACCCCATTTCCACTTCAACCCGATGTCTGCGTTCAATTCATCCTCATCGAGACTTCCGAAATATCTCATGGTCTCCTGTCTGTTCAGTTTGAAGAGCTTCAGGGCTCCGTCCTCACGGATGTACATGACCTGCCTTCTGTCAGGTTCGTAACTGCCCGTACGTCCGTATGATGCAGCCCAATCCATCTCTATCTTGGAGTCAAGCATGAAATGAAGTCCGTTCAGCTGATGATTCTGAAGCGAATA
>JAFZDJ010000049.1 GCA_017561265.1 Bacteroidales bacterium
TATCTTTGCGCTAACAAAAATGTTTAACAATATTGTTAATAATATTGATATGAAAGAGCAAGTGAATCAAAGTAAAGAGCAACAGATACTTGAAGCGGCTGAATATGAGTTTGTAGCAAAGGGTTATGATGGCGCGCGAACGACTTCTATCGCGAAATCGGCAGGTGTGACACACGCGATGTTACATTATTATTTCCGTACCAAAGAACAGCTCTTTGAACGTATCATTGAGAAGAAGATGTCGGAGATAACACCGGTGCTGACTTATCTGTTCGGCAATGCGAATCTTCCATTGACGGAACGTATCAAAGAAGCGGTGTCTGTTCATTTTGATTTTATTATTGCAAATCCTGGACTTCCTAAATTTTTGATGAATGAAGTTTTGCCGAACAAGGAACGTTGTGATATGTTCAGGTCTAAGATAGAGAGTTTTTATCATCTTTTTGGTCAACTGCAAAATGAGGTCGATGCTGCAGCATCAAGGGGCGAGGTGGAGCAGTTTAACGTGATGTCTTTGTTCCAGACGATACTCTCTCTTAATATTTGTACGTCGATGATGACACAGTTTGCCGAAAATATGATGTGTGACGATATGGTGGAGACCAAGGCGTTTCTTGCAGCACGCAAGGCAGAGAATATTGAGATTATCATGCGAAGAATTAGAAAAATATAATGCTATGAAACGTATTATCTTATTTTTATTTATGATGTCGACTGCATTCGTTTCAACGTCGCAGTCGCTAGAAGAGTGCCGTAGATTGGCGCGTGAACATTATCCGGAGATACAGCAGTATGATCTGATATCGGAAACGGAGCAGTACAGCATTTCAAATGCCAAGCGTGCCTGGATACCGCAAGTCGTGTTGTCGGGACAGGCGACGTATCAGTCTGCAACTCCTACTTATCCAGAGGCGTTCAATGCTATGATCGCAGCGAATGGATTGGATATGTCGGGAATTCGTAAGGATCAGTATAAACTTGCAATAGATGTTACACAAAACATTTGGGACGGTGGTCTGTCGAAAGCGAATCGTGAAATAGCGCAGGCTGATGCGGCTGAGCAGCGTAGTCGTGTTGATGTCGCTTTGTATGACTTGCAGTCTAGAGTGGATAATATTTATTTCGGAATATTATTGCTCGATGAACGCGTCGCTCAGACTGAGTCTTTGATCGAGGTGTTGGAAAGTAACTTGAATCGTATGCGCGTATATTATAATAATGGTGTCGCGATGCAGTCGGATGTCGATGCAGTTGAGGCTGAATTGTTGGTCGCTCGTCAGACTCTATCTCAGGTCGAGGCGTCGCGTACAAGTTATCGCAGAATGTTGGAAGTCTTTATCGGACAGGAACTCACTGATGAAAAACTGCAGCGACCAGAAATGACGGACGTTGTTGACCGTAATTCGGCACGTCCAGAACTCGCTTTGTTTGAAGCGCAGGCGGCTAAACTCAATGCGCAGCGTAATGCTATAAACGTCTCGCTGATGCCGCAGTTCAGTGCCTTCGCTCAGGCTTACTACGGATATCCTGGGCTGGATATGTTTAAAAGTATGGTGTCGTCAGAATGGACACTTAATGCGATGGCAGGAGTGCGTATGATGTGGAACGTCGGGGCGTTTTATTCCAAGAAAAATAATATGAATAAGCTGAATGTCGCTGAACGACAGATAGCGATACAACGTGATGTTTTTCTTTTTAATACGCAAATGCAGACCACACAGGATGATGGTGAAATAGCACGACTGCGCACTGCTGTGGATGACGACAAACGCATCGTGGAACTGCGTCGCTCGGTACGCGTGGCGGCAGAGTCGAAACTAGAAAATGGCGTCATCGATGCAACGGAATTATTGACTAAGATAGCTGACGAAACGACGGCAATACTTAATCGCAGCATGCACGAAATAGAATTATTACAAGCAATTTACAGATTAAAAACAACATTAAATCAATAAACTATGAGACGATTATTTTATATTTTGACAATACTATTTTTAGTGTCTTGTGAACAAAACGTCACTTATGACGCACAGGGAATATTTGAAGCAACTGAAGTGATAATTTCATCGGAGGCGACGGGAAGAATCTTGAATTTCAATGTGGCGGAAGGTGAACTTGTCGAGGCGAGCACGGTTGTCGGTGCTATTGATAGTATGCAGTTGCATTTACAGCGTAAACAGCTTGTCGCGCAGCAGTCGGCTCTTCTTAGCAGTCGTCCTGATAAGGAAAAACAAGTGGCGTCGTTACGTAAACAGATTGCGACAATGAAAAATGAGTTGAAGCGTGTTGATAATATGCTCCGTGATGGAGCTGCAACGCAGAAACAGTATGATGATATAGCGTCGCAGATCAATATACTTGAAGGTCAGCTGTCGGCAAATCTGTCTACTCTGGATAATAATACTTTGACAATAAACGAGAACGCTGCTGCTCTTGAAGCACAGATCGCTGCTCTAAACGATCGCATCGAAAAATGCCGTATCACTTCTGCTGTTAGAGGAACGGTCTTGGTTAAGTATGCGGAAGCAGGGGAATATGCTACTGTAGGCAAACCTATGATGAAGGTCGCTGATCTTGATAATGTCTATCTGAGAGCGTATTTCACCTCCGACCAATTGTCGAAAGTGAATCTCGGTGAAGAAGTGAAGGTCATCGCTGATTTCGGTGGCGAAGAACGATATGAGTATGTCGGTCGTGTGGCATGGGTGTCGTCTGAAAGTGAGTTTACTCCAAAGAGCATTCAGACAAAGGACTCACGCGCTAATCTCGTTTATGCGGTGAAGATCGCTGTCAAGAATGACGGTCGTTTGAAAATAGGTCTTGCAGGAGAAGTGATCTTATAATTATGTCGGCAATAAAGGTTGAAAATATTTCCAAGAGTTTCGGTAAGACGAAGGCACTTGACGGTGTCTCGATTGATGTCGCTCGTGGCGAACTGTTCGGTTTGATAGGTCCGGATGGGGCGGGGAAGACTACGCTTTTTCGTCTGCTGACGACTTTGTTAAATCCGGATTCGGGACGCGCGGAAGTCGATGGCTTTGACATCGTCAAGGAGTATCACGCTATTCGTAAGCGCGTGGGATATATGCCTGGTCGCTTCTCTCTTTATCAGGACCTGACGGTGGGGGAAAACCTTAATTTCTTCGCCGCTTTATTCGGTGTGAAGGTGGAGGATACTTACGACCTAGTCGCTCCTATCTATCGTCAGATCGAACCGTTCAAGAAAAGAAAGGCAGGCAAACTTTCCGGTGGAATGAAACAGAAACTAGCTCTCTCATGTGCCTTGATTCATCGTCCTAGTGTGCTGTTTCTTGATGAGCCAACGACGGGTGTCGATGCGGTGTCGCGAAGCGAGTTCTGGGATATGTTGTCGGATCTTAAACAGAAAGGAATAACGATTCTTGTGTCAACGCCATATATGGATGAGGCTTCACGATGCGACCGTATCGCATTGTGTAACGAAGGTCGTATCCTTAGCATCAATACACCAAAGGACATCGTTTCTGGTTTTGATTCAATGCTTTACGCAATAAGTGCAGAAAATATGTATCAATTATTATTGTCTGTTCGTAAGTGTAAAGGTGTCACGGAATGTTATCCGTTTGGTGAGACGCATCATCTTGTGGTTGATGAAACTTTCAATGTTGAATGTTTTAAATCAAAACATACAGACGTTAAAGGTCTGCGTATAGAACCTATAAAACCGACTATTGAAGATATGTTTATAAAACTGATGAAACAATGAGCGACGTAATAATTTCAGTCAAGGATTTGACGAAGTGTTTCGGTGATTTCACTGCTGTCAATCGCATCACGTTTGATGTTGAGCGTGGCGAGATATTTGGTTTCCTCGGTGCTAATGGCGCAGGCAAGACCACGGCGATGCGTATGCTCTGTGGTTTGAGTTATCCGACATCGGGTAGCGGCACCGTGGCAGGTCATGACGTGATGCGCGAAGGTGAGATGATAAAACGTCATATAGGTTATATGAGTCAGCGCTTTTCTCTTTATAACGACTTGACGGTCTGGGAGAACATACGACTTTTCGCTGGGATCTACGGTCTGTCGAAGTCGGAGACGGAAAGTCGCGCCACGGAGTTGTTGAGACGTCTTAACTTCACTTCGGAACGTGACACTCTTGTTGGTGCCTTGCCTTTAGGATGGAAGCAGAAACTGTCGTTTGCAGTGGCGACGATACATCGTCCTGAAGTGGTATTCCTCGACGAACCTACGGGCGGCGTCGATCCTATAACGCGTCGTCAGTTCTGGGAGATGATTTATGAAGCTGCAGACAGCGGCACTACGATATTCGTCACGACTCACTATATGGACGAGGCTGAGTATTGTACTCGCGTCTCTATTATGGTCGACGGCGAGGTGCGTGCACTCGATACGCCGGCACGTCTTAAAGAACAATTCGTTGCTGAGTCGATGGACGAGGTGTTCCGCATCCTGGCTCGCGGCGCAAAAAGAGGGGAGTAGATCATGAAAAATAATTTTCTGTCATTCGTAAAGAAAGAGTCCTTACATATCTTGCGTGATGTGCGTACGATGATGATAGTGCTGCTCATACCAGTGGTGCTGATGATATTATTTGGTTTCGCCATCTCCACGGAGGTAAATAACCTCGACGTGGCGGTAGTCGCTCCGAATCGTACTGAAAGTGTGCGGCAGACCGTGGATCGACTTTCAAGAAATCCTTATTTCACCTTAATAGATTATATCGACAATAACGATATCGACATGATGTTGCGTAGCGGAAAGGCTAACGTGGTCGTCGTTTTTGATAAGGATTACGATAAGTTATTGCAAAAGCGTCCCGAAGGTGTCGATACAAAACCTGCAGTGCAGTTTATCTTTGATGCGTCTAACACTAACATAGCTCAGACGGGCGCAATTTATTTGCAAAATGCCATCGCTGCGGATCATTCGCAACAGGAATTGCTGAATATGCACTTGCTCTATAATCCGCAGATGAAGTCGGCGTATAACTTCGTGCCTGGCATTATGGGACTTATTTTCATATTGATATGCGCGATGATGACATCGGTTTCTATCGTCAGAGAAAAAGAAGTCGGTACGATGGAGGTGTTGCTCGTCTCGCCAGTGAGTCCTATCAAAATCATTCTCGCCAAGATGATTCCTTATTTTATCATCTCTTGTATCAACCTCGCAACGATATTGCTTATAGCAAAATATTTACTCGACATTCCGATGAGTGGCGTCTTGGGTAGCGTAATAGTAATGTCAATCATTTATCTGCTGCTGTCTCTCGCTTTGGGATTGTTCATCTCAACGGTATCTTCTTCGCAAGTAGTGGCATTGCTTGTATCGGCAATGGTTCTACTTCTGCCAATGATGATGCTTTCAGGAATGCTTTTCCCTCTAGAAAACCTTCCGACGATATTGAAACCGCTTCCTAATATTGTCCCTGCTCGCTGGTATATCGAAGCGATTCGTAAATTGATGATCATGGGCTTGCCGCTGTCGGCAGTGATGAAAGAACTAATCATACTTGTAATTATGACTTTCGTTCTGATGGGAATTTCTCTTAAGAATTTTAAAGATAAACTTGAATAGAACATGCGACAATTATTAATATTAATACAAAAGGAGTTTATCCAGATCTTTCGTAATCCTTTGTTGCCTAAACTGATTCTCGTATTTCCGGTGATGGTGATGCTTGTTATGCCTTGGGTTACGACAATGGACGTACGTAATGTCGGCGTCGCGATTATCGACGAGGATTGTTCTACCTTGTCCTATAGAATTACGAGTGACATTCGTGCTGCCGAATATTTTACAATTAACGATGAACCTAATACACATGAGGAGGCGTTACGTTTGCTCGAAGATTCTAAGATTGATATTATTTTGTTGATTCCTGATGACTTTGAACGTAACATCACAAGTGTGTCTCCAAAGAAATTGGATGTCTCGGCGAATGCCGTAAATGCTACGAAGGGTTCGCTCGGAAGTCAATATCTCGTTCAGACTATTGCTTCTACGATGTCAAAATATATGAGCGAACATGGAAGTTCGCAGACTCCCGACTTTATCGTAGTGCAGAATCGATATAATCCTACATTGAATTATCGTAATCTGATGATTCCCGCTCTGATGATTATGTTGGTTATTTTGATATGTGGTTTCCTCTCGTCCGTCAATATCGTTTCGGAAAAAGAGAATGGAACAATCGAGCAGATCAATGTCACGCCAATTGGTAAGTTTACCTTTGTCCTTGCAAAACTGATTCCTTTCTGGCTGATAGGATTGTTCGTCGTCACTGTAGCTATGATTGTTGCCTGGCTTGTTTACGATCTCGTTCCTGTAGGTTCTTTGGGAAATATTTATTTCGCCACGATATTATTCATTCTCTGTTTCTCAGGTTTCGGCGTGACTATCGCCAATATTTCGGATAACATTCAGCAGACCATGTTCATGATGTTTTTCTTTATCGTGATTTTCATCTTGTTGAGCGGACTGCTTACGCCTATCAGTTCGATGCCTGACTGGGCGCAGAAATTCACAATGTTGCTTCCACCTCGCTATTACATTGA
>JAFZDJ010000050.1 GCA_017561265.1 Bacteroidales bacterium
GGTTTCAGATACTTCTCTGCCAGACGGTCCTCCCCCAAAAGCGAAAAATTGAACATAATATTATAATACTCCGCCTTCTCGGACTGGGCTTGTTCGATAGCGTGGATGGCGTGAGGGAGAACAATGACAATATCCCCCGGTCCCAGCAAGTAGTTCTGGGCCCAGACCGATACATTCAGTCGGCCGGCGGTTACGTAGATCAGTTCCGCTTCCTCGTGCCAATGGCGGGGAAATGCAGTGATGTACTCTGGGACCCGGCCCAGATACACTGCAAAGGGAAATTCTACAGTGCCGTGAATTTTGGTTTCGTGAAGCAATCTTTCGTCCACTTGCGGCCCCTCCTTCCTGAAAAATAGGATCGTGTTAGAAATGCAGTATAATTGTAGGAGAATTATACCACAGGCAAGTGTATAATGCAAATAGAAAGAACATATCCCATGCCCAAAAGGAGTTCCCTTTATGACCGTACAACGAAAAAAACTCCATCAGCTTTTCTTCCCATTGTTTTTTGAGACTCTGTTCATGATGTTGGCAGGTATGGTGGATACTTTGATGCTCTCCTCCGAAGGTGACTATGCCGTGGGGGCCGTGGGCACCGCCAATACCTACATCAGCCTGTTTATCATCATGTTCTCCATCATCTCATCAGGTATGGTGGCAGTGATGACCCAGTATATCGGTGCAAAGCGACCGGGAGTTGCCCATCAGGCACTGAAACTGGGTCTGATGTTTAATCTGTCTGTAGGCGTAGTAATCACCGGTGTGCTGATCTTCGGCACGGATGCCATTTTGAAGGCCGTGGGCATCGCCCGTGACTTGGAAGAGCCCGCCAGTATTTATCTGCGAACCATCGGTGCATTCTGTATTTGCAATGCTTTGACTCCCATTCTTTCCAGTTACCTCCGGTCTTTCGGGCATACCACACCTACCATGGTTGCCACGGTGGCAGCCAATATCATTAACGTGGTACTGAACGGGTTGTTTATATTTGTGATGCACTGGGGTGTCTTTGGTGTGGCGCTGGCTACCGGCATTTCGAGACTGGTAAACCTGTTGTGGTTGTGTATCGCCGCAAGGTACCGCATTAAGCCGGAAAAAGACACCAATCCTCCGGCAAGCCGGCAAGTGTTACGGAAGATCATCCGGGTGGGACTGCCGGCGGCAACGGAGACGATTCTGTATAACATCGCTATCACACTGGTCATCAGCATGCTTAACAGGATGGATGCCACCGGAGCGCAGGTTACTGCCCGATCTTACGCTTTGCAGATCTCCAATTTCTCTTACTGCGTGTCCGCTGCGCTGGCACATGCCAATGCAGTGCTGGTAGGTTGGTACATTGGTGGCTGTGAGATCGAAGCCTGTAAGCGGGATACCCGCCGGGCAGCGGTGTTGGGGATCGGTGCGGGCGTTGCGGTTTCGGGTCTCTTTGCTATATTCTCAAAGCCGATTGTGGGCCTCTTTACCGACAACCCGGACATGATTCGGCTGGTGGGTACGTTGCTGATCGTGGATATCTTCCTGGAGATCGGACGGTCCGCTAATTTGGTCTACGGCTTTGCCCTGAAAACCAGTGGCGACGCGATCTATCCCATGACGATAGGAATTATCTTTATGTTCCTGTGTGCCTCCGGCGGAACCTGGCTCTTTGGTGTGAAGCTGGGCTGGCTGGCGGTAGGTGCTTATGTAGGCATGGCTTTGGACGAATGCATTCGCGCGGTACTGATGTACGTCCGGTGGCGCAACGGGCGCTGGCAGAAATTAAGTCTTGTATCGGAAAAATGAGGTAATGTTATGAATTATGCTGCTCTTTGGCATGAAGCCACCCAGAGATACTGCTACTGTCTGGAACCGGGCAGATTTCTGTTCCGGCTCCAAACGGCAAAGGACGACTTAAAGTCCGTGACCCTTCATACCCTGGACAAGTACCTGCCCCTGAAGATCAAAGATACTCGTAAAGCTACTCCCATGAAGTGGGTGGCCAGCGACGGACTTCGGGACTACTACGAAGTGGAGTTGGAATTTAGGGTAGTCTGCCTGCGCTACTGCTTTGAACTGGAAGACAACGCGGGTAACCGGGTCTTCTTCTCAAACAGCGGATTTACAGACACCCTCCCTGATGATATAGAGAGGCTGTTTGACTGCCCCCAGACCCTCCGGGAAGAAGAACGCTTCCTCGCTCCAGACTGGGCATCCGACAAGGTTATCTACCAGATATTCCCCTCCCGGTTCGCCAGCCACGAAGAAGTGGAGGACAAAATCTGGTATCAGGCCCCCATCAC
>JAFZDJ010000051.1 GCA_017561265.1 Bacteroidales bacterium
CCTGTACAACTTACCTTCAATGAACTGATAGGTGATCCCGTCGATCTCAACGAGCCTTCCCGTAGGGGTTTTGTCAGATTTTTGTTTCATAATCTAAATTGTTGAATGGTTGATAATAAGGCATAATGCCCCGTAAAAAACGATTCAACTTCCCCTATCATTCCCCGCCAAGATACGAATTTTCCGAACTAATCAATATAAAAAAGAGAAAAATGTGTCGGAATTTCGTCACATTTTTCTCTTTTTTATAAGTTTTTCTTTTTTTTTTATAATCTCACCGCTGCCACCATCTTCCACGCATTCTCATAATAGTCCTCCTCGCCAGGGATCAGCGAGTTGATACGGACCATGTGTGATGAATGGATGATCTTGCCCTCGCCGAGGTATATGCCCACGTGGGTGATCCTCATCGGCTTTTCGTCCGTTGCCGGTGTCCCGAAGAACACCAGGTCGCCTCTTTCGAGATTTTCGATTCTCTTCAGCATCTCCTGTCTCAGTTCTGCCTCCCTGTCATTCGTAGCTCCCTCTCTGTCATTCCGAGCTTGTTGAGGAACCTCCACCCTGTCCCCGCACTTCACCTGCTGTGAAGCGTTCCTTGGCAGCAGTATGCCGTTCATTATATGGCTGATCCTCACCAGGCCGCTGCAGTCCACACCCTTTACCGACATGCCTCCCCAGAGGTATGGAACTCCCAGAAGCTTCTGAGCCTCAGCTATTATTGCCTCTGTGGTTTCGGGTGAAATGCTCTCTGCCGAACCTTCACCCTGCGCAATCGAGACGAATCCTGTGTGCGGTTTCAGCTCTTTTGCCGGCACATATCCCTTTCGTCCCGATGGCAGCATGACCTCTGTCCATTTTCCTTTCTTTCCCACATACCTCATGATATCTCCTCCGACAAGGTCACATATGGTCGCGGATCTGTTCGACGCCTCCTTATATATATGTCCGTAAAGTCCGGTGTATATCACTTTCGGCGCAGCCTCATATGCCTCCAGCTCCTCCTTGCTCATCTCCACCAGCCCTTTTTCCGTTGCCCATGCCCTGTACGGCTGTGGCGACACTATCTCTCTCCAATATCCATCCTCACCGACAATCTCAACCACCGTTCCCATCAGCTCCTGTGTCTCAAGCGCCGACTCATAATCCGGCTTGATTCTCATATAAATTGTCGACAGCTCCACCACAGCCATCCTTCTATCATCATTCGACATTGCCATTCCCTCTGTCATGCCGGCAGATCCGTTTTCAGTCTCCATCCAGATCTGTTCTCCTTCCACTCTGGCTCCTTCTGCTCTGATTCCTTCCATCAGAATCAATGCTGTTAATATGCATATAATTCTTCTCATCTTAGTGCAATGTATCTCTTTTATAGTCAATCTCTTATCGTATAAGCCTGCTGTCTCTGCTATGCAGGGTTGTGAAGCATGTCCTTGAATATCAGTCACTTGCGTTGCTCTTTTATCCGGCTCCAGCTATTCATTGGCATTCACTACCCTCTGCCTACGGTTTCATATTTTGTTGTATATGACAAAAATAGGCATTTCTTCTGTCATATCAATTAAAAAACTACTCTCGGTATCAATAATCAATCAAGTTTGATTTCGTATGAGAGCAGTGCAATGCCTTGGTAATCAGTGCGTTATTGTATAACCCTGCATGGCGCGAACAGCAGGGTTGTGGTCTAATTCTCTGAAGGCCAGAGAGATACGTTGCACTCGCTAAGCTGAATGTTTTTTGCTATCTTTGCCACAAAGAACAGTAATATGAATTTCGAAGAACTTATTTTCAAGCGCCAGAGCGACAGGAAATACCTGCCGAATGCGGTAGCGAAGGAAGATGTGATGAAGTGTCTCGAGGCTGCGAGGATGGCTCCGTCGGCCTGCAATTCCCAGCCATGGAAGTTCGTGGTGGTGGACGACAGGGCGAAGCTCATGGAGATGGCGGAGGCGGCAGCAGGGCTGGGAATGAACAAGTTCGCCCACAGTGTACCGGTGATGGTGGCAGTAGTGCTGGAGAAGATGAACTTTACCGCGAAGATCGGAAGCATGGTAAAGAACAAGGACTATTGTATGCTCGATCTGGGGATTGCCGTTGAGCATTTCTGCCTGCAGGCAGCCGATCTCGGGCTCGGCACATGCATCATGGGATGGTTTGACGAAAAACGTATTTCGAAGCTGCTGAATGTTCCCCGCGGGAAAAGGATTCCGCTTATAATTTCGTTGGGATACCCGGATGCTCCTGTCCGGAACAAGGTCCGCAAACAGCTGGAGGAAATGTCATCTTGGAACGAATATTAACCGGATCATGTCTGAACATTTTGAAAAATATGGATTTCCTGATGGGAAGCGTTATAATTCGTTTGTAGGATGTTTCAAACGTAAATACGGCGAGCGCCTGCAGAAGATTGTGCTGGACGCAGGATTCACATGCCCGAACAGGGACGGTAAGGTCGGGCGCGGCGGATGCACATACTGCGACAATGCAGCCTTTCATCCGTCATACAGCACGGCCGGCAAAAGCCTCCATCAGCAGATGGATGAAGGTATTGAATTTCATAAGGTGAGATATCGCACGACCGAGCACTATCTTGCTTATTTTCAATCATTTTCCAACACATACGCACCGCTCGAAAAGCTGAAGCAGCTGTATGAGGAGGCGCTGATGCATCCGCAGGTCGTCGGTATTGTCATAGGCACAAGACCCGACTGTGTCGATGAGCAGAAACTTGATTATCTTGCCGATCTGGCTCATGGACGTGCGCTTGAGGGATGGTCGCGGACACTTTCGGAGGGAGGTGTACGCACAGCTCCAGTGGTGATTGTGGAGTACGGCATCGAGTCATGTTATGATGCCACTCTGCAACGAATCAATCGCGGTCATGATTTTGAAACTGCTTGCCGCGCCGTCCGGATGACAGCAGAAAGAGGCATCGATGTCGGAGCGCATTTCATCCTTGGGCTGCCCGGTGAGACTCGTCAGATGATGCTGGACTCATGCGCACTCATAAATGAACTGCCTCTCAGATCCGTGAAATTCCATCAGCTGCAGATTGTAAAGGGCACGCGCATGGAGCAGGAATATGCAGACAGACCGCAGGATTTCGAGCGGTTCAGCCTGGATGAATATCTGGATTTCTTTGTCGAGATGCTTGAAAGATTGCGCCCGGACCTCTTCGTCGAGCGGTTCGTGGGAGAGGTACCTCCGCGCTTCGTCAACGAGACTCCATGGGGGCTGATCCGCAACGTCGAATTGCTTCGTCTGCTGGAAAAACGTCTGGAGGAACGCGGGACATGGCAGGGTCGGATGTGTCAGAAACCTATAAAATAATTGAATTCCTGAAACCATCTGCCAATTTAAAGATTTATTCGTCACATTTTTCTTTTTCTTAAATACGTTGTCACTTTTCTGCTCTACATTAGCCGTGTAAGCAGAATGGGAGTGGTGCAACGTATTTTGCTTATATTCAAATGGTTACCGCACAACCCTGCATGGATGGGACAGCAGGCTTATGGCTCAATTTGTTGATATTCAGCATTTTGCGTTGCTATCGAAAATCAATTATCGACCAGCTCCAATTTATTCACCGTCCGGAAATTGGATTCAAGTTGGGGTCGAATTGGAAATATATCATACCCATCGGACTGACTATTCAGAAAAAATTATTACATTTGCCAAATTTTATTAAGCGATGCAGACATTTACTAACTCACCTATCATTGAAGGATTGACCTTCGACGACGTTTTGCTGATTCCTGCACATTCTGAGGTTCTCCCTAGAAGTGTGGATGTTTCTTCTAAGTTCACGAGAGACATTACTCTCCAGACTCCTATCGTTTCTGCAGCAATGGACACCGTGACCGAGGCTGAGCTTGCGATTGCCATGGCTCGTGCCGGCGGTATCGGAGTTATCCACAAGAACATGACCATCGAAGAGCAGATGAATCAGGTGCGTCGTGTAAAGAGAGCTGAGAACGGAATGATCTATGATCCTATCACCATTCATCCTGATGCAACTGTAGGTCAGGTTCTTGGCATGATGGCTCAGCACCATGTAGGTGGTATTCCTGTAGTAGATGACAACGGCTTCCTCGTGGGAATCGTCACAAATCGTGACCTCCGTTTCCAGAGAGATCCTAAGATGGCTGTTTCGGAAATCATGACAAAGGAGAATCTTGTTACAGCTCGTCAGGGCATCAGCCTTCCTGAGGCGACAGACATCCTGCGTCAGTACAAGATCGAAAAGCTTCCTGTAGTGGACGCTGACGGCAAGCTCGTCGGCCTCATCACTTACAAGGACCTCATGAAGATCAAGGATAATCCTATCGCATCGAAGGACAGCAAGGGCCGCCTTCTCGTGGCAGCTGCCGTAGGTGTGAAGTCAGATACGATCGAGCGTATCGAGATGCTCGTGAACGCGGGTGCGGATGCTGTTGTAGTCGACACTGCACATGGTCACTCACAGGGCGTTCTCAACGTGATAAAGAGCGCTTGTGATGCACTTCCTGATGTTCAGATCGTGGCTGGTAATGTGGCTACTGCAGAGGGTGCAAAGGCTCTTGCAGATGCTGGTGTAAGCGCTGTGAAAGTGGGTATCGGACCAGGATCCATCTGTACTACCCGTGTCATCGCCGGTGTAGGTATGCCTCAGCTTTCAGCAGTGATGATGGCTTCTGAGGCTCTCAAGGGCACAGGTGTTCCTGTAATCGCTGATGGTGGTATTCGTTATTCGGGTGACGTTGTGAAGGCTCTTGCAGCCGGCGCAAGCACAATCATGGCCGGATCTCTCTTCGCAGGAGTGGAGGAGTCGCCGGGAGAGACCATCATCCTTAACGGACGTAAGTATAAGTCTTATCGTGGTATGGGTTCGCTCGAGGCAATGCAGCAGGGTTCCAAGGACCGTTATTTCCAGGATATGGAAGAGGATATCAAGAAGCTCGTTCCGGAGGGAATCGTGGCTCAGGTGCCTTACAAGGGAACACTCAACGAGGTTGTATACCAGCTCGTGGGAGGTCTCCGCGCAGGTATGGGATATTGCGGTGCTCAGAACATCGAGAAGCTCCGCGAGGCGAAGTTCGTGCGTATCACAAATGCGGGATATCTCGAGGGACATCCGCACGATGTGACCATCACACGCGAGGCTCCGAACTATTCAAGATAGTCTGCTGATGAAGCGGATTGTCCATACGATCGCAATCATAGGGATCGTCCTGTCGGCATTGACGTCGTGCAGGGCGATTTCATCCTTTTTGAATGACGACGAGGCCGTGGCCGGAGTCGGAAATGCCAAGCTTTATAGAAAAGAGCTTAATGCATTGATTCCCAAGGGAGTATCATATGAAGACAGCGTTCGTCTGGCAAGACAGTATATCAATACATGGGCTTTGGAGGAAGTCTTTCTCAATATAGCGGAGGAGCAGCTTTCCAAAGCGGAAAAGGATGTGAGCAAGGAACTGGAGGATTACAGACGCTCTCTTTTGAAATACAGATACGAGCAGCTTTATGTGAACGAAAGACTGGATACGGCTGTGTCTGACGAGATGGTGGAGGAGTATTTTGCCCTTCATGAAGATAAGTTCGTGCTCCAGAGGCCTGTGGTCAAGGCAAGGTATCTGAGGATTGCCTCGGATTCTCCGACTTTGGTGAAGATAAGGAAGAAAATGTCGTCGGATGAATACAATGACCTTTCCGAGGCGGACAGTCTGGCCTATTCTTCGGCTCTGAAGTTTTCGACATGGGGTAATGAGTGGATCGATATCGTGACTTTATCACGTGAGTTCCCGACAGACTATGTTTCAGCCCTTGCAATGATGAAGGGAGGATGGATCGAGATGACAGACACGACAGGTACGACAAGTCTGGCTTATGTGTCGGAAATGATACAGGCAGGCGAGACGGCACCTCTTGAATATTGCACTCCATCCATAAAGGATATGATAATAAGCGCGCGAAAGCAGAAGCTGATAGCCGATCTGGAACAGGATTTGCTCAATGACGCGCGCAAAACCGGACAACTGGTAATTATTGACTGATTAGTGCCACATAATGTGGCTGTAATGTGAAAAAGAAATGAAGTATCTCCGAGCAATGAGGATTTTTGCGGCAGCTGTGGCTTTCGTGGCCATGTCTGTATCCGCATCTGCACAGAAGTATCAGAACGGACTTGTAGACAAGACCGTGGCTGTGATCGGAAACGAAGTGATCATGCTTTCTGACCTGGAAGAGGAAATGAAGGCTCAGAATTACGGCTATATGTCTGACAAGACAAGCCGCTGCGAGCTTCTCGAGACCATGATGGTGTCAAAACTGTTCCTCATGCAGTCAAGAGTCGATTCGCTTGTTGTGGACAACAGCATGGTGGAGAGCAATCTGGATGATTACATGGCCAATGTCATGACATACTACGGTGGCGAGGAAGGCGTGGTAGAGCAGTATGGAAAGCCTTTGTACAAGCTTCGTCAGGAGCTTCGCAATGACTTGGTGGACAGGACTTTGGCTCAGCAGATGCAGAACGAGGTGATGAGAAACATCCCTGAACTGACTCCATATGACGTGCAGAAGTATGTAGATGCTACCGATGCCGACGACCTTCCTGTCGTTCCTCAGATGTATCAGCTCAGCCAGATCTGCGTATATCCGGACCGCGAGGCTGCTAACCTTGCTGTGAAGGAGCGTCTTCTTGCAATCCGAGAGCGTATCATCAATGGAGAGAAATTCTCTACCCTGGCTCGTATCTATTCTCAGGATCCTGGCAGCGCCCGTAAGGGAGGAGAGCTCGGAATGGCTTCAAAATCAATCTTCTGGCCTGCATTTTCTGATGCTGCAATGGCTCTCAAGCCTGGTGTAGTTTCACAGATTGTGGAGACTCCGGACGGATTCCACATCATCGAGGTCCTTGAGAAGAAGGGAGATATGTTCAACGCCCGCCACATCCTTCTCAAGCCGGAATATACAGCTGATGACATGGAGAAGGGTTTCCATGTTCTCGACAGTCTCAGGACCGAGCTTGCAAATGAGGCGGTTACCTTCGAGCTTGCAGCAAGATTCTATTCTGAAGATCCTGCCACAAGAACAAATGGAGGACAGATGGCTGATCCTAGCTCCGGATCGACTTATTTCGAAATCGACCAGCTCAAGCCTCAGGATTATAATGCGATCAAGGATCTTCAGCCTGGTGATATTTCGGAGCCGTTCGAGTCAGTCGACAACGAAGGCAACACAGGTAATACCGTCTACAAGATCATCAAGGTGGACAAGATACTCCCAGCTCATCCTGCCACTTTCTCAAATGATTACACACTCCTTCTCGGATATGCTACACAGGCGAAGCAGCAGGAGGCCATAAGTGACTTTATTGATTCCAGAATCAAGACAACACTCATCATCATCGACCCTCTCTTCAAGGACTGCGAGTTCGAACGTGCGGGCTGGTATGAGAAGATACGTAAGTAATACATTTTTCCATGCACCTTTTGAAGAAACTGACATTCGTTCTGACCGCTCTCTTTTCGTGTCTTTCTCTTTCTGCTCAAGGACAGAAACAGGAAGACAAGGATAGTCTTGTGGTACTTCTGAGCTCCAAGTCCGCTCAGATGGTGGATGTCGAGGGTGCAAGGTACAGGAAGGTTGTGGGCCCGGCACGTTTTCTCCACAACAATACCTATCTTATCTGTGATACGGCTCTATGGAATGTAGAGACGCAGATAATCGATGCATGGGGGCATGTGAGCATTATCCAGGAAGAGACAATTCTGACCAGCGATAATCTGCAATATCTTATCAATGAGGATCTTGCGAAGTTTCGCGGATCCATGGTTCAGCTTACGGACAAGGATCACAACACCCTGAGGACAAGGCATCTGGACTATAATACCAAGGACTCTCTTGCAGTGTTCATGAATGGAGCATCCATGCGTGACAAGGATGGTCAGATCATAGAAAGCCGCAACGGTACATATGATTCCAAGATCAAGAAGTTCACTTTCGAGAACGATGTGAACATGTTTACCGACTCGGTCTTCGTCAAGACCAGAGAGCTCGTCTATGAGTCCGATCTCAATCTTGCAACCTTCGGTTCTGCAACCGATGCATGGCAGGACGACAATATGCTTTCGGCAAACAGAGGATGGTACGACAGGGGAAGGGAACTCTTCTTCTTTGAGAACAGTGTCCATGTCATGACCGTTGATCAGGAAGGATGGTGTGACAGTCTTTATTTCAACAAGGTTTCATCTGATGTGGAAATGCTCGGCAATGCGCAGATCACCGACACTACGCGTAATGTCTTCGCTATTGCGGGACGTCTGCAGTATGTGGATTCCACATCCAAAGTCACCATGACCCGCAAGCCGGCCGTCATATCGCAGACAGAGGAGCAGGACGGAACCATAGATACCGTCTATCTTGGAGCAGACAAGCTCGTATATTATACAATAAAGAAGTGCGACATCAGTGAAAGCGTGATTTCCGATGCGGAAGGCAGGCTCCAGTCTCTTGATGTAGATCCTGTGGGCAATTTCCGCAAGCAGGCTGCAGCAGAAGCCGCAAAGGCAGAAGAAGAGGCCAGGAAGAATGACCCGAACTACCGCCCTGGTGGTCCGGCTGGTCCTGGCGGTGCGAAGGGAGCAACGGCAGCCAGACCTAAGCTTTCGGCCGCACCTCCTGATGCCCTTGCCATGAGGCATCCTGCAGATACCACGACAGCAGTTGGCATTGCTATGGACAGGACGTCCATGATGAATGCTCCGGATTCTCTTCTTGCATCTCCAGCTCAGGCTGCTTCTTCAAGGATCGCCCCTTCGCGTATGTCTCCGACATCGCCTGCTGCTGGCCGCCCAGCCTTGATGCAGAAGGCTGATTCTTTGTCAGTGTCAGATTCGTTGATGCCGACAGATTCCCTCCATCAGACAGACTCTCTCATGAGTTCGGATTCTCTTATGGTCTCTGACTCGCTTGCTCTTGCCGACAGTCTTGCAGCCCTTCCAAAGGATACGACCAAGATAGGTTTCCTTGAAGCAATCGGCAAGGTAAAGATATATAAGAAGAACATGCAGGTGGTCTGCGACTCCCTTCTATATTCCGATCTTGATTCTCTTGCCCGTCTGTTCAAGGAACCTCTTGTATGGCAGGAGATTACACGTCAGTATACTGCGGACAGCATTTCTCTCGTGGTGAAGAATAATGCGATGGAGAAAGCCAGTCTTATGTCGAATGCGTTCATCACCATCCAGGAAGACGATACCCATTACGACCAGATCAAGGGCGCGGAGATGCTCGCATATTTCGATGACAAGGGCAATCTTGAACGTTTCGATGTGCTGGGTGGTGCTTCAGCTTTGTTCTTCCTTGAGGAGAACGGATCTCTTGCGACCGTCAACAAGACAGAGTCAAAGATGCTCTCCGCTGTGTTCAGCAATGGCGAGATCCAGAGGATATATTATTTCGAAGAAGCCAAGAATGACGGTTTTCCTGTCGTCCAGCTTTCAAAGGAAGAACGTAGCCTGAAAGGATACAACTGGCAGCCTGAGAAACGTCCGGCCGACCGTAATGCGGTCACACCTCTTTCCCTCCGTCCAAGCGAACGTTCGGGATATGCTGCACGTCCGAGAGCCAGGTTCATCCAGACCGACAGGTTTTTCCCTGGATATATGAACGATGTCTATCGTCAGATGGAAGTCAAGGACTCCCTCCGTAGAGTACGTGAGCGTGAAAGGGCTATAGCTGAACGTGAGGCTGCAGAAAGGGCACGATTGGATTCTCTTGCCATCCGGGATTCTCTTGCTCTTGCAGATAGTCTGATGCTTGCGGACAGCCTGATGCTCGCAGATTCGCTGGCACTTGAGGACTCCCTGGTTCTTGCAGATTCACTTGCTCTGAACGATTCGCTTGCAGTATCGGATAGACAGGCTTCCCGAGATTCCGCCCGCTATTCCGCTGCTCGTCGTCCTGAACTGGATGAGGCGAAGGAAATGACTCCGGAGCAGATCAAGATGATGAAGGCTGCAGAGAGACAGAGAAAGAAGGAGGCTCTTGAAGCAAAGCGCCAGAGTCGCAAGGAGGCTAAGGAGGCTCGCTGGGCTGAACTTGACAGGCGTGATGCCGAAAAGCTGAAGGCCAAGGAAGAAAAGCGTAAGGAGAAGGAGCGCAAGCGAAAACGAAGATCCCTCGAAAAAGCCGCAAAAGAAGCCGAAAAGGACAATAAGACCTTGGAGAAATATATAAGGAAGTTCCAGAAGCAGAAGGCCCGTGAAGATGCCAAAACCGCTAAAAGAGTTAAAAAATAGTCTAAACAGAAGCGTGGGTACATGACTATCGATTTTCATGTACCCACGCTTCTGTTTTACCATCTATATCTGTCTTTAACGGAGTTTGAAGATGACAGGGAAAGTATAGGTTACAGGGACTGCCCTGTCTCTCTGCCTGCCGGGTTCCCATTTCGGTGACATTGATACGACGCGTACGGCTTCCTTGTCGAGAGAAGGATCAACTCCGCGTACGACCTTCACTTTGGTGAGCGTACCGTCCTTGTCGATGGTGAACTGGAGAGTGACGCGTCCCTGAACGCCGTTTTCCTTGGCGATTTCCGGATAGACAAGCCTCTGGTTCACCCACTTCGAGAACTGGTTGGCATCACCTTTCTGGAATGTCGGCTTCTCTTCTACCAGCATGAACGGGATCTCTTCCTCCTCGACTTCCTCGTCGATTACTTCGATGTAATCCATTATCTCCACTCCCGATCCGGGATCGTCTTCAAGCTTGAGGAACATGTTGTCATCGATTTCGATCTCATCATCCACGATGTCGATCTGATCTGAAAGCACCGGGATCTTCGGTGCGGCTGGAGGAGGTGGGGGAGTCTCGAATGTGATAGGAATCAGGTCTTCGATCTCTGTTATGACGTTATTGTCATCGAGTACGGCAGTCCGGACTTCTTCGCTGGTGTATTCGAAGCCGAAATATACGAGTGCCAATGCAATGATGCATCCGATTTCCATGAAGAGGACCTTCTTGTTCTGGAGGTCAGCTCTTTCGCTTTTCTTCTTGTCCATAATGAGAGATTTTTAACGTTTGACTTTGTCTTGGCAGTCTTTCCGGCTGCTGGTGCAAAGTTACGGCCTCATAAGCCCGGAAAACAAATATTCGGGCCTGTAAAATCTCTCTCGCGGAAGATGTAATATATTGAAAATGAATGAGTTAAGTGTAGGAGATTTCGCGTTTTCTCTCCGTTTTTTCAAGTTGTTGAAAATCAGCCGTTTATGGATGCTAGAAAATCCTCCTTATCCGGAGCGTCCGATGCTGAAATTTTGCCTTTCAGGCGCCATATGCGGTTGTAGACGATGCCTTTGTCCTTCTCAAGGATGGTGGATATGGTCGTGCTGGAGAATCCGCATGCGGCAAAAATGAACAGTCTGATATCATCCGGCTTAAGTTTCGGCATCTGTTCGCGAAGCCTTGCGACGAGGTTTCCGCAGTTTCTGTCCAGCATCATCTCAAGTCCTTTCATGGCTTTCGGATCTTCGCGCAGGCCTTCTATCACGGACTTCACTTCCTTCAGTATCTTTCCCTGAAGATTGTCCGTTCCCTCATATACATAATACTGTTCACAGAGTCTTTCCAGAAGATCGAAACGCGCTATGGACATGTGCTTTTCTGACGGAAGTCTCTTCGACGCCGCCTTAAGCCTGGCCTGCAGCTCTTCCGCAATGGTCATGTACCTTTCGGTTTCAGCTTTCTCTTCCGCAAGCCTTTTTGCCGTTTCCAGCTTCTGATATCTGATATAGCTGACCATGGCGAATATGACCGAAAGGCAGGCGAGTGCGATAAGAAGAACCGTCGTTCTTGTAGCCTTCAGTTTATGTCTGGTAAGTTCGTGCTGGTGATCGCGGCTCTCGTCCCGAGCGGAGGAAACCGAGCGTTTGAGAGATTCAATGGTCACGGAATTGCTATGTTCCATGACTGCCTCCAGAGCTTCCAGAGCCTTGCGGTAATTGCCGGCTCTGGCTTCTACCTGATATTCACGGAATCTGGCCTGGGCTGTTTCTGACGGGGTAACGGCAGTCTGCAAGGCCTTGACGACCCATTCGGATGCTGCCTCATGGTCGCCGGTAAGGGCGTATGCATACGCAAGTCTTCCTCTGTCTTCGCTTGTAAGAGGACATTTGAGTTCGTTCGCCACCCTTGCCAGCATGTTTATGGCCAGAACGGGATCCTGCTCCTTCTTTTCAAGGCAGAGAGCGGCATATGCTTCAAGGCCGGCTGCTTCAAGAAGGGTGTCTGCTGCCTGATGGGCATGAAAAACGGTGTTGCGGAACATCTTTTCCGCAGATGCGTAGTCCTGGACGTTATACCTCGCGACTCCGCTTTCGAAATATACATGGAGGGTGTTATACGGCTTTCCTGCCGCTTCGAACGCTTCAATCGCCTTATCCAGATATACGATTTCATCGGCATTGTTGCCTGTCGCATTATATATCCTGGCCATCTGACGATAGATGGTTCCCAGACTGTGCTGGTCTCCGTGCTTCAAGGCCTTCGCTTCAGCGTCCGAATAGACTTCCATTGCTTCGCTGAAGAGCCTTTCCGCCTGAAGTTCCTCTCCATATCTGACGGCATCCTCGATCTCCTTCCCGTTCCTGCCTGAGCATGATACGAGAAGGAGCGTCAGGAATGTCGTTATGAGGGCTCTGCCCATTATTCAGCGTAGAGCTGGATGATGTTCAGGATGACCTTGCTGGCCTTTTCCATGCTTTCGAGCGGAACATATTCCATCTTGCCATGGAAGTTGTGTCCTCCGGCGAAAATGTTAGGGCATGGCAGACCCATGAACGAGAGGTTTGCACCGTCTGTACCTCCGCGGATAGGCTGGATGCGAGGTGTGATGCCTTCCATTTCCATAGCCTTCATCGCCTTTTCTACAATATGGTAGTGAGGCTCGACTTCCTTGCGCATATTATAATATTGATGCTTCATGTCGAGGATGGCTGTGCCTTCGCCGTATTTTGCATTGATGAAGTCCACGCATCTCTGCATATATGCCTTCTTCTGCTCGTACAGATCCATGTCATGGTCGCGGATGATATATGAGAATGTAGCGGTCTCGACCTCGCCCTTGAAACTTATGAGGTGGAAGAATCCTTCATATCCTTCAGTATATTCAGGACGCTGGTCCACAGGGAGGAGGCTGTTGAGTTCCATTCCTATGAGGATTGCGTTCTTCATCTTTCCTTTTGCTGTGCCCGGATGCACGTTGCGGCCCTGGATGCGGATTGTCGCGCCTGCCGCATTGAAATTCTCATATTCGAGTTCTCCGAGGCGGCCTCCGTCGAGGGTATATGCATATTTAGCTCCGAATTTCTGTACGTCGAACTTCACGACTCCACGGCCGATCTCCTCATCAGGTGTGAAGCCGATCTTGATGTCTCCGTGCTTGAATTCGGGATGCTCTACGATGTACTGAACCGCGTTCATGATTTCTGCAATGCCGGCCTTGTCATCCGCTCCGAGGAGGGTTGTTCCGTCGGTTGTGATGAGTGTCTGACCTTTGTAAAGCTCCAGCTCAGGGAATTCGCTTGGCTTCAGGCTGAGACCTGGGACTCCCTTGAGGGGAATCTCCCCGCCGTCATAATTCTCTATGATCTGAGGCTTGATGTTGTCTCCGGCTGCGTCAGGAGCTGTATCTGCATGGGCGATGAATCCGATTGCCGGAACATCCTTTCCGCAGTTCGAAGAGATTGTGGCCATTACGTAGCCGTATTCGTCAAGTGTCGCTGCCACGCCCATTGCGTTGAGCTCGTCGCGGAGCATTTTCAGAAGGTTGAGTTCCTTCGCCGCACTTGGCTGCGAATCTGATTCAGGGTCTGACTGTGTGTCCACAGCGACATATCTGAGAAATCTGTCTAAAATCTTTTCCATATATAATTATATTATCAGCAGGCTTATGCCCATTATCGCCATGCCGGCAACGACGCCCGCTATGGCTATGTGGTGTTTTCCGTATTTTTCCGCTGTCGGAAGAAGCTCGTCAAGCGAGATGTATATCATGATGCCGGCAACTGCAGCCAGAACGATAGGGAAGGCAGGTCCGCCCCCGGTCAGTTCTATACCGGATATTGCTGTGACTGCAAGGCATAGGAGGGCTCCTATGACCTCGCTCATTCCGGAAAGGGTGGCATAAAGCAATGCCTTGCCCTTGCTCTTTGTAGCATAATATATAGGTATGGCCACCGCTATTCCTTCCGGGATGTTGTGGATGGAGATGGCAAATGTGATTCCGGCTCCCATTTCAGGGTCGTTCAATGCACCTATGAATGTTGCTACTCCCTCCGGGAAGTTGTGCACAGCGATTGCCAGGGCCGACATCAGGCCGAGTCTGTGCAGTGCTTTTTCATTTCCGGTCTGCTCCAGAACGCCTACGGCCGCGGTCCTTGCATCGAGTGAAAGTCCTGTGGCTTCATGCGGGTTCTCATATTCCGGAATGACGAAGTCGATCAGAGTTATCAAGCCCATGCCTACGAAAAATGCTATGAGCACGAATGTTCTTCCGTGCGGAATCCCTATCGTGGCCTGAGCTTCCGGGAACATCTCGGCCATGGAGATGAAAATCATCACTCCGGCACTCAGTCCGAGTGCTCCGGCCAGAAAGTCACTGCTGATCTTCTTCTTGAAAAGCACAAGCGCACCTCCGATGCCCGTTGCGGCTCCGGCTATCAGTGTCAAAACAAGTGCGCTTATGATTCCGTTCATTGTATCTACTTGAATTTCATTCTTTTACATTGAATCGCCTGCTCCATCTGCCGCAGGCGATTCAATGTAACTGATTGTTACTTAGCCTTTTGTGTCTTCATCGCAGCGCATATCATGTAAATGATGATTGCTGCGTATGGAATGATGGCCACTGGCTCAGTCCAAGGTGACGGCTTCATGTACATGTCTACCTCTGCAAATCTGAGGATGGCGCTGACCACTCCCATGAGTGCACCTCCGGCGATGAATCCGGAAGCAATGAGTGTGCCCTTCTCGTTGCGTGCTGCGTTGAGTTCCTTATCTTTGCTGCGGCTGCTTACATACCATGAAACGGCTCCACCGATGAGCATCGGCATGTTGAGGTCGATAGGGATGAACATACCGAGTGCGAATGGAAGTGCAGGAACCTTGAAGAATGTGAGGACGAGTGCGAGGACTGCTCCGATTCCATAAAGAAGCCATGGAGCACTTCCTCCGTTCATCATAGGCTCGATGACGGCTGCCATGGCATTGGCCTGAGGGGCTACGAGAGCACCTTCGCCAGTGAAACCGTATGTCTTGTTAAGGACGAGCATGACTCCACCTACTGTAGCCGCAGCTACGAGGGTTCCGAGGAATTTCCAGCTCTCCTGCTTCTTAGGTGTCGATCCGATCCAGTATCCGATCTTGAGGTCGGTGATGAATGCACCTGCCACTGAGAGCGCTGTACATACCACGCCGCCGATGATAAGAGCTGCTGTCATACCTGCTGTACCGTTCAGACCCACCGCTACCATGATCAGGGATGCGAGAATGAGGGTCATGAGGGTCATTCCGCTCACAGGGTTCGATCCTACGATAGCGATTGCGTTGGCTGCCACTGTTGTGAAGAGGAATGCAATGATTGCAACGATGAGAAGTCCTACCACTGCATGCCAGATGTTGTCTACGACTCCGAATGCGAAGAATCCGAATACTGCGAGGAGGGCGACTGCTATTCCGATCACGATGATCTTCATTGAGAGGTCGCGCTGGGTTCTGATGATTTCGGCCTCGGCTCCGCTCTTCTTTCTCTTGAATTCGCTGGCTGCAAGACCTACGGCAGACTTGATCACTCCGAAAGATTTCACGATGCCGACGATACCTGCTGTCGCGATACCTCCGATACCGATATGTCTTGCATAGTCCTTGAATATCATGTCAGGGGACATCTCGCCGATGGTCATGGTCACGCCAGTGTTCATAAGGTCTATGACCTGACCGCCCCATATGAGATTCATGAGTGGAATGATCACGAGCCATACGAGGAAGCTTCCGCAGCAGATGATGAATGCGTATTTGAGACCTACTATATATCCGAGACCGAGGACTGCCGCTCCGGTATT
Source organism: Bacteroidales bacterium (assembly GCA_017561265.1). The sequence continues at coordinate 16,104 of JAFZDJ010000051.1, forward strand.
GACCTTCAGGAGCACCTTCGCCTTGTCTGCGATTGCAGTACCCCATGGGAGTATCTTTGTGGTGAGGGTCTCGCCCCAGAGTCCGAATGTTGATACGATGAAGTCATAGAGTCCTCCTATGAGTCCGCTGACGAGGAGAGTCTTTGCTCCCTTTCCTCCGCTTTCTCCGCTTACCAGCACCTGAGTTGTTGCTGTTGCTTCAGGGAACGGATATTTTCCGTGCTGTTCCTTCACGAAGTACTTTCTGAACGGAATCAGGAAGAGGATGCCGAGGATACCTCCGAGAAGCGATGAGAAGAATACTTTTGTAAAGTTCACTGTCAGCTCAGGATACTTGTCCTGAAGGATGAACAGTGCAGGGAGTGTGAAGATCGCTCCAGCTACGATGGCTCCAGAACATGAGCCGATAGACTGAACCATTACATTTTCACCAAGGGCGTTCTTTCTGCCGAGTGCACTTGAAAGTCCGACCGCTATGATGGCGATAGGGATTGCAGCTTCGAATACCTGTCCTACCTTGAGTCCGAGATATGCTGCAGCTGCAGAGAATATCACTGTCATGATGAGTCCGAGGGTCACTGACCATGGAGTCACCTCAGGGTAATTTTTCTGAGGGGACAGCAACGGCTGATACTCCTCACCCGGCTTGAGCTCTCTATGGGCGTTCTCCGGTAATTGTGTCTTTTTCTCTTCCATATAATATATACTGTTTATATTTGTCTTAGCGGAATCACAAAAATAGTGATAATATCTGAGAAAATTCAATAAAATAACACTGTGGTGTTCATATTGTTGATTATCAACTGTTTATCCCTTTAGCCTGCCGTCCCAGCCATGCAGGCTATATGTCTAAGTAATTGATAGTGAGCATTATAAGTATTTACTATGTATTTAATACTCTGAAAATCATGGGTTTAATCGATAGGCGTGAAGAAAAAGTGAAATTTTTTGAAAAAATATTGCAGAAAAATTTGGAGGTTAAGAAAAAAGTCGTACCTTTGCAACCCGTTTGAGAAATAACGGCAAGTTCAATGACAAGTTTGAGAAAAGATAACGAGGTAAAGTAAGAAGATAAGAAATTAATTAGTCTGTAACAGAGTAAGAAAAATGATAGAGAGTCTATCGTGATGTTGTGGACTGCAATTTCAAGGCAACGAGTAAAAGTGAGATCAAGTGTAAACATACACTTGGCTTGTGATTCAAAGAAAATTCATTCAGAGAGAAGGTTACAAGAGCGAACGGAGGA
>JAFZDJ010000052.1 GCA_017561265.1 Bacteroidales bacterium
ATTCGCACCTCGGCTGGCTTCTTGGTGTAAGGCTTGTCAGGGAAGATTCTGATCCAGATCTTACCCTCACGCTTCATGTAACGTGATACAGCCTGACGAGCTGCCTCGATCTGACGTCCTGTCAGCCAGCAATTTTCCAAGGTCTTGATGCCGAATGAGCCAAACGCAAGCTGGTTTCCCCTCTGTGAGAGACCTTTCATGCGGCCTTTCTGCTGCCTTCTGAATTTGGTTTTCTTTGGTTGTAACATTGCTCTATTACTTTTAATGAAAATATTTCACATTTCTCCCTAATTAATTGAGTATCAGCTGGTTGGGCGGAGTCGTCCTCAATTAATGGGATGCAAAGGTAGTAATTTTTTCTGAAACTACAATAGCATCTGCAAAATTTTTCACATATTTTCGACCAAAGTTTTCACATGCTAAGTTGCGTGTTTTCACTAAGTTACGAAAGGTGTTAGTAAAAACTTACCAGCATTTTCGACCGAAGCCATTCTGCCGTTTTCACAGTTTGGCACGATGGGCCGGAAAGCATGCGAAGGCAAGAAATTTGCATAAATTCAAGGATTTGTTACTTTTGCAGTGTGAGAAAAGAATTCAGACATATAACCATCATGCTTATTGTCCTTCTGACGGTAGGACTCATGGACTGTCATGCCCAGATTCTGAAAAAGAAGAAAAAGGAGGCGGCACAGAAGACCGAGAACGCAACGAAGCTGAAGCCGGAGGATGTGGTGCCGAAGCCGATGGTGCAGGACGGAGCGGATCTGATGGAATATATCGTCGATGGAAACGATACAATCTATATCGGCCATATCAAGGCTTCGAAGGTATATTCACGCCTGCCGAAGATGAAAGGGCGCGAATGGCGCAAATACTACAGGCTGGTACATAACTTCAGCAAGGCATATCCATACGCCCTTGTGGCAAAGAAACTGGTGATCGAGGCCGACAGCACGATAGCGGCGGACAAACTTAAGGGCGCGAAGAGGGACAGATATGTCACCAATGTCCAGAAAGAGCTTTTCGATGTCTTCGAGGGACAGATGAGGAATCTCTCGGTCAGCCAGGGAGCCCTGATAATGAAGCTCGTGGACCGCGAGGTAGGAAAATCGTCCTATAATATTATAAAAGGATACAAGAGCGGCATCACGGCCGGATTCTGGCAGGGAGTGGCGAAGATGTTCGGCTCCGACCTGAAGGCACCATATGACCCCGAAGGCGAAGACAAGGCCACAGAGGAGCTTGTCCAGATCTGGGAATCTGGAGATTTCGACGCTTTCTATTGGTCCATCTTCTGGAAAGATCCTCCGGTAATGCCTATTCCGGAGAAATACCTCTAAGATAAGCTGAATGACGATCAGTTACTTAAAGAAACACCATCAAAGCATAAATAAGGCGAAGAGCGCATCCAGTCCTTCAGGACCAGAAGACGCGCGCCCGAAGGCAAGGTCATATCAACCGAAGAATGATAATGACCGAAAATGAAATAATCTACGTCATTCCTGGCCGAAAACTCCTCCGCAAATTTATACAGAGGCTCATCCTTTCCCCTGAATTCATATTCATGATCATGAGCCAGACGGTTGTTTCGCGACCATCCGTTACCGAAGCGGAAGGCAATCCAAGGATGCAGCATGCTGAAAAGGAACTGCGCCACGCGGTTGTGGAACAAGCCACGAAGGAATCTGTATCCTGAAGGAACCGGACCGAGACCGTCACCATGCCCGAGGCAGAATTTCTTTCCTCCAATCTCTACAAGATAGGGCTGTTCAAGGCGTTTCATTCCCAGCTCTTCGAAATAGCTGTATGTCCACACATCATGGTTTCCCTGGAAGAAGTATACCTTCACCCCTCTGTCCATCAGACTCTGCAGAGCCGAGAACACGCGGATATAGCCTTTCGGCACCACATCACGATATTCATACCAGAAGTCCCATATATCACCGAGCAGATACAAGGCATCCGTATCTTCAGGAAGTCCCTGAAGAAAGTCGGCGAAACGACGTTCACGGCCGGCAGGATCACCGACCTGCAGACCGAGATGGACGTCTGACACGAAAAATGTCTTCATTATGCGAAAATGAATATGCACGCTGCAGCGACGAGGCAGTAAAGAGCGAACCAGCTGAGCTTGGCCTTCTTTACGAGAGCTATCATCACCTTACACGCGAAAAGTCCTGATAGAAAAGCGGATACGAATCCGAGAACAAGAGGAAGCGCACCCACAGATGACGCTCCGAACTCGCCTCCGACAATCTCAAGGAAGGTCTCTCCAAGGATAGGGACAAGCACCATGAGGAACGAGAACTGAGCCATAGACTCCCTTCTCACGCCGCAGATGAGACCTGTCGAAATGGTTGTACCGGAACGGGAAAGGCCGGGAATTACAGCAAAGGCCTGTCCGAGTCCTACGGCAAAGGCCTGCCAGTACGAAAGTCCGTTTCTGTATTCGTTCGCAGGAAATATGGATTTTCTTCCTGGTCTTGACGCATAGTCAGAGAAGAACAGGAGCATCGCAGTAGCCACAAGAGCCGCACCTACAACATATATGGAACCGAAAAGACCCTCTACCTGATCCTTGAAGAAGACTCCGACAATGAGAATAGGAATCATCGAAAGAGCGATCTTCAGGAGATAGTCCGTCTGGTCGTTGCACGACAGATATCTGCAGCCCTTTTCATCCTTTATTATCTTCCAGTCCTTGAGACCTGTGAAGAAACCCTTGAGAAGATCCCATATCTGCTTGCGGAAGACAAGGATGGTACTGAGTACGGTAGCCGCATGTACCATGGTGGTGAAAAGAAGATCATCAGAAGTCTCGACTCCGAGGAGCACCTTTCCTATCTCGAGATGACCGCTGCTGCTGACAGGAAGAAATTCCGTAAGTCCCTGAATAAGACCAAGTAAGACTGCTTCAAACCACTCCATCACTACTCCTCCTTCTTAGATTTGAACACACCCATTATAGCAACGATCTCAATTACTATTCCCGCGATTATGACGATCGGCGCCGCTACCATGCGACGGAAATCGAACATTGCATAGTTGAACACTTCCGGGTCGTCGCTGCCGCCTCCCATCATGAGGATGTAGCCGGAAATCATGACGAGAAGTCCGACAAGAAGATATTTGAGCCCCTTCGGGGTTATTGCCATTTTTGTGTTGTTTTCCATATCAGTTGTATTTTAATATATTAGATCCCTCGACTACGCTCGGGATGACAGTGTACAATCGGGATGACAGTTAATAATATAGTTCGTCCTTGCGGAGAGACACGAGCTTGTTCACAACAAAGTATGTGCTGACAAGACATATCGCCAGACCTGAAAATATGATTATGCCCATGACCACAAGGAGCAGTTCGACTCTGAATATCTCGAAAAGCTGCGCGAACTCGCTTCTCATCAGAAACATCATGCCTACAAGCACGATGATGGCGATGAATGCTGCAAAAACGCCCTGAAAAGCCGACTGGACAAGAAAGGGAGCGCGGATGAACGAACGCGTCGCACCCACGAGCTTCATTGTATGGATAGTGAATCTCCTCGCAAACACATTGAGTCTCACAGTGTTATTGATCAGAACAAATGAAATGAAGAGGAGAAGGGCGATGAACACTCCCAGCACAAGGGATATTCTGCTCAGATTGGCGTTGAGGGCATCTACAAGCGACCTCTGATACACGACTTCATCCACCAGCGGGCTTTTCGATATCTCCGACTTGACCACTTCCAGACTGTCCGAAGAAACATAGGCCGCATCAAGGGTTATGTCTATAGAAACAGGGATCGGAGAAGTCTCGAAGACATCGAGGAAATCCTCGCCAAGCTGAGCTGCAAGCTCACGCTGACCCTGCTCCTTTGAAATAAAGGTCGTGCTCTTTATATATCTTTCATTCTCAAGCGATTCCCTGAATTCAAGTGCTGATTCATCCGACACATTCCCCTTCATCAGGACCGATACCTGCATATTCTCCTTGAAATAGTCGGACACACTCTTCGCATTTACAAGCAGCATGCTGGCCACTCCTACAAGAAGTAGCACCAGACTTATGCTTATAACCGAGGACAGGTAGGCGTTCATGAGCCTCCTGCGCATCATCTTATTGTCCGTTTTACTCATAACGGGGTCAAAGATAGTGAAATTCAAAAAAATATTTGTATCTTTGTAGTGATTTTGTCATTAAAATTGAGCAGTATGGGTAATTCTGTCAAAAGGGTACTTTTCGTCAATTCGGAGATCTTCCCTTATCTTCCGGAAACCGAGATCGCAAACATTGGAAGATATCTTCCACAGGGCATTCAGGAAAGGAAGAAGGAGATCAGATCCTTCATGCCAAGATACGGCTGCATTAACGAAAGAAAGAACCAGCTCCACGAGGTGATCCGCCTTTCAGGAATGAACATCATCATCAATGACGTCGACAGGCCTCTTGTAATCAAGGTGGCTTCTATCTCGGCGGCAAGAATGCAGGTGTATTTCATTGATAATGAGGACTATTTCCACCGCAAGAGCATTTATCACGATGCGGACGGAAACTTTTTCACGGACAACGGCGAGAGAGCGATCTTCTTCGCAAGGGGTGTTCTGGAGACAGTGAAGAAGCTGCGCTGGGCTCCTGACGTGATCCACTGTCAGGGCTGGATATCGCAGATTCTGCCTATATACCTCAAGAAGGCATATGTCGATGACCCTATCTTCTCACAGAGCAAGGTGGTTCTTTCGCTCTATGACGACATGCCGGTAACGGACTTCCCTGAAGACTTCAAGGACAGGGTTCTGTTCGGCGCAGTCGGAGAGAAGGAAGTGGAGATCCTCAAAGAGCCTACTGGCATAAATCTTGCGAAGCTCGCCATCGATTATTCCGACGGAGTCATCCTCGGATCGGAAAACATCGAGAACGAGCTCGTCACCTATTGCAAGGATGCAGGTCTTCCTGTACTTCCTTACAATGCGGAGTCCATCAAGGACGGCTCTTATATTGAAGATTACAACAGTTTTTACGACAATTTATAATGAATTTCAATATTTTCGGCAGAGTCAGCCGCCTTGCGGCTATCGGTGCGATACTGCTAGGCTCTGCATCATGTGTGAGCATCAACGAACAGATCGGAGGAAACCTCATCCCGACAGACCAGCAGTGGGACGTTTTCACTCCTGAAGCCGTCGAATTCGAGGATATCTGCATCCAGATGTCAGACAGTCTTACAGGCTACAGCAATTCCAGGTTCACATTCGGAGCGGTAAACGACGAGATAATGGGCACCAGCATCAAGAGCACAAGCTTCACGCTGGTTCCTTACCTCGACTCAGTAGATCTTGGAAAGAACACCAAGATACGCCAGTTCCATTTCAGCGCAGTAAGGGACACCCTTTCTACCGTATACGACAACCAGCAGAGGTTGCTTCAGAACATTTATGTGTCTGAGCTGAAGAAACCCCTTGATTCTACCGTACTCTACTGCGGAGCTTTCATGAACCCGAAAGTTCGCGAGGAATATCTTGATATAGAAAACAGAATCACAGTCGGCATACCGGTATATGACGGAGGTGACTCGCTTTCGTTCGATTTCAGCAGAGAGTTCGCAGAATCATTCGTAGAAAGGCTCAGGACAGCAAATGTAGACAGCATTGACCTTTATATAAACGACCTTCCTGGTATCTACATCACAACCGACGCCCCTACAGGCCCTGGCGGACGAATCAACATGTTCAACCTCAACCTCCAGACCGACTCATACGGATATCTTACCGCAAACTACGCAGAGCTCAAGATAACAGCTGAATACGAAGGTCGCAAAGAGCCTGTAGACACCTCGTTCTACTTCTTCTTCGGCCCTGCAGACTTCATGGAGGCGGATGACAGGGACTTCCCTCCTCAGCTCGCATTCAATGCCAGCAACCATTCTACAGGTGAGGAATTCATCAGAAATTGGGAAGCAGGTAAAAGAGACAAGCTCTATATCGAGGGCGGAAGCGGTCTCAAGCCTGTAATCAAGGCAGAAGAGATCAAGAGGATAGTCGAGGAGCAGATAGCCCTTGCCGGCATCACAGACCCGAGCGAGGTGGTGATCAACAAGGCTTCCCTTATACTTCCATATAATGTTGAGGGAGATTATTCGAAACTCGATAAATATCCGGAAATCCTCAGCCCTACCGTCAGGCTCAGAAGCGCTGACGGAAAGTATATTTCGTATGCAGGCATCACCGACTCCAGCATCAGCTCAGAGAATCAGGGAGGCATCAACAGATCTCTCAGCATTTATTCACCTGACGTGAGCCATCATGTGCAGGAAATCCTGAAGCTTGATATAAATAGCAAGGATTACGCAAAGAATATCGAAAGATATGACATCTGGTTCCTTATCATGCATGAGGAGTACGAGGTGGAGGAGCAGACAACCCAGCAGGACTACCTTCAGAACCTCCAGTACAGCCAGTATTACAATATGATAATGTATGATCCGTATGGATATGGCTACGGCTACGGCGGTTATGGTGGATACGGCGGATACGGATATGGCGGTTACGGCGGCTATGGCGGATACGGTGGTTACGGCGGATACGGATATGGCAACAACTATTACAGTTACTACCTGATGTCTCAGTACGCAAGCATGTACGGCAGCGGCAATTCCCCACAGGAAACAAACATACAGCTGGACAAGGACAGGTACTATTACGCAACGATCAACGGTCCTGGCGCAGAAGACGCTAGACCTAAGCTGAAGATAACATTCTCAGCTCCTAAGACTGCTGAAAGATAGCATATACGAATAATGGCTGGTCAATCGACCAGCCATTATCGTTTATTTCAGACGGAAACCTTATGCGTTTACCTTGTCCTCAATGTACTTGATTGCATCGCCTACAGTTGAGATCTTGTCACCAGCGTCATCGTCCGGAATCTCAATGTCGAACTTCTTCTCGAAATCCATGATAAGCTCAACGATATCAAGTGAATCAGCGCCAAGATCGTTAGTAAAGCTAGCGGTCTCAGTAACCTCTGAAGCATCTACGCCAAGTTTCTCGACGATGATTGCCTTTACGTCTTCTGCAATATTAGCCATAACGTTTGATTTTTTAGTTAATTTATAATATTCTAATACACGTATTTTGCATAAAAATCGTTGCAAATTAAATAAAAAAAATCGAAAAATGAAAATAAATATGGCTTGAAGTCTATTTACTTAGCTTCAGCCATACCCTCAGGCCGTTTATGGAGTTCAACAGATAGAACACCCACATTATCACCATCACGCCGGCATGAGCCTCGCCACGGGTCACGCACACAACCCACATCACTACACTCACTATATTCGTAATTATCCATAAAGCCCATTGTTCCATGAAGGCGAGAGCCATCAAGGCCTGTGCCACAATACTCAGAACAGTGGTCGTAGAATCCTTGAACGGCTGAGGGTCGCCGAAATGCCTGAGAAAGAAACCGCATGCCACTACAGCTGCCGTACATGCGGCAACAAGCACGAGACGCTGCTTCCATGTGAACCTTCTGGCCTTGACCTGGACTCCATTTTCACCGGCCTCGCTTCCGGATACAGCCGCTCCCCTCTTTCTCCACTGCCACCATCCGATGAACTGCATAGGAAGGTAATACAGGGCATTCAGAGCCGCATCTCCATACAATGATGCAGTATATGATATATATGCGTATAACGAGACATTCACCAGGCCGAAAACATAATTCCAGATGCTGCCCTTAGCGACAAGGACTACACAAAGTACACCAGTAATGCCGGCAAGGGAGCCGATCACGTCGAGAGTGCCGGTCATTATCGAATAGACGGCATTTGAAACGATGACTCCTGCAATGAGGAACCAATCATACAGCGACAGGACTTTATTTTTCATTGTTCAGTTCTTTAAGTATTCTTTCAGCCAGAGATTTTCCCACCATTTCGGACAGGTCATCCACAGATGCGGCCGCTATGCGGGCGACGCTGCCGAAACGCAGAAGCAGCCTCTGTTCCGTCTTTTCGCCTACGCCTTTGATGGACTTGAGGGCAGATTCTATCTGAGCCTTGCTGCGGAGCTTGCGATGGAAAGTGATGCCGAAGCGATGTGCCTCATCTCGGATGTGCTGGAGAACCTTCAAGGCCGGTGAATTGCGGTCTATGAACATAGGATAGGGATCCCCCACCCTGTAGACCTCTTCCATCCGCTCGGCCAAGGCTATTATCGTAAGCTTGTCGGTCAGCCCCAGCTCTGCAAGAGCCTCGTACGCAAAGGCCAGCTGCCCCTTGCCGCCGTCTATCACGATCAGCTGAGGAAGGTCGTCCGGATTCTCCTCAAGCATCCTTGAATAGCGTCTGTTCACAACCTCCTTCATGGTGGCATAGTCATTCGCACCCACGACGGTCTTGACCTTGAAATGTCGGTAATCCTTCTTGGAAGGCACGGCATTGCGGAAAACGACGCACGCGGACACAGGATTCGTTCCCTGAATGTTGGAATTATCAAAGCACTCGATGTGGACAGGAAGCTGCTTCATCCCTATCTGTTTCCGGAGCGACTCCATGACCATATTCCTGTAAGCATCCGGGTCCGTATGTTCCTGCTGCTTGAGGGCATTCAGACGCATTTCCTTAGCGTTTCTGACGCTCAGCTCCAGAAGGGCAAGCTTGTCTCCACGAGCCGGCACACGGAATTCGACATTCTCGATCTCCATATCCGGCAGGAAAGGCACGACAACCTCTCTGGAAAGCACTCCGAACTTGGACTGAATCTCACCTATGAACATGGCAAGCACGACCTCCTGAGGCTCCTCAATCATCAATTTGAAGCCCAGATTAAGAGACTGGATCACAGCACCTCCTCTAATACGCATGAAGTTTCCGAATGCCTCCGGACCGTCGGCCACAAGCGAGAACACATCCACATCTCCCACGATGGAGCTCATGATAACGGACTTGCTGTAATGCTGTTCGAGAGAAAGCATCTTTTCCTTATAGACCTGAGCCTGCTCGAATTCCATATTCATGGCAGCTTCCTGCATCAGAGCCTTATAATGCTGGATAATCTCTCTTCCACCGCCTTTGAGAAGCTTTACTATCTCCTCGATATTCTCATTATATTCCTTCTGGGAGATGCCTCCAACGCAGCATCCGAGACATTTCCTTATATGCAGATTAAGGCACGGGCGGAACTTTCCCCGGAGTATGGCATCGGATGTTATCTTATGATTGCAGGTCCTCAGAGGATAGACATTGTGGAAGAATTCCACCAGATTGCGGGCATGTACGACGCTGCTGTACGGTCCGAAATAACGGGAACCGTCCCTGACCATCCTTCTTGTAAGGAAAACACGCGGAAATTCATCCGCACTGACGCATATCCAGGGATATGTCTTCGAATCCTTGAGAAGAATGTTGTATCGCGGCTTGAACTGCTTTATAAGGTTGTTTTCAAGCAGAAGGGCATCTGCCTCCGTCTCCACGACAGTATATTCTGCATCCGCTATCTTCGAGACCATGACGGCCGTCTTGCGGGTAAGTCTTTCAGGAGGGACGAAATACTGAGCCACCCTCTTGTGCAGATCCTTTGCCTTACCCACATAAATCACATTCCCCTCGGCGTCATAATATCTGTAGACACCAGGGGAATGCGGAAAAAGCTTTATTTTTTCTTGTAGAGTCAATTATTTGATGTATTCTGCAACAGCTGCCTCGATAGCCTCAAGACCATGGAAACCTCTCTTGAGGATGGTTCCGTCAGGACCGATGAGCATAAGGTGAGGAATACCCTCGACTCCGTAGATATCTGTAGGAACGCTGCCGCAGTTGTTTACATGAAGCCAGTCCATGCCGAGTTCTGCTGCAGTGTCGATTGTCACCTGGACAGGCTGACGCTCCCATACCGCAAGGCTGAGAACCTCGAGACCCTTGCCCTTGTACTTCTCATAAACAGTCTTGATGTTAGGAATCTCCCTCTTGCATGGACCGCACCATGGTGACCAGAAGTCAACAAGTACATAAGTACCCTTGCCCACATAGTCAGAGAACTTCACTTCAGCATACTTAGGCTGAGGAGGGATACTGCGGGTCATGCCTACGACAGAGTTGACTGTAAAATCTGTAAAGTGCATGCCTTCGGCTGTCTGAAGTCTTGCATCGAGAGCCTTTCTCATTGTACGGATATATCTGTTTTCCTGAAGGTCAGGCGAAAGAGCCTGAATGAGGGAATCCATCAATGTATCCTCGATCTGTCCGTTGACATTGTTGATTGCGAGAATAGAAATGAAGTTGTCTGTATTAGCCTTTGCAGCCTCTACGTGACGGTCGATGTAAGGACCGATGAAGCCATCGAAATACTCCTCGAACTTCACTCCTCTCTCCTGCTGTGTGAGAGTTGTGTCTGAATAAATCTCACTCTGCTTAGCCATATAGACCTCCATAACGGCATCTTCCTCGGCATTATAAGCATTGAATTTCTCCTGTACGGAAATCTTAGGATACTTGGAAGTAGCCTTTGAAGTTTCGTCAAGAACGACAGTAAGAGGAGTTCCATCCGGAATGAATGTCACACCATACTGATCATTATCAGCGAGAACACGACCGGCAGTCGCTACATTCGTAGGAACAGAAACTGCAAATCTGCCGTCTGTGACAGGCACTACTGTATCGATTACATTTTCGATCTTCACACTGACCTCGGTAATTCCTTCAGGAACTACTGTACCCTGAATCTTGGTAACATCCGACATCCTGCCACCGCAAGATGCAAGAACAGCAACAGAAGCTGTTGCAAAAAGAATTGAACGTATTTTCATGATACTTACTTTATTTATAAGCGCAAATATACAAAAAAGGGATGACAAAATGCCATCCCTTCATTATAATTGAGTTTCAAGATATTACTTGTTCTCTCTGCGTCCGCCACGACCACCACGACGACGATCGTTGTTGCCACGTCCGCCACGGTTGTTGTTAGACTGCTGTGCCTGAGCAGCGATACCTGCGTTAGGAGAGAGATCCTTCTTACCGTAAACCTCACCGTTGCAGATCCATACCTTGATACCGAGTACGCCTACCTTGGTGTGAGCCTCAGCGAGTGCGTAGTCGATGTCAGCACGGAATGTGTGAAGTGGAGTACGACCTTCCTTGATCATCTCGCTTCTTGCCATCTCGGCACCACCGAGACGTCCGCTTACCTGAACCTTGATACCCTCAGCACCAACACGCATTGCAGTAGCGATAGCCATCTTGATTGCGCGACGGTATGAAACACGTCCCTCGATCTGACGAGCGATCTGATCTGCCACGATGTTTGCGTCAACCTCAGGCTTCTTTACCTCGTAGATGTTGATCTGAACATCCTTCTTGGTAACCTTCTTGAGCTCCTCCTTAAGGAGGTCTACTGCCTGGCCGCCCTTACCGATGATAACACCTGGTCTTGCAGCGTGGATTGTCACAGTGATGAGCTTGAGAGTTCTCTCGATAACGATCTTAGAGAGAGATGCCTTTGCAAGACGGCTTGAGAGATACTTACGGATCTCATAGTCCTCAGCGATCTTCTCTGCATAGTTACCACCTACCCAGTTAGAGTCCCAACCACGGGTGATACCGATTCTGTTGCTTATAGGATTAGTCTTCTGTCCCATGATTATGCCTCCTTAACTGCTGATGGTTTAACATCGAGAATAACAGTCACGTGGTTTGAACGCTTGCGGATACG
>JAFZDJ010000053.1 GCA_017561265.1 Bacteroidales bacterium
CTGGGAAGAAACTTGGAATTTTGACATATCCGGCAGATGATTCTGGATATCTGCGGATGTTATTGTCCATACTGTTCTGTTTTGTGAACTGAAACTCAACATCATTCATTTCGGGCAGTCCAGCAACCGTGACCGTCATAGCCTTACCATCCCTTATGATCTCCATTACATACTCATCGCAAAACATCTTCATATAGTAATGTGCCAGAAAGGTGCCGAGGAATTTATGCCTTTCCTGATAGTCGTATTTTAACATTTCGGACATCGGATCTCCGTTGATTGAGAGTATCAGGTCTCCCGGCCGAAGTCCTGGAGAAAGAGTCTTATCCACGATGACCGAATCACCAATGCATATCGCTCGAACAGGGAGAACCTTCCCGTATTTGTATATGTTTCTGCTCGACTTCTTCCATTGCTTTTTCCTTTCCTTCTCCGGAGCCTCCCAGTCTATGTCGTGAGGAAGGTATGGAATTACAGTCATATGAGGATCCTCGTGCCTCATATAATTGAAGAACGGAAGCCACACATAAAACACATCCGCTGTTCTCATTGTATCTCCGACCTCCTTCTGGCGGCTGTTCATTTCAGCAAGGATAGCATCTTCTGTCTCCGAGTCAATATGCCTTGAAAGTCCGGGATGCTCAGGTATGGTAAAAAGATGTTCCCATTCTTTGGTCTGAATATGTTCTGAATCCTTCAGGCGAATCTCTTGAGCTGAAATATGGCTGGCAGACAGGCACACAAAAAGAATTACAACCACGTATGCCAGTGGCTTGGGGAGTCTAGTCATTTTGTATAAGGTTAAAGTTCATTTTATAAACATATACTGTGCCATAAACAACCGCGTTTGATTAGTACCCCAATCGAACTGGAACGACTAACTGGAGATGACTTACTTTTAACAGACAAAGAATCTAGATATATGAGAATATAACAGTCCGATGGCTACCAGCATTGCAAAAATGAAATGGCTTTTCCTGAGCTGCTTCAGGTCTTCTGCTGAAATAGACTCGTCATCCTTATGTTTGATATAATCAACTATTACTACAACAGTAAGAGCAAGGATAATGACTGTAAGAATTACATTCGTGATGATTTTCCAAGTTTCCATCTGGTACATAGTTTATTTCTTTTCCTTAGTCAAAATATTGATCACGGCTGACACACATAATACAGCTGCAGCAAACATGATCTCTTTATAATGAGGTGTTCCTGTCGCAATCTGAATCACGAAATAAGAGAATACAACACACAGAGCAATCGGAGTAAAGTAATTTGTGATTCTATGAGCGATGTATTTGATATTGCCGGCTGTATTGGTTGCTGCCTTTAAGGCGGTCCGGAGTAATAGATAGCTTGACTATGATCTGGCATTATCCATAACGCCAGATCTTGGGATAAAGAAAGATAGGGCAGAGTCTATAGTGGAGCAGATATCATCCTACCTTGTCCAGCCGTCCATCCAGCTGCACTCCTTCGCAATATCCTCAAGGGACGCATACCCGAGTGTTGCATTTGAAGTGTTTCCATCTGCCACGAACTTGTCATTGGTATAGATGCCTTCCTTACTGTCAAGCGTTCCTGAGATTGCCACTCCACTGAGTCTGGATACCTTCTCGAGAAGGGCATTTTCAGTCTCCGCACTCTCTACAGCCAGAGGCTTGCCCTTGCCTGTCACTTTGGCTGATGTTATCTCCACCTGGGTTCCTCTACGCAGACGGATGCCCTGCTTGCCTGAGCCATTTCCTACAAGAATGAGGTTGCTCAGTACAGGATGCGACACAGGGGTTGCGGCAAAGTTATTCTCGTTGTTGTCTGCCTCGACAAGGCAGTCACAGTCATAACCGAGGACTGATTCAGGCGCCTGGAAAGCTACCAGATTCTCTCCCCTTCCGTTC
>JAFZDJ010000054.1 GCA_017561265.1 Bacteroidales bacterium
CGCGGTATCCTCGAGAACATCATCCCTTCATCTACAGGTGCTGCTAAGGCAGTAGGTAAGGTTCTTCCTGTTCTTAACGGTAAGCTTACAGGTATGGCATTCCGCGTTCCTACTTCAGACGTTTCAGTAGTAGACCTTACTGTAGTTCTCGAGAAGGAGGCTACTATGGCTGAGATCTGCGCTGCAATGAAGGAGGCTGCTAACGGTGAGCTCAAGGGTATCCTTGGTTACACTGAGGACGCAGTTGTTTCAACTGACTTCCGTGGTTGCTCTAACACTTCTATCTTCGACGCTAAGGCTGGTATCAGCCTCGATGCTAACTTCGCTAAGGTTGTTTCATGGTATGACAACGAGTGGGGTTACTCAAACAAGGTTCTCGAGATGGCACGTGTTATCGCGAAGTAATCTGAAAGAAACAAAAACAACGGTTTATGATAAGGCCGCTCTCCATAAGGGGAGCGGCCGATTTTTTATTTGTTCACTACTGTGAAGATTGTGTCAGGTCTCTTGAAATGGAAGACGATGGAGTTCCAAAGTACGCTCCAGAGTGGCTTGCTGAAGACTTTTGACTGTTTGAAATGTGTGTAAAAGAACTTGGCCGTCTTGTAAAAGAATATCAAGACTTTGTTTTTAGGCGGATTGCCGGCAAAACGAGGATGCATTATCTGCTGGTATACCTCATCCGTCATACTTTCGTCTATAGGGACCTTTACGTCAGTACCGAGAAGACAGTTGCACAGGTGCGTCAGCGTATGTATGAAGCGGATCAGCTTTCTGTCAGTCACTTCTGCTGACAGCGGCAGTCCGTACTTCTTCAGCATGCATGCCCAGTCGAAGAGATGATGAAGACGGAATCCTGCGCAGTAGTGCTGTCCTGCATGGAAGCTGAGGAAGAGTGCATTGAATTCAGGAGATGGTGTGGAAATGACATATTTGCCTTCACAAAGTTCAGTCTCCTGAGGAGACATGAGCTTTAAAAGCAGGTTGTTCATAGGTACCGCTACAGGATTGGTTCCCAGATCCAGAAATGTCTTGTGATTTTCAATGGAGATGTTCTTGTAGCAGAAGTTGCTGTGCTTGTGATTTGCCTCATCCACATCTATGTCTCCATCCCTCATCAACTTGTCTGCGAGGTGGTTTGCTTCCTCGTCACTAAGCTTGTTCCTGTCCATTGAATATGTGTAGATATCAATGTCGCCGCCTTCGCGATGGGATGGTATAGGATAGTATGGTGATAATCCTACGCCTTTTATCTGGATCATGGCTATTCCATGTTCTGCATAGAATGACGATAATTCAGATGCTGTCCTGCAGTAGCGCTCATATCTTTCTTCGTAGCTCTTGACTGCAACTCCCCATGAAAGCCTCACCGGCCTTGAAGGCTGGTATTCAACTGGCAGCTGCATGATTCCGTCCCAGGTCACGGCCATGACTCCATGCCTGACAGCAAGCTTGTAACAATCCTTCCAGTCTTCGTCAGTATATGATGACATATCGATATCTTCAACCGGCTTCTGGTGCAATGCGGCTTTCAGCAATGCGAACAGCAGAATCTCAATCTTATTCTGTTTGATCTTCATCCTTGGTGTCTTGAATGGTTTATGCAAATATAATCATTAATCCTGAATCTTCAGATCTGCTGTCCTGCATACATTCAGGTCTATATGACCGTCAATCCCGTAGACGACAGCTTTGTCGGTGAACTGCCAGAACCTCCATTTCTCATATCTTGGAATATCAACATCGTAATGGGCGACCCATATCGGATAGTTTTTCTGTATTTCTTTGCAGAGATGATTCTCGATGAATGATGCCGACGAATATACGATGGGCTTTCTTCCATAGTGTGCTTCTACTTCATGAAGCCATTCCAGAGCCCTTCTGTTAAGGATTTCGTCCGAACAGCCTGGATGTATGGTCTCTATATCAAGAACCGGCGGGAAGTCCTTATGCCTTAAAGTTCCTACGGTATTGATGAAATTCCTTGCCTGGACTTTTCCGCTTCTGGACGAACGGAAGAAATGATATGCTCCACGTCTTATGTCTCTAATGCCTGCTTCTTTCCAGTGTATCTTGAAGTTTCTGTCCTTCATCTCTGCTCCTTCTGTCGCCTTGATGAATACGAATGAAACAGGCTTGATAGACTTTGCCTTGATCTTGGATCTGATTGTCCTGCCGGTTCCGTCAGTCATTACCATCAGCGAATCCCATTGGATGTCATCCTGATAATGTGAAATGTCAATGCCATAGGAATAGGCTCCGGATGGAACTGAGGCACCTTTCTCTTTGGATGAACTGTCTTTTATATGAGGGAGGGCAATGAGCAATGTCAGTAGTGCCAAAAAGCATGCTACGAATCCGAATCCGACCCGTATCTGCTTCTTTTTACTTTTTTTATGCCGCTTAGGCTTTTTATACGTCTTTTTTCTGCCCATATGAATACAAATTTAACGTATTTACGTCAGAATTTGTTATTTTCGCGTTTCAAATTAGTAGTAGTGTAAGTCAATTGGTTGATTATGAAGTTATTCAGTAGAGGTGAAAAACCATCTTGGAAGGTTTCGCTCATCCCTTTCATCTTTCTTATAGCTGTTCTGGTCCTGGTAATCAAGGTTTTTGGATCTGATGCTTTGGCTGGAGGAAGCCAGGTTGCACTTCTCATGGCATCAGGAGTAGTTGTGGCTATTTCCATGATATTCTACAAGATACCATGGAAGGAGTTTGAAGAGGGAATTGTCGATAATATCAGAGCTGTAGGTTCGTCAATCCTGATTCTGCTGCTCATCGGAGCCGTTGCCGGTTCATGGATGGTCAGCGGAGTCGTACCGACGATGATATATTACGGAATGAAGGTTATATTCCCTTCTATATTTCTTTTTGCGTCATGTGCTATATGTGCATTGATTTCTATAATGACAGGCAGTTCGTGGACAACGATCGCTACTGTCGGAGTAGCACTCATCGGTATCGGTACTGCACAGGGATATGAACCCGGATGGATTGCCGGCGCAATTATTTCCGGAGCATATTTTGGTGATAAGGTATCTCCTCTGTCAGATACTACGGTATTGGCATCGTCATCGGCCGGAACACCTCTTTTTACGCATATACGTTTCATGATGATTACAACAGTGCCGTCTTTTGTCATTGCAATGCTTGTTTTTCTTGTTGTGAGCATTATGCATGAAACTCCAAGCCAGATCGAGACAGCGGATTTTTCACATGACCTTCTGAGTACATATAATATTTCCCCATGGCTCCTTCTGGTTCCTGTCTTTACAGGCCTATTGATTTCCAGAAAGGTTCCGGCTATACTGACCTTATTCGTTGCTTCCGTAATTGCAGGAATATTTGCCTTGATCTTCCAGCCTCACATCCTGGGAGCTGTCGCAATGGATTCACTTCCTGACCGTTCCATGCCTCTGTCTTTCCTGGATGGCTTCAAGGGATTGTTTGTTTCATATTACGGTTCTACGGCTATCGAGACAGGAAACGCCGCATTGAACGACCTGGTATCGACAAGAGGAATGTCCGGAATGATAAATACCATATTTCTCATAATTGCTGCAGTTACTTTTGGCGGTACTTTGGTAGGAAGCGGAATGCTGCAGAGTATCACAGAAATGCTTACAAGATATATAAAACGCAGAGTAACAATGGTCTCCTCTACTGTAGGTACCGGTATCTTCGCCAATATGATTACGGGAGACCAGTATCTTTCCATCATTCTTACCAGCAGCCTCTACAAGAAGCTGTATGAGGAGAGAGGATACGAACCTCAGCTTCTGAGCCGTTCGGTAGAAGATTCTTCAACCGTAGTTTCCGTGCTTATTCCATGGAATTCCTGCGGTATGACGCAGGCTACAGTCCTGAAAGTATCTACCCTTCATTATCTTCCTTATTGCATTTTTAATCTGATTTCGCCTTTAATGTCAATTTTGATTGCTTCTATAGGTTATAAAATTGCTCGGAAATCGAAATAGTTTGCTATATTTGCAATGATATGGCCTGAAATATGGAACTACAACTTTACTAAATATAATCAATTATGAAAGATTTGAAAGGAACAAAGACTGAAGCTAATCTTCAGACTGCATTTGCCGGTGAGTCACAGGCACGCAATAAGTATACTTATTATGCTTCCAAGGCAAAGAAGGATGGATATGTTCAGATAGGCAAGATCTTCGAAGAGACTGCCAACAATGAGAAGGAGCATGCAAAGATCTGGTTCAAGCTTCTTCATGGTGGTGAGATGCCAGATACTCCAGCCAATCTTCTTGATGCAGCTGAGGGCGAGAACTATGAGTGGACCGATATGTATGCAGGTTTCGCAGTAGAGGCTCGTGAGGAAGGTTTTGATGAGATCGCTGTTCTTTTCGAGAAAGTGGCAGCTATCGAGAAGATGCATGAGGAGCGTTACCGCAAGCTTCTTGCTAACGTAGAAGGCGGACTTGTATTCTCACGTGACGAGGATATGATGTGGGAATGCTCGAACTGCGGTCATGTTGTCATCGGTAAGAAGGCTCCGGAAATCTGCCCTGTATGCAAGCATGCAAAGAGCTACTTCATGATTCATCCGACAAACTACTAATATCAGCTTGATATAGATACAAAAATCCCGAATGTGAAAAACATTCGGGATTTTTTGTGTCTATGAATTTTACTTGTCTTTACGTACAATTCTTAATGAGAAAAGCGCCATCAGGATATTCAGCATGATATATACTGTAAATGTCAGATGGACTATATATGCCCAGTTGATCTTCATTATGAATGCCGCTATGGCAATCGCTGCTACGATTGCAAGGAAGTATATTCTTATACGGTTATATGCAGAATCCTTCTTGAACTTGAATGAGAACATAGGGATTTCGCTTACAAGCAGAAGTGCAAGCACCACTGATGCTACCGGGATAAGGTATTGATCATGCAGAAGTCCGGCAAAGGACATGACCCCATGATCGGCTGCATATATCAATGATCCGCACCACATTGCACATGCAGGTGTTGCAAGACCAAGGAAATTCTCGCTCTGTCTGTCATCTACGTTGAATTTAGCAAGCCTGAGTGCAGAGAATACGCATATGATAAGAGGTATATATGTGACGAATCCAGTCATGCCTCCTTCAATAAGCCTTCTGTAGAACATCAGCGACGGAAGGAGACCGAAGCTGATCAGATCTGCAAGAGAGTCAAGCTCCTTTCCCATGGCAGAATATGCATTGAGCATCCGTGCCGCAAATCCGTCAAGAAAATCGCATACGGCCGCTGTGAGCATCAGATAAAACGCGATGTCCAATGCTCCTCGGAAAGTGAAAATCACACCCAGAACACCGCAGAGCAGGTTCATGGATGTGATAGTATTAGGTATGTGTCTGACAATCTTCATGTCAACAGAACTTGATTATTTGATACCAAGCTTCTTTGCGATGTGCTTTGGAAGAGCGTCCTTGTGAACAACCACATTAAGAGTCTTGTATCTTACGAATGCGTCTGATGCATACCAGATACCATTGTACTTACCGGTCTCACCCCAAGAGTTCTTTACCATGAAGTACTTTGTTCCGTTCTGATCTTTAGCCACGCCATAGATGTGCATTCCGTGGTCGTCTGTAGTGGTCTTGCGGTCATATCCTTCCTGACGCATCTCCTGAGTGATGGTCATTTCCTTAGGAAGCTCTGCCTTTACCTCTTCCTTAGGCTGGTCTGCAGCCTTTCCAACCCAACGCTCCTGGTCTGAACCAGCTGCAGCCTTCTTTTCCTCTACAGGCATTACAGCAAGTCCGTCACGTGTGAATCCATTCTCGCTGACGTCTGATCCCCAAGCGATTGTGTATCCGTTTTCGATAGCGTTGTACATAACCTCCATCATCTCATCCATAGGAAGGTTGTATGCGCTGTCCCATCTCCAGTTGTCGCAAACCTCGATGATGAAAGGCTCATAGAACGGATGGTGTGTGAAAGATGTGATATTCACGTAGTCATCATAGTTGATGCCGAGCTCATCTCTGTAAGACTCAGGAGTATACTCCTTTCCGTTTACATTGAATGTTGCAGGAGCCTCTCCGAAATATGCATCGAGGATGCCGTCAAGGCCGTTTACCCATGCAGTTGTGAGTTTACCGTTAGGGTTCTTTCTGGCTGCGTCTACATAACCCTTGAGAACAGCATCAAGTTCGTTCTGCTCAGGCATCTCTGTGCCATAGTTGAATCCTGAATATACATTCTGCGGGATGATACCGTAGTCGTCGATTACGTGAAGAACGTCTCCGAATGAACTTCCGGCAGCGAAGTTAAGATGGCCGTCAAGTCTTACGTACTTTACAGCTCTGTCATGATATGATCTGCCGACAACGAACATTTCTGAAAGGTCAACTTCCTGACCCTTTGTTCTGAGAATCTCGGACTCGATGAATGAAAGGGCTGAATAGCACCAGCATGTTCCTGAACGGTACTGGTTCTTGATAGATGTGATCGGATTCTCTTTCACTACTGTGAATTCATACTCAGGTGCCTTAGGTGCCTGAGCATAAGCAGACATTGCTACAAGTGTGCAAGCTGCTGCAGAAATGATTGATTTAAAGTTCATAGTATATGTGATTAAATTAAATATGCATGCATATTCCACAAAGATAAGAAAAATATGGTAACTTTGCCATAACTATGATAAATATCTTATATATACATGGTATGGGAGGAGGAGGGGATTCCAGGATTCCTTCCATACTCAATTCCGCTTTGTATAGTGAGGAAATCAATGTCATTGTCAGAACTTATGACTTTGATCCTGAAACTGCTTCTGAGCAGATCGGATCGTGGGTATGCGAGATCAGACCGGCTCTCATCATAGGAGAGTCTCTTGGAGCGATTCACGCGTTGAGGATAGAGGGGATACCTCATCTACTTATATCACCTGCACTCAATGCTCCCTTTTATCTCGGACATGTATTTGCATTTCTTTCCTTGATTCCTGGCGTGACGTATCTGCTCGACAGAATATATCTGCCAAGAACAGGGGACAGACAAAGGCTTCATTTCACATATCAGGTACTTAGGAAATATGTAGCTCATGGCAGGCAGGCCATGAAGAACACGCCTTCCAATGGCAGCAAAGATTATTTCCATGCGTTTATAGGCACTCGTGACCATTACCGCCGCACCGGTGTCGTCAGTATCAGATCTTGGAAAAAGTATTTCGGCCAGACGTATACACTCTATAAAGGTACTCATTTCACCGAAGAAGAGCATATTTATAGCCTGATTGTCCCGGCGGTGGTTAATTTATTGAAAGATAAAAGGTAAAATAAAAATGTTAATAGTGGTAACATTTTTGTTTTACCTTTAATTTGGTTTTATGTCGTGCTTTTTCTAGATTGTACGTCCTGGGTACGCCTTCAATCCTTCCTCGAGAATGTGAAGTGCCTTCTTCATCTCGTCGATCTCAAGGACATATGCTATTCTGGCATGATTCATTCCCTTTCCTGGTGTCTTGTAGAATGATGCCGCAGGAGTTACCATTGTGGTTTCATTGTCAATCCTGAAGTTCTCGAGCATCCATTTTGCGAAAAGCTCGGTGTCATCAACTGGAAGTTCAGCTATTGTATAGAAGGCTCCCATCGGAAGCGGAGTATAGACTCCTTCCATTCTGTTCAGGCCCTCGATCATGAAGTCCCTTCTCTTGATGTATTCCTCCTTTACAGCTTCGAAATACTCGTCAGGTGTGTCTAGTGCTCCGATCGAGGCCATCTGTCCGATAACTGGCGGACAGAGTCGCGCCTGAGCAAACTTCATTGCTGCAGCCATCACCTCCTTGTTGTGTGAAACAATGCATCCGATTCGTGCGCCACAGAGATTGTAACGCTTCGATACAGAATCGATAAGGATTACATTCTGCTCCAGTCCAGGGATGTTCATTGCTGAGAAATGCGGCTCGTCAGTGTAACAGAACTCTCTGTATACCTCATCGGAAAGAAGGAAGAGGTCGTGTCTGCGTGCAATCTCTCCGAGTGCGAGCATGCTTTCCTTCGAATACTGTGTTCCTGTAGGGTTGCCTGGGTTGCATACAAGGATTGCCTTGGTCTTATCGGTTATAGCCTTCTCGAATTCCTCGATAGGTGGAATCTGGAAGCCGTTTCTGATATCGGTCGGTATGGCCTTCAGGGTCAGACCATTCATGAATGCAAAAGTATTGTAGTTCGTATAGAAAGGCTCGAGTACGATTACCTCATCACCAGGGTTGCATGCAATCTCCAGAGCCAGGTTGACACTTTCACTACCTGCAACTGTCACGATGAGTTCGTCTACAGATATATTTATGCCGATCTTTTTGTAATACTTCTCCACAAGTCCCTTTCTCAGATCCATCAGACCTGCTGAATGAGAATAGGAAACATTTTCCGAAGGATAATTTCTGATAGCTTCAAGTGCACACTCCGGCGACTTTATGTCGGGCTGTCCGAGGTTGAGATGATACACCTTTACTCCCTGTTTCTTTGCTGCGTCTGCAAATGGTACGAGCTTGCGTATTGCTGAAGCAGGCATCTGCTTAGCCTTTTCTGAAATGCTGGCCATATACTTCGTATAGTCTTTTAATTACTCCGATTGTTGTTTCGCGGCGCAAAGATAGCTAAAATTAAGGGAAACTCTCAATGGAATTTATTATCTTTGCACCAAATTGGCAATTTTTATCTGTATTTCCTATGGCGACTTTCAGACAAAGGGCTTTGGATGAGGCATCAATGCATGAGGCTGTGCGTTTTTATGCCGACGAAGGACCTGTTTCAAGATATTTCGGACAGAATGTACTGGATCTTGGCAAGATGAGGGATTATATGTCTGCACAGGCATATGAGGCAGTTCTTGCTTCTGTCAGATATGGTGCAAAACTCGATAGAAGTGTTTCCAATGAGATAGCTTCCGGAATGAAAGCCTGGGCTATCGAAATGGGTGCAACACATTATACGCATCTGTTTCAGCCGCTTACAGATTCGACCGCTGAAAAGCATGAGGCCTTCATTTCGGTCAAGGACGGTGTTGCATTCGAGAAGTTTGACGGTAGTGCTCTTGTCCAGCAGGAACCGGATGCGTCAAGTTTCCCTAACGGAGGTTTGAGAAACACTTTCGAAGCTCGAGGATATTCGGCATGGGATCCATCTTCTCCGGTATTCATCATGGATGGAACTCTTTGTATACCATCAGTTTTCGTTTCGTATACCGGTGAAGCTCTTGATACAAAGGCTCCTAACCTCAAATCCATGCATGCCCTCAGTGAGGCCGCTACTTCGGTTGTCAATCTTTTCGATGAAAATGTCAAGTCGGTAAATGTCAATCTGGGAGTAGAACAGGAGTATTTCCTCGTCGATGAGTCTCTGTACAATGCACGTCCGGATCTGATGCTTACGGGACGTACTGTGATCGGCCACACTTCGGCAAAGGATCAACAGCTTGAGGATCACTACTTTGGAGCTATACCATCACGCGTCAGCTGCTTCATGAAGGATTTTGAAACAGAAGCATATAAGCTCGGCATACTTCTGAAGACACGCCATAACGAGGTTGCACCGAATCAGTTTGAATGTGCTCCTCTGTATTGCGAGGCGACTAAGGCGATAGACCAGAACATGATGCTCATGATCCTGATGCAGAAAGTTGCGGAAAAACATCATCTTAAGGTCATATTCCATGAGAAGCCTTTCGATGGCGTAAATGGTTCAGGAAAGCATTGCAACTGGTCGATCACTACGGATACAGGAGTTAACATCCTTTCGCCTGGCAAGACTCCGACAAAGAACCTTCAGTTCCTTTCTTTCTATGCGTCTGTATTGAGGGCTGTCCATAAGCATCATTATCTTCTGATGGCTTCTGTGGCATCCTTGAGCAATTCTTATCGTCTTGGCGGAAATGAAGCTCCGCCTGCGGTAATGTCGGTATTCTCCGGATCAACTCTTTACGGGGTATTTGAAGCGATAATGCATATGAATGACGTAAAGGAGTCTGTATCAGATACTCAGGAGTCCATCAAGATCGTAAACTCCATCCCTGAAATCTTTCCGGATAATACAGACAGGAACAGAACTTCTCCTTTTGCCTTTACAGGAAACCGTTTCGAATTCCGTGCGGTCGGTTCATCACAGAATGTGGCGACGGCAGTTTGTGTAGTCAACTCTATTGTCGCAGAAAGTCTTAATGAATTCAGATCCTATGTCGATGCTCTTGAGGCTGCAGGAGAGGTGAGGTCTTCTGCAGTAATGGCTGTTGTCAGAAGATTCATTACAGAATCCAAAGACATCATGTTCGAAGGAAACGGTTACAGCAAGGAATGGGAGATTGAAGCTGAAGCTCGTGGACTTAGGGCAGTCAGAAATGTACCTGATGCGTATGAAGTCTTTAACGAGAAGCAGACTATAGACCTTTTCAACCGTCTTGGAGTCCTTGCTCCAAACGAGATAGAAGCCAGGTTTGAAATCCTTAACGAGACATACGTCAAGAAGCTTCAGATCGAGGCACGAATCATCGGAGACATGTGTCTCAATCATGTTATTCCTGCTGCCGTGAAGTATCAGAACATTCTCATTGAAAACGTCAGGGGAATGAAGGAGATATTCGGCGATGAATACCTTTCTTTCTGTTCTTCGGAGATAGAGACGCTCAAGAAGATATCTACATATATCAACAATGTTTCTGTTGATGTGGATGCTCTTGTAGAGGCTCGCAAAAAAGCAAATATAATTGAGGATATAGCTGAGCGTGCAAAAATATATTCAAGAGATGTAAAGGGTATGATGGAGAAGGTCAGAGTAAGCGTCGACAATCTTGAGATGCTTATAGATGACGAGGTGTGGCCTTTGCCGAAGTATAGAGAGCTTCTTTTCTTTTAATTGCTGAAGCTTAAATGGTTAGATTGTATTATGTATATTGAAAGTATAAGTAGGGAAGAGCTTGAAAAGCTTGAATATGCATCTTTTCCGGGTAAAATCCAGGTCATAGACAGCGTCGGTGCAGAATTCAACAGGGCGATTGCTTATCTGCGTTCTCAGAAGATAATAGGTTTTGACACTGAGACCCGCCCTTGTTTCGGACCGAATCAGCCTCGTTATGGTGTTTCGCTGCTTCAGTTGTCCGGACCAGGAAAAGCATATCTGTTCAGGCTCAAGTCTATGGGCATGCATCGCCGTCTCTGCAATCTTCTTTCCGATAAGAGGATAATCAAGGTGGGTGCTGCGATTCATGATGATATCAGGGGATTGCAGAAGCTTAATGATTTCAGAGCTGATGGTTTTGTTGATCTTCAGAAGATTGTCGCTGACTATGGCATCAGGGACAAGAGCGTAAAGAAGATGACTGCAATTATCCTTGGTTTCCGTATTTCCAAGACTCAGCAGTTGTCAAACTGGGAGGCAGAGGAACTGTCCGAGTCGCAGTGCAAATATGCAGCTACAGATGCTTGGGTGTGCAGGGAAATGTATATCAAGCTGATGAATTCTGAGAAGAATCCTCTCCCGGAGCAGGTAAATCAATAAAAAGAAATTACAATGATCAAGATAATATTGAGAAAAGGCAGAGATGAATCTCTGCGCAGATTCCATCCTTGGGTGTTTTCCGGCGCGATAGCCGATGTTCAGGGCAATCCTTCAGAGGGAGATATAGTGGCTGTACATGCTTCAGACGGTTCTTTTCTGGCTTATGGACATTTTCAGATAGGATCAATCGCTGTTCGCATCCTCAGTTTTGACGAAAGTGCTCTGCATCCTGATTTCTGGGAGGTCATGCTTTCACGCGCTCTTCAGGTCCGTATTTCATGCGGTCTTCATGGAGGTGATGCAAGCCAATCCAACTGTTACCGCCTCGTTCACGGCGAAGGAGATAATCTCCCTGGTCTTATCATAGATTATTACGACGGTGTCTGTGTCATGCAGGCTCATTCCGTGGGAATGTTCAGGGCGAAGAAACAGATTTCGGATGCGCTTCAGAAAGTTTATGGCCCGGCATTGAAAGCCGTATATGACAAGAGTTCCGGAACAGCTCCATACAAGGCCGGTCTGGATCTGATAGATGGTTATATGTACCGTCGTGATGATTTCAATGACGATGAGCAGATCGTCCTTGAGAATGGTCATAAGTTCATGGTCAACTGGACCGAGGGTCAGAAGACCGGATTCTTCCTCGATCAGAGAGAGAACAGAGCCTTGGTCGGCAGTCTGTCAAAAGGACGTAATGTGTTGAATCTCTTCTGTTATACCGGTGGATTCTCAATTTATGCTTTAGCTGCCGGAGCCAAGCATGTCGATTCTGTAGACAGCTCAAAGAAAGCCATGATGATGGTGGACAGGAATGTTGCCCTCAATGGTTTTGATGAGTCGGTTCATACAAGCCTCTGCTGTGACGCTATAGATTATCTGCGCGATGTTCCTGAAGGAAAATATGACCTGATGATCGTAGACCCGCCTGCCTTTGCCAAGCATAGGGGAGCATTGAAGAATGCCCTGAGAGCTTATCAGAGACTTAATGCAGCGGCTATATCGAAAGTTGCGCCAGGTGGATATGTATTTACATACAGCTGTTCTCAGGTGGTTGACAAGGAGGCATTTGCGCTTGCAGTCTTTTCTGCTTCTGCCCAGACAGGCAGAAGCGTGCGTATTCTGGACAGGCTCAACCAGCCATGTGACCACTCGGTCAACATTTATCATCCGGAAGGGGAGTATCTCAAAGGCCTCCTTTTATATGTGGAATAAACCATTGACTATGAAGATTTTAAAAATTACGGCAGTCCTCATCGCAGGACTGCTGGCTGTTTCGGCACATGCGCAGTCCGGCAAATGGGATGAGACTCCTGCCGGTCTTCCATATTACCAGTATCAGGGTCCGTTGCCATATGATGCAGAGGAGAGTGACCCTGCCTTTCTTTTGGGCAATTACAGATTGAGCCTTAAGACGCATTTAAGCGGAATATACGAGATCATGTCCGGAGAGCGTATCTGGGCGCGATTCAATGCCGATCCGGAGCGTCCTGATTATGGAAAGAACAGAGCTGTGGCAGTGATAGACAAGCAGGAGGTGGATCTTGTCGGAATCAATGGCATCACTTCCAGCCCTGTAAGGTACAGCGTAGAGACTGGAATCGGCTTCACAAGGTATGATTATTGGCTTGATAACGGAGTCAAATGCTCAAGAATGATATCTGTTATGCCTTCTGATGAAATCAACAAGGGAAATCCATGTTTCCTTGTTTCTGTATCATTTACCAATTCGGGCAAAGGAACAAAGACCATTTCATATATAGAGGCATTTTCTCCGTCTTTTGTTCCGATAGGGGAGCAGATGATTGCAGCAGGAGACCGTGATGTCAAATATCCTGTTGTTACCGAGGTCGCTTTCCGTTTCCTGAAAGCTTCATTTGCCTCTTCACCGCAGCATTTCATGCGTTTCACGACTCCGGAAGCCCGCTCTCGCAGGGAAGTGGCGCCTCAGTCTGTCTTTCTGCATGCGGATAATGCTTTCTTAAGCATCAATGAAGGTGAACTTAAAGCTGTGATGGATGATTTCAGGCTTCGACCTGGAGCTACACGTACCATGCATATCGTAATCGGACTTGCAGATGAGGATTATAAGGAGCAGGCTGAAAGAATGGTTGCGGCGGCCGAGAATGGGAAGTATGGTGCTTTCGAATCCATGTGGAAGAAAAATCTTCCTGACTTTTCACCAGAAAAGGAGAAGGATGTAAGAAGGGAAATGTATTGGAATGCCCATATGCTCGAGTCTTCAGCCGTTTATGACAGCTACTTCAAGGAGACATTTGTGCCTTCTGGAGCATCTGTGACATATCACGAGGGTACAAAGCTCTCAAATCATGACCACCTTGATGCTGTGCTTCCTCTTTGTTATACAAATCCTGAGCTGGCGAAATCTGCGTTGAGATATGTAATGAAGCATATGGACCATGACGGCCGTATATATGAAGGCAATGAAGGCTTCGGTTGTATTCCATATTCGTCTGTATTGGATGCCGGTCTCCAGGCTCATCTTGCGGCAACTGTGGCGGAATATCTCCGTATAACAGGAGACTATGACTTCCTCGAAGAGAGAGTCAATATATATCCTGTAGCGGACGGTGATTATCTGAAAGTCATTGAAATTCTCGAAAGATGCTTCATCTGCAACAAGGATATGATTTCTATGTTATCAACCGATTCGGAAAAGCTGGACGCAGCCATATCTGTAACGGCATCATATCCTGAACTTCTGACTCAGATGAGACTTTCCGGTAAGGCTTCGGACAAGTTCTGTGATGCAATTGAAAAGTTCATGACTACATCACAGGAAATATGCGGATCTGCAGAAGATTCATTTGATACATCTTATGCATCTTTCGAACAGCAGATTGATCTTCTAGGAGCTTCTTCATCATCTGCATCATTGAAGCGTGATATCTATGATTATCTTCTTGATGAAGGAATAGAGGATGATATGTTTGATCTTTCCAAGAGAAAGCTGTATAGATTCATTTACGGCATCTCCACCTTTGATGCGCTTGACTCGCGTTCGATGCTCCGCAAATGCTCGAAAAAGCAGTTTGACGATGCACTTCCGAGTAACTGGTCCCGCTATTCAGTCCATCCTTATTCATGGCCGTTATACTGTCATTTCAAAATGTCAGAATAAAACGGATAAAAAGTCAAATTAATTTTGCAATTCAAGCAAAAGTCCCTATATTTGCAGTCCCAATACGGAAATGGTGCTTTGGCCGAGCGGTTAGGCACAGGTCTGCAAAACCTGCTACAGCGGTTCGATTCCGCTAGGCACCTCTCCAAAATGCCTCTCAGATAGCTGAGAGGCATTTTTCGTATATAATGTTTCCTAAAATGTTCCTATTTTGGGGCTACCTTTTGAGAATTATTGGAGATTTCTCTTGTTTTTGGGGTAAGCCTCCGATAAAATGCATATTGTAGCGGGCAGCGATGCTCGCTACTTTTGCATAAAAAAGGAAAGCTTATGATGACACGTGAAGAAATCCTCTCGATCGAGGAGTACTGTGCAGAGCATAAGATCTCACACAAGAAG
>JAFZDJ010000055.1 GCA_017561265.1 Bacteroidales bacterium
AGCGAGTCGGCACGCGTTCTCCCAAGCCGCAATTGCGCCTGTTCCTGAACCTACTGCCTGGAAATAAGCATCCGGTATACGTCCCATCTGTTCCACACAGCTCAGTATGGTAGTTCCCATTCCATCTCGTCTGGCTATATTCTTCGCTCCACCTTCCAGCAGAAATCCCGGATCGGTAGAAAGCTTCTCGCCTAATGATATCGCATCGTAATAGTCGCATCCATGTGGTACTGCGACAAGTTTCACACATTTACGCAAAGGCTTACGGAACCACAGGTCATGCAGATTATCCTGAGGCACACATATAACAACCGGGATACGATTATCCGAGCATACCTGAGCGAACGCTCGAGCTGTATTTCCTGCTGACTGAACAACGAGAATGCGTCTCTCATATGCTTCCATCCTCGCAAGGATACTATACGCCTCTGTCTCCTTGAACGAACATGTACGCATCTTAGCACCAATTTTAGGATTCCAACCCGAAAAAGTAATATAAAGGTTTTCCAGGCCTAGGAAGGATGCAAGACCTTTTGACTTATAAGTCACAGGTGCGGATGAGTTCTTGAGTATCCTCTTTACGGGCATCCACCCCGCGTATCGATAAATTCCGTCCAGATCTTCTCTCGGAGTAAAAAGTTTATTCTCATATACTGCACGGACAAGAGAAGGAGATTCTGACTCGGAATCGGCTAGAGTCCAGCCAGAATCTTCAAATTCCCGTCCATCAGCCACATTAACAAGATGATATTTGGTCTGCTTTAATTTCATCGCTCGGCTTTTAGTATAGACATATTCGGCATCTCCTTGTCAAACTCTCCCCTATCAAGCCTTTCCTTCATATCCTTGAAGGCAGCAAGAGTTCTTTCAACATCTTCCATCGAGTGGGCTGCAGTAGGGATTACGCGGAAGATCACCATTCCAGGAGGAATTACCGGGTAGATTACAACTGAACAGAAGATGTGATACTCCTCGCGTAGGGCAACGGCGATATTTGCTGCAGAATTCACACCTGCTTTCACATGGACAGGTGTGACGCATGCCTCTGCTGGCCCTATATCAAAACCTAACTCTCGGAAACCTTTCTGCAGACTTCTAGTAACCTTCCATAGCTGAGCACGGAGCGCATCACCCTCTGGACTATCTATGATATCCAGCCTTTTGAGGCATCCCTCCACGATAGGCATAGGAAGTGATTTTGCGTATATCTGTGAGCGCATGTTATATTTCAGGTAGTCTATGATATCCTTGTCAGCGGCAACAAATCCTCCGATGATTGCCATTGACTTAGCATATGCTCCGATGTAGATATCAATCTCGTCCATCACGCCGAAGTGCTCGGAGGTACCTCGTCCATGCTCACCCATGACACCGAATCCGTGAGCATCGTCAATCATGATTCGGAAATTGTATTTCTTCTTGAGTGCGGCAATCTGATCAAGTATTCCCAAGGCACCTGTCATACCGAAGACTCCCTCTGTAATAAGGAGTACACCTCCACCGTTCTTATCTGCCTCTTCGCATGCCTTTGCAACAACTCTTTCGCAGTCTTTAATATCATTATGACGGAACTTGTATTTGCTTCCTACATGTAAACGGATACCGTCAAGGAGGCACGCGTGATCTTCTGCGTCATAAACGATAACGTCATGTCGGTTTACAAGCGCGTCAATTGTAGATACGATGCCCTGATATCCGAAATTAAACTCAAAAGCAGCCTCTTTCTTCTCGAAAGCAGCAAGACGGCGTTCAAGCTCTTCGTGCAGGTGTGTCTGACCTGTCATCATTCGGCTGCCCATAGGATAAGCAAGGCCCCATTTGGCGGCAGCTTCTGCATCTATCTTACGGATTTCAGGATGATTTGCAAGTCCAAGATAGTTATTGAGGCTCCAGCAGAGGACATCCTGGCCATTGAACCTCATGTTTGGACCTAATTCCCCTTCGAGGCGTGGAAATGCAAAATATCCTTCTGCTTTTTCACGGTACTGACCAATAGGTCCACCGGTTGATTTTCTTATTCGTTCAAAAATGTCTGTAAACATATGGTTTGGTTTTATGTTATTCTATTTTATCTTTTCTTTCATTACAAGGCCCATAAGCCTGAATAGGATTTTAGGAAGAGGCTTAGATGGATTTCTTTTTGTCATATTAATGCCGAATCCCAGCTTTTTTACAATCGGGACCTTCCCTGTTTCAACAAGTTCCACCAATGTTCCGTCAGGATCTTCAATATATGCGAATCTGCCTGAAGCATCACCCATATCAAATGTCTCTCCGTCAGGACAACTGTCGACTGTGAAAGGATGTCCCTTTTCTGCACAGAACTTCTTCATGGCATCCATTCCTGTTACGTCGAAGCAAATCTGTATGAAGCCAGGGTCTCCCCAGTAACGTCCCCCATATATTTTTCGTGGCGTATGTTCCAAGGCCTGCACGAGTTCTATTTCGGAATATCCGAACAACTCAGCAAAGGCACCTTTGCGCTTAGGTGCACTCAATATTACTCTTCTGCAACGCTTTCGAGCTTCCGGCATAATGTCATGGTTGCTATAAGGTCCTGTGAAATCACATTTCACAGTATCATAACCTAGCACCTCTTTATAAAAACGGAGCGAACGTTCCATGTCTGTGACACCGATAACAGCTCCTGCCATTCCTCCGGTCAGGCGATGTTGTTCGATAAAGACCTCTTTGTTTTCTATTATCTGAAAAGTGTTGCCGTATAAATCTTTTATATAGAAACATGGACTTCCATCCGGAAGCATTTCAGGTTCGGTACAACTGTTCCACTTAGCTGAGATGTGCTTATGGAAAGATAGGACGTCGCGGCATTTGAGTTTAGCCGCGAATATGCCAAGATCTCCAACGGCTATTTCAAAAGGACATGGCTCAGGTTTACGATCCGAGTACTGCCATATCTCGAATCCACCTCCACCCTGAAGGTTTACAGCTATACAGGCATGACGTTTCTGAGGTTTTCCACCAGTATATGGCAGCATTTTTTCTGCTACTGTATCGTCTTCAAGAATTCTAATATCGATTCCAAACATATCGATGTACCAGTTCCATGACTTTCTGAAGTCAACTGTACCGACACCTATCTGTTGGATTCCAGAAATCATAAATGACTCCATATAAATTTGTTTTAATGACCAGCAATAAAGTAAACCAGTATATAGTATATGCGTTTACTTTTTCGTTGCAAAAGTAAGGTAATTTTTAGAAAAGTGAGTAACTTTGTGGTAAAATAATTTAATAAATCAGCTAAATGAAAAATTTTAAAGGCAAGAAAGTTCTCGTAACAGGCGGAGGTTCAGGTATCGGAGAAGCAATGGCATATCAGTATGCAATGAAAGGTGCAGATGTGATTCTGACTGGACGAAACACAGCTTCTCTAGAAACCGTGAGAAATAAATGCATGAAGTATGGCGTAAAGGCATATTGCCATGCTGTGGATATGGAAAAACAGGAAACTATAGACGCACTTGTCAACTGGATATATACTGAGGGACATGAGATTGATTTCCTTCTGTTAAATGCAGGCATTTCTCAAAGGTCACTGACACTTGAAACAGACATGAGTGTTGACAGAAGACTGATGGAAGTTAATTATTTTGGCGGAATATACCTTGTCAAGTCACTAAAAGATATGTTCCTGAAACGAGGTGTGCACATTGCAGTCGTCTCATCGGTATCAGGCGTATTCGGATTTCCTGTCAGATCTGCATACTGCGCTTCCAAACATGCAATACACGGATTCTATGAGACTATCGCTCTTGAATACCCTCAGATTAAGACTACAATACTCATCCCAGGCCGAATACATACCGACGTATCGAAAAATGCACTTGACGGAAATGGTAAACCTACAGGAATAATGGATCCAGGACAGGCAAATGGGTATGATGTAAACAAATGTGCTAAGATTGCAATAAAAGCGATTGCAAGAGGCAAGCATGAAAAAGTAATAGGTGGATTCGACACCATAATGGTACCGTTTTACAGGTATATCACATGGCTTTTCAGACTGATTGCACGAAATGTGTCAGCCAGATAAAGACAGACATAACAGATTATGGCTAAGTACATTACATAACTATTCCACACTATTCAGATTATACATTAAATAGCAATTTGCACTAATCCCACCATCTGAGACCTTACTCAAGATGGTGGGATTATCTGATATATGGATAGCAGAACTATCTGTTTCTTGCCGCATTCACTGCATCCTCAAGATAGCTTCCGTCCTTCCATTCAGAAGGGACGTTGAATGTCCTGACATATGAGCCTACAGGATTGTCCCTGTCAATGAATGGAGGATCAAACGGGAACGGATATGTGATGGCTATTAGTTTGTTTTTAAACATGTATCAATCCTTGTATCCAGGGTTCTGCTTTAGTGCAGGATTAAGATCTATTGCCCTGGACGGGATCGGGAA
>JAFZDJ010000056.1 GCA_017561265.1 Bacteroidales bacterium
AGTTACGTCGTACATCTTCAAGTAAGCCTGAACGTGGCAAGCTACGAAGTTAGGAGTATTTACCAAGTAAGTAGAGCGGATTTCAGAGTCACCGAAACGGAGGTGAGAGCAAGTGAAACCACCTGACTTCTTAGAGTCGTATGAGAAGTATGCCTGGCAGTGCTTGTCAGTGTTGTCACCGATAATCTTTACAGAGTTCTTGTTAGCACCTACTGTACCGTCAGCACCCAAACCGTAGAACTTAGCCTGGAACATGCCTTCGCCACCCATAGCGATTTCTTCCTTCTGTGGGAGAGAAGTGAAAGTGATGTCATCTACGATACCGATTGTGAAACCGTTCTTTGGTTCAGCCAAAGCCAAGTTTTCGTATACAGAAAGGATTTGAGCCGGAGTAGTATCGTTAGAACCCAAACCGTAACGACCACCTACAATAACCGGAGCATTTTCCTTGCCGTAGAAGCAGTCCTTAACATCCAAGTACAAAGGTTCACCGTTAGCACCCGGTTCCTTAGTTCTATCCAATACAGCGATGCGCTTAGCAGTCTTAGGAACAGCTGCCAAGAAGTGCTTAGCCGAGAACGGACGATACAAGTGAACAGCAACCAAACCTACCTTTTCGCCTTGAGCAGTGAGGTGGTCGATTACTTCGCGGATAGCTTCTGTTACAGAACCCATAGCGATGATTACGCGGTCAGCATCTTCAGCACCATAGTAATCGAACAAGCCATACTTGCGGCCAGTGATTTCAGAAATCTTTTCCATGTATTCTTCTACGATAGCCGGAACTGCTTCATAGTAAGTGTTGCAAGATTCACGGTGAGCGAAGAATGTATCCGGGTTTTCAGCCATACCACGAGCAACTGGCTTTTCAGGAGTCAATGCACGGCTACGGAATTCAGCCAAAGCCTGTTGGTCAACCAGCGGAGCGAGGTCTTCGTTTTCCAACATTTCAATCTTCTGGATTTCGTGAGATGTACGGAAACCGTCGAAGAAGTTAACGAAAGGAACGCGAGCCTTGATAGTAGCCAAGTGAGCTACACCAGCCAAGTCCATAACTTCCTGAACAGAACCTTCAGCCAACATAGCGAAACCAGTCTGACGGCAAGACATAACGTCTTGGTGGTCGCCGAAGATACACAATGCGTGAGAAGCCAAAGTACGTGCAGAAACGTGGAATACGCAAGGCAAGAATTCACCTGCGATTTTGTACATATTTGGGATCATCAACAACAGACCTTGAGAAGCTGTGTAAGTAGAAGTCAAGGCACCTGCCTGCAAAGAACCGTGAACAGCACCTGCTGCACCACCTTCTGACTGCATTTCCTGTACCAAAACTGTTTCGCCGAAGATGTTCTTGCGGCCCTGAGCTGCCCATTCGTCTACGTATTCAGCCATAGTAGACGACGGAGTGATAGGATAGATAGCTGCTACTTCAGAGAACATATACGAGATATGTGCAGCTGCCTGGTTACCATCACATGTGATGAATTTTTTTTCTTTAGCCATAA
>JAFZDJ010000057.1 GCA_017561265.1 Bacteroidales bacterium
AGCGATGGCGAAGAATGCCTGGTTCTTCGCTTCATTCAACGAACTGGAGCAGCTCTACTACACCATCAGACGTATGTGCGAGCCTGCCTATGAACACGTCGACAATAACTTCACACCCCTTCCTGAGAAGTACATACTAGATTTCAGACCGCAGAGGGATGCCCTTGAGGACTGCATATCTGACTTCCGTGAGCTCAGCGCCACAGGAGACTTCGAAGCCCTCCGTAATCTTGAGCCGAAACTCAGACGTCTCCAGACTGTCTTCTCTGACATGAGAAAGGAACTAATGGACGATATCCAGGCAAAACAGGTGAATATCAACACCGCAT
The DNA here is from genome assembly GCA_017561265.1 of Bacteroidales bacterium. The sequence goes on from JAFZDJ010000057.1 coordinate 330, forward strand.
ACCTGTATCTAAATGTCCTGCAGGAGTCGGAGTCGATGGCGATCACGCTCTCCCGACTGATACGTTCTTCAAGGAAGTTCCAGCTGGGATAGCGACAACATACATCATCTGGAAAAGCCGTTGCGAGGGTCAATGCCTCACAACGGCTTTGTCAGTATCTGAATGCGTCTTCAATCAGGTCCTGTTCTGACTTGGGAATTCCATATCTGGTAGCTACTTTCCTCCATTCTGCTACGATGCTCTTTATCTGTTTCACAATCTCCAAAGCATTATCTTTCTTGATTCCAAGATACGGTGCTATCGATAATGCAAGATCGTAGTCAAGCGCATTGTCTGTCTCTGATATATTCAGTTTCAGTCCGTAGCCTGCTGGATCCGGGGTCAGGTCGTAGGCAGGGGAGAGAGTCCATCCTTTAGGGTAGTAGATGAATCCGTGATTACGCAGGTGATCGTCGCAGTTCGAGACCGCTATGTTGAAGACTATTCTTCTGAAGAGTTCCGTCAGGTTTTCGTCCACGTTCATGCAATGTCTTTGAATCCATTCGGCGATTTCCAGATAGCTTGCTCCTTCCGATCGTTCCCCATCTGCGTATCCCAGAAGAGTCATTGCAGATGTAAACTGCCTTCGTCTGCCTTCGTTGGTCCTGTCGAATCTCTTCGTGAGGAAAGTGTGATACCTGTCGTTGAAGCGTTCTGTCTTGAAATCACTTATATTGATTCCTGATTTTCTGGCCATGTCGCAGCATACGGCTTCCCATGCTCCCACATCCCGTCTGTCCTTTCTGCTCGGGAACTTGGCTATCCATAGACTCCCGTCAGCATGCATGACGTTGGCTTTCGGTCTAGCACCGCCCAGGGAACTACCCGGTGCAACCAGCATCCTAAGCCATTTGCTCTGCTGCACTTCAGGACTGTCCTCAAGATTGAGCGAAGCGTTTTCCAATTCTCTGAGTGATGTCCAAGGAGGTGTCGCCATTTCGGAATCATTATCAAGGAATTCACCTGAGGGTTCGGTCTTGAATCTGAGTGCCCCCATCCTGCTGCCGTCATAGACTCCCAGCAGGTAATCCGTTTCGAAAAGATTCCTTGGCTTCCTGTTCTCTAGCCTGGCCATCTCAGCCTCCCTTCTCTCAAGCAGGACACGTCCCCATCGGTCTGGAGTGGAATCGAGGAAGATTCCGAAGTTATCCTTTCCCTGAGGCACATACTGCTTACCTCCGAACATCTGAAGATCCGGATCGAAACTCCTGAAGCGTCTGTCAGAAAGCCATGAGGCGTCGAACTCGAATGAGAATATTTCCTTGCCTCTGATATGGTCACATGCCAGAGTACCCATCAATAGAGGAGAGTCAACCTGCTCTCCGTCATAATATACTAATATGTTTCTGGTATCAGCCATAATTA
>JAFZDJ010000058.1 GCA_017561265.1 Bacteroidales bacterium
CTTCATGATTTCCGACTTGAGCACTTCATAAAGGGGCTTGAGCAGTTCTACGGCAGGTTTGAACCAACCGTCTATCGTACTTTCGCTTGCCTTGAATCCCAAGTGTCGGAGCTGTTGGACCTGACGATAGAACGGAAGGTGATATTCATATTTCTGAAGGAGGATTTCTGCCAGTAGCGTAGGTCCGGCAATTCCTTTATAAATAGGAAGCAAAGGCATAGCGGCTATCTCAACGGATTTCTGCCCGTTTGGAGGAAGTTCGGTATTATCCTTCAAGCCATACTTGGGACGTACGATTTCCTTGACATACAATTGCCCCGGCTTGTGTTCCACTACACGGGTCACTTCTTCACCAATCTTCTTGTATAAATTCAGGTCGACGCCTTCCGGCTCGATGACTACACGTTCCAATACGGGAAGGTCTTCCATCATCCTGCGGTTTTTCCGCTCACGCTTCCTGTCCTCTGCTGTTTCCTTGACAGCTTCCACGGCAATATCATGCGCTTGCTTGATTTCAAGGGCATTTTCAGGCACCTGTCCGCTGAACAGGTCAAGTTGGTTCGGATCAAACGGGGCGAGTTTTTCAGACTTGCGGCCAAAGAGCTGACGGTTCAGCCAGGCGACCTGTGCCGTCAGCTCATCAATGCGCTTCTGAAGAGAGGTATTTGTTTCGGACAAAGAGGACACAGTAGTATTCAATGTCTCTATTGTTTTCAGTAATATGTCCCTTTCATCCATTGTCCGTTAACCTTTAAATTGCTACATAAAGATACGGATTTTTATCCAAATGAGCAAGCGGATGATAGGCAAATATCAGACTATATACTCTTTTCTTTCAGCCCGGAGTCGTCTTAGACGATTTTCCGGAGACTCCTGAATTCCTTCAACCATCACCACAAGGTCACGCCATTCCATCGGATAGGATTTTGTCTCCCTGTCATAAACCGGAATCTTGAAACGGCCGGCTTCCAACCTCTTTACGTACATTACCAATCCACCGTCTTCTGCATGAAGGAGCTTCATCAGTTTACGGCTGCTGCCGATGAAGATGAAAACGTCACCATTCTTCACGCTACAGCCCATACGTTCATGCACCACACCGCAGAGCGAACTGATACCCTTGCGCATGTCCGTCCTGCCGGGACAAAGGAAGTAGCGCATCGTATCATTCAGGCAGAACATGGCAGTAAGGGAAAGAGGTTATCAAGCGGGAAGCGGTTGCTTCCATGCCGCTTTCAAGACAGACACGAACTCCATTGGGAAATTGCAAGGTGATGTTACCCGTATGAACAGGTAATGTTACATCTGAAGATGTACGTAAACTGACTTGGGCAAAAGGAACATCATCATCCGCAGAGGGAGAAAATCGGAACTTACGCCTCCAATAAGTGTAAGTTGAGTATTTCAAGCCTACGTGGTCAAGGTACTTCATCAAAGGAAGACCGCTGTTGCGTTGCAATTCCTGCAACTGCAAAAATTCTTCTTTTGTCATAATCTAAAAAAAA
>JAFZDJ010000059.1 GCA_017561265.1 Bacteroidales bacterium
GCCGCCGTTTACTGGGGCTTCAATTCAATGCTTCCTTTCGTGACATCTCCTCTTAACCTTCCAGCACCGGGCAGGTGTCAGGCCATATATTTCATCTTTCGATTTAGCATAGCCCTATGTTTTTGTTAAACAGTCGCTTGAGCCATTTCTCTGCGGCTCGCATCTTTCAGCGAGCGCCCCTTCTCCCGAAGTTACCGGGCTATTTTGCCTAGTTCCTTAGCTGTGAATCTCTCGAGCGCCTTAGTACTCTATACGTGACCACGTGTGTCCGTTTGTGGTACGGGTGCCATACACATATCTTTAGCGGATTTTCTAGGGAGTTCTTACATCCATTTCCGATTGGGCAAGCCCGCTCGGTACTTTCAGGTTCGACTCTAGTGCGGATTTGCCTACACTATCAACGCCTACACCCTTTAACCAACTATTCCGTCAGTTGGCAGGACTTTCATTCCTCCGTCTCCACATCAGTGCGTATGCCAGTAACTGAATATTAACAGTTTCTTCCATCGGCCTCGCCATTCGGCTTAACCTTAGGTCCCGACTAACCCTGATCCGATTAACGTTGATCAGGAAACCTCAGTCTTCCGGCGAGGAGGTTTCTCACCTCCTTTATCGTTACTTATACCTACATTTGCTTTTCCAGACGCTCCAGAGTACCTTACGATACGCCTTCAACGCCGACTGGAATGCTCCCCTACCATATTTTATTAGCTTCAACCTGAAGGTTGGAGCTATAAAACATTCATAGCTTCGGTAGTATGCTTATACCCGATTATTATCCATGCTCCGTCGCTCGACTAGTGAGCTGTTACGCACTCTTTAGATGAATGGCTGCTTCCAAGCCAACATCCTAGCTGTCACTGCGACAAAACTTCGTTAATTTAACTTAGCATACATTTCGGGACCTTAGCTGATGATCTGGATTCTTTTCCTCTCGGACATGGACGTTAGCACCCATGCCCTCACTGCGATGGAACATCTATACGCATTCGGAGTTTATTAGGACTTGATAGGCGGCGAAGCCCTCGCATCCAATCAGTCGCTCTACCTCATATAGACTTTATCACCACGCTGCACCTAAATGCATTTCGGGGAGTACGAGCTATCTCCAAGTTTGATTAGCCTTTCACCCCTACACACAAGTCATCCAAAGACTTTTCAACGTCAACTGGTTCGGTCCTCCATTTCGTGTTACCGAAACTTCAACCTGCTCATGTGTAGATCACTTGGTTTCGCGTCCACCCCCTCTAACTATGCGCCCTGTTAAGACTCGCTTTCGCTTCGGCTCCGGTCCTTAAAACCTTAACCTCGCTAAAGAAGGTGACTCGTAGGTTCATTATGCAAAAGGCACGCCGTCACGGGTTAAACCCGCTCCGACCGCTTGTAAGCGAACAGTTTCAGGTACTATTTCACTCTTCTACTCGAAGTGCTTTTCACCTTTCCCTCACGGTACTGGTTCACTATCGGTCTCTAGGGAGTATTTAGCCTTACCGGATGGTCCCGGCAAATTCACGCAGAATTCCTCGTGCTCCGCGCTACTCAGGATACTACTACCAATTGTATACTTACTTGTACGGGGCTTTCACCCTCTGTGGCCTGACTTTCCAGACAGGTTCCAATTCATATACTTCTCAGATATCGTAGTCCTACAACCCCACTCAACGCCGAAACGTTAGTGGTTTGGGCTGTTCCGCGTTCGCTCGCCACTACTAGCGGAATCACAATTGTTTTCTCTTCCTACGGGTACTTAGATGTTTCAGTTCCCCGCGTTCGCCCCTAATTAGGTAATCAGTCTTCAACTGATTGGGTTGCCCCATTCGGAAATCTCCGGATCAAAGGTCGTTTGCACCTACCCGAAGCTTATCGCAGCTTACCACGTCCTTCATCGCCTCCTAGAGCCAAGGCATCCACCGTTCGCTCTTGCTTTCTTTTTCTATGTGAAATCGTAAA
>JAFZDJ010000060.1 GCA_017561265.1 Bacteroidales bacterium
CATGTCAATAAAGAAGAATGTGAAGACAACAACCAGCATGTCGACCGAGAAGATTTTATCAAACTCGAACTGACAGAAGATCGGAGCTATGGATTCAGGAGCTGACACGATTCCTTTGAACTCAGTCACGCCAAGAGGAATACCGATGACCATAGTGATGATGATTCCCAAGAGAATCGCTCCAGGTACATTGCGTGAATACATGAAGCCTGTAATGACCAGACCGATAAAAGCAAGTAATGCAGATCCTGAGGTGACGTCACCAAGGGCGACGAGGGTAGCTCCATCCGCAACTACTACACCGGCACTCTTAAGACCTATAAAAGCGATGAAGAGTCCGATGCCGGCTCCGATGGCATTTCTCAGGCTCATAGGAATCGCATTTACAATAGCTTCTCGTAAATTGGTAAGTGTCAATACTATAAAGATAATACCCTCGATAAGTACTGCTGTAAGGGCGAACTGCCATGAGTATCCCATTCCCATGCACACACTGTAAACGAAGAATGCGTTCAATCCCATTCCTGGAGCCAGACCGAAAGGAAGCTTGCCGACAAAAGCCATTGCAAGACATCCTACTATAGCAGCCAGAGCGGTAGATGTAAATACAGAACCTACCGGCATACCATCAAGCTCGCCGAACATTGTCGGATTGACTGCAAGGATATATGACATGGTGAGGAATGTGGTGATACCGGCAACAATCTCAGTGCGGACCGTTGTCTTTGTGGAATCAAATCCGAATAGTTTCTTGAGCATATCGTTTCAGTTTAGAAAGTCCATTTTGCACCGACAGCCGGCATGGCATGGAATCCTTTTGCAACAAAGTTTGCAGAAAGCTCCAGTTCTCCACCGACACTAAGATGTATGTTTTCCCATCCTTTGATCTTGTTCATGTTTACCCAGAACTGAGGTTCGGTCATGAATATGAATTCAGTTCCTTGCCAAGGACGATGTTCTCTCCAGAAATCTGCGAATCCGCTGAACGTACACCATCCTTTCGCAAACTCGATTCCCCACACACCTGTAATCTGGAAATTGTGCATCTGGCACTTGCCAAGAGCATCGAACGTTCCAGGAATCGCCTTATACATAGCAGAGACTGACCATGTCTTTGTAAAATCCTTCGAGTGTCCGGAATATGTAAGGCCTCCGAGGAATGAATTGTTGAACGCGGTTCCTACACTGAGTCCGCCATTATATTCAACGTGAACGGAAAGCCAGTTTACTTTTGAATCCTGCCAGAAATTCAGTTCGCGGGCAATTTCCCAATATGCTCCACTGGCTTTGGGAGAGTAGTCAAAGTCAATAAAGAAGAATGTGCTTCCGCCGGCATCAGGACGGAACATTTCCACCGTTGATGTGAAGCATCCTCGACCAGCATCATAGAACAGCTGCAAGTTCTGAGCCTGTACCTTATTTATCCCTGATGTAAAGATGATGGATAAAAGCAGTAAAGATGTAATGAAAGGCTTTTTCATAAATTATGATTTATGTGTGTAAAGTTATAGAAATAAAACCTTATTTCAAATAATTGAGCAATCTCAGCTCTTCATATACTCCTCATGGAAAGTTCGATAATCAGTAATCGGCCCGAACACAAAAAAGAGAACCGGCGATGGTTCTCTTTTAAAGACTGAAGCTTGATGTTATTTCCTGAATTTTATGCAGCACCAGTTGTCCATAGAGTCATGGCTGACGTATTCCAAGCCGTTGGCTGCAGCTGTTCCGATCAGCATAGGCATATCCTCTACATAGAAGCCGCTTACGAAAAGGAGACCTCCCTTATGAAGTGAATGGGCATATGTCGGCATGTCCTGAAGCAGGATGTTGCGGTTGATGTTGGCAAGAAGTACGTCATAAGAGTTTCTCTGAAGGAGGGATGCATCTCCGCAGTATGTCTCCATGATTTTGCCGACCCTGTTGAGCCTTGCATTGTCATAGGCTGATATGGCAGCTACTGCATCTATATCGATTCCATAGACTCTCTCTGCCTTCATCTTAGCCGCGAGAATAGCCAGAATGGCAGTTCCGCATCCCATGTCCATGACTACCTTTCCGCGCACATCCTCTTCATTCTGCAGAAGAGCGCGGCACATCATATATGTGGTCTGGTGATGACCGGTTCCGAAAGCCATCTTCGGATCTATGGTGATGTTGAAGCGGGTTCTCTTGAGATCCTTATGGAAGGATGCCTTGATTGTGCATGCATTGTCCACGACGATTGGTGTGAACTGGCTTTCCCAGACGGCGTTCCAGTTGACTGCGGGCATAAGGTTCGCTGAGAATTCCACGTCGAATCCCATTCCTTCCAAGCCTCCTAGTACTACTTTAAGAGACTGAGCGTCATAAAGTTCCTTCTGTATGTAGCATTTAAGATAAGGATCTTCCATGGTAAATGATTCGAAAGGCAGTTCGCTGATCTCTGCTGTAACGATTTCTGCATTTTCTTCGCTGAACGGTGCGATCTTTATCGCAACTTCAATGTACTCCTGACTGTTCATCTTCTATATTTCTTTTTATTATCATTTCATTCAATGTCCTGGATATGGACAGACTGTCTACTGGCAGAACAGCTTCTGCCTTCATGCTTTCCTCTTCGAGCTGTCTCTGTTCTTCAGCTGTCAGCTCTTCCATATCCTGTTCGGCTGCATTTACATAGCCGATGTTCTCCTTATGAGCATTGATTGCGTCCTGACGTTCATTTTCCTTCACCGCAATCTCTACGCCCTTCTCGAAGATGCCTCTGATTGATTCGGCCAGATTGATTCTGGTCTGGTCAATGACTGCTGTGAATACAGGCACGTCGGTGGTCCGGTATTTAGGCTTTCCTATCTTGAATTTCATGTTGTCGAAGTCTGGACCGTATATGTTCACTCCCACTTTGAATACGATAGGCGAACGTATGATCGATACATGGTACTTGTATGACATGTCCATGTTCTGTAATCCGCTGAGAGCCAATGTGTATCTGTCCAGATCAAGGATGAAAGGGAATACTTCCAGAGTGTTGTCCTGTATTACTCCTTCTACAGTCATCTTGTCGATTCTTCCTTCTTTCCTGTTCTTGAACTTCAATTTCTGGGCAAGACTGCTGAAGACTTCATTGTCCTTCATGGTCAGATCTTCTCCTTCGATCCTTACAACTCCGTTGATGGAAGGTGTGAGAATGTTCATGCATGTATCCAGGCTTGCAGTTGCTGCCATCTGACAGTCAATCAGTCCGCTGAACGATTTCAGCAGTGGCATTATCGTATCTATCGCAGGCATCATGGCGATGACCTTCTCCGATGTCACGTCCATAAGGTTGAAATTGAATCCTGTCCTTATGTCCTTCTTTGTCCTGGTCGAATAAAAGCCTTCGAATTCTGCTTTTCCCATGTTTGTTCCTGCAGTCGAGTTTATTATCTGCATGCAGCGTTCCTTCATCAGGATATCGGCTTTAAGACTGTCGATATGAAGGTCGGAAAAGCTTATGTCGGAGGCATGCAGCCTGATGTCGGCATTGAGGTCTGCCGGCACTATGATGAGTGAGTTTCCGTTGTCTGCTTCCAATGAGTCCGCAACTACCATCTTGAGGAATTCCGAGTCAGATGCTCCGGACATTGCTCCTGCTTCGGAATCAGGATCGAAGGACATTCCTGCGTTGAATGCGGCAAGGAGCTCGTCTGCATTCATCTTTCCGCTGCTGAGATCCATGTCCAGATTGTAGGTTCCGCGTCCGAGAAGCGCTCTTCTCAGGCCGCTCAGCGAGCCTTTGGCAGATACTTCCGAGTCTCCTGATACCATCTTGAACTCGTTGATTTTGAACTCGTTATTGTTGAATTCGATATCTGTACCCTTCAGTATGTTCCTTAAAGGCAGGTAAGGAGTCATGAGGATACCTGTACGCACTTTGATGCCTCCGCTGATGTCCCATTTGCGGAAGTTTTCAGCCAGTGCACCGTCAAGCGAGAAATTGATGTCGCTGGCCTTGAATGATTCTTCCGTCATCCATTCAGGAATCTCTCTGACATTGCGTCGCGACCTGAGTTGTGTCATCAATGAATCACGAGGAATCTCTGGATGGGCAGCAGAAAGCGAATCCATATAGGCCTTTCTCTTGAGCCTTCGTTCTATAGAGTTCATTGCTGCTGTTCCATTAAGTTCCGCATCAGTGAGGATTGCGCGGTTGGTGTTGTCTCTCAGATAGATACGCTTGTTGCTGCTTCTGAGACTGAGCACAGGAATCTCCGGGTTGTCCTTTTTAGGCACCATCTGGAAGCTGGTGCGTGTGTTGTCCAGAGTCACCGACATGCCTTCGCCATCCTTCAATGCCAGTTCCTGTGCGTCCAGATGGCCTCCGAGCGGATGAACCTTCTTGTCATCACCCTTCATTGCATCTACGGAATTCTTTGCGGCAAACGATATCTCAGTTCCGTTGAATTCCAATGCTTCCTTCAATGCGATGTCAGCCTTGGCCAATGTTCCGTTTATGCCGAGAAGCCTGAATGTGCCGGCTCCTGTCCTTGAAGTCTTTGACTCTGGCGCCAGGTCTATTGCGAAATCCTTCAGACTTATGGATATGGTGTCGGCAGGGGAATCAAGGATGAGCCTGTCACTGCTGATGTTTCCCGTAATCTCTGCCATTCCGAAGTTGTAGATGTCCATCTGCGAGAGTCTGATGCTTCCGTTCAGCTTGGCTGAAAGACCTCCTTCTGCATGGATGGCATAGTCTTCAGGAAGGAATGAGACAAGAGAGTCTGCAGAAGCTCTCATGCGGCCGTCTATCTCGACAAGAGGGTCGTCTCCGATAAGATCTGTCAGCTTGATTCCGGCATCGAGACTGAGTCCGTATGTGTCCAGGTCAAGATCTTCCACCCGGACATTCACCTTTCCTTCATTGTCCGTCTCTGCTCCGGCTTCCAATGCAATGCTTATGCTGTGCTTTACGTCCTTGTGGCTTATGTTCGAATGTGGTACCGACAAAGCAACTTCGAATGACGGAAGCGTACCATTGCCGATAGTGCCCTTGCAGGAGCCTGAAAGTGAAATCCGGGCATCTGTACGTATGTCTGCCGTTTCCGGTATTATCTTCTTGATGAATCCGTCGATCAGATCCTCTATCCTGCAGGCTTCCATACCGAAACGTCCGTCCAGAGCTATGCCGCTGTCTTCCTTGCTTATGTCCAGGTCAAACTCTATCGGCATGGCAGCTATGTCAGCTCTGAAGCCATGAAGAGCTACCGATAACGGTTCCTTTTCTGTGATTCCGGCTGTGCCTTTTATGCTGATCGGGATATTTATCCTGCCGAATGCGTTTGTCGCCAGAAGGGCATTTGCTTCAGTATGGATATCCATATGGTCATGATGTTCATGCATGTGAAGCTTGTCTACCCTAAGTCCTAATGTGTCGGACGCCAACCTTCCTGCGACAATAAGGCTGTCGAATGTGAGGCCTATCCTGTTTCTTGAAACTTTTCTCGTGTCGAGCCTTCCGTCAAATCCGATCTTCTTTACGTCTATCATTGCGAAAAGGGTATCCTCGCTGTCAGTGTAGACAATGTGTGGATGGTCAGAAAGCCTGATTCTGCCTATCGATATCGGAGGCAGGGCGGTTGATGTCGTATCCTCATCTTCCGGTAGACGGAATATATCCCAGTTGACGTTGGTGCTGTCGAATGAATGGGCGAATATGCGCGGCCTGACCATCACTATATGGGATATGCTTACCTTGCCTGACAGCAATGATACGACATTTATGCCTGCTGAGAATCTGCGGAATGATGCGAGAGTGTCTGTTTCTTCTCCGCATCCGCTGTAGAGCAGCCTTCCTTGAGGACTTTGCTTTCTGAGGTCTTCAAATCTGTCGGATGGGTATGTCAGTGAACCGTCTTCCAAGCTTATTCCGACATTCGGGAAATGGCGGAACATGCTGACCCTGACCTTGCTGAACTCCAGATTGCCGTCAATATATTCCGGGGCATATCTGTCTATCAGCCTGTTGACCATGGAAGTAGAAAGAAGCAGCTGGATGGCAAGCAGAAGGCCTGCCCATATTATGGCTGTCCATAGAATCAATCGGAGGATCCTTACCGCTATATGTCTTTTCTTCTTTTCCATATATTACCGAACATACAAAGATATATAAAATAATCCGTGATTTATTCACAATCATATGTTAATATCTATGAAACATTTTTGTTGCATGCATCGTCTTGACATGCTAATTTTGCACATTGAAAGTAATTGATATCAGATGGATACTCCTTTTATATATGACAAGCATGTGACCGGCCGCTATTTCATCGGCAGAAGATCTGAATGCATGATTCTGGGAAATCTTCTCAGAGCCGGCGAACATGTCTCTATTTATGAACCACCGAAGACGGGCAAGATGTCTCTTGTCCATCAGACTCTATATAATCTCAGGAACGACGGAATGCAGTTTACCGTCGCTTTTGTGGATATGTTGAATGTCAGGACCTTGAGCGATTTTCTGATCAAGTTCGGAACAGCTGTGATGAAATCAGCGGCATCTACTCCGGATGATTATGCCGCTATTGTCCGTGACTATCTAGCAGGTACCCACTTCGTCTTCGACCGGGTACGTTTCATGACTTATGAGGAACTCGTGTCGCTGAACTGGAATCCGGACATGAATGATGTGGAGAAGATGCTTGAGCTGCCTCAGAGGATAGCCAAGGAAAAGCATATCCCGTTCTTTGTGATCTTGAAGGAATTCCAGAACCTGATGAACGCAGATGAGTATGATGATGTGTTCAAGCTCATGGAAAGGATGATGAAGGAAAGGGACAGGTCCAATCCTTATCCTGTTGTGTATGTCATGTCAGGAGCCATGGTCAATGCCATGAAGTTCATTTTCGAGGAGAAGCGTTATTTCTATCGTCAGGTCAACCATGTGGCTCTTGCTCCGGTTGATGAGAAGGAGATCATCGAACATGTCGTGAAAGGCTTCCTCAATGGAATGGGTAAGTCCTTCGACAGGAATCTTGCAATGGGAGCATGCGAGCTTTTCAAGTGCAACCTCTGGTATATGAATCACCTCGCGGCTATATGTGACGCTCTTTCCAAAGGATTTGTGACTGAAACGATGATGACCGATGCTCTCAATTCGATGATTGCCGTCCATGAACCGAGATTCATTTCCATCATCAACGACCTTACGGATCATCAGCTGAGTCTGCTCAGGGCTGTCCTGGACGGCGTGGTCAAGTTCAGCGCCTCGGACGTAATCGAGAAGTACCGTCTTAATTCATCTGCAAATGTCCGCAGAGTTAAGGATGCTCTGAAGAAGAAGGAAGTATTGACCTTCAATGAAAAGGACGAGCCGATAATTCTTGATCCGCTTTTTGAATATTGGGTTAGCAATTTTTATTTTGAGATACGATGAAAAGGAAGAAACTGACAGTTCTGACAGGTGCCGGAGTAAGCGCGGAAAGCGGAATCAGCACATTCAGGGACAGTGACGGACTGTGGGAGAACCATAAGGTCGAGGATGTTGCATCCATTGAAGGATGGTACAGGAATCCTTCCCTTGTACTTGATTTCTACAATGCCCGCAGAGCCCAGCTTTTTACTGTGAAACCGAATGCAGCTCATCTGGCAATAGCAGATCTTGAAAATGAGTATGATGTGACTGTCGTGACTCAGAATGTCGACAATCTTCATGAAAGGGCGGGCAGTACCAGGATAATCCATCTTCATGGCGAACTTACCAAGGTGCGCCCGGAGAATTGTTGCAACGACCGTGACGGCTATTCCGAGGAAACGGTCTTTGATATAGGTGCTGATGCTGTACATGTCGGCGATATGGCTCCGAATGGAAGTCAGCTCAGGCCTCATATCGTCTGGTTCGGCGAGGCTGTCCCTAAGATAGAAGCTGCCATTGATGCTGTTGAAGCTGCAGATATCCTGCTGATCGTGGGTACATCGCTTCAGGTCTATCCTGCCGCGGGTCTTTACAGATACGCGAAGATGACGACTCCTATATATATAATCGACCCCAAGGATGTACCTGTACGGGACGGACGCATCACGCATATTAAAGATGTGGCTACCAAAGGAATGGAAACATTTAAAAATCTCATAAATTCAAAATAAGGTACTTGTAAATTAAAATATTATGTCTATCTTTGCAGCCCTATAATGAAAAGGAGGTGATTTAGACATGATTATAGTTCCAGTAAAGGATGGTGAGAGCATCGAGAAGGCTCTGAAGAAGTTCAAGAGAAAGTTCGAGAAGACAGGTGCAATCCGTGAGCTTCGCGCAAGAAAGAACTTCGTCAAGCCGTCAGTGAAGAAGAGAATTCAGATGCAGAAGGCTATCTACGTTCAGCAGCTTCAGCTTCAGGACGAGCAGTAATTTATATTACATAGAAGATTATTTACAGATTGTCAAGCCAATGTCAAAGAGCTGTCAGGGACAGCCGCTTGCTTTCTAAAACTTTTAATATTTACAAGTTTTTATGTACGCAATCGTAGAAATTGCAGGCCAGCAGTTCAAGGTAGAGGCTGGTATGGAAATCTTCGTCAACCGCCTCGCGGCTGAGAAGGGTGCTGCAGTCGAGTTCGACAAGGTACTCCTTATCGACGCAGACG
>JAFZDJ010000061.1 GCA_017561265.1 Bacteroidales bacterium
GTACTCCGTGGCGAGAAACTGCGAGGATTACGAACGCATTTTCACTATCGGAAGGAGTGACGAGAATACGAAGGTTCTCGGTCTTCGTTTTGATTCACCGGGAATCCTGAAAGCGAACATACCGGAAATCGAGCAGGCCGGCTGCTATTATGATATCTTTGAAAGCCCGACAAGGCTGGAAGGTGAAGTCGTGCCCGTAGAGAACATCTGCGTGGATAAGGAGTTTTTCGAGATGTTCAATATCCGATTCATCAGCGGTTCGGCTGATGTGTTCGACGATGTGAACAATGTGGTTGTCAGCGAAAGCTTTGCCAATGCGCACGGAGGAGCAGAAAAGATCATCGGCAGCAGAATCCACAAAAGTGGTCCAGAACAGATTGTCGCCGGAGTAATAGAAGACTTTGACAATGAAATGTTTGCATATTGTGACATAATCCACAACATCAACTTGCGTGGCAGACCGATTCCATATATCCACGACTCATATACATTCATAAAGCTTTGCGAAGGCGTAAGGATTGAAGATGTGGAAGAGAAAGTCAAGGCCGAAGTGCAGAAGATATTCGACAACGCTCCGTTCGACCTGGGATATGAACCATTCATCTTAAGATATGACGAGGTGTTTTTTGCAGGAGATACAGATTACGCCAATTGTCTGAACAATGCGGACAGCAGGACGCTGAAGATCATGCTGGCGGTAGTGCTCATTCTTCTTTTCTCTGCAATGGTGAACTTCATCAACCTCAGCGCAGCGATGTCCGGAAAAAGAATCAAGGAAATGGCTACCAGAATGGTATCGGGAGCAGACAGGAAGTCGATATTCAGAAGATATGTGGCCGAATCCGTCGGAATCAGCATTTTCTGCACAGTGGCAGCCGTGCTTATCGCCATTGCTTTTGAGCCGTCAATCAACAGACTGGTCCAGAGCGACATTCCCATCAGAGTCAGCCTCTCCCCTATCTGCATCATCATCTATCTTGTCACCGGCCTGGCCATCGGTCTGGCTGCCAGCATTCTCCCGGCTTCAATCGGAATATCGATCAGTCCGATGAATGTACTTAAAGGACAGTTCAAGGCCGACAGCAAAAGGGTCTTCGGAAAGATATTCATAGCTCTGCAGAATGCGGTATCTATCGTACTGATTGCATTGGCGATAATGATGGAACTTCAGATGAAGCATCTGGCGGAAAGGCCTGTCGGAGCAGATATCGACGATCTTTACTATCTCTGGCTGGACGATATCAAGGAACGTGGTCCGCTTGAAGAGGAAATCAGGAAGATGCCTTTCGTGACAAGGATCGGACTTTCGGAAGGTTATCCGGGAGGTCTCGTGGAAAGCAGTGTTGAGACTGCCCCAGGAAAGGAGCTGATGTTAGGAATGCTGATATGTGACACAGAGGCATTCGAGATGTATAGTTTCGGAAAGAAGAGCAGCGACGGATATGCCCCGGGTAATTCAGTATGGACAACACAGGGCACATACGACAACATGTCGGCATTTGCAGCCCAGATGGGCATTCCGGATGTAAACCAGATGATGTGGCTGGCGAATCCGGACAGCCGGTTCGGAGGAATTCTTGAAGATTTTGCAATATTCGATGCCCTTATCGATGACTCCGGCAGCTGGTGCTGGGTAAGAGTGGATGAAACACAGAGTTTCACTCCTTTTATGGCTAATGGTGCCGGACTTCTCATCGAAACTACAGGAAATCGCGCCGAGAACAGAAAGGCGATAGAAGAGGCATACAGGAAATACAGCGAAGAGCTTAACGGCATATATATGGAACCGATGACTGCCGGATATATTGAGGATCTGCTCACGGAAAAGCTCACCGAAGTCAAGAGCAATATGAGGATAATGGAACTGTTCATGTTCCTTTCCATTATCCTTTCATTTATGGGACTTGTTGCGATGAGCACATATTTCTCGTCGGAAAGCACATCGGACATCGCCATCAGGAAAGTGTACGGCAGTACTGTCGAGGAGGAAACGGCCGGCAGCATATGGAAATACATGAAGATAGTCTTCATCTCCTGCGTCATCGCACTTCCGGTCGCAGTCTTCGCCTGCGGACGATACCTCGACGGTTTCGTATATAGGATCGGGAACCATTGGTGGGTCTATGCGCTCGCCATCATCCTTGCACTCCTGATTTCCCTTGCCGCCGTCTTCATCCAGATTTCCCGCGCCGCCCGCACCAA
>JAFZDJ010000062.1 GCA_017561265.1 Bacteroidales bacterium
ATATGTCTGCGGTCTATATCCTCGTGGAGATAGACGATGTAAGGTTGGTTGCCGTAGCCCATCTTCTGCATATAGGCTCCTGCCAAATCTGCAAACTGGCTGTCTGTAAGATGGTCGTCTAATGTCGGGTTGAGCGATATATGCAGGATAGGCTTCTCGGTATTGCGGTTGGCAGCGAGATAACTCTCAAAGGCGAACATCGTCTGAGAGACAATCCTGTTAGGGTCATAGAGGGAATCGGTAATCATACGGTTGCCCGCTATGATGCGACCTGTCGCCTCATTTACCTTCTGCTGGTTGTAGATGATGGCTCCATAGAGCGAAGCACCTCTGTTGATTTTAGCCACCATATCAACCTCCGCTTTTACGATTAAGATACCTCTCTTCAAACTCGCGTGTGAGGGCGATAATTTGCTTGCTCAGCACCACCAGTTCAAGCGTTGCCTTCTCCAACTTGGCTACAAGGGCGAATGCCCGTTTGTCCCCGAAGTTGGCTTTGACAGCTCGCACTGTCTGGTTGTAGTTGTTTCCGATGGCTTGGAACTGATGGTAGAAATTCGTCAGACGGATATAGTAGTCTATCGCTGCCTTGTCGATTTTTACCACCTTTACTTCACGCTCGAAGATTAGAGCCTTTAGAAATTTTGACCTCTCCTTGAATCCCGATTTTTGGAATTGGATGTCGAAATGTCCGTTCTCTTCCGATGTCAATCGGACCACATAGCGATGTATAGCCGGATCAATCTTTGGTTTCCTGCCTACACCTTTTCTTTGGTTTTTCCTGTTGTTCGTCTGCATACTTTTACATTTTATTGGTTACTAATTTTCCGCTATGGATTCACGACTTTGGAGTGAATCCCTCCCCGAGCCGCAGGCGAGTGGCAAGTTTGTTTTGAGTGCCCGAATTTATTTCGGGTGCCTCAAAACACAACTTGCTATGTTCGCTTGAACATGAATTTTCCTTCGTAAAATTGGCTATCGCCGTTCCCCTCAGAGAGAAGCATCCGAAAACTCCGTTCGTCGTGCGTCCATAGACCTTTCGGGTGCAAAGTTAGACAGGTGTATTCTATTGATAAATAGTGAGTTATATGCAATGTGATGACATCTGATGACATGTGTAGTCAGAGGCTTGACGACATAGTGATTATTCCAATTTTTCGCTATTTCTTTGCGGTGTGAACGGTTGGAAATTACCCTCCGATAACGGAATAATGGTCACACTGTCGGTTGCTTCCGTGAACAGTTGGATAGTTGGAAGCAATGTCGGATATGACGGTTAACGGAAGGTCATGACCAACATACCGACCAATAGCGGTTGGATAGTCGGAAGTATCCGATAACGGTTGCTATGATGGTCGGAACAACGGAAGATACCGATAGCGGAAACAACCGCTAACGGATAGTCAGAAGGTAGCGTTCACGGAAGATTGGAAGAGACAGTTAAGTTATTTATTAACATTTTAATTTTTTAGTATTATGAACAAGGAATCTTTATTAGTTGCTATCAGCAACCAGAAAGGCGGGGTTGGTAAGTCAGCCCTTACGGTAGTACTCGCCAGCTACCTTCACTATGAGAAAGACCTTAATGTCGCAATCATCGACTGTGACTCTCCGCAGCACAGCCTCGTGCGTATGCGTGAGCGTGACAAGAAGGCTATTTCGGCAAGTCCTTATCATCAGCAGCTTGTGGAGAAGCAATGGGAACGCATACAAAAGAAGGCATATCCCATTATCGGCTCTACGGCAGAAAAGGCAAGAGAGGCGGCAGAC
>JAFZDJ010000063.1 GCA_017561265.1 Bacteroidales bacterium
CCGTATCCAGGAAGCTGAGAAGCATCTGCGCTTATCCGATGAATATGCCGACGATAATTTCAGAAACAATGTATCCATGTCAAGCTACATGAAGATGCTGAAAAGTACCTTGGACTATGCAAAGGACAAACGCATCAATGTAATGGAATGGGCAAATTTTGTAAATTCATTGCAGGAAAACGCATATAAGAAACAGGCTATAACTGATGCAAAGGAAGCAAACAATCAGCAGCTGGCCGAAAAGAACCTCAAACTGACTATCGAGAAACAGCGCACCCAGATTATCCTTACTTATGTGGCATTGGCTTTACTGCTGATGATAGCAGTATCTGTATTCTATTACCGCAGAAAGAAGCAACAGATTATCGAGAAGGAGGAAGAACTGGAAGCCTTGCGCCAACTGGTCAGCGAATCGCAGGTGAATACCGAGCAGAAGGATGACCGTTTCTTCAAAAGAATAGTGCTCCAGCAGCTTGGAGTCATACGAATGGCAGCATCAAACCCTACCACAGCCAATCAGGAACTCCTGAAGAGGATGAAGGAGATCACCAGCCAGGAAGTCAATGTAGATGCTCTCCTGAACTGGAAAGACCTATATCAGACAATGGACTATATCTATGACGGATTCTACACATCACTTGTTGAAAGATTCGGAAACATCCTGAATGAAAAGGAAATCCAACTATGCTGCCTCCTCAAGGCCAACTTCTCCACCAAGGAAATCAGCGTAGTGACCCAGCAGTCCGTCCGAACAGTCTACCAGCGCAAGAGCACCATCCGTCAGACCCTCAATATGCCGGAAGGAGAGGACATAGCATCATTCCTGACCAAATAACTCCGGCCAGAAGACTCACGTCCTCTGACCGGAACAGTATTTATGTTTAACAATTCTTATAGTTCGCTCTCCACATCGCTGACAATCTCACCGTCGAAGAGATTCACGATCCTCTGTGCGCAGGAAGCGTCCTTCTGCGAGTGGGTCACCATCACGATGGTCGTACCTTCCTTGTTGAGCTCAGTCAGGAGATCCATGACTTCCTTGCCGTTCTTTGAATCGAGGTTACCTGTAGGCTCATCGGCGAGGATCAGCTTAGGATTCGATACGACTGCTCGGGCGATTGCTACACGCTGCTGCTGACCTCCTGAGAGCTGCTGAGGGAAATGCTGGGCGCGGTGGCTGATGTTCATCCTCTTGAGCATCTCGGTAACGCGCTGCTTGCGCTCTGATGCGCTGATGTTGAGATAGCGGAGGGGGAGTTCAACATTCTCGAATACGTTGAGCTCGTCGATGAGGTTGAAGCTCTGGAAGACGAAGCCGATGTTGCCCTTGCGGAACTTGGTGCGGTCCTTTTCCTTAAGCTTTGCAACTTCCTGTCCGAGAAGCATGTAGCTTCCGTCTGTAGGGTTGTCAAGAAGTCCGAGGATGTTCAGCAGGGTAGACTTGCCGCATCCTGAAGGGCCCATAATGGCCACGAATTCGCCACTATTGATTTCAAATGAAACCTTGTTGAGTGCTGTTGTCTCGATTTCCTCTGTACGGAAAACCTGGGTGATATCTGTTACTTTGATCATTGCTTTTAGTGTTATTGTGTTATTCGTTCTTCAATGTTTCAATCGGATTGGTGTCGGCAGTCCTGATGCTCTGCCATAGCACAGTGAGGAATGATGTGAGGATTGTGACAAGTGCCGCAGCCACCGGTATCCACCAGTACATCTGAATCCTGTAACTGAATCCGTCAAGCCACCTTTCCATTACATACCACCCTATAGGAATACTGATTACAGCAGCCGCAACAATCATTTTCATAAACGACCCCACCAATCCAGCAAGCACACCCCTTCTGTCAGCACCCATTATTATCTTCAGTGCAACATTCTTCTTTTCGTGACTCATATAGTATATGCTCATAGCAAACAGTCCGAGCATTGAGACGAAGATTGAAATTATGGTGAACAATGTTATGATGTCCCGGATCTTCATCTCACGTCTGAATGTGTCTGCTACCTCATCCGATATGTACTTTCCTTCGAACAGGACTTCCGGGAACACCTCTGCAAACACAGATTTGACAGCATTCATTGCCTCCGTGCGGTCGCTGTTTACCTGAACCAGAATGTTCCACGGATAAAGCTGGTCAGGCCATTTGTCGCGGTAGTTGAAAATCATAGCGGAAGACTGATTTTCAAGAAGAGGCCGTACCTTGAAATCGTAATATACACCTCCTACAGGCATCTCGTTTTCCCATTCCTCATTACCTGCCAGAATAGTCTGAGCATCTTCGTCTATCCCGAGTTCCTTGAAGGCATACTCGTTGAACCAATAGGTATATGGAGCGTTGTTGTCCTGCTTCTCACGTATGCCCAGAATATCGAAATATCCCTGATCGCCCATAAACTGCTGGAACGACACATAGCCTACTCCCTGTATCGGCATCGTATTGTTGTTGGAGCCGTAGAGCGGCGTACCTTGACCATATCCCACATTCACTACACAAGGAAGATCAAGAAGTTTCTCTTTCGCAACATTCAGTTGCTGCGGCATTCCGAACTGGTTCTTGATGTTGATGACATTTTCTGTAGTATATCCAAGCGGTGCTTCAAGCATATGGTTGATCTGCCTGTTCATCGTTATGGCTGCGATAAGCATACACATAGTGGTAACCGCCTGAAGAACAATTATTATCCTGCTTCCAACCGTCTTTGTCCTTGCCTTCCAGGATCCTCTCACGATGTCTATCGGTCTTACTCTCAGCAGTACGAAAGCCGGAACAAGACCGGATATGATGCCGAGCAGCACGATGAATGCTATTATTATCGCGATATTGTCGAAAGTGGCTGCCTCGAATATAGAAAAGTCATATTCAAGCAGACGTGATGCTGTCGGTGAAAGCCCCTCGGCTATGAAGAATGCTGCAGCCGTGGCTATGAAGCACAACAAGGTCGATTCGGACATCAGTTTAAGGAACAGACGTGCCCTGGACGCTCCGAGAAGTTGTTTTGAAGCCATCTCCATCGCTCGGAAACCGCTCAGCGCGGTGGTCATATTCACATAGTTGAATATCGTGAATATAAGAAGGACAATGCAGACCATAGCCAGCATACTTACCACACTCTTGTCGCCTTTCAGCAGTTGCGGGATCTTTTCGACATCATAGAAATATATGTCGCGTAACGGGATAAGGCGCAGTTCTGTGCTGACTCCTCCCTTGTAAGTCCACCATATTTCCTTGAAATATTCGAGCATATCATCTCTGCGGGACATCAGGTCGCAGTTTTCCTTCACCAGGACGAATGTCTGTACATCTCCGCTGTTGCCGAGATCCATATTGTGGGCAGGATTGTTTTTCTCCATCCATTCCCCTCGGATAAGGATGTCGCAGTACGGTATCACCGAATTGTCAATATCCTCCATAACAGCCACAATAGTGCAGTCGTATATATGGTGGCCTATTGCACTCTCATCCGGAAACATCCTCCGTGCGAAACTTTCACTGACGATGAGGTTATTATCCGAATTCTTGAATTCCTGCACATCACCCTCTATGATACGGAATGAGAAAATGTCGAAGAAAGAGGAGTCTGCATAATTATAGTCTGCATAGACCGTGTTTCCGTCTACCTTCGCCTCAATGTTCGCCTCGTGCAGGAATGCACAGTAATTTTCGATCTCAGGATATCTGTCCCGCATATGATCCTTAAGATGATATGCACTTCCGTACCAGTCATTGGCAATGATCATTATCCTGTCTCCGTTTTCCTGAAACGCATCAGTTGACAACTGTTTCCTGACATAAGCCGCAAGAATCAGCACGAACGTCATCGATATAGTCAGTCCGATGAGATTGATTGCAGTATAGATTCTGTTTCGTTTGAGAAAGTTTATGAAACTCTTCATCTGTTTTGTTATTGGTTAGTTGTTGTTTCTTTGGGGCTTCAGCCTGTTGCTGTATCCCCCCAATAGCTACATCTTATGTGCCACAATGCATAATTTGCTAGTAAACAATCGCTTGCATTTTCGGGGGGGGGTACAGTGTAAAGAAATTTTACACTATTGTAAAGGCCCTTTACAATAGTGTATAGAATTTTACATTGTATTTGCCGGCCACAATCTTATTCAGCCTTCCACAGTTTTATTTGTGATCGACATAAATCTGGTACAGGACAAGTCCCACGCTTGTACCTATCCCATAAAATGCTGCTTCAGCAAACGAATATGCTTCTCTGTCTCCAAATTTGATGAAGAGATACTGCCCCAAACTATAAAATGCAAACAATATAACGGCTACTATGATAGTAGTCAGAATGTAACTGACCACTTTAATCCTTTTGTCTCTCATAATGGTTACAAACTTACAAAATTCTATAGAATATTACATTTCCTACAAAGATAATCGGGGGGCAGAAATGCAAGGGTAATATACAATATTTTGAAGACTCCGGTCAGAAGACTCCCACTCTCTGCCCTGATTCACTTCACCGGCTCCGCCTTGATATAATATATCCACCTACCTTCGCCATAATCACTCAACTTCATTCATCTTCCATAAAGCCATCGGATGCTCTTTGATCCTTTCAACGATTTCATGGTCATCAAACAGAACCTCAGGCTTATATTCTCCTTGATTAAACGATTCTATAAAATCTTTCTCGGCATCACCTAGGATGAGGAGCTCTGACAAGAATGAGATAACGTTTGTTTTAGCCTCTTCAAAATCAAACTTCTCTGTCTTTTTAAGTACAGGGATTAAGGCTGACCTGATCTGAGGAAACTTGATGTTTCGGATCCTCTCAAACGAATACGCCTTTTCCGGTTTGTTCTTCCCTCCGACAGCAAGATAGAATACAACTATCTTTCGTAGCATATCCATCTGGTCTTCCTTGAAAATATTCTCTTTAATCATGCGATTGACATCATACATGTCTCTTGGAGCCGCTCTTTCAATCAATACCTTTATCTTGCTGCCGAATAGTTCCAGCGGGGCCAAGGCATATACATCTACCTCTTCTATAAAAGGAACGGATGTCTTCCTGGTCAGAGGCTCAAGAATATGGGCTCTCATCATATAATTGATTTCAATCTTGATGTTCTCCCTGTTTCCACCGGCGTTCAAGTAACTGAACACCCACGAATCAAGAGCGTGTGTATTCTTGCTTGAATTGCAGCAATAGTCAAGGTCAATATCAACCGACAAACGAGGCATGTCAAACACAGTGAGATTGATCGCCGTGCCTCCCTTAAGGACCACTTTCCCTTTCAAATCATCATTTGGCACGAGAAATTCCAGGATATTGCTTAGGCGGATCACCTTCTCAAGATTATCCCTTATGAAGCCGGTCTCTCTGGCTACCTTTTCCAGTTCATCTTATTATAAGCCCTCATACTCTTTAATAGTCGAATGAATTGAAAGTGTCAGGATATGAAAGGTTCCATTCCCTGTCATACTCATTACAATCTTCGTAGGATGTAAGCACTTTAGAGCCTACATTTGCTCTTTCCCTGCATATCTGGAAGAAGTCATCGCTGAGATTAAACCGTCCTCTGAACCTGCTCAGAATAAATCCAGCCTTCTTATAAAGAGTTGCTTTATCATAACTTGCAAGAACTTCCATCAACTTGGCTTCACTGATATGCATTATCATACCGAAGCACTGAAGCATCTCTTCTGACCCTCCGCACCTGTCAATCCTGTCAATACAGTCGATTACGGTTCTCTCCAGACTGGTAACCCTTATTCCGTATGACATTATCGGAGTTTCAATCCCTATGTCTGTCTGGCTTTTAGCATATATGTATGAAAGTCCGTCGAACTCAAAACTGTTGAATCTGCTTTCGCTTGCGACATACATGGTGTTGAAGACCTGATTGGCCATACCGTAGAACTCCAGGGCGGAATGGTACGAGATATATGCTGTAGGGGTCAGTGCGGAAGCAACCTCATAGCGGTTTGCCTCAATATGTTTGGTCGCAAGATTTGTAACACCATATAGATTCCTGCGGATCTTTACAACCAGAGACTCCTCAATATATCCCCTCAATATTGTCATCGCATAAGTCTTACTCTTGACGATACGTGCAGCATCATCAAGAGTAAAAATCTTCAATTCATGAAATTTATCTAAAAATCCTTTCATTTTGCCAAATCTTACGCAAAAGTACTAAAAAA
>JAFZDJ010000064.1 GCA_017561265.1 Bacteroidales bacterium
CGCAATTCTCGCTACTCATTCCGGCATTCTCACTTCCATGAAGTCCACGACTGCTTACGCTATCGCTTCACCCCGCATGGAACGCTCCCCTACCCAGTATAAATACTGCCTAAGCTTCGGTTGTATACTTAGCCCCGTTAAATCTTCGGCGCAACATCACTCGACTAGTGAGCTATTACGCACTCTTTGAATGAGTGGCTGCTTCTAAGCCAACATCCTAGTTGTCTTAGCATTGTCACATCCTTCTCCACTTAGCATACATTTGGGACCTTAGCTGTAGATCTGGGCTGTTTCCCTTTTGACCACGAGACTTATCTCACGTAGTCTGACTCCTGCACTCATTTATCCGGTATTCTTAGTTTGATAAAGGTTGGTAATCTTTCGACCCCGCGCTTATTCAGTGCTTTACCCCCGGTAAATATATGCAAGGCTAGCCCTAAAGCTATTTCGGGGAGAACCAGCTATATCCGGGTTCGATTGGAATTTCTCCGCTATCCACAAGTCATCCGCCAACTTTTCAACGGGGGTCGGTTCGGTCCTCCATTGTCTTTTACGACAACTTCAACCTGCTCATGGATAGGTCACCCGGTTTCGGGTCTAATACATGCAACTATACGGGCTGTTCACCCTCGGTTTCCCTACGGCTCCGTACCTTCAGTACTTAACCTCGCTGCATACATTAACTCGCCGGACCGTTCTACAAAAAGTACCACATCGCACCTTAACGTGCTTTGTGTGCTTGTAAACATAAGGTTTCAGGTTCTATTTCACTCCCCTCCCGGGGTTCTTTTCACCTTTCCTTCACAGTACTGCTCCACTATCGGTCATCAGGTAGTATTTAGGCTTAGAGGGTGGTCCCCCTATCTTCCATACGGATTACACGTGTCCGTACGTACTCTGGATACCGGTCGCTGTCTTCACGTTTCGCCTACATGACTCTCACATTCTTTGGTTGGGCTTCCCATCCCATTCGACTACGTTACCTCAATGCTTATACCGGTCCGAACCCCGAAAGTATTACTACTCTCGGTTTGGCCTCTTCCGCTTTCGCTCGCCGCTACTAGCAGAATCTCGTTTGATTTCTCTTCCTCCGCCTACTTAGATGTTTCACTTCGGCGGGTTCCCCTCCTGCACCTATGTATTCAGTACAGGATCCATGGTTCTTCACCATGGGGGTTTCCCCATTCGGACATCCCCGGATCAACTTATTTGCAGCTCCCCGAGGCTTATCGCAGCTTGTCACGTCCTTCATCGGCTCCTGATGCCAAGGCATTCACCTTACGCTCTTGTTCGCTTGAACTTCCTATTGCGTTGAGTTTCTCGATAATATCGGTTGTTGTTTTTTTACTTTGCCACCTCTGTGACAAAATTGTAGTTAACTTACCCTTTTCGGAAAGACCTTACTTTCGCTTGACTTAGTTAGTCAATTACCTGAAAATTTAGTCTTCTCTCAATTATCTGTTCGTTTACTCTTCTTTATACTCTTATTCGGTTTTCAATGAACATTTTCCGCATCCTTTAAGCTGCTCGGCTCAACCGTCGAACCACTCTCCAACGTACCGCGTTTTATATGCGTAGCATTGAAGCGCTCGGGTTGTTCCCGCATCTTAAAGTATGCTTGGTGGGCTCAAGTGGACTCGAACCACCGACCTCGCGCTTATCAGGCGCGCGCTCTAACCACCTGAGCTATGAGCCCATATTCCGTGGTTAACTCTGCGGTTCTTCACTTGTTCCCTTGGTGGAGATGATGGGATTCGAACCCATGACCCCCTGCTTGCAGGGCAGGTGCTCTCCCAGCTGAGCTACACCCCCGGGTGTATTTTGTTGAGATCTTGCGATCCCTCAAAATCGAACAACAAATCTAAGTACCTCGGTTAATCTCGCCCGGGTTTTTTCTACCAAAAACTACGCTCAAGCCAATTCCTTGGCGAGCACTGTCTCCATAGAAAGGAGGTGATCCAGCACTCTTCGCACGGACGAGCAGGGACTTCTTTCCGTGAGCGAGAACGGCTTTGACTATTCCACCCCCACTCCCTGGAAATGGGACGACGGAAGCATTCTCGAAAATTACAACACGATGC
>JAFZDJ010000065.1 GCA_017561265.1 Bacteroidales bacterium
GACCCGGCAAGACAGGCAATAAACAGCTCTGCCCTTGCCCTCTATACCTCACGAATATTCAAGAACGTAAACCGTCCCGGCAAACGTCCGTGCGCTATATTGCTTGATGAATTGCCTACACTATACCTGAAAGGCCTGGATCTATTGATGGCAACGGCCAGGTCAAACGGAGTGAAGACAGTTCTCGGCATGCAGGATCTCAGTCAGCTAATCCGTGACTATGGAGATAAAGAGGCTGAGGTTATCTTCAGTAATGTCGCCAGCATTATTTCAGGTCAGGTGACCGGAAAGACGGCAGAGAGAATGAGCAAGATGTTCGGCAAGACTGACATGGTAAAGGAAAGTGAGACAATCGGCCGCTCGAATGATTCTATCAATATATCCAGACAGAAGGAGGAACTTATGCCTGTAAGTAGGATCGGAACGTTGTCTCAGGGAGAATTCATCGGAAAGGTGGCTGACACATTCGAGCACCCGATACGGCAGAAGCTCTTCTGCGCAAGGATATTCAGGGATGGAGAGGCTCTTGAAGAGGAGATGAAACAATGGAAGAAGCTCCCGGTTATGATGGATTTCGGTGAAGATGAGGCAGAGCAACATGTCAGATCGCATCAAAGAGAATATCTTCTTGAATATTGCAAGAATCAGATACATCAAGGAGATGTCGTCTATCCCGCAGATCTGCTTGAGGATAAAGCCGAGGAGATGCTTTCTCAGATGACATCAAAAGAATGTGACGCTCTCTTGGATATGATAATAGCCGGTGAACGTCAATCTGCGTATGAGAAGGTATTGGATGATAATATGACCAGAATCCAGAACGAGGTTGATTCTATTATAGCTGCAGAACTTTTCAGACTCAATAATATTACACAAAGTGATGACCCTAGAATTACTGATCCGTTCCATGGATTATAGTGAGATTAGAGTCAGATTAGAGTATGATTATATTAAGGAGTTTTAACAAATATATTTAATGTCTTTAACTTTGCAGCTATAAAATTGGTAACACGAGTAACATCGTATACTCGTTATTGAAGTTAGTTGCGATGAATATGAATGCTGGACTGTGTAAGATAGAGGGTAGCCATCAGGCAGGAGGACTTCCTGTTAGAGATGGAGCTGACTATGATGAGGTTCTCACCTCCTTTTTAAATGGACTTGACATAATGGAAACCAGTCGTGAGACTTACAGATGGGGGCTGGTGCGATTCTTCAAATGGATAAGGTCATCAGGCAGAAGTCTTGAAACTCTGTCTCCGGCAGATATCATGTCATTCAAGAATTCCCTGATGAAAGAGAAGCTGTCACCATTGACTATAGGCGGTTATGTTACCGCGGTAAGGATGTTCTATAGTTGGACAGAGACTAGTCTTCTATATCCCAACATCGCCCGTTCTGTCAGGCCTCCCAGGGGGAGGAAAGGATTCAGGAAATGTGCGCTGTCACCTCAGGAATCTGCATCCCTCCTTGACTACCTGAAGGAGAGATCGCTTAGAGACTATGCTATCGTGAACCTCATACTCAGGACTGGATTGAGGACGATTGAGGTCTCGCGAGCTGACATAGGTGATGTGGTCAGA
The DNA here is from genome assembly GCA_017561265.1 of Bacteroidales bacterium. Next base: position 1,584 of record JAFZDJ010000065.1, read on the forward strand.
AAGAGGGGAAAGAGAGTCCTTAAAGTTTGGGGCAAGGGTGCTGATGAGAAGGATGCGTATGTCATTCTTGGACAGCCTGTATGGGGACCTATCCAGGAATACCTGGCCCAGAGGAAAGCCAGTAGCAAGACTGACCCATTGTTTGTTACCGAGGGGAAAGGACATAAAGGAGTCAGGATGGCGCCCAGAAGCATCCAATACCTGTGTAAAGAAGCTCTCAAGGCAATTGGGTTGGATGGACATGAGTATTCCGCACACTCACTGCGCCATACGACAGGTGTACTGATATTGAAGAACGGGGGAGACTGGAAAGATGTGCAGCGTGTCCTGCGTCACGCATCTCCAGCTACCTCACAGATATATACAGCCAGCATTGAAGAGGAGATGAGACTTGACAGCAATCCCGAGGGCCTGTTGGATGACGCCATATAAGCAGAAAAGCATCCCGAAGGATGCTTAGGCTGGTGCCCCGGAATGCATGGAGAAGTGTTACCCATAGGTGAGACCTCGCGGGCGGGGACTTGCGCACTAAACGATTATCTCTTTCTTGCCACGGCTTAAATCCGTCGCGAATATAGTGATTTTTAAATAAATGACATATGAATAAAACTAAGATTGTTACGATTGCCAGCCATAAGGGCGGTGTGGGAAAGACCACTTCTGCAGTTACACTGGGATCATTGCTGTCCTCGAAGGGAAAAAGAACCCTCCTTGTGGATCTGGATGCACAGAGGAATCTTACCAGTACTTTTATCGGACCACAGGATAAGCCTGGGCATACGCTTTATGAGGCATTCTGTGGACAATGTCCTCTCCCTGTCATCAATGTACGTCCTAATCTTGATATCGTTCCCTCGTCGCTTGATATGGGAGCATTGGACACCGTCATAGCAGCTAGGATTCAAAGGGAATCAATACTGAAAAGTCTGCTGGTTCCCGTTACAGAGCATTACGACTGGATTCTTCTCGACTGCCCGTCGCAGATGGGAATGGTTACGGTTAATGCCTTTACTGCAGCCAACTCTCTTATCGTTCCGGTCTCGTGTGATGCCTATGCCGCCGAAGGACTCCTCCAGCTTTGGGATATGGCAGATATCATAAGGAAGGGACTGAATCCTCAGCTGGCCCTTGACGGTATACTTATAACGCGTTTTCATACGAGAAGAACTCTGGATAAGATGGTAGAAGGAAATCTGAGGGAGCGTTTCGGGAATGTGGTCTTCAATACGAAGATTCGTGAGAATGCCACAATCGTTCAGGCTCCCGTGACGTGTCTTGATATCATTTCCTATGATCCCAGATGTAACGGCGCGATAGATTATAAAGAGTTTCTTGACGAGCTGTCTGATCGTCTCGAGATGCACGGAAAGTAAGAAGAATAACGTAAATATCATCAATATGAGATTCAGGTTACTCTCGATGTTACCAATTTCAAGATGCAATATAGGTGTGAACTTTCTTCACACCTTAAATTAGTAACATCGTCATTATCGTAATGTCGTTAGTGCCGATAATGTTGAGAAGTAAAGGAAACAATGGATATACATTAATACTGATATTACCTAAAATGGCTAACAGGAAAGACCAATTGAAGGGTGGAATCTCCGCGATGTTCGGGGAGGGACAACCAGCAGTACCTCAGCCGCAGGTCATTACAGAGGACCAGTATGCTGAGTTGGAGCGTCGTCAATCAGACAGACGCTACTTCATGACCGGAAGAAAGAAGAACGACGACACCAGTGATCTTCTGACAAAGAACGACATCAGGACTTCAATGATCCTGGACAAGGATCAGTATGATCTGCTGAAGGAGATTGCATTGAGGGAAGCCATGACCATTAAGGATCTGGCATTTGCAATGTTCAAGCTTGGAATAGATGCATATGAAAAGAAGCATGGCAAGGTGGTACTGAGAGGTAACGCAACGAAACGAGAACTGTTTTAATATTTGATTATGGAATATATTGATTGCTTGGATGTTATAAGAGGAAGACGCCAGGAGTTGGGACTCACTCACAGTGATATTGCAGATTATCTGGGTGTGTCTCCTGAATATATCAAATGCGTAGAAGATGGTACTGTCGATCCGCCTCTTCAATTCTTTATCCGTCTCCTTAAGCATATGGGATTAACATTGCGTTTCGGAGACAGTACTGCCATCGACCTGTAACCGGTTGTTTCCATTTTAGAAATAACTGAAATTCCAGTATGTCGGAAATTCCGACATACTGAATTCCCGAAAGTCTTCTATAGGTTGCGATAGTACGCAAGTTCTTGAATAATTAACAATGATTCGATAAAAAGCACTATATTTGTATGTTACAATTAGAAATATACGCCATGAAACGTCTTCATATAAAGAATTTTGGCCCTGTAAAGGAGGCAAATCTGACCTTAGGACGTGTTAATATCATCACAGGTCTTCAAAGTTCAGGTAAAAGTTGTGTCCTAAAGACTGCATGCTATTGCTCTTGGGTTGAAAAGAGGTTGGAGCTAAGCCAGAAAGTTAACGGGTTTGGCGATGGAAGTGCGTTTATAGATATCATGGCTAAATACTATCAGATGGCTGGGTATATACACGATGATACTTATATCGAGTATGAGACACGCTATCTCAAATTTAGTTATGATCATTCATCAAAGACCTTTTTGATGAATTGGAAATCAAAGAGATGGGAATATAAGCGTCCTAAGATAAGTTATGTCCCGGCAGATCGAAATTTGGTTGCCGCTATTCCTGGATGGAGTTCACTTTCCTTGGATGGGAATATGATAGAATTTATGTCTGATTGGGATAGAGCCCGTAAGTTTCTTAAACGTGAAGAAAACTTCCTTGATCTTGGAATGACGTATTTGTATGACAGCTTATCTAACTCAGACCGAATACATCTGGAGAATGGAAGGCCATTGATGTTGCGTGAGAGTTCTAGTGGTGTTCAGTCATTGTTGCCAATGTATGTTCATTTGGATTATCTCTTGAATGGCCAATATCAGGATAAGGGTGGCAATATTTCATACGAGCAAAAAGAAGAACGTAGGAATCTCTTGTCAACACTATACAATAAGTTCAAGACTAAGACTGTAGGGGAAAGCCGTGTGACTGTGGCTTTGGAAGGTTATGATTATACTTTTCCTAACAACAAGGATGCAGAGCGCTTTAAGTCGCTATACATTAAGTATATAAATACATCTCATAGCGAGATCTTTCTTGAAGAACCAGAAGACAATCTTTTCCCGCCTACACAGTGTAAACTTCTTAATTGGTTACTTGACTCAATTCAAGTGCATGACGATATGCTGTTTATAGCCACACATAGTCCATATGTCCTAAATCAGTTGATAAAGATTGCTCCAAAGGATTTGAATGTGCTATTTACATATAAGAACGAAGGACCAGAACGCACTTATTCGGTACGACAGTTAAGCGAGGTAGAGGTCAGAGAGATATATGATAACGGCATTGATATGTTCTTCAATTTTGAATTGTACGTATGAAGCAGTATAAGCTATTAGATGTAATGCCAGAGTGCTATGTGGATACGAATCTTATAGAATATCTGTTAAATGCGGGAGTAAATCACCAGCATTGTTGCTCCAAAGTAGTAGGGCAGTTGAATACTACCTTTGCAGATAAATTCGCAATTGGCATAATTGACAAAGATAAGGTTCAGTTAGGATATCTGGCCGAATGTGACCTCATCGTGCAATCCAAACATCTGTCTATATACAGGCATCGCCAGCGATGTCAATACTTGATAACTATCAAGCCAGCAGTAGATGGATTTATCTTAGATTGTGCTAACGATTTGGATGTGTTTCCTGAAGCTTTTGGTTTACCATCTGAGTTAAGGGAATTTATAAAAATATCAAAGTCAGTGACATCAAATGCAGATTATCGTTTTAAGTCTTTATTTGCTTCATTGGCTAAACATTCTGAAATACAAGCTTTGAAAAAGTTACTAGTATACTTGTGCGAGAATAGATATCAATCTAGTTTAGACGAAATCAAAAACATATTTGATAACATGTAGCATCTTTTTATTGATCTATATGAGGGTGGGTGCAGACAGATGTACCTACCCTTTTTTATGTTCTGAATCTTTTATATGCGTGCAATTCATCTGCAGTTCTAGAATATCGGATTCTAGCATTGCGCTAAACGTACAATAAGCGTAATGTAGGACTCTTAACTTTCTCACTTATGCCCCTTTATATCATTATGATTCCGGATTTGAAGTTCCTTCTTTATGCCGAGGATATAGTAAATCTCTCATATGGTAATAAAAATTATTACCTTTGATAGAAATTCACTACATTTGCGGTATAGCTATAGTCAATCATGGAGTCAGAGAAACTATATTTTGAAGAGTACGGAGAGAAACTGCTGAAGGATGCAGGAATGACCAAGGCCGAGTTCGCGAGAAAACTCGGGATATGCAAGCAGAATGTGAATCTCGTTTTCAAGACAAAGAATATTGAAGTCTTGCGGAAGGTTGCGGATGTTTTGCAGGTGCCGTTTGAGCTCCTGATATCTTATCCTACAGAACCCGATTTCACAGGCTGCACATTTTACTCGGATCTTGTTGTCAAGGGCAAGTATATCAATATAGTACTGCCATATGATAGGGGAGACGAGCTATTCACTATTCAGGACAGTGAAGGTGATATGCCTGTCGAAGATGTGGACTGTCGTATTCCTTCATATGATGAAGGTAATCACTATTTTGATTTTACTGTAGACCTTGAAAGCCATAGAGTCGGATGGTGGATATATGGCAGCTTCAGAATCTGGGCTAAGGTATGTGACTCCGGAATATACACCCTTCTTGATGAGGATATGAAACCTCTACTTCAGATTAGAGGTTATGTACCGGTTAGTGTCTTGCCACCAGAAGAAAACGGCTGGGGTGATTATATAGAGCTCTGCTTCGCTCCTGATGGTACCATTACAAACTGGCTGGAAAACCCAGACCTGATGGTCTTCGCGGCAAAAGGTCATCTGCCAAAACCAATAGAAACAAATAAGTGGAGCCGAGCTGAGAGTATGCTCTATGAGATCAAGCGCGCAAAACTTACTGCAGAGGAACTTGAGTGGATCAAGAAACATATTTAGCCATGAGCATGTATATAACTTTTCATCTCAAGAGAAAGACCGGCGAGATGGATCACTTTCTGTCATTCTCCAGAAACACAGATATTTATCACTGCTTTGATGAATATGCAATACCGTTCTACTTCAAGGATCCGGAGCCTTTCGCACAGATTACTCAAGAGATGCTGGATCAGATTCTGAACGAAATCTCCACTGACAGGCAGAAATGTCAAGAGGAACTTAAGGTCTTATATCGTCTTGCAGATAAGCCGATAGTGCATTCTGTCCTGGAATTGGCAGACAAACTCCGTGAAATGTATGCGGAGGATATTGAATGCACAGAGGATTTGGTCAGAGAGGTTCTTTGGCGTGAGGAACATGTCCAAGGGTTGCATAAGACCGAAACTCAGATCGAATTCATGAAACATATCCTTGACGCGATGGATCCCAACAATGAGAACCATCCTTTCGAAGGGATATACGCAAATATCGGATAGAACTTATGGAAGTGATCAATAATGAGAATGACTATCAGGAAGTCATGAAACGCATTGACGAGCTCATCTTCGAAACTAATGAGGATACACCAAGTGACGATCCTCGACTACAAGAGCTTGACAGGTTAGCAACTCTAGTGGAAAGTTATGAGAAACAAGTATACAACTTCAGTTGTGATAGTTTATAATTCGTCAAACTATCGTAGGGTAAATCCAGTATGTGCAAAAAATGCACATACTTAAATATAATAACAGTATGAGACGTAAAAAGTTAAGAATCACAGAAATGGACTATCTCAAGGCCAATAGAAGAGCCTCTCGTCAAGAGGAGATAGCTTCCCATGGTCATCCGGTCCAGGGACGAGCGATGATCCACAAATCAAAGAAGGTTTATGACCGCAA
>JAFZDJ010000066.1 GCA_017561265.1 Bacteroidales bacterium
CTCAATGACGGAGATTCAAGAACAAAGTATTATATGCGCTTGAACGTTAGCGGATTGACTCTGGAGGAGATCAATGACAAACTGAATATCTTCTACAATCCGAAAAAATCAGACACCACATATGTACAGAACAAAGACGGACTATTTTAATGAGTATTTTACATGAAAAGGATTTTATCAATATTAGCAGCGATTGCCTGCATTACTGCAATGTCTTCTATTGCTCAGGCAAAGTCGTATAGAGGATTTGTTGAAGTCGGATATGGAGCGTTCGTGGGCTTCTTTACAAGGAAATTGTTTATCAGTTTAGAAACTAATAATGCGAAGTAAATCCGGATCTGCTCGTCACGTATCAGACACTTTCTGCATCTATATTGAAACACACAACTCCTTTCTATGAAACGACTTCAAATAATAATTTTAGCAGTCTTTGTGACAGTTCCACTTTGTGCACAGAAACCTCTTGAAAACGATGAGATTTTCGCTACAGTCGGAGTCAATGCCCCTATGTACAAGAACATGGAAAGCGATGTGGTTGTAGGTATTCACTACGGTCATTATTACCCGAACGGTATAGGATTCAGGACTGGATTCCAATACATTCCAACTGTTGTTGAAATTGACAACAACTTCAGAGTGCCATTGGCTATAACATACAGGACTGGCTCGCGCTCAAGAACCGCCAAACTCACATCTGCAGCATATGGTGTTGCAAGAACACAAGGGTACGATGGAGAAAATGCATTAAAATATGGTCTCGCATCCTTTCTGATGAACCTATTCGACAGACTTGAGTTCCATGCCGGATTGACACCGGGATACGTCGCAGGAAAAAGCCGGGAGATATATCCGTCTTATCACTATAGCGGTCTGGGATATTGGGAGAAGACATGGACAGAAAAGCCGTCATCATTCTCATTGTCAGCAGATGCAGGATTCGATATCAGTTTCCGTATATGGAGATTCGACCTCAAGCTGATGCCTGCGTTCCACTATAACATCACCAACAACTACAGATACCATATCCAGGAAGGCATAAGAGGCTCAGACGAAATCCTCAGCACCACTGTAAAACCGATTAAGTGGTTCTTCACCTTCAACGGAGGACTGGCATTCAGATTTTAGACACATCAACAATTCAGATAGACTATGAAAAAAATCCTTTTAATAACAATGATTGCCTGCGTTACTGCAATGACTTCTATGGCTCAGTCAAAGTCATATAGAGGTTTTGTCGAAGGCGGATATGGAGCATTTGTTGGAAGTAAAACAGGTAGTGTACTGTCACTCAGCACGTCGCATGGTAAAATGTTTGGGCCTATATTCGTGGGAGGTGGAATCGGCATTGAACAGGCATGGGTGAAGAATGAAAGCTATATTGAAGGTTATATCTCAGAATCCGGTTGGGACGGCTGGATAGGAAGAAAGACATTCAAAGGCATTAATGTTCCTGTATTTGCCAATATCAAAGGAATCTGGAATAACAAGAAGCTATCCCCGACATTTGAAGTGAAAGCCGGATTTAACCTTGGTATGGCATGGGGCCTCATGGGAGAAGCTGGTGCAGGTTGCAGATTTGATCTTGGCAAGACAGCATTAGCCACAACTGTATTCATAAAGGGAGTATACGAGCCTGACAATCTGGTGACAGACGATGCTAAGTATGTTGAAGGCTGGTTTACATCCCTTGGACTCAAAGTCGCTTGGGAGTTCTAAACTTAAATAAAATTC
>JAFZDJ010000067.1 GCA_017561265.1 Bacteroidales bacterium
GTCTCCATAAGGAGCATGTCGTCTTCCATAAGCAGGAGGTCTCCGGCTTCAAGCCTTTCCTCCCATAGGGTGTCAATCATATATTCTGCAGCCAGATGGAGCTTTATCGGTCCATTATATATGCCGCAGAGCTCTTCAAAACGGGATTTCAGGGCTTCGGTCGTATTAGGTACATCCTCCATTATATGAGGTGTGCACCATACTTCCCTCACTCCAAGCGACTCTTCGAAGGCCAGTGCCGCAAGAGAATCTTCCGGTGTCTTTATACCGTCATCCACACCATATAATATATGTGAATGACGGTCTGTAGACCCGTTGAGTATTCCGCTTTCCTGGAGAGAGCGCTTTGAACTGAAAAGTCCGAAAAGTCCCATTATCCGATCTTACTTGTTTCCGTATCCGTAACCATAACCGTAGCCATAGCCGTATCCGTAACCATAGCCATAGCCGTATCTGCGGCTCTCAAGATCCACGCCGTTAAGGATGACAGCCATACGGGTATACTTGCCGGAATTGTAAAGATTGTCGAGTGCAGGGATGCCTCTCTTGTCAAGGAGATTCGCACGTACGATGAATACTGTCATGTCCACGAACTTTGTCACGATGGCGGCATCCGCTACGATGTCGATAGGAGGACAGTCGATGAAGATGTAGTCGTACTCGTTACGGAGGTCTGAAATCATCTTCTTGAATCTGTCGGAGAGGAGAAGCTCAGCCGGGTTTGGCGGAAGCTTTCCTACAGGAAGGAGAGAAAGATTGTCAGCGATCTTGTCGATATGTGAATGGAAATCATTCTCCTTTCCGTTGAGATATGCAGCCACTCCCCTATGCTCCTGTCCCATTGACTTTGACAAGGTTGCCTTACGGAGGTCAAGGTCTACGAGAAGAACCTTTGCGTTCTTCAGAGCCATACTTGCGGCAATGTTCTGGATCACGAATGTCTTACCTGCGTTAGGGTTGAATGATGTGAACATCGCGACGAATGCTTCACCCTGCTTTCTGTCAATGACCATGTCGAGGTTGGTTCTGAGCACTCGGAATGCCTCGTTCATCATGTCACGCTTGCCCTGCTCAACGATGATCTTACAATTGTCATTGTTGAAACGTGCGGCCTTGCTTGCATAGCCTAACTTGTTTCTCTTTACTCCCAGAGGTATCTCGGCAAGGAACGGCACTGTCATGTCGGCGAAGTCAGCCTTGCTCTTTACTGTGGTGTCGAGCACGCGCATGAGGAAGATCACTGCGAAAGGAATACCGCATCCGAGAACGAGAGCCACAAGAAGAAGCATCATCTTGTTAGGAGCCACCGGATATTGAGATCCGTTAGGGTTCTGGATAAGACGTGTATTACCTACATTCACGAGGGCTGCGATCTCGTTCTCCTCACGCTTCTGGAGAAGGAAGAGGTAGAGAGACTCCTTGAGTGCCTGCTGACGCTGGATCGAGAGGAGCTCGAGCTCCTGACCTGAGCTGGCAGCGATTCTGTCAAGGATCTGCTTCTCCTGGTCTTCGATCTTCTGCACCTGCATTTCGAGGGTGGTCACATAGTTGTCGATCGAGCGGAGGATGGCTGTACGCATTGCAGCGAGCGATGCATTGAGGTCTGCGATGAGAGGGTTGTTCGATCCGCTTCCGGTCGCAAGACGGTCGCGCTGGAGCACGAGGTCGTTGTATTCTGCGATCTGAGCCTCTACGTTAGCCGATGTAAGTCCGAGGTTGGACGGAATGAGGGCTGTAGCGTTGGCAGGATCGTTGAGGTAGTTCTTGATGAAGTTGGCTACAGAGAGCTGGTTGTTCACCTCGAATGCCTTTGATGAATACTCGCTTGATTCCTCGAGATATTTCTGAGCTACGGCACTCATGTCGGTGAGCTTGTTCTGCTCCTTATATGCCTTGAGCTCGCTCTCTACTCCTCCGAGTTCCTTCTCGATGAGGATGAGACGCTCGTTGATGAACTCCGATGTATTTCTTGCTGAGCGGTTCTTGTTGCGGATCCACTCCTCGTTGTATGTGTCGATGAGGGTGCTGAGGATAGAGCTTGAACGGCCTGGGAATGTATCTTCAAGCGAGAGCACGACAACTGTAGACTCCTTGCCCGAAAGGCTTACAGAAAGCTTCTGGCAGATGGCCTTTGCCCTGCTCATGCTATTGCTCCAGCTTACTCTGATGTCGTTCTTGAAGTCCTCCACGAATGTGGTAGGGATGATTGTGAGCACACCGGCAGGTGTTGTAACTGTCTCACCAAGAGCACATTCAACCTCACCGTCCACATCATCCGGTCCTATCACGAAGTCCTTGAGAACGATTCCTTTCTCGCCCTTGTTCACGACTGTGAAAGAGAATCCTGTCTGAGGGTTACCTTCCACAAGACGGAGCTCGATAGGGCTGTTCTGGTAATATTCCACTCCTCTGAGGAACTGATCCTCCACATATCTTGTCTCAAGGTGGAGACGCTCCACGACCTTCTGCATGAGGTCCGGAGATGAGAATGCCTCCATTTCGTTTGCAACGGATGCATTGGCACGAAGGCTTGTGATACCGCCTGTGAGCTGTGTGAGGTTTCTCATCGTTGTAGACTGCTCAGACTCGTCGATGATGACCTTGGCAGTTCTCTGATATGTGTCAGGAGTCCTGTAGATGTAGACGCAGACTACGAAAAGGCAGAATATCACAGATGCGACATACCACCATTTGTAGCCCCAGACCATTCCCCATATGTCGGTCAGGGTCAGGGTTGATTCCTCTTCCTGGTTGTTCTGCAAATAGCTGTTATGTATATTTTCCATCGTTTTAAGTTTTCGGATTAGTTGATGAGGCTGATGATCATTGTGGCGATCGAAACGAGAAGCGATCCTCCTGATACGAAGATGCTGGTCATTCTGAGTCCCTTGTCGTCGGTTGTCGACTGACGTGCCTTGATCTCACTTGGCTCTACGTAAACGATGTCGTTCTGCTGGAGATAGTAGGCAGGAGAGTTGAACATGCTTACGTCGCAGAGGTTGATCTGATACATCACGCGCTCGTTGTTTCTCTCGCGGATCACTGTCACGTTCTCGCGCTGTCCGAAGATTGTGAGGTCTCTTGCAAGAGAGATGGCCTGGAGGACTGTAACCTTGTCACCCTCGATTGTGTATGTTCCCGGAGAGTTTACTTCGCCGATCACAGAGACCTTGAAGTTCATGAATTCGACAGTCACCACGCAGTCGGTGAGATAGCCTTCTTCAAGAAGTCTTGACTTGATCATCTCGGAGAGTTCCCAACGTGTAAGTCCGGAAACCTTGAGGCGGCCGAGGATCGGGAAGTCGATGAAACCGTCGTTGTCGACCACGTAACCCATGAGACGCTGATAGCCGCTTGAAGATACGATCTCAGATCCTGCCTGATAGCTGACAACAGGAAGGTTGAACATAACGACAAGCTCTGGATTCTTGCTGGAAACGACAATCGAGAGCATGTCCTTTGGCTGGATCACGATACCACCGTGCTTGTCGATCTGCTCAGGCTGATCAACGAGCCTGTTCTGGAAATAGGCGATGTTCTTCGGTGCCACACACGAACTGACCATGAGAACCGCCGCCAGAACAGCAAAGATTAGATTCTTCTTAAACATGTTATATTACTTTTTAATTACTACTTTATCAATTCACACACAACGCTTTGGACACCAAAAAAGGACACCCGGAAACATGCATTTCCGCGCGTCACAGGCTGATTTATAGTTGCCCTGCCTAAGGCCGAATCGAGGTGCGCTATCCAGCAGCAATACACAATCCAGCATCCAAAACTTGATAATTCCACGCAAATTTATGTAAAATAGTTGAAAAAAGGAAGGAAAGAGAGGTAATATTTACCCCCCCCATAAAAGATGTAACATCTTGAACCAGAGTGAACTTTATTGAAGCAATTCAAGCTGCTGCGGACCGACAAAAGTCGTGGCTATAGCGAGCATGCCCGGAAGCTCCACGACAATCCTGCGGGAACGCTTGATCCGGACGACCGTACCTTCGATTCCCTTGAAAGGGCCATCTATCACGCGCACCTTCTGACCTTCACGAAGCTTGGAAGTGATGTCGCGAAGATAAAGGATGTCGTCAGACATGACAAGACTTACCTTGATGAAGTCTTCCATGGCCTTGTCAGGGACTATGATGGGCTTGCGAGTCGCCTTATCCCAGATATAATGCCCCCATGATGCCTCACCGAATGAATGAAGGAATGAATCAAGAAGATCTCTTTCGGAATTTACAAAACATAGATTGGAAACCGCAGGCACAGTCACGACAGCAGTCTTGCCGTCTTTCTCGACCTTTTTCCTGCGCATCGGCACAAAAACCTGGAACCCTGCCTCTTCAAGCAACTTCTTGAATTTCAATTCCCTGCCATATGTCACTCTGATTGCAAACCAGCTCATTGTACCGCTATTAAGTCATTCAAAACCAAATACAAAGGCAAAGATAGACTTTTTACCCATAAATTCAAACACAAGACTATTCCGAGTATCCATAGCATACTAATTGTTGATTAAAATATGCGGATTTGATTCCGCACATTTTATACGAAAGTGTGGAATTTATTCCGCGATTTTATTATATTGAGTAATTGTCTTCTCTCAGAGAACCCTGCCCCAAGTCGTAATGAAACGGTCATTCTGAATGGAAGGTTATGCGTCCATACATTGAGATCGCAGAAAAAGCCAAGGAGGATGCTACGTAAAAGATTGACGATGCTTGGGGAATGTAAGAAAAGTTTAAATTTGCACTATAGTTATTGCACGAGCAGCTTAGATATAACACAAGGTATAGAAGACGGACATGAAGACAACTGAAATCAGCGAAAGCAACATCAATTCTCTCTTTGAGAAAATAGCTTCTGTAATTGAGGAGGCAAGAAGAAGAGCATCAACAGCAATCAATCTTTCCGAGGTTTACGCTA
>JAFZDJ010000068.1 GCA_017561265.1 Bacteroidales bacterium
ACATACTGTGGCGGTTATAGCGGTGAGGATCCACCTCTTCCCATTCCGAACAGAGAAGTTAAGCTCACCATCGCCGATGGTACTGCCCCACCAGGTGGGAGAGTAGGTAGCTGCCACTTTCTTATACGACACCCTGTCATCCTTTGATGACGGGGTGTTTTGTTATTATCCTTTATCATTTGTATATTTGTTTCCGATCAAATTAATTTTTATGAAGTCTTTGCATTTATATTTCCTGGTATTGCTGTTTGCTTTGGTTTCCTGTTCCCATAATCCTGTCATTGACGAAAACTGGCTTTCTGAGAATTATCAGAAAAGAGAAGTCATGATAGATATGCGTGACGGTGTACAGCTATTTACAGCGGTTTACGAACCTCTCCATGTTGAAAATCGCCCGATACTGATTACCAGAACTCCTTATTCATGTGCTCCATATGGCCTTGGCTGGAAAGGTGATCTCACTGAATATATGCAGGAATTCCTCAAGAATGAATATATCATAGTTTTTCAGGATGTACGTGGCAGATATATGAGTCAGGGAGATTTCGTAAATGTACGTCCTTATATTTCATCCGAAACAGAAAATGTAACTGATGAAGCTACAGATACCTATGATACGATTGAGTGGCTTATGGACAATACTTCAAACAATGGTTCCGTTGGAGTTACCGGTATGTCATATCCAGGTTTTTATGCTACTATGGCTGCATTGTCCGGTCATCCGGCATTGAAGGCTGTTTCTCCTCAGGCACCAATCCTGGATTGGTTAAAAGGTGATGATGTCCATCATAACGGTGCGCTCATGCTTATGGATATTTATTCCTTTTCTACGTATATGTTCAAAGATCATGATAATCCTGTGACCGAGGATCATGGTCTTCCATCACCGATCGGTCCTGATGCCTATGAATGGTTTCATGGCAAGACGCCATTAGCATTGACTCGCGCTCTTCCTGATACCCTTCAATTCTGGAACGAAATTCTTCAACATCCGGATTATGATGAATATTGGGTTGAGAGATCGATAGAGCAGCATCTCCATGATATAAGACCCGCGATACTTGTTGTAGGTGGTGCATATGACACCGATGATTGTTATGGTGCCTTGAATACTTACAAACTTATAAGAAAGAATTCACCTGAGACGGATCTGCATTTTGTTTACGGGCCTTGGAGTCACGGAGGATGGCATGATGCCTCCTATGATGGACTTGGGTCAAGAAAGTTCGGTACTGATTTGTCTGCATATTTCATGAAGAATATCGAGTATCCTTTCTTCAGATTTTATCTTGAAGGAAAGGGGAGAAGGCCTGAGCCTGTGTATGCTTTTGCCTCAGGATCGGATCAATGGCAGAAAACAGATGTGTGGCCTTCAGATGAGCTGGATTATAAGACTATTTATCTTTCTTCTGACAGAGGACTTTCCTTCACAGCTTCAGAAGATGCAGAGTCTTTCTCATCTTATGTTTCAGATCCTGCTTCACCTGTTCCGTTCATGGCCGATGCTTCAAGTAGGGATAATACATATATGGTTGAAGACCAGTCCTTTGCATCGGAAAGATGTGATGTCCTTACATATACAGGAGTTGAACTTAAGGATGTCATGAAACTGCAGGGTCCTGTCAAGGTAGACCTTAATCTTTCGATATCAACGACAGATGCTGATATAGTTGTGAAACTGATAGATGTACATCCTGACGGCTATCAGATGCTTATCAGAGGTGATGTCTTTCCTGTAAGATATAGGAACGGTATTTCTGAACCATCTCCTGCAATTCCGGGAGAGATCTTCAATCTGCAGTTTACGATGAATGATGTGGCACATTGGCTTCAGCCTGGCCATCGTCTTATGGTGCAGATTCAGAGTTCATGGTTCCCTCTTGTGAATCAGAATCCGCAGGCATACCTTGAAAATATATATTCAGCGAGCTCCGAGGATTATGTAAAGTCCGAAATTACGGTATATCATCAAAAAAATAATCAATCAGCAATACATTTGCCTATAATTTAGAATGATTCGGAATTATATTTGCAGTAGTTTTGTCTTGTTTAATATGAAAAAATTATGAAGATAAAGAATATACATGCGCGCGAAATCCTTGATTCCCGCGGTACTCCCACTATAGCGGCAGAAGTGGTATTGGAAGGTGGATGCAGAGCTGAAGCATCTGTTCCATCAGGTGCATCAACTGGAAGCAGGGAAGCACTGGAATTACGTGATGGCGATTCCGGACGATATTTCGGTAAAGGTACGTTGAAGGCTGTTTCCAATGTAAATGACATTATCGCTCCGGCGTTGAAAGGTTATAATGTGTTCAGGCAGAGGGATATAGATGAGGCCATGATTGCCCTTGACGGTACAGAAGATAAGTCCGTTCTGGGAGCAAATGCTATACTTGCAGTATCTCTGGCAGTCGCTAAGGCGGCAGCTGCATTTGTTGATGCCCCTTTGTATCATTATCTGGGTGCTCCGAATTCTAATGTAATGCCTGTTCCTATGATGAACATCATCAATGGAGGAGCTCACAGCGATTCTCCTATTGCATTTCAGGAATTCATGATCCGCCCGGTATCAGCTCCAAGTTTTCGTGAGGGACTGCGTATGGGAGCGGAAGTCTTTCATTCCCTTAAAAAGGAGTTGAAAGAGAGGGGATTGAGCACAGCTGTAGGTGATGAGGGTGGTTTTGCTCCAGACCTGTCTGGTATTGAAGATGCACTGGACCTGATCATTTCAGCGATTCTTCGTGCAGGTTATGTGCCAGGTGAGGATATAACCTTGGCTGTTGACTGTGCTGCTACTGAATACTACAGGGATGGGGTGTATGACTACAGGATTTTCGAGGGACCGGATGCCAGGGTGCTGGACTCTGATGCTCAGATAGAATATCTTAAAGATCTCGTGTCACGATATCCGATAGATTCAATAGAAGATGGTATGGCAGAGGACGATTGGGATGGATGGGCAAAGCTGACAGATGCATTGGGAGATGAAGTACAGCTTGTTGGTGATGATCTTTTCGTTACAAATGTAAAGTACCTTAAAAAGGGAATTGAACAGGGATGTGCAAATGCCATATTGGTGAAACTCAATCAGATAGGAACTCTCACAGAAACAATGGAGGCGATTGCTACCGCTCAAAGGAACGGATATTCAGCAATAATCTCGCATCGCTCCGGTGAGACTGAGGATACTACAATCGCTGATCTGGCTGTTGCAGCAGGGTGCGGACAGATCAAGACAGGCTCTCTCAGCCGTTCTGAGCGTATCGCCAAATATAACCGTCTTCTAAAGATTGAGGAAGAATTGGGAGACAAATCAGTATACGGACTGTGACCGGCGTACATATGACGAAAAAGGGGATGACTAATAAGGTCATCTCCTTTTTCATTTATATATGACGACAGTGACGGTAGGATAAGTTTGGCTTGGTTCGTCGGAACAAGTTCCGACTTCATCCCTCCCACGACTACGTCGCGGGTCCCTCCCGTTCACG
>JAFZDJ010000069.1 GCA_017561265.1 Bacteroidales bacterium
GCTGCTGAGAAGACCTGGGGCAATGCTCTGTACGCAACCTTCGACCAGAAGGTTGAGGAGCATCTGATCCAGCCCACCTTCATCACCATGTACCCCGTCGAGGTTTCTCCTCTGACCAAGCGCTCTCCCGAAGATCCCCGCCTGACCGAGCGTTTCGAACTGTTTATCTGCCACTCTGAGCTGGCTAACGCTTACTCCGAGTTGAACGATCCCATCGATCAGAGAGCTCGTTTCATGAAGCAGGTTGAGCAGCGTGAGCGCGGCGACGATGAGACCGAGATGCTGGACGAGGACTTCCTGAACGCTATGGAGTACGGCATGCCTCCCACGGGCGGTATGGGTATCGGTGTTGACCGTGCAGTTATGCTGCTGACCGGCGCTGACACCATCCGTGAAGTCATCCTGTTCCCCACGATGAAGCCCCAGGCTGAAGGCTAATTCGAAAAAGCCTAGAGCCGCAACGGGTTTTACAAATCCAATATAGTTCTGCAATACACCTTTACACCAAGCTTACACCAATCGATGCAAAAATTGAGCAGCATTTATTGGAAAGTCACGCGATAAAGGACAGTGTTCAAAAGACGAATGACCGTCTGAGTTCTTTCCAGAATTCAGACGGTCTTTTTATTGGAACTATTTTGGAGGAAAATATGGATAATATCTTTGATGTGCTTAAACAGCATATTTTTGACCATCAGCCAAACTATGGTGACGGAGAATCCGTCTTGACTATGCTCTACGAATGCCATAACGAGAACAGTCCCTACGCCAATGAGCAAATAAAGGCAGACTTTAATGAACTGTACCAGCAGATGAATGGAATGCCACTTCGGGAAGTGGACAGGATTATTTATCCTGTTTGCAAGTTGTGCAGAGATCACGAAAAAGCCGGATTTGTCGAGGGTATTAAAATAGGATTTCATCTATATAACGAAATGAATACATAAATACGGGACACCGATCATCCTGGATCGGTGGCCTTATTCTGCTGGCTGAATTGATAAAAAGAAAATCTTTTCAAAAAATAGGATCGAAGATAAAATATCCTTAACTGGGAATTCGTCTATATAGGTGAAGGGAGGTTTTGTATGGCTGACATCATAGAGCTATTGGAACGGCGGGACGAGGCTGGATTGTCCTTACTAAAGGAGAAGTATTCAGAATACTGCTATTCCATCATTTACAACTTAGTTCGGGACCATGACCAGACGGAAGAAGCACTCAGCGATGTGTGGCTGCGGATCTGGAACAGTATTCCGCCTGCCCGTCCGCTGCGCCTGCGGGCCTATCTGGCGAAAACGGCCCGCAACATTGCATTGGACTACATCAAGCACAACAACGCAGAAAAAAGAAGCGGCGCAACGGTACTGCTGGACGAGCTGGCGGAGTGTATCCCCGACCCGCAGTGGCAGAGTGAAAACGAACTGAAGGAGCTTCTTCGGGAATTTGTCAATGGCTTGGACCCGGAAACCCAGCGGATTTTCCTCCGGAGGTACTGGTACAATCATTCCATTAAGGAGCTTGCCAAAGCCATGCATTGCTCCGAGAACCGGATCACAGGCATCCTGTTCCGAACCCGCAAGAAGCTGCGTAACTTTTTGGAGAAGGAGGGCTATCGTGTATGAAAGCAACCGATATTCTGGAATCCTTGACCGATATGGACGATGATGTTCTGATGCGTGCGGAAATTGATCCACCCAGGCGACATATCCTTCTGCTCCGTTCTATTCGGAGCGCCGCCGCCGCTTGTCTGATCTTTGCCCTGGTTATCACTGCACTGATTGCCACAGACGCATTTGCAACGGAAACCGGCCTGCGCTGGCGGGTTCGCTATCGAGAGAATGAAGTGACATGGATTTTCAAGGATGGCATTGAACAGGATGCTGAACTTCCCAGCTATGTACTTACATGGCTCCCCGAAGGGTATGAGCTGAGTGCGGATAATTGGGGGCCTACACGTCAGCGGAGCATAAGTTACAAGAATCCCGGCGACGATCAAGGACGGGTATGGTTCCATTATATGCAAATAACCGATAAGGACACCTATCATCTCGGCAGTCTGGCAGATGGAACCTATGAAGTGGAGTCCGTCGAAATCAACGGGCTGCCTGGAGAACAGTACACCTATGTAGATGATGCTGACAGCGGCTATTTGATTTGGATCGACAAGCATAACTGCATTGTATTTCTGCTCGGATTCGATTCTGGAACAGAAGATGCCATTCGGATCGCAGAAAGCGTTACATTGATTGAGGAGGAATAAACATGATGAAGAAAATGATTGCGCTGCTTTTGATGGCGATGCTGCTTTTAACGGGATGTCAAACCAATGGAGAACAGTCCATAGTTGCCGACGCAACAGAACCTACGGCAACCTACGACTGGATGGCGGGAGAAAGTCCGGTGACATCCCAGCGAATGGGCCTGAAGCGGGCCGGTACCAACAATACGGACTATGCCGTTGCTCCCAATGGCGTGTACTTTATCTACAACCTCCTGCACTCGGAAGAATATAGTTTTCATCCGACCTTTATTTTGTACTCGGATTACGGTTCGGATACGTTCATCAAGCTCTGCGGCCGTGCGGACTGTGACCACAACAATCCTGACTGTAATGCATATATCGATGAGGGCAACAATATTTCTTACTACGAGGGATATATTTATGCCATATCTGGCATGGGTGGCACCATGGAAAGCTATGACGGAATCGGATGCAGCCTGATTCGCATGGATATGGACGGAAGCAATCGTGTGACGATTTTAGACCTGGATCAGTTTGCTCAGGATTTGGGTTATGATTATGCTGCATGCAGCATGATCGACAGCGGTGAGTGCCTATTCGGTGTCTATGAATGGGTGGAAGAATCTGCTGGCCCGAATGAGCAGGTATTTACCTCCGAACAGGTAAAATTTTACCGCTATGCGCTGGACGGCTCCATGTCTGAGCCGAAGCCCATCGAAGCAGTAAGCGGCCTGCTGTATCACTGCGGAGATGTATTTTTGACCCTGATGAACGGAACCCAGAACGGGGGCTATGGGGAATATGATTTCAGTCTGGCAAACTGGGACATGGAGACGGATACCCTCGCTTATCTGAGCGATCATCCCGGCATTGCCGGATTCTACGGAAAGGAATACGGCTATTACTTCCGGGACGGTGCTGTGATCCGCCTGAACTATGAGACCAGGGAGGAAGAACGGATAATCGAAACCGGACTGGTGGGGGAATACTTTGCCAAATTCTTCCCAGATTGCATCGTGGTGGCATCGAAGGAGATGGGTGTGAATGCAGACAATCAGGTCTACATCTATAACTGGAACTATGAATTGGTGGATACAGTAAAGCTGCCTTTTTATGGAATTAAATATTATAATTCGCTAATTGCTGAAACTGCTGAACGATTGATCTTTACGACTGATTCAACGTATAATGTGCCGAAGTATTACATCGAAAAATCGGAGTTGGGCAGTGGAAATGCGGAGGTACATGCCTTCAAACTGCCAGATTTAACTTCTGAGTTTGAATACTGGGAAGATATGGAATGGCTGAATAACGGCTAAGGAGGAGCCTATGGAACTCCGAATTGAGCATTTGACAAAGAAATACGGCGAGAAGGTTGCACTCCGGGACTTTGCCTACACCTTTACACCCGGCATTTATGGCATCCTCGGTGCCAACGGCGCGGGTAAAAGCACCCTGATGAATCTGA
>JAFZDJ010000070.1 GCA_017561265.1 Bacteroidales bacterium
AAGTTCAAAATGGAAACCATGGAAGCGTTTCCTTCCGGACTGGAGGAATTGCCATGGTAAAAGATTTAACAGTAGGCAAGCCCAGCAATGTTCTTTGGCGTTTTTGCCTGCCTATGTTCGGCAGTATTGTATTTCAGCAATTATACAATATTGCCGACAGCCTGGTTGCCGGTCAGTTTATCGGCGAGAATGCTTTGGCTGCCGTGGGCAATGCCTACGAAATAACATTGCTGTTTCTTGCCGTATCCTTCGGCTGCAATATCGGCTGCTCCGTAATTGCGGCACAGAACTACGGTGCCAAACAATACGGTCAAATGAAAACCGCGGTATTTACCGCCCTCATTGCCGCTGCCGCACTGTGTCTGACATTGATGCTGCTGGGGTTCCTCAGCCTTGACGCCCTTCTGCAATGGATCAAAACACCGGAAAATGTATTTTCGGACTGCAAAGCATATCTGAGAATCTATATTCTGAGCCTGCCTTTTGTCTTTTTCTATAATGTTGCAACAGGTATCTTCACCGCGCTGGGTGATTCCAAAACACCGTTCTATTTCCTGGCATTTTCTTCCCTTGCCAATATCGGAATGGATATCCTGTTTGTTACCGTTTTCTCAATGGGCATTCCCGGTGTTGCCTGGGCAACCCTGATTTGTCAGGGCATCAGCTGTATGCTCTCGATCCTACTGGTACTGAAAAAAATCATTCAGATCCCTTCCGAGCGTTTTTCCATATTCTCGGCGAATATGCTGAAAAAATTCACCGTCATCGCCGTTCCCAGTATGCTTCAGCAATTGTTCATTTCCATTGGCAACATTATGATCCAGGGAATCATCAACCCTTACGGCTCCGGAGTTATGGCAGGCTATTCGGCGGCAGTCAAGCTGAACAATCTGGTGATCACATCCTTTACCACAATCGGAAACGGCATTTCCAACTTCTCTGCGCAAAATATGGGAGCAGGATATGCCCTTCGTGTAAAACAAGGGTATCATGCCGGATTAAAAATGGTCTGGCTCATCAGCATTCCTCTGACACTGCTGTATTTCTTTGGCGGACAGTTTCTGATCCGGCTGTTCCTGGAATCCGGAACCGCAACAGCATATGAAACCGGAATTCTGTTCTTAAAAATCCTGTCTCCTTTCTACCTGATCGTTTCCACAAAGCTGGCTTCCGATGGCGTCCTGCGGGGCTGCGGCAAAATGCGGGAATTTATGATCTGTACCTTCTCCGATCTGATTCTGCGTGTTTTGCTTGCTTATCTTCTTTCCCAGCAGCTTGGAAGCATCGGAATCTGGCTGGCATGGCCAGTCGGATGGATCGTAGGTATGGTATTGTCCTGCTTTTTTAACAAATCCATCTAAGCAAAAAAGAAAAGCAGCCTTCTCAATCGGAATATAAAATGATTGCAATTTCCCACAGTGGGTAATATAATATAGGCAAGGAGGGATGATTATGGTATATACAATTCAAGAAATCAGAAGCAAAGTCCTGCCCATTTTAGTCAAATACCGCATCCCTGCTATGTACCTGTTCGGATCATACGCACGTGGCGATGCCACAGAGGACAGTGACATTGATTTTCTGATTGATACCACCGGAACGGAACTCACTTCCCTACTTCGGTTAGGCGCTCTGTATTGTGATCTGGAAGAGGCATTCCAGAAACCCATTGATCTCATTACGGTTAGATCTATCATGCAGGAAAGCTCTATGGAGAGCGATATTGATTTCAGGAACACAGTACTCAAGGAAAGGGTGAGGTTGGATGATGTCGCCTGATTTACAAAGGATCAAGCATATTCGCGATTATTGCGTTGCCATCGCAGAAACAATCCAACGTTATGGCAATTCCTTTGATGTATACGCTGCGGATGCGGATTACCAGCGCTCTGTCAGTTTCTCGATTTTGCAGATTGGCGAACTGAGTGCCGGCCTATCGCCTGAGTATAAGCAGGAGACTGCTACCCGTGTCCAGTGGGGTCCTATGAAGGCCATGCGAAACCTTGTGGCCCACAATTACGGTAAGATGGATCAGTCCATCATTTGGGAAACAGCTACTGTTGATATTCCCGCCTTACTGCAGTTCTGTAACGAACAAATAGATAAATAAATTCTTCGAGCGAGTCCACTGCGGACTCGCTCCTTATTTCACCATGGATAGTTTTCATCAGGATGCTTCGCCAGCTTATAGAATGTACTCTTCTTAAGGCCGGATCTTTTCATAGCCTCAACTGCGGTAATTTCTCCCGATTTCCAAAGCATATAGATCTCACCCCAACCTTCAGGAATTTTCATCTTTGGACGGCCAAGATGCTTCCCTTGCAACTGTGCAGCCAGTATTCCTTCTGCTTGCCGGTTAAGAGTCCGAATACGCTCCTGTTCTGCCATACTTGCCAGGACCTCAATCAGGATCGCATTGATCATCTCTATGATCCACTCCTGTCCTTCGTTCACCTGACACAGCGTTGTGGGCATGTCAAGGATCATAACACGGATATTTCGGCTTCGATAGTATTCCAGTTCCTGCTTG
>JAFZDJ010000071.1 GCA_017561265.1 Bacteroidales bacterium
GTTGGAATCACCCAATCACCGGGGATGATTCCAACTTTTCCTTGAAGCAAAAAAGAAAACCTGACTTGACTTTGCATCAAATCAGGTTTCTGTTCTGGTTGCGGAGGCAGGACTCGAACCTACGACCTCCGGGTTATGAGCTGCGAAAAGCGGTATTTTCCGTTGCGGCTGTAGGGATTTTTCCTTTTTTCACGGAAAACCCGGAGGTCAAATTCCATTCCGAACTGCCGTGTCCACCCTGTGCTATCCCCGTATGGGTCAGCGTATGGGTCAAGCCCTTTCTGGCAAGATATGGTGATTGCCGCCAGACGGCAGCTTCATACACCATTGGGCAGAAGCTAACAAAACGAAGTATCAATTGAAACCCTTTCGGTCACAGCAATGCACTCAGGTCGATCTCATATTTCATTTCCTTTGGAGCCTGGTAGGCTATCATGAACATGATCATATACCAAGGGTAATACTGTACACCACCATTGGTTTCCACGTTTCCCTTGCAGAACACGCTGGCCCGACCAAAGTTCCAGCCCTCCACCTTTCGGATCCTGTTCATGGCAGAATGTACCTTGAAGTCATTGCCGGACTTCACTTCCACCAGATCGACGCCCATGCCGTTCTGAACCACAAAATCGATCTCACCGGTTTTCTTTCCGTCATAATAATTAAGATGGAATCCGTTGCTTCTGAGCTGTTGGGCGATCATGTTTTCCAGAATACTGCCCATGTTGATCTGCAAATCACCATTCAGTATCCCAAACTGGACATTTTCCATACATGCCGCACACAGCAAGCCCGTATCGCCCATAAAGAGTTTAAAGAGATTTCGCTTTTCGCTCAAAGTCAACGGCGGTTGGGGCTCCTCCACATTGTAGCAGGGCAACGCCACACCGGCATCCGCCAGCCAGTTAAAGCTGTCTGCGTACCGCAGCTGGCGTCCGTTTGGATCCAGGGCAGACAGAATGAACCGCCGCTTTTTGTCATTCAGCTGAGAAGGAATGCTGTCAAAAATCGCCCGAATCTTGATTTTGTCATTGCCCTGTGCATACTGAGCAATATCCAAACGGTACAGCTCCAAAATCTCCGTCTGCCGTGCAATGACCTGTGCAATATCGTGGGTATTCACATAAGTCTGCACCACATCCGGCATACCACCCACCACGATATAGCTGTAAAACAGCTTGCACATGGTCTGATGGATGGCGTCTGTCACCGGAGTATGATTCTCATAGCAGTCCTTCAAATACTGGATCGTGGTCTTCTGGACACCGTTCGCCCAGAGGTACTCCTCCAGATCCATTGGATACATCTGGTACAATTCCTCAAAGCCCACAGGATAAGAGCGAACCTCTTTATACTTCACACCCAGCAGAGAGCCTGACTCGATATAGTCGAATCGTCCATCTTCCACCAGAAATTTGATCGCCGTCCGGGCATCAGGGCAAGCCTGTATCTCGTCCAGCAGCACCAGAGTCTTACCGGGGATCATAGCCTTGCGGGTATAGGCGGTCAAA
>JAFZDJ010000072.1 GCA_017561265.1 Bacteroidales bacterium
CCCGCGAGGGGGGCGACCTGCTCCCTTGGCAAGCTGCGTAATTCTACGGATTTCAATTCGCGCCCCCGCGAGGGGGGCGACTGAGAAACTTGTAAATAGTAGTACATCTTTGCTATTTCAATTCGCGCCCCCGCGAGGGGGGCGACTTTCGTCAATGCCTTTCAGAATCCCCAATAACAATTTCAATTCGCGCCCCCGCGAGGGGGGCGACAGCAAAATTTCACAAAAAACAGTTCCATTCTGCTGCTAAAGTACAGCCTTTTCTCATCGCGTTATACAAAATTTTCCGTATAACACTCGAATGATAAGTCTGAAAATGGTTTATTTTCTGCGCAGACCTCCCGGCATTTTATGATTGGGAGTCATCGGCGCAATCAGAGAATCATAGGCCCACCGGTCTGGATCAGCGGCACACGCCCCATCGTTTCGATTTTATGCTCATAGGAATTACCCAATCGATACAACCGTACAGAGTCCTCATCCTTATCTATCAATTCAGAGAGTTTGGCTTTCAGCTTCACAAGCTGGGCACCGTCTACCAACACCTCGAACACAGAATTCTGGACCCTGATGCCGTATTTTTCACAAAGCTTGGCTACCTGGCGCAGTCGCTTGGCTCCGGCGGGCGTGGTGGTGTTCACATCATAAGTAACAAGCATCAGCATACCATTACCTCCACACAAAGGGCGGATACAAATCCAAGTCTCCCCGCAGGACTCTTGCAAAAAGCATTGCCTGCGTATATGGAATCAATCCAATGGAGATTTTTTCCTTAAAGAACGGATGGGTGATCTCATCCCGTTTTCGTTCCCGCCAAGCCGACAGGACGGTTCTTCTTCCCTTCTCGCTTAGCCAGACTGCATCCCCTTCAACGTTGAAATCCTTTCTGGAGAGCTGCCCCTTATGGAGAAGGCTGATTACAAAGCGGTCACACAGCGGTGCACGTAATTCCTCGATCAAATCCAGTGCAAAGGAGGCGCGCCCAGGCCGAAGAGTATGCAGATATCCCGCCGCTGGGTCCAGTCCAACGACCTCCAATGCGGATATGCAGTCATGGGTCATCAGGGTATATACAAAGGACAACACCGCATTGACCTCATTTCTGGGCGGCCGCTTGCTCCGGGTGTCAAAAACGAATCCGTTCTTTCCATCGATAATCTGATCGAACACTGAAAAGTAAGCATTGGCCGCAGCACCCTCGATGCCGCGCATAACATCCACATCGTCTGTTTCTGCCAGCATCTGCACCATACCGCTCAGTTTCCCCGCCGCATCATACAGCGCCTGTGCATTCTCCTCCTTCGTCGCTGTGCGGGCATAGCGCATGAGGACATCCTTGCCATTTCTTATTTTACCGTAAAGGATATTCCGAACCGTAGTAGAAACGAATATGGGGTCATTCAGGCTTTCATACTGCCGTTTGCGCAGAAGAACATTGCCGCTGACCGGGCCGCAGACCCGTCCGCAAAATTCGCCCCGCATACCGATGAAGCTCAGTGTGATATCATGCTTTCCGCAGAACGCCATCAGTCCTGTGGAGACGGTGTTCTTTCCGATGAACACGATGGAATCCACCTGAGAAGCAGGGACTGAGGCCCGTTCTTCTCCACCCACTTCTATGCAGATGTTGTCGTTTCGCAGAAACGCATAGCTGTCAGGTGTGGTAATATACATGGTTTCCAGAAGTTTCTTCATAACGCAACCACCTCCATCGCTTCTTTTTCCAGCTTATCACAATATTTTTTCGCAGATCCTGCCGCATCCGGCAGACACAGTTCCCGCAGGGAGCAGCGTTTGCATTTGGGGCCGGAAACAGCCTGCGGTATCCAATAATTGCGACGAATATCTTCCAGATTTCGGACAGTTTCCCGGACCTGCTCTCGCAATTGTGAGGTAAACGCCACAGTCTTTCTGCGGTGGGAGCTGATGTAAAAAACAGCTCCTTCCGGAATGACCGTGTGGTACATCTCTTCCAGACACATGGCCTGGGCGCAGAGCTGAAGCTCATACTCCTCTTCGTCCCGCAGTTTTCCGTTTTTGTATTCTACCGGGTACAAACAGACAGGGAATTCCACTATCGGGATAGTGCAGCCGCCTTCATCCCGTGTTGCCTCAATGCAATCACATTTTCCACCAATGTTCAGTTCTTTGGAGAAAACATCATACTCAAAAAGCTGTATCTGCTCTCCACGCCGTTCGATCCTGCTGGTATGCACCCGCTTATGGGCTTCACGACCTTTGGCTGTGTCAGCATTTTCTTTCCAGAGCTGTTCGTTGGTCAACAGAGCTGCCCGGCGCAGACAGTAGCCTGCGTGGGCGAGTCGTGACAGAGGGATGGCTTCCCAATCATCCATGGCAGAACCAGCTTTCGCCTTCGGGGATACGATTCCAGACAATCTCACCGAAAGCATCGGTCTGGAAACCAATTTCCACACCTGCGGGAATATGTTCCAGATCCACGGTTGCGGTATAGTCGTGGTAGCTTCTGGGATAGTCCACATTGGGCTTCTTTTCGACCTTCACGAGATCAAACAGCCGATGGGCAGGCGCGCAGCCCAGCTTGGACTGACGGATACGCTGCTTCTCATCGGTATCGGTGCCGATATGCTTGAATATAATCAGAGGAGAGACAACAGCCATTTCACCCTTGCTGGCAGAATGGTCATGCTCGTACATATTCAAAATAGCCTCAAAAAGTACCTTCAGATCATTGTCATCGAAACCGGTCTCACCAGCCAGATTAGCGCTGATAAAGCCGCGAACCTCATACAGACCAAAGGGGATGATCTGCTTCCGGCCCATAGTACGCAGTTCATCTTCAGGCGTATTCTCCTCATCCGTCAGATAGGCTTCCACAGTATTGTCTCCAACGGTTTTGGCAACCGCCATACGGGTGATGGAAATATCCAACGGCAGGATGGGGTCCAGACTCTTGCCGAAGGCGATCTGCACAGGACCGCGAACCTGACCGGCGTTGGGACCGGTGGACATGACAGCGCCGAAAGTGCGCACATCATAGAACAGCTCACAGGCCTTCCGGCGGCCGGCATAAACAGCTTCCTTCCCCTTTGCACAATCCTCAAAGCCAGCTTCTCGCTTGGCGCGGGCAATGTGGCGGTTGATATTGGTAGACTGCTGAATGATGATTTCCATGCCATCCTCACCGGCGTAAGCTGTCTGGACATAGTTACGGATCCGCCGCTTGGTGGAAACATCGGTCAGATAGCCCTGCATGGTCTGAGGATCAATGCGGGGGGTATTGCCCATATCAGGGTCGCCGTTGGGATTGCAGTTGGTGCAAGCGACATAGTACATGAATTCGTATCGGTTCTTGATAGCCATTTATGCTTCCTCCTGTGCATTCTTCTTGTTGACAGCTTCCATTCGGTCCTGGCGCATCTTGGCGTACATCTGGTAGTATCCCAGGGCAAAATAGGACTGCTTCTCCAGATTCAGTGTAGCGGGGATCACGGGGCCGATGGTGCTGTGAACCTGCTCCAGCAGTCCCCGATAAAGATTCTGATAGAATTTATTGTCGATTTTGGCAAGATGGTGGATGCTCATGTGGCTCAGGCGCCCCAGCACCAGCGCAGGAGTCTGGATGCAGGAAGCGTAGTAGCGCTGCACCATGCTCACATTTACATTCGGCATAGCCATGCTCTGAATCTCACCGTAGACCGCCATCGCTGCGCCGCAGTGGTAGGCAGGTTCCGGATGATCAGGATTATAGATTTCTTTCAAGTGTTTCTCGCTCCTTTCACAGTTGCGCAGCAGCCAGACCTTCAGCCATTGGCAGGCCCAGCCATCCAGATTATCATCATGTTGTTCTTCGTCCGAAGACAGCAGCTTCGAGCGGATATAAGCCAATGCACGGATCGCTACGGCATCAGGCAGTTGACCACCGCCCAAAATCGCAGTCAGAACCCCGGGGGTAATGCCGGAAAGTTCCTTACCCAGCCGCTCAAAAATTTTCCGGTCATTTTTCTGATATTTCAACAGACGGATCAGCCGCCCGGTCAGCTTCAGCGGCTTGCAGTTGCAGGCAAGGCCGTAGGGATGTGTCAGAGCCAGTTCTCGATTCCATTTATCGATATTCTCCCGAAGCTTCTCATATTGTCCAAGCTCATAACGGCGAACCATCACACGGCCACCCACACCGGAAAGCAGAAGAACATGGTATACTGCGTCCAGAGTCGGGGCAGTATCGCCGCTGCGGACCGATTCGATTACACGATCCGCGTCTTTTCTCGCATACAGTTCTTTTTCTTCCGCATCCTCTTCTTCGGCTTCTTCATCATCGTAACTGAAACCAAAGAAATTCTCGTCGAAAAAGGGGTCATCCTGCTTCTCAATATCCCGGTCGTACCAGTGGACAAATTTCATACCGCACAAAATGGGCGCATTTGCAACCAGCTCGTCAAGCGCTGCCTTTACAGCACCCATTGCACTTTCAGAAACAGGCGCATTGGCTGCCTGTTTCAGTCCATAGGAGCAAAATGCAGGTTTATCAAAGCAAATCAGCGCATCACCGCTGGCATGACCACCGACCACACGCAGACCCTTGATGGAGGGAGCTGTTGCGACAGGGGTTGTTAACTCACCGGTGATGATACAGGGTGCCAATTCTCCCTTTTTCGGCGGCAGAATCTCACGGCGAAACTCCTGCCACCACTCCAGAAGGCGGGGGCTACTATGGAGTTTGCGGCCGTCTACCACAAAGGAAATACGATTGGCCGCCTTGATCTTATTTTCATCCAGCAGACCCCTGATCCGATTCAACGTATCTGCGTCGGCCAGCTTTTCCGCACATAGCGCCGCATCCGTATCCACCTGTCCAAATCGTGCCAATGCGTTGCGAAAGAACGTGCTTTTTGCATTGTCGGCATCCGGAATCACAACACTGCGCTTTTCCACAATGATATTGCTCTTTTCTTTGCCGTTTGCCAGACTGCCAATATCCGGACAGGCAATCTCCCATGCCTCGCCCTTCTGAATACCCACATAATCAGGTGCCTCCGACGAGAAGGAGATATATGCCGCCACGGTCTTTTTGGTATATCCATCGGGCAGGGACAGCTC
>JAFZDJ010000073.1 GCA_017561265.1 Bacteroidales bacterium
ACGAAAGGAAACAAACAGCAAGCCGAGTACGAGAACCGGAAGCAAGGCATGGGAAACCAGGCCGGGACGAACGGGGAAAACCGTGGAAGCGTGAGTGGAAGCGGCGCACCGGGGAAGCCACTGTGAGGTGGAGCCGGGAAGTGCGGAAAGGAAGAAGCAGAAGGCTGAGTAGTGAGATGCTAAAACGGAAGCGGACGAAAGGAAGCGGAAGTCAGGCGTTGATCCCCGAGGAGAGATCCAAAAGGGAAGCACCAGTGGAACGGCTGTGGGAGCGAAGCTGGGAAGGACGAAAGGAAACGAACAGAAAGCTGAGTATGCAGAACCGGAAGGAAGCGGACGGGAAACCAGCCGTGGATGAAGGGGAGAAGCGACGGGGACGAAAGAAACCGGAGCCTGGACGGGAAGCCAACTGTGAGGCGAAGGTCCA
Organism: Bacteroidales bacterium; assembly: GCA_017561265.1. The sequence continues at coordinate 428 of JAFZDJ010000073.1, forward strand.
GAGGGCAGAAAGGAAGAAACAGAAGGCTGAGTAGCCGGAGGCAGAACGGAAGCGGACGAAAGAAAGCGGATGGGAAGCGGAAAATCCCGAGGGCGGGAGCGTAAGGGAAGCACCTGAGGAACAGCTGTGGGAAGCGAATCAGGGAAGGGCGAAAGGAAACAAACAGGAAGCTGAGTACCGGAACCGGGAAGGAATGCACGGGAAACCAGGCTGGAGAGAACGGGGAAGACCGCAGGAACGAAAGTGAGGGCGGCGCACTGAGGAAGCCACTGTGAGGCGGAGGCAGGAAGAAAGGGAAAGGAAGAACAGAGGGCTGAGTAGTCAGAACCGGAAGAGAAGCGGACGAAAGGAAGCGGATTGGAAGGGGAAAGGCCGAAGGCGAAAGCGGAAGGCAAGCACTCGTGGAACAGCTGTGGGAGCGAAGCGAGGAAGGACGAAAGGAAACGAACAGAAAGCCGAGTACGAGAACCTTGAAGGAAGGCATGAGAGATCAGGCCGGAGAGAAAGGGGAAACCGAGGAAGCGAGAGCGGAGACGGGAACTGCGGAAGCCACTGTGAGGCAGAAGCGGGGATGGCGGAAAGGAAGAAACAGAGGCTGAGTAGTGAGATGCTAAAACGGAAGCGAACGCAAGGAAGCGGAAGTCAGGCATTGATCCCCGAGGAGAGATCCAAAAGGGAAGCACCAGTGGAACGGCTGTGGGAGCGAAACTGGGAAGGACGAAAGGAAACAAACAGCAAGCCGAGTACGAGAACCGGAAGCAAGGCATGGGAAACCAGGCCGGGACGAACGGGGAAAACCGTGGAAGCGTGAGTGGAAGCGGCGCACCGGGGAAGCCACTGTGAGGCGGAGCCGGGAAGTGCGGAAAGGAAGAAACAGAGGGCTGAGTAGCCGGAGGCGGAACGGAAGCGGACGAAAGGAAGCAGATGGGAAGCGGAAAATCCCGAGGGCGAGAGCGTAAGGGAAGCACCTGAGGAACAGCTGTGGGAAGCGAATCAGGGAAGGGCGAAAGGAAACAAACAGAGAGCCGAGTACGGGAACCTGGAAGGAAGGCATGAGAGATCAGGCTGGAGAGAAAGGGGAAAGCGAAGAAGCGAAAGCGGAAGCGCGCACCGGGAAAACCACTGAGAGGTGAAACCGGGAAGAGCGGAAAGGAAGAACAGAGGGCTGAGTAGTCAGAACCGGAACGGTCGGGGACGAAAGAAACCGGAAGGAAAGGGAAAAAGGCCGAAGGCGAAAGCGGAAGGCAAGCACTCGTGGAACAGCTGTGGGAGCGAAGCGAGGAAGGACGAAAGGAAACGAACAGGAAGCCGAGTACGAGAACCTGGAAGGAAGGCACGAGAGATCGGGCCGGGGAGAAAGGGGAAACCGGGGAAGCGAAAGCGGAGACGGGAACTGCGGAAGCCACTGTGAGGCGGAAGCGGGGATGGCGGAAAGGAAGAAACAGAGGCTGAGTAGTGAGATGCTAAAACGGAAGCGGAC
>JAFZDJ010000074.1 GCA_017561265.1 Bacteroidales bacterium
ACCGGCTTTCCTCCGGGCATCATGAACACTGATCCCTTCAATGACGGAATCCGGGCGGGCGAAGTAGATATGCTCAAAGATACAGAGCTTTTTGGGAGCTGTGCTGCAGTGACGCTGATCGCTATGAACACCGCTGCGGTCGATGGTCAGGATCTCGCCGGGAAGAACATCCCTGATGATTTCCGCACCTACCGCATGGAGCGCGCAGCTTTCCGATGCAACCACATAGGTACCATCAGGCATCTGTCCATAGCATAGTGGACGGAAACCATGCGGATCCCGGACGGCGATCAGCTTCGTGGCGGACATCAGAACCAGAGAGTAGGCTCCGTCTAATTTTTTCATTGCGTTGCTGACAGCTTCTTCAATGGAGGGAGCGGAAATGCGCTCTCTGGTAATCACATAAGCGATGGTTTCCGTATCAGAGGTGGAATGGAAAATTGCGCCGGACAGCTCCAGTTCCCGCCGCAGGGGCAGGGCATTGCTCAGATTTCCATTGTGGGCAACCGCCAGCTTGCCTTTCAGATGGTTGACCTGGATGGGCTGGCAGTTGCTTAAATTGTTCCCGCCGGTGGTGCCGTAGCGGACATGGCCGACAGCGATCTCACCCCGGGGAAACTTCTGCATTTCTTCCCGGGTAAATACTTCGCTGACAAGGCCGAGTCCCTTATGGGAAGTGAACACCCCATCTTCATTGACCACAATCCCGCAGCCTTCCTGGCCGCGATGTTGGAGTGCATATAGACCGTAATAGACAAGGCTGGCCACATCCTCGGTTGTTCTGCTATATACACCGAAGACACCACATTCTTCATGGATGCTCATTTTTGACCCTCCAGACTGGCTTTTATAAAACCTGTAAACAGGGGATGGGGCTTATTGGGACGGCTCTTGAACTCCGGATGGAACTGAACACCCACATGGAAAGCCCGGTCACAGAACTCAACAGTCTCTACCAGCCGTTCGTTTGGGGATACTCCGCTTAAAGTTAAACCGGCATCGGTTAGAATGGAACGGTATTCATTGTTAAACTCATAACGGTGCCGGTGCCGTTCGCTGATTTGCGTGGTACCGTAACAGCGATGCATGGTTGTATTGGAGACAATTGTGCAGGGATAAGCACCCAGCCGCAGTGTACCTCCCTTATTGATCTCGTCGCTCTGACCGGGCATGAAATCAATGACCTTATGCGCTGCATCGGGATCAAATTCGCCGGAATTGGCATTCTGCAAGCCTGCGAACCGGGCAAACTCAATGACCATGATCTGCATACCGAGGCAGATCCCAAAGTAGGGGATTTGATTCTCACGGGCGTATTCTGCTGCCAGAATCATACCTTCAATACCCCGGCTGCCAAAGCCGCCGGGAACCAGAATACCGTCTAAACCTGCCAGAATCTCGTTATAGGTTTTACAGGTTAACGTTTCAGAATCGATCCACCGGATGTCCACATCTGCATCCAGAGAAAATCCTGCGTGGCGCAATGCTTCTGCGACAGACAGGTAGGCATCGTGAAGCTGAACATATTTTCCCACCAGTCCAATGGTGACAATTCTGCTTCGGTGATAGATTTTTTCTATGAGTTCTTTCCATTCTTTCAAGTCTGGTTCGGGTGTTTTGATCCCCAGCTCCCGGCAGACGATTCCGGAGAAATTCTGCTTTTCCAGCATCAGCGGTGCTTCGTACAGAACCGGGATGGTAATATTCTCAATGACACAGTCTGGTTTGACATTGCAGAACATACTGATTTTCTGGAAAATGCTGTCTTCCAGGGGTTCATCGCAGCGCAGAACGATGATATCCGGCTTGACACCCATACCCTGCAGCTCACGAACTGAGTGCTGGGTGGGTTTGCTTTTGTGTTCATCGGAGCCACGGAGGAAGGGAACCAGAGTTACATGGATAAAGAGGCTGTTTTCTTTTCCTACCTCTAAAGAAATCTGGCGAACCGCCTCCAGAAAAGGCTGGGATTCAATGTCACCGATGGTGCCGCCGATTTCTGTAATGACCACATCGGCATCGGTCTGTTTTCCTACACGGTAGACGAATTCCTTGATCTCATTGGTCACATGGGGAATGACCTGTACGGTGGAGCCGAGATATTCTCCCCGCCGTTCCTTGTTCAGAACATTCCAGTAGACCTTTCCGGTAGTCAGATTGGAGTATTTGTTCAGGTCCTCATCGATGA
>JAFZDJ010000075.1 GCA_017561265.1 Bacteroidales bacterium
AACCTGGCTCGATTTGAGGAAAGAGTCGAACTGCTCAGGACATGCGGTGCATACAGTCCTGACTCGACTTTCGTTGATATTGAATACGTAAAAGATAGTGTCCGGGCGAAGGAAATCAGGGATTATTTCCAGTTGGACACGCTTTATGACGCCTCAGCTTCAACATGGGACAAGGCTCTTGCTATCGGCAAGTTTGTCGCGTTCAACATTCCTCACGAAAATCAGAAGATACAGCCTGAATACAAGAATGCTATCGGTCTGTGGGAGTATACCAAGAATGTTGAACCTGCCTTCAACTGTCGTCTGCACAGTATCATGACCTTTGAACTTCTTACCGCTGCCGGAATCAAGGCAAGATACATAACCTGTCTGCCGCAGGATGAGAATGATAATGACTGCCACGTCGTCAATGAGGTCTGGCTGCCGGAAACTCAGCAATGGGTGATGCTTGACACAGACATGGGCGGACGTTATGTCACTGACCTTGACGGCAATCTGCTATCTCTCAGACAGATGCGTGAGAATTATATAAATGGTGAAAAGATGAAGTTCTACCCTGGCTTTGAAAAAGGAAGTTCGAAGATGACTGACTACTATGCATATATGGCAAAGAATACATATTGGTTCTGCTGCTGGGGAGCATTGGGATTCTATCAGGAGGATTACACTACCCTCCCTCAGTCGGCTCTTAGAAACCGCTACTACGCACTTGTGCCTGAAGGATTCGAGCCATTCAGGGATATCGTTTACATTGTAACTCACGATCCGGACAAGTTCTGGAAATAAAACCACACAAGCATGAAAGCACTAAGATTAATTCGACTTACATCGATTATTGCTGCTCTTGGAATCCTGGCAGCTTACACTATTGTGTATATATTCCAGGGAGAATACCAGATGTTTAATTGGATCATTCTGTTAAGTTGTCTGGTTCTGGTACCACTGCTTCTCATTACTGAATTCAAGAAGGAGAAATTTCCGAATCTCCTCGTCAAGCATGACAAGAAACGCCGCAATCTCATGCTTTGTCTATGTGCTATTGCACTTGCAATAGGCCTTTATGACCTGATTGCATTTGACAAAGGCTGGAAAGGCTTACCGTTCATTTTCATCGTGATATATCTGGCAACCACATCATTGATCAGATATAAGATCAGACAGCAGTATCTGGAAGAAAACCCGTCGTAGAACAATGATAGAAAAACGAATACATATACTTCTGTTGGCCATACTGACCCTCATCAGCTGCAGCAGTCCGAATCAGGCTTATGTGCGTGACGCGATCCAGCAGATGGACAGAAAAGGACTCTATGCTGAAGGAGAGGCATGGGAAGCTGCAAAGAAGGATGCACTTTCACAAAATCCTGAAACTTTGGAAGAGGCTCAGGCAATCATCAACAAGGCAGCCAAGGTTGCCGGAGGCAAGCATTCTTATCTCTTGCCGGCAGATAAGGTACAGGCTCGTGAAAAGAGGTCTAATGAAGAAGTCTCTCCGAGTATCATTATGAGAGAAGACGGTATATGCATGATACATCTTCCGGCTTTTGCGGGAGATGATGAAAACTGTCTCAGATACGCCCGAACTGTTCTGGATTCAATTCCTGATACAGTGAAGGGCGTATGCATCGATCTCAGAGGCAATCACGGAGGTAATATGTATCCGATGATTGCAGCAATCCACCGCTTTCTGCCGGATGATGTGTTCCTGAAATTCAAGATGAGAAGGCGGTTCCAGAGTGTGATGCCGATCAATAAGGAATTCGTGGCAAAGGTGGTCGGCATAGATATAGAACCCCGCATCAATTGTCCTGTAGCTATTCTGACAGATGACGCGACAGCAAGTTCAGGAGAGGCTGTGCTGCTCAGTTTCAGAGGTCTGGACAATGTGCGTGTTTTCGGATCTCCTACCGCCGGATATGCTTCCGCCAATGAAAGCATCATCTTTTATAACGGCTCCATCCTTGCCCTGACAGTCAGCTGCGACATTGCTCGTACCGGTGAGGTTTTCTGTGACGATCCGATAGTTCCGGATGTCGAGACAGACTCACCTGAAGAAGATGCGATGTCCTGGCTGAAGGATAATATTAAATAATTTTTCAAATTTTCTGTAGTTTTTTGACCGGTTTGTTGTTTAACGGTCAGAAACATTTCAGAAAACCCTAGATATGGACAACAAAGAAAGAGAATTTGCGCAAATCGTTCTGGAGAACAAAAGGCGGATCTACACGGTCTGCTACATGTTTTCCAAGGATGCAGACGAGGTGAACGATCTGTTTCAGGAGATACTTGTCAACCTGTGGAAAGGCCTGCAGTCTTACGAGGGAGACAAGTTCATCAGCACCTGGGTATGGAGAGTGAGCCTTAACACATGCATCAACTATTCCAAGAAACAGAAACGAGCTCTGGAGAAAGTTCCGCTCGATGTCAACATCAACCTCTTCGAGGATATGGATGATGACTCTATGCAGATCCGCCAGCTCTATGACCGCATCAACAAGCTCGGCTATATCGACCGAAGCATAATCCTGATGTGGCTGGAGAACCTGAGCTATGACGAGATCGGATCGATTCTCGGAATCACGGCAAACAATGTCTCTGTAAAGCTTGTCCGCATCAGGGAGAAACTGAAATCAATGTAGAACCGTCAAAAAGCGAAAGAAATGGAAAGAGATAATTTTGAGATTTCACAGGAACTGGAGCAGATGCGCGAGCAGTTCAAGGTTCTCACTGACAAGGTCGAGAAGCAGAAGATCGTCAATGAAAGGCTGCTTGAGTCGTCTGTCAAAAGCAAGGTTGAGAAATATACCGGAGGTAAGAAAGGCTGGATTTCGATCATCATAATAGCTTATATCGTCTATATCGATATTGAATACTGCATCAAATACAACCTGCCGCTGTGGTGCACCATAGTTGTTGGAGTCGGATTCAGCACGATGGTACTTATGTCCATATTCAATAAGCTGAAATGGCAGAAAGACCTTGATTTCAAGGGCGATGTAAATGAGTTTGCAGTCAAGGTCAGGTCTGTGAAAAAGCTAGACATCATCACATCGATTGTGTCCAGACTTATCGGATATGTAGTACTGATAATCTTCTTCTACCAGTTCATCACCATCCAGTCGAACAATGTGAGAGAAGACAGTGTTCTGGTCATATCAGCCTTTCTGCTGATTATGCTCATCCTTGTAGCAATTAAGGACATCCACAGAATCAGAATACTTGACGACATACTCAAAGACATAGAAGAATAATTATGAAACGAATCTTGACACTCCTGGCACTCTCCCTTCTGTGCCTCACTTCCAACGCGCAGCTCGTGTGGAAGATCAGCGGAAACGGCATAAAGAAGCCGTCGTACATTCTCGGAACCCATCACGGTTGCCCTTTTACCTACTGTGACAGCATCCCCGGTCTGATGAAGGCCTTTGACAAGGTGGACAACATCATCGGTGAGATCAATATGATCGAGTTGGCCGAAATGAGTCCGGAACGGATGCAGAAGATGCAGGCAATGATGATGATGCCTGCTGACACCTCCCTGCTCTCTCTTTTCTCAACGGAAGAGGCTGCAAAGGTGAATGAATGGCTTGGTAAGAAAATGGGAGCTAGTCTTGAAATGCTCTCTGTGATGAAGCCGATGACGATAATGGTGACAGTCCAGAACAAGGAGATGATGGAAGTGATACCCGAGGTGGCCGATATGACAACGATCGACAAGTATATGCAGACGCTCGGTCAGCGGAAGGGCAAAACAATCGGAGAACTTGAGACTGCAGACTATCAGATGGAACTCCTGTACGGAAACTCTCTTGAGGAACAGGCAGATGCACTTCTGGAAATGATTGACCATGAAGACAGCAAAGGACTTCTGCAGCAATTGACGAGTGCATACAAATCACAGAACCTTGACACGCTTTGGAAGGTTTTTCAGGAGCAGATGACCGGTTATGAATATGACGCCATTGTCAAAGTCCGCAATCTCAACTGGGAGAAACAGATGAAGGAAATCCTTCCGAAGCAGACTACCCTTTTTGTGGTCGGTGCGGGTCATCTGCCGGGAGAATACGGCATGATCAATCTGCTTCGTGAGGCCGGGTATAAAGTGAAACCCGTGAAGAAGTAACAGATGAAACTGCTTATAACAATACTCGCAGCATTAGTCTGCTGTTCCGTAAGTGCCCAGACCGGAACAGCAGACACAATATATGTAGATGTTCCGGCAGAGGTGGAAGGATTGAGAATGCAGACCACCGAGTGCGTCGCTGTAGGCAAGAAGGACAAGGAAAGGTTCGGAAAGAAATTCCTTGGATACTCCTTCATGCAGACATGGTGCTATAATGGAGAGAAACTCGACACGAAGAAGCACAAGGAAATCTTCAAGAATATCCAGTATTATCCATACGACAAGGTTGTCTTCAATGGTTTTGTTCTTGACAAGCTGGACATGGACTATTCTACTGAGGCTGGAGTAATTCCGGCTCTTATTGTAGGAAAGTATCCTGTTCTGATTTTCAGACGCGAGACTGATATGAGGGCAAAGATTGATTCACTCCTATGCGATATAGGTCGAAAGGATCAGGCAGTACGCGCAGATTGGGCGAAGGTGGCGACAGGGAATGTCACTCAGGAGGAAGCCATAGAATATGCATTGAAGATGGAAGAGACAGACAGCACCAATCTGGCAGCGGTCTCACGAATCCTTGACACATACGGATGGACTTCCGGCCTTTCTGATGAGGCAAACAAAGCAATCTTCCTTGTGATCGATCACAGTGATCTCAAGACCATGAACAAGTATATCGGACTATTTCGCGATGCTGTGGAGAAGGGATACATATCCATGAATGACCTTGTCACAATGGAAGACCGTATGCTGATGAATGCCGGCAAGCCACAGAAATACGGCACGCAGGCATATTCATTGGTCGAGGATGGCAAGACAGTCATTTATATATGGCCGGTTGAAGATCCGGGCAAACTTGATGCACTTCGCAAGTCTGTCGGTCTGATGCCAATCGAGAGTTATCTTGAGATGGTGAAGCAGCAAGGCGTAGAAATCATCTATGACAAGACAAAAACTGTTGCAGATTTCAATCAGTAGTGGACGGAATGCCACTTGAATGCATCTATATAGAAGTATATCATAACAACTAATTTTCAATTCCTTAAACAATCATATTATGAAATCAATCAGTAATTCACTCAGATTATTTGCAGCTGTAATCGTCTTTATCGTTTCTTCAGCCGGTACGTTATCGGCTCAGGATAATGCATCTTCCGACAGAGCTTACATCTATTGCAGTGTGACCTTCAATGACTTTAAGGTTCAGAAGGAGAAACAGATTCATAATTATACTCAGAAATACACAGAACGCGTGTATAAGATGTCTGTCGACTGCCGTCAGTATGATGATGACCTTACATACATATTTGGCGTCATTAATGATGAGGAAGGACGACCACGAGAGTTCAGATCCTATATGGCAGGTCTTAATTGGCTGGGACGTATGGGATGGGAAATGCTTCCATACCCTACATCATATAGGTCTGATATGAACCTGGATCAGGTGTATTGGTTCCGTATGGATGTATCAGGATTGTCAGCTGATGAGATAAACGCGAAGCTGGCTCCACTGAGACCATCAAAGGAATAATTGTAAACAAACGATATTATGAAACGAGGATTCTCTACTGGGGACAGATAACAACAGCTGGAAAATGCACATTGAACTTCTATAGTGGGGATGAACTTGTTACGGTGGAGCTTGCAGCACACAAACTGGAATAACTAAATCGGGATTTTATCATGAAGCGAATAGCAAACATACTATCGATTCTGGCATTGCTGCTCGCATTCTCGCACAATGTGAGTGCGACCAGGCAAGCCCGTGACATGATTATAATTAACAAGGTAGAGCATAGGCTGAATAAGGTTCTTCTCTACCAGCTTGATTCCGTTACATATGATGCTCTTGGTAAGA
>JAFZDJ010000076.1 GCA_017561265.1 Bacteroidales bacterium
CGCTGGTATACCTTCTGCCGTAGCATCACCTTTACTTGCTTTTCTTCCAGTAGCTCAATCGCCTTGACCGTCTTTTCCCAGGCATCTGGCTTGAAACAGGATTCATCGCTCGTAATGACCGTTACCCGGACATTTTCTGGGATCAGATTCAGAAACCGCTTTACCTGGGCAATATGCAGGTATGGACTTATGACCAGGATCTCTTCCCCGGCAGTTTGAATGTCAGCAGAAAAAGATATCCAGTATTCATCCTGGCCGAAAATCCTGCTCTCCGCCTCATGATCGGTCCGATCACCTCTGACGGCGTATCCAATGGCCGCATACCCCGACAGTCGTTTATGATACATCCGCTCCAGCATCGGAACCCGGATATCCACATAGTCATAAATAAGGACTTCCTGTTTTCCTTCATAGCTACGGTGCAACCGTCCGGCATACTGCGCCAGGGTTCCGCCCCAGGATACCGGCATCACCAGAAATAACGTATCCAGCCGGGGCAAGTCGAAGCCCTCACCTACATATCTGCCAGTCGCCACCAGAATCAATGGTTCTATAGCCTCAATCTGCGACAATTCTTGCAGAATTTCCCTTTTTTCTTTCGCTGTTCCCTTGCCGGAAAGAAGAATGACCCGCTGACCATTCTCCCTTAATCGCGAGGTCAGCAGCTTTGCATGGTCATACCGTTCCGTCAGGACAAGGGGTGTTCTTCCCAATTCCACGCAACTGAGAACATCTGCGATAATTCGCTCATTGCGTTCCTCATTTACCTGCATGGCGGCATAGGCATCTGTGATCTTCCACGGCTCGGCATCTGTCAATGGCTGTGCAAAGGAGGTAAATCGAGGAATCACCGCATGGTCAAATGGTCTTTTTTCTGCCTGTGCCTTGGCATCCACCTGATATCGGATCGGGCCGCACTGCATATGGATGATGGGCTGATGTCCATCCTGCCGCACAGGAGTCGCAGTCAGACCATAGACATACTTTGCGTTGACCTCTTTCAGCACTCGTTCAAAGCTGACCGCGGACACATGATGACACTCGTCCACAATGACCATGCCGTAATCCTTTACCAAATCCCGAACCTCGTCCCCGGAAATCAGGGACTGCATGATCGCTATATCCACAAAGCCAGAAAGATTATTCTTTGAACCGCCAAGCTGGCCAATCAAGGAACGCTCTTTTTTGCGCCCCCGCTTCTTCGGCAATTCCGGCAGTGTTTCATCAATCTCAAGAAATTCAGAAAGCGACCGTTTCCACTGATTCAGCAAGGCCTGGGTATGCACCAAAATCAAGGTGTTGACCTTCCGCTGACCGATTAAATATGCCGCTATGACTGTTTTTCCAAACGCCGTGGTTGCGGAGAGCACGCCATTGGGATGCGCCAAAAGTGTGTCTACCGCCGGAACCTGTTCTGCACGGAGCATCCCCTTGAAGCTGGCCCGGATGGGATTTCCAGCAAAGGTTCGGTCTGTAATTTCATATATCGCCCCTGCATTTTCCAGCAGCTCGGTCAGAGCCGATTCACAGCATCTGGGCAATGCCAGATACCCTTCACGTTCCTCTGCTGCGCAAATGATCCGGGGTTTATCATAGATCGGCAGCCGCATTGCCTGAGATTTGTAAAATTCAGGATTACGGAACGCCGCCAAGCGAAGCAGTTGGTTCCGTGCCCTGGGCGAAAATCCCTTAGCAGGCACATACAGCATATTCGCTCGAACGATACTCTGCACACCATAAAAGTCCATCGCTGATAGAGAAACTGTTCGCTTTTTCTCCCAGGGCTTGGTTGTCGCATCCACAATGCGCAGATTACCCAGGGCATCTCCATAGCTGTGTGTCTTGAGCAGCATATCTATCTTTTCTGATGAAAGCTTTTGTATCTCGGACAGATATGCCCACTGGTCTGGATACGGCTCAAACGATTCATCTACGAACAGGCTGTTGCCCCGCTTTCGTGCCTGACCCTGAAGCGGCAGGGCAATTAGATTGCCAAAGCCGCCGTTGGGGAGTGTATCCTGGCATGGAAACATGCGGTCGTAAGCATCCAGTTTCAATTTCCCTTCCCGTTCCATCGCCACTGTCAGCAGAGCGCTGCCCAGTTTTCGTGCCAATGCGCAGGGAACAGCATCCTCAAAGAAAATCCACAGATGAGCGCCTTCTCCACTTCGGGAACGTTCAACACCACAGGAGATTTCCCATTCCTCGCATACATTTCGCACTACAGCCACATTCTCCGCCCATGCACCATCATCGAAATCAATTGCAAGAAAATAGCAGGTGTCATCGAGCATAATCGGATAAACACCAATCACATCCTGGCCGTTAATGTCCTTTCCGCTCAAATGCTTATAAATTACGGAGTCATCAAGCGGCAGTAGTACCCGGTTATCGCATTTACTACATTTCCCTTTTGGTTTGATGCAGATACCATATCTCCACTCATTTGCACACACAGGAGAATACCCACCCTTTTCCTTCTGAGTACTATACCACCGCCGGGCAAATACATCTTCTCGACCACGAAATAAGCTCCGGAACAGACGGATCTTTTCTTCTGGTGTGCTTCGCATATGTACACCAGCACCGGCAATGACAGGCCGTTCCGGTGCATCAATTCTCGACCGCTCTGCATCAGGAAGTCCCAGCCTGCGCCGA
>JAFZDJ010000077.1 GCA_017561265.1 Bacteroidales bacterium
ACAGCATTAGCCACAACTGTATTCATAAAGGGAGTATACGAGCCTGACAATCTGGTGACAGACGATGCTAAGTATGTTGAAGGCTGGTTTACATCCCTTGGACTCAAAGTCGCTTGGGAGTTCTAAACTTAAATAAAATTCGAATTTATCTACTAACTAATAACCACAATATGAAGCGGATCATAATATTATTCAGTGTACTTTTCATGCCTTTCATATCTTTGGCTGCGCAGGATTATAAGTACGAGGCCAAACTTGGTTGGTTCCCTGTAGATGCATTGAATCTTGTATATCTTATGGGAGAGGATCCATCAGGTGAAACTACTTACGGGTCGATGAAGACAGCGGGTATATTTTCAGCTGATTTTGACTATAAGGTGAAGAAATGGCTTACAGTGGGTGCAAAACTGAATTATCGAAATTCATGGCGTGATATGAAAACCATCAGCGATGGTCTTGAGGTTTATAGTATCGACAGATTGCAAGCTGTGTCAGTAATGCCTACTGTAAAGCTTACTACTGGCTATGATTCAGTGTTCCGCTATTATGCCACCTTGGGAGTCGGAGCTGGAATGGATCTGTCCTCAGGAGTAAATGATGCATTTGTGGCATTACAGTTTACTCCCGTAGGCATATCTGTAGGAAAGAAGATATCCTGGTACTTTGAACTGGGAATCGGACACGCCTTTATGGGATTTATGACCGGTCTAAGTTGGCGCTTTTAGATTTCGATTTGGAGATACTAACAGATAAATCGCAATTTATCTGTCACAAACAATAAGATTTCTGCATCTTAATAGAGAAACTATAACCATTATCGCAATGAAACGAATCTTGACAATTGTATGTGTGATGGCAATCGCACTTCTAAGTGCATCAGCACAAGAAAAACAGCACTCACTTGAAATTACAACAGGATATCCCAGCATATTACATAATGCTGAATATCCGTGGGCTTATAGCACTGTGGAAATGACGTGGAATGGCCAGACATACAAAGAGCATTATCAGCCAGGAATCAATATCGGATACACATATCAGTGGAGAAAGAGATGGGAGGTTAACACGATGGTCAATGTACATCTCACCATTATTGATATCAGCCAATACCCATTGCTACCTGGAGTTGACGGTTCAGCTACGTCAGGTCCAGAAGCATCAAAGCAATATGATTGGAATGCAGATCCTACTGTCACAAGACAGACAGATGTGTTTGGTGCATTCTGCGCTTCGGTAAGATATAAATGGCTGGTACGTGACAATTTCAGCATGTACTCAGCTCTTGGTGCTGGAATCTCGATAGGCTTCCCAATACCGATCCCATATGTAGCACCTATCGGTATAAAGTTCGGCAAAGGTAAAGTTTATGGAATCGTAGAAGCCAATGTGTCTGCCGCCACAACATTTGGAATGGCTGGAATCGGTATCAAGCTTTAAGTAAAATTCGAATTTATCTATGAGATATAAGCCTGGTACACTGTGCCGGGCTTCGTTGTATATATAAGCGGCACTCGTCCTCTTCCGACCGCAAGCGGATCGTCAGTAATCGACGAAGTCGTTTGAGCGTCATCGAAAAAACGCTTTGCAAAACTTTTGGAAAAGGGAGGGAATGAGGAATTTTTAATGATTATTGATACTCAACCTTTTCTGTTATTATTCACCCCCGTTTCCAGCATGGTATTTGTCTTTTGAGAGGCAAACGGGTGTCTTATGCAAATTTTTACATTGAAATCCCTTCACGACGGTTTGGATCTAAGTGTGCTTGTCGTTCGTCCGGAAGGTGTGGTAAGAGCAGTTCTTCAGATTCTTCATGGAATGTGCGGCAGTAAGGAAAGGTATATTCCATTTATGAGTTATATGTCGGCTCGTGGTATAGCATGTGTTGCGCATGACCATCGAGGTCATGGCGGAAGTGTATTGTTGGATGATGACCTTGGATATATGTATGAGGGAGGCCATGATGCCTTGGTTGATGATATACATATTGTAAATCAGTGGATTGCAGGAGAGTTTGCCGGCCTTCCTGTATTTATGTTAGGGCATAGCATGGGATCCTTGGCTTTGCGATCGCATATGCATAAGTTTCCTGCTGATGCAGATGGAATCGTCCTATGCGGCAGTCCGGCATATTCTCCTTTATCTCCTTTATTGTACAAAATGACCTCGATTCTGTGTAGTTTAGGTCTTGGACATTACAGACCCGGAATCATCCCTCGTATAGCTGCCGACTACTACAACCGTCGTTTCGATTCGGAAGGGATGCTCGCATGGACATGTTCCGATCCGCAGGTGCGGATGGATTTCATAAGCAGTCCTCTTCATAACTTCCGGTTTACTCTTAACGGATGTCGTGCTCTTATGGGACTCATGATGGAGGCATATTCTGATGACGACTTTGATATTTCGATAAAGGAACTGCCTGTCTTATTTCTTTCAGGTGAGGATGACCCATGCATGGGAGGCCATTCCGGACTGAATAAAGCTGCATCTGCTGTCCGTGATGCAGGCTGCAGGAATGTAATGATAAAGACATATCCTGCCATGCGTCATGAAATCCTCAATGAAATCGGGAAGGAGCGCGTATGGCAGGATATATATGACTTTATCCGATCTGAACTTATTTGCAGACCATGATGTCAAGAATCATGTTGTCGGTATGCTGCATTCCGACCGATCCGATGCGGCCGAGATTCTGAATGGTCTTTTCGATGTCTTTTTCGATGATGCCGTCATGCTCGGAAATGCAGATGCCTTCGCGTGCAAGTACAGCAGACTGAAGGGCACTGGATACTCCTGATGCCACTTTCATCGCACATCCGACCTTCGCGCCGTCACATACCATTCCTGTGATGTTTCCTATCATGTTCTTGATGGCCGAACATATCTGGTCATAATCTCCTCCTCTAAGGAATACAAGACCGCATGCTGATCCTGTCGATGCTATCACGCAGCCGCATAGGGCTGAAAGTTTTCCGAGATATCCCTTGATATGAATCGCTATGAGGTGGCTCAGGACAAGAGCTCTTGCCAGTCTTTCGTCGTCAGTGCCGTAGGTCTGTGAGTATGCTATGACAGGCATTGTCACTGTTATGCCCTGGTTTCCGCTGCCGGAATTGCTCATCGCAGCAAGGGTGCAACCAGCCATTCGGGCGTCAGATGCTGCGGCAGTAAGTGACATGGCGTAACTGAGGAAATCGCCTCCGAACACCTCCTTGTTGTCTTCAAGACGGATCGCCCATCCTACCTTCAGGCCATATTTGCCTTTAAGACCCTCATATGCCAGAGCCAGATTCAGAGTGCGCGATTCAAGTATGAATTCGATGTCTTCGTAAGCAACGGTCGAGGCGAATTCCACTATCTCCTTGACAGTGAGATTGTAGTCAAGAGTGGTTTTCTGGTCAGCGGCCTGAGTGTCTTCATTCTTCTCTGATGAGAAGAGGACTGTGCCGTCGAAAGATGTCTCGATTATGCTGTCGTGGTTGTCCTTGATCACTGTGCTCGCGCAATGTCCGTCCTTTGAGTCCACATAAGCCTTGACATAGAGCTTACTTGCCGTTTCTGCCAGCCCCACTGTAACTGTCTTCGTATCAACAATCTGCTTAGCCTTTTCGATGGAAGCGTCATCGAGGTCGTTCAATACCTCAAGTCCGTATTCAGACTTTCCGCATACAGCTCCAAGTGCCGCAGCAATATGGAGACCTACCATGCCGGTGCCTGGAATTCCTACTCCCATTCCGTTCTTGAGGATATTTCCGCTCACTTCCACCCTCAGGCTGTAGCAGTCCTTCATCCTCCACTGCGGATCTGAAATTTCACACCTGTCTTCCATTATCTCCATTGCCTTGGCAACGGCGAGGGCGACAGCGATCGGCTCTGTGCATCCTAGAGCCGGTTTAACTTCTTTACGGATCAATTCGATGATCTCTGCTTGACGTGCGGTCATTTGGTGAAAAATTCTAAGGTTAATGAAATTATTCTATCTATATCTTTTTCATTCTTGATTGTCTCGATAGGGAAGCCCAGGCTGACGGTCCTGTAGCCGTTGCCTTCGTAGCATACTCCTGCCGAAATGTCGGTGTCGCTGTATCTCATGAATGTACTGCCTGTTCTGGACGATGCCGGTGATATCCCGTCCGGAGTCTCTACACAGTAGCATTCTTCATTTATTTCATTATGAAAGTAGAAAGTCTCACCATTATCCGTTCCCATCCTTGTACTTTCTACGATCATGGCTGTGCCTTTTCTGCCAGCATGATTCCTTACCCATTTATAACCAAGTACTTCACGGACGAATTTCTGTGAATTCGCTCTGAATTCAGCATTTGTCTGTGCTGGATAGATCTGATCCCATACGTCAGTGCCGATATGCGCTCCGCTTATCAATACATTTCCTCCTGATGAAGTGAATCTTCTCAACGCGTCCTGCATCTCGCGAGGAAATACTTCGAACCTTCCTTCGTCGCTGCTTCCGGTAACAGTTGTGACCTGCTTTCCGCAGATAAGGTCGGCTGCCCATGCCTGGACAGCAAATGTAGTGTCGCTATAGAATGCCTCATTGCTGCAGGAGTAGAAAGGATGTCCGGCTTTCATTATAGCCTTTCCATGGACGATGATGTAGTCGAATGTGTTTCCGGCTACTGCCTTTCCTGCATAATCGTCATAAGATGCTCCGAATCCCGGGTTGTCGTTTGTTATGAATTCTCTGTCACGACGTAACTCATACATTTCACCAATGTAAGTGATGTCCTTTATGTGCGGGACACCGCTGTCCAGCCTTCTGTCGAAGCCGGCATAGGCAGGTGTATCGATGAATGCAGGACCGCTAGTCCTGTCGAAGTTGTTGACAATCAGAACCTTTTCTGATGTCCTGTCTTCCGGCAATCCGATACTTACGGTTTCCGAATCGAAGCTTTTTCCTCCCTCGTTGAATGCACATATGCGGAAGCTGTAGATATGTCCAGGTTCTATCGATATCTGAGCTCTGTATTTTCCATCAGATCCTCTCATGGCTTTTATTTCTTTTCCCATGTCGAAAGCTCCGTCGTCGATTCTGGTGTAAAGGATGAAGCCTGATGCCTTCGCTGTCGGTTCGACAGGATCTTCAGTTTCCTTCCATGAAATCACAGCTTTTCCGTCCGTGTCGAAAGTGACTCCCATATGGCTGACCGGAAGCGGCTGTACTGCATATGGTATTCCATATCTGTTGCTGAGATACTTCAGCATGCCTTTGTAGACCGCTCGGCTGACAGTGAACCTGAAGGCCGGGTCAAGTCCGTATTTCATGTCGGCGAAGTTCTGATGCGAGAGAAGTTCCAGAAGCATGGCAGGACTTGAAGGAGTCCTGGATTCCCTATATGATCTGTCCCATACGCATCTTCTGCTCCACTGTGGATCGAACTGTGCCTGAATGTCATTGACTATCTGAGACTGTACAAGATCGGCATATTCTCTGCTGGTCATCCTGCTTTCTCCTCCTGGATATTTCTCTATTCCTTCCGATCGGAGGGTGTAGATGGCGAGAGTTCCTACGATGGAATCATTCGGTGTAACACCGGCATCTGAATGGAAACCAAGCGTAAGGTCCACCGGTATGCCCAGTCCGGGCTTCTTCGATGGGTTCATTGCCGAGCCTCTGCTGATCCACTCCACCCAGTCGCCTCGTGACATGTAGTCATCCTTGTAGTCGTCCCTGAGCTCATTCTGACTGAATATCGATCGGTCTACACCTGCCCACTGCAGCCAGTATCTGGCTCCTTCGGCATACCTTGGCATTCCCGAGACTTCAGGATCTTCATCCGTGCCTTTGCGTCCTCGAGCTATATTTCCCATTCCTCCTCCGAACTTTACGGCATCAGCAGTGACAATGCTTCCTTTTTCATGTTCGTAACCTACAGGAGTTACATTGCTCAGGACGACACATCCTTCGTCTCCCTTGTCAAATTCGAATGTTCCAAGGTATATCCATGTGCCTCCTCCGATCTTCTGGTTGATGATGAAACGGCTTTCCCCGCGCATATGCCTTACAGTATATTCTGCGGCTCTTGAGCTTTCGGGAAGTGATTTGTACGAAATATAAACCGCATATTCACCTCTTTCAGGTATCTCCGGACGCCATTCTGCTGAAGAACTTTTTCTGTCACCGGTCATGACGGTTTCCACCTTGCGGACAGATCCCATCGTAAAAGGGTTTTCTGTACCTTGAAGAGTCGGTCTCAAAGCTGCAAAGCCTGCTCCTGCATCCTTCCATCTGCCTGTTTCAGTGTATTCTGATGTTCCGAATGCCTGGTCTATTACATCATAGTCTGATATGATTTCGTTGGTCTGCGTGTCCCTTTCTCGCGGAAGCATGACATAAGCGCCTGCATTTTCAAGCATAGGTACGAGGTAGGGCAGTACGAAGCCTTGAGTGAACATATCCTCTACAGTCTGGAAGAGGCACGGGCGCTGCCATATCCATTTTCCCGAACCGTAATCGAAATATCTTCCGTGACTCTGCCACACGGCTATGTTCCTGCCGCTCAGTCCTTTTACATATTCAGGGGCTCCGACTGCCTTGACAAGAGGATATGCAGCAGAAGTCTCCTTGGTAAGGTACCTTGACTCTGATGGCTTTCCGTCAAAACCCAGCTCCGAAGTCGGAAGCCTGTCCAAAGATATCCTGTTGCTGTAGATATTTCCGAGCTTGTAATTTCTGTATTTCTCAGGGAAGAGGCTGCGCAGCTTCTTTCTGAACCATTCAGGTTCACCTTCACGCCATGGATAATCTCCTAGCGATTCAGTGAAATAGATGTCCAGTACATTGCCTCTCTTCATTACGTTCTTAAGCTTCAGCTCGCCCTTGACATCCCTGTTCTGCTTGATGAGTGCATCAAGAGAATCACAGACAGGCTTGAAGTCCTTTGTTATGGAGTTCTGGGCAGCTGCCCCCAAGCAGACACTTAAGACTATGTATATTGATAACAGAAGTTTTTTCATCGTTTAATTCCTTGGTTTTATAAGTATGTACATAAAGGCCAGTATCGCTGAACATGACATTCCTAGCATATCTGCATGAAAGTCCTTTATATCATATCCTCTATATTCGATCAATCCCTGGATGTGTTCAGTGCCGAGAGCCACTCCGGTTCCGGTCACCAGTATGATTGCGAGGACTGCAAGATGTATCATGCGATTTTTGCCAGCTGGCCTGAATGCCGCATATGCAAGAATCGGAAATGGAAAGAACATGATGAAATGCATTATCTTGTCAATCGGGATTCCCCATAGATACGGACGTATCTCTGGCATATCGTCAGGACGCATGAAGCAGAGATATGCGATGGCGATGATATAGGCGCACAAAAGTGCAATCCACATATGTCTTTCCGAAATCTTCATTATAATGCCTGCATGTCGTTCAGCTTCCTGTAATATCCGTCCATTGCTATGAGTTCTTCATGTTTTCCTCGCTCGACTATCCTGCCTTCATGCATGACGCAGATTTCGTCCGCATTTCTGATTGTGGAAAGACGGTGAGCGATTGCAATGGTTGTTCTTGATGAAGTGAGCCTGTCAAGCGCTTCCTGCACGATTTTTTCCGATTCGGTGTCAAGTGCAGATGTCGCCTCGTCCAGAATAAGTATCGGAGGATTCTTCAAGATCGCACGTGCTATGCTGATTCTTTGTCTTTGTCCGCCGGAAAGCTTGCTTCCTCTGTCACCGATGTTTGTCTGGTAACCTTCCTCCTTCTCCATGATGAAGTCATGTGCGTTGGCGATTTTCGCAGCTGCCACAACCTGATCCATTGTAGCGCCCTCCACGCCGAAGGCTATGTTGTTGAATATTGTGTCGTTGAAAAGGATTGCCTCCTGATTGACATTTCCGATCAGGCTTCTGAGATCCTTGACGCGGAAATTCCTGATGTCGGTGCCGTCGAGACTGATCGAGCCTTCCGATGCGTCGTAGTAGCGTGGAATAAGATCCACGAGGGTGGATTTGCCGGATCCTGACTGTCCTACCAGAGCCACGGTCCTGCCCTTTGGAATGGTCAGATCTATGTCATGCAGCACTTCCTTGCCTTCTTCGTAGCTGAATGACACCCCTTTGAATGTTATGCTCTCATTGAATCCTTCAAGTTTTGCAGGCGACTCGATTTCCTTGATGTCGTTCTCGGCATTCATGATGGTGTCGACTCTTTCCATCGATGCAAGACCTTTCGGTATGTTGTAGCTCGCCTTCGAGAATTCTTTTAGAGGGGCAAGTACACTGTAGAGGATGGTCATGTAGAATATGAATGTCGGGGCGTCGATCGGCGCCTTGTCGCTCAGGATGAGCGTGCCTCCGAACCATAGTACGATCATGATCATTATGGAGCCGAGAAGTTCGCTGACAGGATGTGCTGAGGCCTGTCTGACCGCAACTTTTGCAGAAGCTCTCCTATATTCATCTGCTGTAGTGGTGAATCTTTCCTTCATCTTGTCTTCAGCAATGAAAGCCTTGATGACTCTCAGACCTCCAAGCGTCTCATCAAGCTGAGCCATAGTCTCGCTCCACTTGCCCTGGGCTTCAAGGGACTGTCTCTTGAGCTTCTTTCCTATCGCACTCATTCCCCATGCCATTACAGGGACAACAGTTACAGTGAAGAGTGTCAGCTCCCAGCTCAGATATATGAGGGCTCCGAAATAGCATATTATGAGTATCGGATTCTTTATGAGCATGTCAAGCGAACTGATGATGGAGACTTCGATCTCAGTCACGTCTCCGCTCATCCTGGCAATGATGTCACCTTTCTTCTGCTTCGAGAAAAAGCCCATAGGAAGGCTCAGAAGCTTGTTGTATACCATTGTCCTGATATCCCTGACAATGCCTGTCCTGAGGGGGACCATGACTGCTGATGATGCGAAATAGCAGCTTGTCTTAAGAAGGGTCATGAGGCCGAATACGACTCCAAGGATAAGAAGCGTTGTGGAGCCTCCCCATTTCTCTATAAGCTGGCTTACATAGAAATAGAAATTGTTCATCAGCTGTTCCTTGCTCGGCATGCCGTCCCATGGCATGAATTCATATACATTCGTATCCATCTTGAACAGGATGTTCAGAATGGGGATAAGAAGTGCGAATGAAAAGATGTTGAATACGGCTGAAAACAGATTCAGTACTATTGAACCAGCCAGATATTTCTTATATGGAGCGGCAAAACGCCTGAGTACTTTCCAGAAATCCTTCATTGTTGATGATTATGCTATAACATGCAAATATAACATAAATTTTCCAAGGATTCCCATTCTGCATGACTATTAGAGCATCATTATAGTCCAATGGTAGATGAGGTTGATTCTTTTGTGCAGGATTTCCATGTTGAGGGTGGATGCTTTGTCCCAGGTCTTGTTGTTGTTCATGGTGATTCCGGATGTGAACATCACAGCAGGTATCCTGTTGTCCACGAATACTCTCTGGTCTGACAACCTGTAGAACAGCTTGGTGAAATTCTCGCTGCCATAGTATGAAAATCCAAGATCCAGACAGATTTCGTACATGCTGTTGCAAGAGTTGAGCATGTCTCTGTATGAGCTTCTTCCGGACTTTCCGTCAAGCATGATAAGGTAGTCTTCGCGACCATCGTTGAGAGGTGCGAGAGTGCTTCCTATCTGGTCGATGTTGATCATGAGACCTATCTGGCTTCTGGTTATTGCCTTACCTGACACCGGATCGATCAGCTTGCCTTCCGTAATCATGTTCCATAAGCCATATGATCCTGCCATATCCATCTCGTATCCGTCAAATCCGACGAATATGATATTGCTGCCATAGGTCTTTCCGATGGATCTGGTCATCGTGAGCATTTCAGCCAGAGAGGTGAGAGCTACGACTCCCGAAGCATTGGCATCTGCTCCCGGATAGAATTTCTCTCCGATTGTTCCTAGATGATCGAAGTGCGCTCCGATGATTATGTAGCTGTTGCGGTGGTCTTTGGAATTGCCTGGAAGAAAGCCGATTACATTATGGCATGCAGTGCCGTTGGATGAGATTGCCGTCTTGCTCCATGTGTCTCCGAACTTCATGAGTCCGGCCTTGTCGAATTTTCTTGCGATCCATGCTGCCGCCTCCACTCCGCCTCGGGTACCGGCTCCTCTTCCTGCACATATGGTATCGGAAAGAAATGATACCTCCATCTCTATTTTCTCAGGCCATATCAGGTTGCGTGCCGGCTTGTGAAGCGCCATCCGGGAATTCTGTGCGTCTGCAATGCAGTGCACCAACAGTCCGGACAGCACTAGAAAGAACTGAAAGATGTACTTTTTTCTGTTTTTTGTCTGCATACGCACAATAAATGATTATATTTGTAAATTGGCTTAATGGTGTGAAGCCGGTTGAGCCGCCAAAATTAGAAAAAAACATCTATAACGGAAAATTTTTTAACCATATGCATAGACTCCTGAAGCATCTTGTCCTGATCTTCGTCCTTTTCGCGGCGGGCATCCAGCAGCTGAGCGCCCAATACGATAAGGATGTGTTCATGATGCGTGGCCGTCAGGCCATTGCGGACGGCAAGTATGCCCTGGCTATCGAAAATTTCAATGTTCTGGCACAGCTGGACACATCCTTCCATTGGACTTATTTTTTCAGAGGAATCGCAAAATATAATCTTGGAGACATTCGCGGAGCAAAGAATGATTTTGACCGCTCGGTCCGCCTCAATCCGGTATTCACCAATGGTTACCATTACCGAGGCATAGCGGAAAGCCGTTTCGGCAACTATGATGCGGCTCTTGAAGACTTCAGGAAAGCGGCCGAACTGAGACCTGGTTATGAAGGTATATATTTCAGCAGGGGCGTTACCTATTTCCTTGCTCAGCAGTTCGACAATGCGATAGCTGATTTCGACCGCTATATCAAGAAGGAACCGAAGGATCCTTCAGCATATCTTAACAGAGGTGCAAGTTATCTTTTCCTAGGTGATACCCTCAAGGCTCTCAACGACTATAACAAGGCCATCAAGCTTGACCGTTTCGACCCGGAAGGTTATGTGAGAAGAGGACGCCTCTATGCTTCCCAGAAAGAATATGATCTGGCACTTGAAGATATGGACAAGGCTATTGAGCTGGATACCACCAACACTTTTGCCTACTTCAACCGTGCGATCATGCAATATGAGCAGGAGAATTACAGGGAAGCGATGAAGGATCTGAACCGAGTGCTGCAGGATGAGCCGGGCAATGCACTTACCCTTTACAACAGAGGACTGATCAGCGCCCAGCTCGGTGCATATGATGATGCCTTGAACGATATGGACAGGGTATTGAACATCAATCCTGAAAATGTGCTTGCATATTTCAACAGGGCATCCATCTTCATCGAACTTGGAATGTATGAGAATGCGTTGGAGGACTATGACAAGGCCATCAGTCTCTATCCTGACTTTGCCAAGGCTTATATGAACAGGTCCTATGTGAAGAATCTTCTCGGAAGGAACAGGGAAGCTAAGAAGGACTATGATACGGCTCAGAAAAAGGTTGCTGAGTATCGTGAAAGAAATGTTTCCGATGCAGGTTCATTTGCCGATACGACCAAGAAATACAGCTCTCTTCTGTCGCTTGATGCTGAATTCGCCAAGAAGGATTTCGATGACGAACTTCTTCAGCATCGTGACATAGACATAAAGCTCAGACCGCTTTACAAATTTGTCCTTACAGGAGAGAAGGATAATGTGACATACGCATTGAGCCGTGGATACGAGAATCCTCTTATATCGATGTTCGAGAACGCTCTTCCTGTGGGTGTCGGCATACGTAACGTGGAAGTTGCTGTGGGTCAGAGTGATCTGTCAGCAGTAGAGGATGCTGCATGGAAGGGTGACAGCCCTGAACTTCTGTTCCTCCGTGCCTTGTATGACTGTAGTGGCAAGCAGTTCAATTCTGCCTTGAATTATTATGGAAAGGCCATAGAAGAGGCAGAGGACGAGGCCACCGGATATGCATCTCTCTATAGGGCTTTCTATCATATGAACAGAGGTGTGCTGCGTGCCGAGATGATCGATTTCATTTCATCGATCGAAAGCAATGTTCAGGTTCTTTCCATGGATGATGCCGGCAGCACGAGAGCGCGAGTGAGGGATCAGGTGGTCAGACAATATGAATATACTGATGCTGTGGAGGATATGAAACGTGCAGCGGAAATCGTACCGGATCTGCCTTATGCCTACTACAACCTCGGAAACCTCTACTGCCTGTCCTCCGAGTATGTCAATTCTATAGATAATTATACAAAGGCCATAGAGCTATATCCATATATGGGTGATGCCTTCTTCAACAGAGGACTGGTACTCATATATTTGAAGGACAAGGAAAAAGGCTGCATAGACCTTTCCCGTGCCGGAGAACTTGGAGTGAATGATGCCTATGGCGTAATCAAGAAATATTGTGAAGATGAAAATGAATGATGCAAAGATAAAGGCTCTGATATTTGATATGGGAGGAGTTCTTGTGGACCTTGATATCGAGGACTGCAAGAGGGCCTTCAAGGAGTATATAGGATATGATGAGATAGATAATATCATCGATGCATGCCATCAGAAGGGCATTTATGGTGATCTTGAAGAGGGTATTCTCAGTGCTGAGGAATTCAGGAAGATAGTTCTGAAGGACTCTCGTCCGGGCTCTTGTCCGGAGGATATAGACCGGGCCATGTGGCATATTCTGGTCGGCATAGAACCATACAAGGCGGAGCTTCTGAAAAAGCTCTCGGAGTCATATGAACTCTATCTTCTGAGCAATAACAACCCTATATGCCTTCCTCGATCGTCCTATCTTTTCGAACAGGCTGGAATCCCTCTGGAGAAAATCTTCCGCAAGCGTTTCTATTCGTTCGAAATGAAGGCCTTGAAGCCGTCTGAGAAGTTCTATAAAGCTGTAGTTGAGGAAATAGGGCTTCCAGCCGAGCAGATGCTTTTCATCGATGATTCACAGAAGAACGTCGACGGATCCATCGCTGCAGGTCTGCCGGCCGTTTATTATGAGCCGGGAACCGATCTGGAGGCTCTTGTCATGAATTGTCTGGAAGGAGGGGAGAGATGCTGAGGTTCATGAGTCTATCCAGCGGAAGCTGCGGCAACTGCTATTATCTCGGTACGGATAATGGAGGAATACTGATAGATGCAGGTGTGAGTCTGCGACGTCTGAAGAAGGCTCTTCAGGAATATGAGCTTGATACTGATTCGTTTTCGGCTGTGCTCGTCACACATGACCATCTGGATCATATCCGCCATCTGGGCTCTTTCTGCAAGCGTATCAACAAGCCTGTGTATACGACAGAAACCATTCATTCCGCATTGGCCAGACATACGTTTACGGCTCCTACCATCAGTCCTTGCAGAAGAATCATGGAAGAAGACGCGTGGAATGAAATCGCCGGAATGAAGGTAAGATATTTCGTCGTGCCTCATGATGCTACCCAGACCGTCGGATATGCAATTGAAGTTGACGGTCATAGATTCGTCATAATGACAGATGTGGGAAGGATGACCGATGAGGCTGTAGAATATGCCAGACAGGCCGATACAGTCGTAGTCGAATCCAATTATGATATTGATATGCTCATGAGCGGCCCGTATACCTATGAACTGAAGATGAGGATCATCCAGGGATGCGGACATTTGAGCAATGACGAGTGTGCAAGTGCGATAAAACGCTTCTGGCATGATGGATTGAAGAATATCTTCCTCTGTCATCTCAGCGAGAATAACAATACTCATGAACTGGCCTATAAAAGTGCGGCAGGGGCGCTGAGAGAGCTTGGGGTGCCGAAAGGAGAGGTTTATCTTCGTTGCCTTCCTCGTCAATATCCGTCGCAGATGTTTGAATTATAATTGTTTATATATGGACAACAATCATAACGAGACAATTTCACCTGAATTGAAAAAGAGGCTGTCCGGTATCCGTCATCTTGCATTGGATATGGACGGAACCATATATATGGGAAGTACACTTTTCCCGTTTACAGTTCCGTTTCTGAACCAGATGAAGGAAGCTGGCATAGGATATTCCTTCCTTACCAACAATCCGTCAAAGTCTGTATCAGACTATCTGTCCAAACTCGAGGCCATGGGCATTCATGCAGAGGAGAAGGATATGTATACTACTTCTCTGGCGGCTATAGATTATATAAAGTCTCACTATCCTTCAGCAAAAAGGCTGTTCATGCTGGGAACGCCAAGCATGATAAGCCAGTTTGAAAAGGCTGGTTTCGAATCATGTGCGGATGATCCGGATGATGTTCCTGATGTGCTTGTCGTGGCATTTGACATGACATTGGAGTATTCAAGACTCTGCCGTGCATCATGGTGGGCTTCTCAGGGTATACCATATATCGCCACTAATCCTGACAAGGTCTGTCCGACCGATCAGAGAACTGTGCTTGTAGACTGCGGATCTATGTGCCGATGCATAGAACACGCCACCGGACGCAGACCTGACATTACATTGGGCAAGCCTGACCCGAACATGCTTACCGGCATAATGGATCGTTACGGACTGGCGGCGGATGAGATTGCAATGGTGGGTGACAGAATATATACCGATACTGCAACTGCGCATAATGCCGGAGCTTTCGGAGTTCTTGTCCTTTCAGGTGAAACGACGCTTGAGACTGCTGACGCGGTTGCCGAGGATGCAAGGACGAATCCGTCTCCTGAATTCTTCCCACCGGATCTGATATGTCGTGACATCAAGGAACTGGGTGAACTCCTTATATCAGCAAGAAATTAACTTAAACCACATAAGTATATGAAAATCAAGAGATTTCTGATGCTCTCTGCTGCGGTGACAGCAATGGCATCGTGTGACACCACAACAAAGGTCGCTCCAGCTATCCCTCAGGACAAGGATGTTGAAGCGAAGGTGGAAAAGGTTCTCAAGGGAATGAGCCTTGAGGAGAAGATCGGTCAGATGACGCAGCTGACATCAACTGCAATTGCCCGTGGCATCGATATCACCGAAGCTGGTGAAAAAGCTCTCAGGGATTATAAAGTGGGTTCTGTACTCAATACTCCTGGAGATATGGCTCAGACTCCTGAGGATTACAATAAGTTTATTACCGAGATCAATAAGATTTCCATCGATGCTTCCGGCATCCCGACTCTTTACGGACTTGACCATATTCATGGAGTCAGCTATGTTGCAGGCGGTACGCTTTTCCCTCAGGAAATCAATATTGCTGCAACCTTCAATCGTGAGCATGCGTACAATATGGGTAAGGTTACAGCCTATGAAAGCCGTGCCGCGAATGTTCCTTGGACATTCTCTCCTACAATGGACCTCGGCAGGAATCCTGAATGGCCTAGAATGTGGGAAAGCTTTGGTGAGGACACATATGTAAATGCTGAAATGGCAGTTGCTGAAGTCAGAGGAATGCAGGGTGATGACCCGAATCATGTAGGCCCATATAACATTGCTGCATGTGCAAAGCATTTCATGGGATATGGTGTGCCTGTTACTGGTCAGGACCGTACTCCTTCATCGATTGCAGCTTCAGAGCTCAGAGAGAAGCATTTCGAGCCTTTCAAGGAGGCTATGCAGGCTGGTGCACTTACCATCATGGTCAATTCAGCAAGCAACAACGGCATGCCTTTCCATTGCAACACGGAACTTCTTACCAAATGGGTGAAGGAGGATCTCAATTGGGATGGTATGATAGTTACAGACTGGGCTGACATCGTCAATCTCTACACCCGCGAGCGTGTCGCTTCTTCTCAGAAAGAAGCTGTGAAACTTGCAATCAATGCAGGTATCGACATGTCGATGGTTCCATACGACTGTACTTTTGCAGATGACCTCAAGGCTCTTGTAGAGGAGGGTGAGGTCTCTATGTCACGTATCGACGATGCGGCACGCCGTATCCTTAGAGTGAAGATGCGTCTTGGCCTTTTCGAGACACCAGATACATATCTTGCCGATTATCCTGAATTCGGCGGTGAGGCTCATGCGAAGCTTGCTTATGAGGCAGCGGTCGAGTCAGAGGTTCTTCTTAAGAATAATGGAATTCTTCCACTCAAGAAGGATGTCAGGATTCTCGTTACAGGTCCGAATGCAAACTCGATGAGGACATTGAACGGCGGATGGTCATATACATGGCAGGGTCACGGTGCATCGCTCCCGCAGTTCACTGAGAGGTTCAATACCATTTATGAGGCTATCGATCAGAAATTTGATAATGTGACATATGTTCCTGGAGTCGAGTATCATCTTGACGGTACTGACTGGAAGTTCGATGAGGCTACAAGTATCAAGGAAGCTGTTGCAGCTGCAAGAAGATCGGAGGTCATCATTGCATGTGTAGGTGAGAATACATATTGTGAAACTCCGGGTAATGATGTGGATCTGAATCTTTCCAGGAATCAGAAGGATCTTGTAAATGCTCTTGCTGCTACTGGCAGACCTATGATCCTTATCCTGAATGAGGGACGTCCTCGTATCATCAATGACATCGAGCCGCTTGCATCTGCCATTGTAGATGTACTTCTTCCAAGCAACTATGGTGGTGATGCACTTGCCTCACTCCTTTGCGGTGAGGAGAACTTCAGCGGAAAGCTTCCGTTCACTTATCCTAAGTATACGAACAAGTTCGCTGTATATGATTACAAGCCTGCAGAGAATCAGACAACCATGGCGGGAACATACAATTACAATGCTGTAATGGATGTTCAGTGGCCGTTCGGACATGGTCTCAGCTACACAACATTCGAATACTCGAATCTTACAGTATCGCAGACTGAGTTTGATTCGTCTGATGTGCTCAAGGTTACCGTTGACGTTACCAATACCGGAGATGTTACAGGAAAGGAGAGCGTTCTTCTCTTCTCGAGCGACTATTATGCAAGCTCTACTCCTGATGTACGCCGTCTCCGTGCATTTGACAAGGTGGAGCTCGCTCCTGGTGAAACCAAGACTGTAGAGCTTGAACTCAAGGCAAAGGATCTTGCATTCGTGAACTACTATGGAAAGTGGACAATCGAAGAGGGAGACTTCGCACTTTCTGTAGGAAATCAGAGTATCGATATCCATTGTACTGAGACTTTAGTCTGGGAGCAGCCTGATATCGACTGATGCGGGGCAGTATTCAAGTTCATTAAGGAGGTTTCTGATATATATGCTGAGGTTGGTGTCATGACCTCCTAGTCCCAGTTTCTTCCTTATATCGGATCCTATATGGTAATGTCTTTTCATATTTGTAAAAGACGTTACCATTTTTCCGTTAAGCCCTATTGCATAAAGGCAGCAGAACTCCAGTTCAGTTTCATTCAGACCTTTTTCCATGAGGTATCCTGTGAACTGCGGGTAGGAAGTCTCGAATATGAGTCTTGTATGCCGTATGAATTCCTTTCTGTCGTTTATTATGTCATTCAGTGTCTTGGATGCCTTTGCTTCGAAGAATGAGTCATTCAGAGCTTCGCTCATGACGAACTGGTCTATGATCCGCAGACGTTCATTGATGATCTTCATGCCTTCGCTGTTCTTTGTTTCCGCTTTGCTCAATACTTCTCTTTCCATCATAAGTTCTTCGAATTGTTTTCTGAGACTTGCGTTTTCTGACTCCTTTATAAGTAACTTCTTCCTTATGATCAGGATGAACATGAAAGATGCAGCTAATAACAGAAGTCCTGCGCATATGGCAAGGATGAGTATCGTATTCTTCATCCGGGACTTTTCATACATTTCATCCTTCTCTTCCTGCCTTTCAATGAAACGCGTGTCTTCTGTCAGAATGCTTCTTCCGATCTCTCCGCTCAGAGCATCGTATTTTCTATATGACTCGAAAGCCTTGCGGTAATCTCCTTTCAACTCGTTAACCTGAGCCATCCGGTAATGATATGATGCGTTCGTACCTCTGAATTCAGCCTGTCTTTCCAGAGCTTCTTCTGCCTTTGCCGCGTCGTTTTCGTTAATATATGTACCGGCTATCATCAGCCAGTCTACAAGCTTCGGATCCGTGATGACCGACAGATACTCGTTCCGGATACTTTCCACTTTTCCAGGCGACTTTCTCTCGTTCAGAAATATCAGTCCTTGATACATCTTGTTCAGATTCCTTATGGAAAGCTCTTCCTTATCGGCTTTTATCATGTCTATGGTCTCTTTTGCGGAATCGTATTCCTCCAGCATCATCTGGCAGTCCGCCTTTCTAAGCATGTTCGCAACATATTTCTCCCTGTCTCCGTCCTTCCTGCTGTATTCTGCCGCCAGATTGTAGTTCGACATGGCATTTGCATAATCCAATGCAGAATGATAGATTCTGCCTTTGGATGCGTATACCAGCACTTTTGTTGAGACGCAATCTTCACGTGTATCGGTATGCTCCGCTTTCACGAGCCATCTCATTGCCTCATCATATTCTCCTGCATTTTCGAATATTCTTGCCGTATAGTAGAATGTCCTGGCCTTTTCACATTCATTTCCCTTTGACGCATAATACGATACAGCGTCAGCTATTATGCTGTCGCTGCATATGTCAATCTTGCTCTTGTCCAGAGCTATGGATTTCAGAAGAGAATACCTTGCCTTCAATCTTTCGGAATCAAGAAGCCCTGTGTCTGTCTTACTGATGATGAATAATGCACTGTCCGGACTGAATGACAGCATGTCTTCGATCCTGTCGAATTCATGGTTCAGCTGTTTCTTCTGATCTGTGCATGACGAGCAGAGGAGCATAGAGCAGAAAATGACAGCCAGCTTGCTGAATGATTTCATTGTACCTCGTTATTTGTGAGGCACAGGAGTCGTCGTCATGCTCGTCATGTGGTCGAATTCAGGTGGTGACGCGGCTGCCTGTGCCTTATTTATGATTAATATGCAATTATAATACCTTCTCCGTAATATCTGAAGGATTCAAGTATCAGAATATATGTTCCCTTCCCAGGAATCATGAATGTAGCTTGAGCTTCAATGTCAGGTTGTATTACCATATGATTCACGATATTCCCGTTCATGTCGGAAAGTTTCAGCATAGTAGGTGATCCGGTTCCGTGACATGTGATGCTGAGCGTATTGCTGTTGCCATCATAGGTATATCCGCAATATGCGATGCTTCTGTCAATGTCGTGCATGTCCTGAGGTACGAGGATGATCTGTTCTGCCTCAGGTTTTACAATAGGTGGGTCGTCCTGAAGGTCATCGGCGTTGGCGTTCAGAGTGAAAAGCAGTGCTGCAAATAGGAATAAATGTTTCATGATGTTTGGTTTTAACGTTTGACATTATGTGATTGAATATGGTGCAAAATTAGGTCTGACAAGTCTGACTGTCAAGACAAAAAGTTTGACAGCAAGAAAAAGTTTCTCGAGGTAATGGATTGATTGTCAGTATATTGCTTTGCTCTTTGGGTCGTGATGTTTCTGAAAGTTTGTTCTCTCATTGTTTTGTGTGATTATATGCCTATATTTGCATATAAGTTGGCATTTAACCAGAATGATATATTTCCTGTCATCACCACCAGAATTCGACATTTTTTTCAGATGAGCAGGATGTGCAGGGAAGCGCGTGCAAGGCACGGGCTTGTTTCCGTTTGCTCAGAAGTGGTCGAATACTTTGGTGGTGCGGTTATGGTCCGTGTCTTTTTTTTGTAAGTTTGCATTAAAATAACATAACGCATGAAAGTAAGAATCGTCAACAGATCCTCGTTCCCTACACCAGCATATGCGACAGAGAAGTCGGCCGGAATGGATCTTAAAGCAGACATCAAGGAACCGGTGACTCTGGCTCCTCTCGAAAGAGCAATGATTCCGACAGGACTTTATATTGCACTTCCGGATGGGACTGAGGCTCAGGTAAGACCTCGTAGCGGACTTGCAGCCAAGTTCGGTATATCAGTCCTTAATTCTCCTGGAACAATCGATGCCGATTATAGAGGAGAAGTAAAGGTAATTCTCGTAAATCTTTCCAATGAGCCTTTTGTCATCAATCCGGGCGAGAGGATAGCGCAGATGGTGGTGGCGAGATATGAGAAGGTAGAATGGGATGAAGTGGAAGTCCTTGATGAGACTGAAAGAGGAGAAGGGGGATTCGGATCAACAGGCAGATAAAATGGAAATCATCAATATCTATAATAAGTTCAGGTCATGCGGAAGTGTGACGACTGACAGCCGTACCTTGAAAGGAGGAGAAATGTTCTTTGCTCTGAAAGGCGAGAATTTCGATGGTAATGAGTATGCTCTGAAGGCATTGGAGGCCGGAGCTGCCTACGCAGTTGTAAACAAGGATTCAGCTGTCGGGGCATGTGTCGATCCTCGTCTTATCAAGGTGGATGATACTTTAAAGACCCTGCAGGAACTTGCCAGATGGCATAGGTCAATGACTATTGTTGACGGTAAACCGTTGACGGTCATTGCGCTTACCGGAACAAACGGAAAGACCACTACAAAGGAACTTATCAGAGAAGTCCTCTCTGTAAAATATAAGGTGACGGCAACCGAGGGTAATCTTAATAACAACATAGGTGTGCCGCTTACACTTCTGAAGATCAATTCAGAGACTCAGCTCGCAGTGGTGGAAATGGGTGCAAGCCATCCTGGAGACATCAAGGAACTTGTAGATATCGCTCTTCCGAATTATGGCCTTATCACAAATGTAGGAAAGGCTCATCTTCTCGGATTCGGAAGCTTTGAGGGAGTAAAGGCTACCAAGGGCGAACTATATGATTACCTTCGTCGTACAGCAGACAAAGCGTTCATCAATGTTGATAATCCGCATCTGTGTAAGATGGCTTCGGAACGCAACATGCAGCATGATACCGAGCGTTCGTACTCTCTGCTTCTTCCTTATGGTCTTGATTATCAGGGTGCTACAGTGCTTTTCTCGGATGCTGAACATCCTTTCCTCAGAATACTATGCTTTGGAACGATCATAAATACCAGACTGGTCGGTACATACAATGCTGATAATGTAATGGCAGCCATTGCTGTCGGAATTCATTTCGGGGTGTCTTTCGAAGATGCTGTGAAGGCCATAGAGTCATATGAGCCGTCAAACAACCGTTCCCAGATGACAAGGACAGAACGCAATACACTTATTGTTGACGCATACAATGCCAATCCGACCAGCATGGCCGCTGCTCTTGACAATTTCTCTAATGTTTCTGCAGAATGCAAGATAGCCATGCTCGGAGATATGCTCGAACTGGGTGCGGAGTCTGTAAATGAGCATAAATCAGTCATTACTTCAGCCCTTGGACGTAGACTCCGTAAGGTTTTCTTTGTTGGTAAGGAGTTCAAAAAGGCTGCAGATGGAATTGCATATGATCCAGACGTCGCATCATTCTTCGATACATCAGATCAGTTGGCTGAGCATCTGCGTACTTCACCTGTATCCGGAGCGACAGTCCTTATAAAAGGATCGCGCGGTACCAGGATGGAAAAAGTAATTGACACACTATAATATAAAAGCAGCAGCACTCCAAGTGCTGCTGCTTTTATATTATGGGTCATTTAAAGTATCTGACTGAAATAAGCTTGGCGATGGTTGCGAAGAGATATCCTGCTGCAGCTCCTACGATGATTCCGACAATGACATCACCGAGATAATGCTTGCCGACAAAGACACGGCTTATCGACACCATCGATGCCCAGAAGAACATCCACCATGCATATCCACGGTATCTCAATCTTGTATCCTGTCTGAATCCTATGTATGTGCAGGTAGCCAGACCGAATGAATTTGCTGCATGAGCTGAAAAGAAACTGAAGCTCTTGGTCGTGCCGTCCAGAATATTCAGACCATGTTCCACCATGAAAGGATCATTGAGTGGTCTTGGCCTTCCTGCCAGATCCTTGATGAAATTGGAGAACTGGTCGCAGAATCCGAATGTTGCTGTTGCAGCAAGAACGAAAACAAGTCCTTTCTTCCATCCAAGTCTCCAGATCAGGCATCCTACTATCAGAACATACATAGGGATCCATACCGGTATGTTTGAAAAGAACTGCCAGATAGGGTCGGTTACAGACGAATCCCAACTGTTGATCTTCAGACTCAGAAGCTGGTCTGTCTTATGTATCTCCTGCCAGAACATATCCTTTACACCAATGTCTTTTCATTGTCATCGCCCGGGAAAAGAACCATTGCCGGTTCTTCTTCTTCGATATCTTTCTGAAGAGCATTCCATAGGATGTCCTTCAGTTCCTTGATACCTTCCTGGGTGAATGACGATATGAATACATGAGGAATATCTTCCGGGAGGGTCTCTTCGATTTCGCTTTTAAGCTGATCGTCAAGCATGTCAGACTTCGTAACAGCCAGTACGCGATCCTTGACCAGAAGCTCCGGATTATACTCGCGAAGCTCGTTCAGAAGAACTTCGTATCCTTCTCTGATGTCATCCTGATCTGCAGCAACCATGAAAAGAAGGATTGAATTTCTTTCGATATGTCTGAGGAAGCGCATACCGATACCTTTTCCTTCATGTGCTCCTTCAATGATTCCCGGAATATCGGCCATTACAAACGACTTGTCATCATAATAGCTTACGATGCCGAGATTCGGTTCAAGAGTAGTGAACGGATAGTCTGCGATTTTAGGACGGGCAGCTGATACAGTTGAAAGCAAAGTGGATTTTCCTGCATTCGGGAATCCCACAAGTCCTACATCAGCAAGAAGCTTGAGTTCAAGTATGAACCAGCCTTCCTCAAAAGGTTCACCTGGCTGCGAATAACGGGGAGTCTGGTTGGTTGCTGTCTTGAAATTGTTGTTTCCAAGGCCTCCACGACCTCCCTTTACAAGGATTCTCTCCTCATGGGGCTCCACTAGCTCGAACAGGATTTCTCCAGTCTCTGCATTCTTGGCTACTGTACCAAGAGGAACGTCAAGATAGATGTCCTCACCGTTCTTTCCTTTCTGAAGCTGACCGCTTCCCGCACCACCATGCTCCGCCATGATATGTTTGCGGTATTTCAGGTGGATGAGAGTCCAGTACTGCGGATTTGCCCTCAGTATGATGTGTCCTCCACGTCCTCCGTCTCCACCGTCAGGACCACCTTTGGGAACATATTTCTCTCTCCTCATGTGCGTAGAACCCGCACCTCCATTACCTGAACGGCAATAGATCTTCACATAGTCTATGAAATTCGAATCCGCCATATATGGAAATAGTCTCTTAGAATTTATCCATTACCGAGAAGATGCGCTGCTGCACCTCTTCGATTGTGCCGATACCATCGATTTCATGGTATTTCTGTACCTTGTTGTAGTACTCGATGAGCGGCTCGGTCTGGTTGTGGTATGTAACGATACGGTTGTTGATGATATCTTCGCTTGCATCATCTGCACGGCCTTCCTTGAGTGCGCGACCTTTGATGCGCTCCATGATCATCTCATCAGGAATCATGATGGAAACGGTAGCTGTAACATCTTCCGAAGTCTTTGCGAGGATTGCATCCAGTGCTTCAGCCTGAGGGAGAGTACGTGGGAATCCGTCAAGGAGGAAGCCGTCAACTCCTTTTACAGTCTTGAATTCATTCTCGATCATGCCTTCCACAACTTCATCAGGTACAAGACAACCCTGCTCTATAAGAGCCTTTGCCTGAAGTCCGAGCTCTGTACCTGCTGCTATCTCCTTGCGAAGAAGAGCTCCTGTCGAGATGTGGTGAAGGTTGTATTTTTCAACCATAGCTGTGGCCTGAGTGCCTTTTCCTGCGCCTGGAGGGCCGAATAAGATAAAATACTTCATATCTATATATGTCTTTCTTTGTTTTGTGTCTGGTTATGCATCAAGAACATAGATGTCCCTGTAATTTCGTCCGAGCTCATCATAATCAAGGCCGAAACCTACGATGAAATCGTTTGGAATTTCCATTGCGACGTAGTCAAGCGGCATATTCTGCTTATATGCATCCGGCTTGTAAAGAAGTGTGCATATGCGTGATTCTGCAGCTCCATTGTCCGCAAGAATCTTTTTCAGTTCTACAATGGTGTTTCCTGAATCGACGATGTCCTCAATTATGATGACACGCCTTCCTTTGATGTCAGCGGTCAGACCTAACGCCTGTCTTACCTTTCCGGTTGAATTTGTACCTTCGTATGATGACAGCTTTATTGACACTGTCTGACAATTGAATGTGAGTCTTTGCATCAACTCACCCATGAACATTATGGATCCGTTGAGCACACATAGCAGGATCGGAATGTCCTCACATTCTTTGAAATCAGCATTTATTTTAGCAGCGACCTCGTCTATTGCGTTGCTGATCTTTTCATAGCTGATGAACTTCCTGAATGTCTTGTCGTATAGGGTTACCTTTTCCATTATAAAGCTTTAAATCAATTCACAAAAATAGCATAAACGTTAAAAAAAAAGAAAAATCTGGCGTTGTTTTTCAAAAATACAACGGAATAATCGCGTTTTCCATTTAAGATTGTCTCAAAAAACAGTAGAAGGCATGAGGCGTCTGATTATTTCAATATTAATATGCGTACTGTCTGCGGTGCATATTTCCGCTCAACATGATTCCATGCAGGCTATAGCTGCCTTTCTTGGGATTGATTCAATGGAAGAAACTGATATTGACGAGGTCGAGAGGCTTGAGGCCTTGATGAGAAATCCGGTCCGTATAAATCAGGTTTCTTCATTCAGACTAAAGGAAACAGGGCTCCTGACTCAGTATCAGATAGCATCATTGCTCGATTACAGGAGCAGGCATGGAGATGTGATGTCGTTTTCCGAACTGGCTGCCTTGGATGGTTTCGGCCATCAGACCGTTACCCGTCTGGCTCCTTTCATCTCATTGGAAACCGTCCGCCTGGCTTCGCAAAGAGTCAAGGACAGTTTATACCTGAAGCATGAAATGACTCTGAAATCCGGATTCGCGGCTGGCAAGGCAGCTACCTATGGACTTAAATACAGGTTGGAGGCAGGAGAATATTTGTCAGCTTCTTTTTCTGTATCCAGGACATCTGAATCCATATCTTTGCAACCTGATGCGTTTTCAGGTAATATGACATTCCGTTTCCGAAAGTCTGCAGGTGCATTGACTATAGGAGATTTCAATGCGAGATTTGGTCAGGGACTTGCATTCTGGAACGGAATGAGCATAGGGGGAGTGCCGGTACCTTCTTCTATGATGAAAAGACCGGCAGGTATTTCCGCATCGTCTTCGTTTACGGGAAAGTATGCGCTCAGAGGCATAGCCGGATATCTTACGTTGAGTCGTATCAGAATTTCTCCTTTTCTTGCTTTGTCTGTGCCCAAGGAAGGAACAGAACTGCTTCCGGGAGTCAATATAGCCTTGTTTTTGCATAATGCTCAGATATCTTTTACACATTATTCAGATATGTCCTTGTCTTCCGCAGAGAGTTATCTGACTGATATGAAGTCATCTGCAGATTTGTCTTTCTGTTTCAGAGGAACCGATGTCTTTGCGGAAGCTGCATATGACTGGAAATCAGCTTCTTTAGCTTGTCTTGGAGGTGTCATATTCCCTGCAGGTGATGATGTCAGGATCGGATGTGTAGGAAGATCATATCCGACAGAATATTCCTCGACAAGAAGCGCGGCATTGAGGAGCCTGACCAAATGTTCGAACGAATATTCCATATCCCTCTCCGGTGAGTTTACATCCGGTACCTGGATCGATCTTAAAGGCCGGGAAGGATTCGGGTCTAGTGTCAGAAGAAATTCCGGAATGCTTTCCCTTGATGCCGCATTTTTCCCTGAGTCAAAGGGAGAGGAGGGTGTGAAAAGCATCCAGTTCAAGGTGAAGGCCGACTGGGCAATCATGCTTTCATCTGCATGGAAGATGAAGCTGCGTCTTTCGGAGAGAGTCAGGACTTGGGATGAGCCATTCAGGAGTGAGATAAGGGCTGAAATCATATATGATGCAGGCCTTCTGACGCTTATATCCAGGACTGATGCCGTGAAATGCAAGGGGCTGTCATTACTGTCTTATGTGGAAGGTGGATACAGAATCGACAGTTTTGCAATGTATCTGAGACTTGGAGCTTTCAAGGCTGATGAATGGGCCGACAGGATATATGTATATGAACGTGATGCTCCGGGGTCGTTCAATGTTCCGGCATATTATGGCAGGGGAATATGGTTTGCCGCTCTCCTCCGCTGGCGTTTTGCCCGATGGGGAAAGGCTTACCTCAGAGCTTCTTTGTGCTCATATGCCCTCATGAAAGAACCTAAGCCCGGCAAAGCCGAGCTTAGATTTCAGATGGAGTTCGATATTTGATTATTTCTTAGGAATCTTGATTTTCATTCCAGGCTTTATCTTCGAACTGCTCAGTCCGTTGAAGTTCATGATGTCCTGAGCACTGACTCCCGGATAATTCTTGGCAATAGAATAGAATGAATCACCGCTCTTGATGGTGTATGTGGTGTATTCTCCTGAGGTTGAGGCAGCTGGAGCAGAAGCAGGTGTTTCAGCGCTGTTCTTTACCTTGAGCACCTGTCCCGGCTTGATGTTGTTGCTGCTGAGTCCGTTCCACTGCTTGAGCTCATTGACTGAAATGCCATGCTTGGTAGCGATTGCAGATAGGGTGTCTCCGCTCTTTACGGTGTATGTCGCAGCTCCTGAGGCAGAAGTTCCCGATGCTGATGTTGATGTTGAGCTTGATGCAGAAGAACTGGTTGATGGTCCGCCACCACGATAGATCACAAGTCTCTGACCCACGCGGAGATTGTCGCTCTTAAGGTTGTTCCACCTCTTGATCTGAGATACGCTGCATCTGTGTCTGCTTGCAATCCTGCCAAGATAGTCTCCGCTCTTGACTCTGTACACGATCCTTTCTCCGTCGCCGTCATCCTTGATCTTCTTGATTGTAGCCGGATTTAGATATTCATCTGCCTTGTGTGTGTAGACAGAATCCTCGTACTCGATGAAAGTATTAGTGTAGTTGTATGGAAGACGGAGGATGTATTCCTTGCTGTCTCCCGGGATGATTTCATGGCGATATTGAGGATTCAGGTTCTTAAGTTCATCCAATGGAACGCCTATCAGGTCGGAAACCTGTCTGAAGTGCAGCATCTTGTTGATCTTGAATGTGTCCACGTGTGCCGGCATTTCTATGGCCTCTGGCTTGATGCCGTGTTCTTTGTGGAAAGACATTGCGTACAAGGCTCCGACAAATGCAGGAACATATCCTCTGGTCTCTTTCGGCAGATATGGCCAGATGTCCCAGAAGGCTCTTTTACCGCCACTCCTTCTGATTGCCTTGTTCACGTTTCCTGCTCCGCAGTTGTATGATGCAATGGCGAGATTCCAGTCGCCGAAGATCTCGTATGAATCCTGGAGGTACTGTGCGGCTGCTTCTGCTGACTTGAACGGATCCATACGCTCGTCAACGAATGAGTCTATATGAAGACCATACATCTTTGCCGTTGAGTACATGAACTGCCACATACCCTTCGCACCTGCTTTTGAAACGGCAAGCGGGTTCATTGCAGACTCGATCACGGCCATTGCCTTGAGTTCTTCCGGAAGGTCATACCTGTTGAAGATCTCATCGAATGCAGGCATATAGTATTGGCACAATCCCATGATGTTTGCCATTTTTTCAGGCATCTTCTCCGAGTAAAGGATGATGTAGTTCTTTACGATATCGTTGTATGGAAGAGAGATGAATGAATTCATCTTCTTGATTCTCTGCAGGTAGACGGAATCCGGCACGTTTGATTCGAATTTCACGGAATCCATGTCGTACTCCTCACCGCTTTCTGCAACCCTCTTATGCGAATACCATATATTGAGAAGACTGTCTGATACTTCGACAGTGTAATCTTCCGGATTGAGACCTGCTGCACTTTTGTCTTCGTTTTCTGCATAGAGGTCCAGCATTTCAGTGGTGATGCTGTCGGTGTAGGCAAGTTCTGAACGGTATCTGTCAAGCTCAGCCTGAAGAGAATCGATCTTGTCACGCAGAATACGGTTCTCATCCTTGAGCCTTATCTTGCTCCTTTCCTCCTTTCTTTCTTCTGTTGCGGCATGTACATCTGTCGCACCCGCAAGAAAAACAGCCGCAAGGGCG
Organism: Bacteroidales bacterium; assembly: GCA_017561265.1. The sequence continues at coordinate 27,981 of JAFZDJ010000077.1, forward strand.
ACTGTCATGATTGTAGATATCTTCATAATTGTCAGATTAGCAGTTTCAGAACCTTATGCCGACCCTCATGCCCAAGGCATTGTTGCTTCCTTGTAAGGTCGTCGGTGTGTTGATGGCATATGCATTATATGGCGATATGACGGCAGGTTCGATATTCATGGTTATGTCGTCGCTGATTTCAAAATCATGCATGTAGGCAAATACATTGGCATCTATGACCTGAAGTACATAAACGGCCACTGTTGCAAGAATGGAGTAGTCTCTGTATCTTCTGTACACATCCCTGTACCATTTTGCTGTTTCAGCTGATATGTTTTCATTATATCCGCTGCCAGGGGTTGTCGCTTCGTTGTGTATCCTCTTGAATCTCTTGTAGTTGAGGTTGTTGGTGCTGAGGAAATGGAATGATGCCAGAAGACCTCCCCAATAGATGGGAATCTTGAAGAATTCTCCGTTGTATATCTGTCCGAGTCCAGGCAGGAGGAGGGAATAGAGTGTCGCTCTTCCTGGTAACGGCTCGCTGTCCGATTCATAGTTCACAACACCGTCCAGCAATGTAGCCCAGTACATTGCCGCAGCTCCTGCCATCAGCCATGTACCTGTCTTCTTTGCCTGCATGTCAACGAAGGGTGCCTCAAAAGGATAATCGGTCTGATTCTGATCCTCGAATACTGCCTTGTCCATCACCCATTGATCGTACAGTTTCTGAGACTTGTTATATCTGTGAAGATAGTATCCTCCTGTGCCTGCAAATGCTCCGATGCCTCCGTAGACTATAGGGAGCTTCCAATAGTCCTTGTTATATATCTGCGCTGTACCTGGGAGGATGACGGAGCCGGCGAACATCGTTCCTATCTGGATGTCGTTCTTATGTGCCAGGCCTCCGAAATAATCCTTGAGTGAGAATAATGCAGCAGAATCGCCCATGGAGGTGGTATCTCCCTGGGCGTTGTAAGTCTGCTGGAAAGCTTCCTCCTTGAACTGAGCCTCACTTCTGACAGCGAAGCCTAAAAGGCAGACGATGAATGCAAATATGTATCTGAACAGCTGTCTTTGCATTGAATCCTTACTTAAAAATTCGAGTCCTCAAGCGCTTTGAGGAACTTTCTGACTTCCTCATCCGATCCGAAGTGGATGGTCATGGAGCCCTTGCCGTTGTTCGAACGCTTGAGACTTATGTTGTTTTCAAAATATTTGCCGACAATCTCCAGCACCTTGAAGTACTCGTCCGGCAGCTCCTGGATTTCATTCTGCTGTTCCGGCTTCTGCTCAGTGAGCTTCTTCAGTTTTTCTTCCAGCTGGCGTACGGAGAGATCCTCCTTGATGACCAGGTCGCAAAGATATTCCTGCAACTTGAGATCTTCCACTCCAAGCAGAACCTTGGCATGTCCTACGCTGAGAAGTCCCACCTTCAGGTCATGCTGGAGTTTTGCAGGAAGCTTGAGAAGACGAAGGTAATTGGTCACGGACGCTCTTTTCTTGCCGACCCTGACTGCCATCTGCTCCTGTGTAAGATTGCATTCCTCTATAAGCCTCTGGTAGCTCATCGCCACTTCGATCGGGTCGAGATTCTCCCTCTGGATGTTCTCCACGATGGCCATTTCGAGCATTCCCTGATCGTTTGCATCACGAATGTATGCAGGAATCATGTCCATTCCTGCAAGCCTGCATGCCCTGAAACGACGCTCACCGCTTATGATCTGATATCTGTTTCCTTCCCTTCTGCGTACAGTGATAGGCTGAATCAGGCCAAGTGTCTTTATCGAATCAGCCAGCTCTTCCAAAGCATCCTGATCGAAGCTCATTCTAGGCTGGAACGGATTCGGCTCGATCATGTCGACAGGTATACGGAGAATATCAGCTGTGTCCTGACTTTCCCTCTGGCCTACGACCTCCTTGTTTACATAGCCCACCGGCTGCCTGAATGGTGCGAAATCATTGTCACCTCCAAGCAGGGCACCTATGCCTTTTCCTAATCCTCTCTGCTGTTTTGCCATTTTTCTTCGTTTTAATTGTTTGCTGCGGTAATGCCGTTCTTGTCGAGCACTTCCTTTGCAAGATTGAGATAGTTTGTCGTTCCGTTGCAGATTACATCATATAAGATGATAGGCTTGCCATGTGATGGAGCCTCGCTCAATCTGATGTTCCTCTGGATTATGGTGTTGAATACCATTTCTCCGAAATGTTCCCTGAGTTCGTTGAGAACCTGATTGTGAACTTTTGTCCTGCCGTCAAACATTGTGACAAGGAAGCCTTCTATATTCAACGCCGGATTGACTTCGTTCTGCACAAGTCGGATGGTCTGGAGAAGCTTTCCGAGACCTTCGAGGGCAAAGAATTCCGGCTGTACCGGGATTATCACCGAGTCTGCCGCTGTGAGGGAGTTCACGGTGATGAGTCCTAATGATGGGGAGCAGTCAATGATTATGAAGTCATAGTCGTCGCGGATACCTGCAAGTGCGCTCTTCAGCACGGATTCGCGGTTCTCTATCTTGAGCATCTCTATTTCAGCTCCAACAAGATTGATGTGCGACGGAATCATATGAAGTCCCGCTATCTCTGTCTGTATGAGGGTGTCGCGGATATCTCTTTCTCCGATCATCACTTCATACAGTGTTCTTTTCTGGTTGTTGTCCGGGGAAAAATTAAGTCCGGAGGTGGTGTTTGCCTGTGCATCGGCATCAATGATGAGTACCTTCTTCTCCAGAACCGCCAACGATGCAGCAAGATTTATCGCTGTCGTTGTCTTGCCGACTCCACCTTTCTGATTTGCTATTGCTATTATCTTTCCCATGTTCGTTTCTTTAAGGACATAATCCTTGCAAAATTACAAAATTTATTTCATACGTCGGCTTTATTTGCTACATTTGTTGATAAATTCTTCGGCGTGGAAACAATCCTGCCGTTTAACTGATTGGAAATCATGGAAGTCTCCGAAAGTCAAGGCATATGGTATGCCATAGTCAATATTTTTGCCGCGTCTAAAAAGGCCGGCAAACTGTGGCGTAGTGCCGAGAGGCGGCTGCTCGAAGATGGTGTCCGGTTCTGCTGCGAAATGACAGGGGATCATGGCAATGCATTGAATCTTACTTATGCTGCATGTGGACGAGGATACAGAAGATTCATAGCTGTAGGTGGTGACGGTACCATACATGATGTCCTTGAAGGTATCATGCGGTTCATTGACGAGCGCAGGCTTGAAGGGGAAGTTGTGTCTTTGTCGGATTTCTCATTGGCTGTCATACCTGTAGGCTCGGGTAACGACTGGATAAAGACGGTCGGAGTGCCAAAAGATATTGTCAAGGCGGCTTCTCTTCTTTCTTCCGGTGTCCTTAGGAAGCAGGATGTCGTGAGGGTCAGTATTCTCGATCCGTCTGCACTTCCTGAGCAGAAGACTCGAAAGATATCTTATATGGCAAATGTCGGTGGAGTCGGACTGGATGCGAGGGTCTGCAAGAGGGTCAACAGCGAGAAACGTCGCGGCAAGAGGGGTAGGCGTCTGTATGTTACTGCATTGATTTACAATATTATACATCGTGTGCCTGTGTCTGCAAAGGTTCTCTGCGATGGTGTCGAAGTTTTTGAAGGATCATTTCTATCCATGGCCTTCGGTATAGGAAAATATTCCGGTGGAGGCATGAGGCAGACTCCAGGAGCTGAGGTTGATGACGGCCTTCTGGATATGACCATAATACCGGAACTTCCTTTGATGAAGATTGCCAAGGAAGCTCCGAAACTTTTCACAGGTAAATTCAATACGGTGAAGGAACTTGTCTGTGCCAGATCAAGAAGCATTCTGGTTCTGACAGATGAGCCTGTGGAGGTTGATGGAGAAGTGGTTGGCATGGCTCCTGTCAGATTCGATGTGCTTGAAGGACAGCTGAATATACTTTGTCCTTGATTCCATTCGGTCTATGACGGATCTACATTCATGATGATGTGGCCGTCATATCTGTTGTTCTTTTCAAAGGCTGTTACTGCCTTCCGCACGGCTTCCTTGTTTTCATGAAGTTGTCTGTCCTTCCGGAGACTGATTCTGATTGTGCGTATATGGTTGTCTGCAATCTTGTCGACTACGGGGGAGTATGGGCCTGTTACCGGGGAAATCCTTTCCAGCTCATGACTGAGCTTTGCTGCCATCCTTTCAGCCCTGTCTTCGTATCTGTCTTTTATTGTCAATTCGATGATTCGTGTAAACGGAGGGAAGTCGAAATCTTTTCTCTCAAGCAGGAGCGATGTGTTCACTCCGTATGTTTCCCCGTGCACAAGGCTTTGATAGATAGGGTGTTCCGGCTGGGAGGTCTGGATCATGAAAAGACCTTTCCTGCCTCTTCTTCCGCATCTTCCTCTGAATTGTTCCATCAGTTGGAGCGCCTTTTCATCTGCGCGGAAATCCTGCATTCCCAGAAGTGAGTCCGCTGCTATTACGGCCACAAGGCTCAAGTCGCTGAAATCGAATCCTTTCGTTACTATCTGTGTTCCGATAAGTATATCGATGTCTCCGTTGCTGAAATCCCTTATGGTCCTGGCCTCGTATGTCCTGTTCTGGGCAGTGTCGCTGTCCAGGCGTGCAATACGGGCTTCCGGAAAAAGCGCAGCTGCCTCTTCCTCGATCTTCTGCGTACCGGCTCCTACAGTCATGAGCGGGCTGTTGCATTTCATGCATTTTCCTATATAAGGCTCCGTATGACCACAATAATGGCACTGCATCCTTCCTGTCTTATGATAGCTCAGACTCACATTGCAATGAGGACATCGTACTATCTCTCCGCATCCGGTACATTGCATCACGGGAGCCCATGCGCGTCTGGATCTCAGTATCATTACCTGCTCTCCGCGCTCCAATGTCATGTTGATCTGCTCTATCAGCTTGCGGGAAAAGTTCCCGACCATTCCGTTCTTTCTGCGTTCGGCATTAGTGTTTATTATCTCAACGGCCGAATCGTCCGATCCGTGAAATCTTTCCTTGAGTTCGACGAGTTCATGTCTGCCGGTCTGGCAGTTGTAGAGTTCCTCCAGAGATGGAGTGGCTGAACCCAGTATTATGCTGCATCCATGAATCCTGTGGAGCATCAGAGCCGAATCTCGTCCGTTGTATCTTGGAGCAGGGGAGTCCTGCTTGTATGATGTGTCGTGCTCCTCATCGACAATTATAAGACCGAGATTGTTGTGAGGAAGGAATATGGAAGAGCGTGTTCCCAGTACAATATAACTTTCACCATTCTCTCCGACCCTGCGTATGGCTTCGGCGGTATTCCTGCGGCTGGCGGCACTTTCACCTGAATGGAAAGCCAACAGACGCTCGCCGAAATGAGCATAAAGCCTGTCCTCCAACTGACGGCTAAGGGCTATTTCCGGAAGGAGATAAAGAACATTCTTTCCTCCATCCATAGCCTCGTGTGCCAGTTTCATATATATTTCCGTCTTGCCTGATCCGGTCACTCCATGGAGCATCACAGGCCTGCCTTTCCTGAATCCGCTTCGTACTTCCTCATATGCCTTTGCCTGAGCATCCGTCAGGTCTACTCCGATGATTGCACTTTTCCCCTGCTTGTCGACTTCTGCATGAACATGCCCTGCCTCCAGAGCTGACCGGGCATTTCCGATCTCATCTTTCAGTTTTCGGATATCTTCCATGTAGGAAGCCCTTGTCGAATCCTTGCGGGCTTTTTCAAATTGCTCTTCCTTCTTTGCAAGCCTGGCTTCCAGCCTTTCTAACTTGAGACGTATGCTTTCCATAAGCTTTTCACGTCTCTCCCTTACCTTTGACTTTGCTGCAGCACGTGCTTCTTCAAGGCTTGTCTTGCCATGAGGGTATGCAGCCTTGTAAACCTCTCCTGTGGTACATAGATAATATCCTGCAACTGCCTTCCATAGCTCTATCTCTTGCGGCAATATCCTCTCCATATCCTTTTCAACAGATAAGACAGGCTTTATCTTCTTGAGATCGGTTTCAGGTTCGATCCCTGTTGCACTTACCACTCCGAAGTATTCCTTGTTCGCGAAGATGACCTTTACTCTGTCGCCGACATGGATTTCTTGAGGTGCCATGTCTTGCGGAATTGAATAGCAAGGTTCCCACTCAAGCTTGAGCGGGAGTATTACGGATATGTAATGTATCTTCGACATAAGACTGCGAAGATACCAAATCTATCTCAAAAACAGTCAGAATCACCATAAAAACCAAGAAAAATGCAGATTTCTGAAAAAATGTTGCATAAAAATTTGCAGGTAACGAAAAAATGCCTACCTTTGCAATCCCAAACGAAAAGAATGGGAGTTCTTAAAACAAAAATGGTGTCATAGCTCAGTTGGTAGAGCAAAGGACTGAAAATCCTTGTGTCCCTGGTTCGATTCCCGGTGACACCACGACGAAACCGCAATAGAAGTGATTCTGTTGCGGTTTTTTCTTGTTTTACGGTGATTTTTGTTTGTGATGATTTGATAGGATTTGAAGAGTTAAATTTATGACTCTTTCGTTTATTGTAAAAATCTCACTACCTTTATACGAAATTCCAAACACTATGGCGAAATTGAATACTGCTGATATCGGTTTTGAAGATCAGATATGGAAAGCTGCGGACAAGATGCGTGGTAATCTTGATGCATCGGAATATAAGTCGGTTGTCCTTGGTCTGATATTCTTGAAATATATTTCTGATAAGTTCGAGGCACGATATAATGAACTTATGGCAGAAGGTGAGGGCTTCGAAGAGGATAAGGATGAATATACTTACAAGAATGTATTCTATGTGCCAACAGATGCCCGTTGGTCAGTGATTGCTGCCGCAGCACATTCACCTGAGATAGGTGTAACGATTGATAATGCCATGCGAGCCATAGAAAAGGAGAATCGCAGGCTTAAAGATATTCTTCCGAAGAATTTCTCCCGTCCTGAACTGGATAAGCGTAGGTTGGGTGATGTCGTGGATCTTTTTACCAATATAAAGATGCACGAGCATGGTGATTCAAAAGATATCCTTGGTCGTGCATACGAATATTGCCTTTCAAAGTTTGCCGAAGCCGAAGGAAAATTGGCCGGAGAGTTCTATACTCCTGCATGTATAGTGAAGACTTTGGTCAATGTCCTGGAACCGTATGCAGGACGCGTATATGATCCCTGCTGTGGATCAGGGGGCATGTTTGTGCAGTCTGCAAAGTTTATAGAAAGTCACTCGGGCAATATAAACCAGATTTCGGTTTACGGACAGGATTCAAATCCTACAACTTGGAAGATGGCCCAGATGAATCTGGCTATCCGTGGTATTGAGGCTGACTTGGGCCAGTTCAATGCCGATACTTTCTTCAATGACTGTCATCCCACTTTAAAAGCTGATTTCGTTCTTGCAAATCCTCCTTTCAATCTTTCGGATTGGGGCGCAGATAAACTTGCAGATGACGTCAGATGGAAGTATGGTACGCCTCCTAATGGAAATGCTAACTTTGCTTGGATACAGCATATTATACATCACCTCGCTCCTTCCGGTCGTGCAGGAGTTATTCTTGCCAATGGTTCCCTTTCAAGTCAGAGTGGTGGAGAAGGGGAAATAAGGCGTAAATTAGTTGAGGCTGATTTGGTTGATTGCATTGTTGCGATGCCTTCGCAGTTATTCTATACGACTCAGATACCTGTTTCCATCTGGTTCTTCAATAAGGCAAAAAAACAGAAAGGAAAGACCCTTTTTATAGATGCCCGCAACCTCGGCACAATGGTTACTCGCAAACTTCGAGAACTGACAGATGGGGAAGACGGTGATATAATGCGTATTGCAAATACATATAAACAGTTCGCTGAAGGTACTCTTGCAGATGAAAAAGGTTTTTGTGCAGTCGTGGATACTGCAAAAATTGCTGATCAGGACTTCATTCTCACACCTGGACGTTACGTCGGCATTGCAGAACAGGAACAGGATACGGAACCTTTTGACCAGAAAATGACTCGCCTTACAAAAGAACTCTCATTGCTTTTTGAGCAGTCTCACGCACTTGAAGAGGAAATCAAGAAGCAGTTGGGAAGTATTGGGTATAAATTGTAGTCGTAATGTTTAAGTTTCTCCAGCAATACTTACAGAAATTGTTTGCTATGAAAGATGTCAGAGAAGATGACATAATGAAACCATTAGTACCGCTATCTGAACTTTGTGTTTCTGTGTTTTTTGACACGAATCAATTAGGTGAGAGATTTAATGATGATGGTTGTGGCAATATGATAGTTCATCGTATCAGGGCGAGTAAAGATTTTTATGCAATACAAAAATTTACTCATAAATATGGCTTATCAAGTAGAGTGTCTTTTTTGTTCCCTGAAATATCTCTGAAAGAGTACAAGCGGCAGTCCGTTGAAATTTTCATAGAGCATACGAAATCATTGGAGGATAAAGTTGAAAAATACAAGAAGGTTTTTGGAGAAAATTTAAGTGTGAATTTTAGTTTTGCTCATAAAAGTACGGCAGATTTTGAGTCATTCATAGAAAGACTTATTCAACAATTTATGCTTGAAAATCAATGCTTAATTGCTCACCACAATGCAAATGAGGATACTTTTAAAAGATTTGTTGACAAGGTTATAAATAGAGAGCCACCATTTACGGATGCTCATAAAGGGAGTAAAAAGTATAAAGATGCAGGCTTTAAAGATGCAGTTATAGAGGATACTATAAAGCTTTTTTCAGAATCTACAAACAATGTTTGTATCCTTCTATCAGAAGACAATGATTGGGGGAGGTGTTTTAAGAAAGATTGTAATAATATATATGTTTGTAAGAATGCTGATCAAGTGATTGACATAATTTGCAAGTCATTGAGTCTTGGCAAACTAGATCTAATCGCAAGTATGTTTTTAAATAACTCGTATATAAAAGAAACGTCAATAACAATGGCTAACCTTAAATATGAGGAATTATCTTTATGTGAAAATATAGAGGTTGATGAAAATACAGATGACGAGACATATATGATAAGATTCGACTATATAATGGATAATAAAACTTATAAAATCGAAACTGTATATGAGGAGTCTTCTAATAGTGTAATTAGTAGTATAATTTCAGATGATGATGATTTACAAAATACATGATATATGTGATCTTATTGCTGGCTTTGCTTTTAAGAGTAAAGATTTTGGCAACTATTCAGATAAGGTTATAAAAATTGCAGATATTCAGCCTCCAATTGTAAATATGGAATCTACAGTTGGTGTGGAAACAAGGCAATATGATATTAATAAATTACAGAAATTCATTGTAGCTAAAGGGGACTATGTGTTAGCAATGACGGGGGCTACAATCGGTAAACTTGGTCGAATTACAAGTGATTGCAAGGCATATATAAATCAGCGTGTTTTAACCTTTCGTCCCAATGAACAAATTGTAAATAAGGATTATTTATATTATTCTCTATGCTCTAACAATTTTACTAAATATATACTTAACCACATAGATAGCGAAACGGCCCAGCCGAATATAAGTGCTGGGTCTGTGGGAGGATTTGAAATTTCGCTACCTTCTTTGGGAGAACAAAGAAGGATTGTGGACATATTGATTGCTATTGATCGTAAAATTGAAATTAATAAGCGTATAAATGATAATTTAGAGCAGCAAGCCCAAGCTTTATTTAAGTCGTGGTTTGTTGATTTTGAACCGTTTAAGGATGGCGAATTTGAAGAGTCTGAGTTGGGTCTTATACCAAAAGGATGGAGTGTGGGTAGTATTTACAAGTATGTAAATGTTATTTATGGAGCACCTTATAAATCTACCTTATTTAATGAGAATAAAGAGGGATATCCTCTGATCAGAATACGAGATCTGAAAACATTTTCCCCACAATTTTACACCACTGAAGTATTGCCACAGACGGAGTATATCAAATCAGGAGATGTAGTTGCGGGAATGGATGCTGAATTTATTCCATGTTTATGGCAAGGTGAAACAGGAGTGCTCAACCAACGGTGTTGTAAGTTTGTAGGTAGGGATCAGGAGATTAGCAATTTATTTGTGCTTCATTTAGTTAGACCTGAACTGGAATACGTACAAAGTTACAAGACAGGAACAACCGTGAGCCATCTAGGAAAAGCAGATATTGATAGGTTTATAGTGATTCTACCAGATGAAGCAATCGTCTATCAATTCTCCAAAATCTGCAGGCCCTTGCTAGATGAACAGAATAAGTGTGCTGTTGAAATTCTCCGCTTAACGAATTTAAGAGATGCTCTCCTGCCAAAACTTATGTCAGGCGAACTAAAAATTAATGATTTAGACTGCTAAATTATCATTTATAGACTTATTGCAGATTATTTTATTGTCGATTGACCATAAAAGATCTGCAATTTTTTGCTGGGTTTGTATTTCTGGCAGCTTGATCTCAAAATCCTTAATCTGTTGAGCATTAAGATTCTGTTGCGCCCCACCATTGGCTAGTGAGGCTAGTTCAGTATAGTGACTGCACAACCAATAATACACGAAACGATAGTCCGCTTTAGTTTCATCTATTGATAAATTACAGCAAGCTTGATTGGTTGTTAAGGGGATAGTATTGATTGCAACTTTTGCTGCAGTAGCTCCGTACATTGCAACAATTACAGAGTTTTTATCAATCCATTTTGCAGACGAATTGTCCAAACCAGATTGGGTTATATGCTTCTCCGTGGAGCTGATTCTGTTAAAGTTTATCTCTTTGGTGTTAAGCCAAGGAATTTCTCCGTCATAGTATGACGGTTCGGTGCTCTTAGGTGTTCCGCCACTACAAACGCGTTTGCAGATATCTCCTATTCGATATGTTTTCCACTCATTCATAATATGTTCCTGTTAAAGATTTTGAGTATTGCAACTTACTCTTCATCCTCCAATTGTTTCTCGATATCCTCAATCTGTGGCAATGCTGACGCAACGTCTTCGAAAAGTTTTTCAGTTTCATATTGAGCAATTCCAAGTGGCTGAGTTATTCCTCGAAGGGCAAAGCGAGCTTTCTTGTCGCTTTTTGTACGGCATAGCAGTAAGCCAATGGTGGGCCTGTCTTCCGGAGCCTTGACATATTCATCTACTGCTGAAATATAGAAATTCAGTTTGCTGACAAATTCAGGGATAAATTCCACGGCTTTCAGTTCAATCACTACATAACAATGTAACTGGAGATGGTACATCAATAAGTCAATATAGTAATCGTCCCCATC
>JAFZDJ010000078.1 GCA_017561265.1 Bacteroidales bacterium
GGCTCCTGTATTTGAAGAATGCAACCTTGCGGTAGATCACAATATGCTCATTATGTCACTGATGCGTAATGTGGCACGCAATCACGGATTCAGAGTCCTGTTGCATGAGAAACCTTTCAAAGGAGTCAATGGCTCTGGAAAGCACAACAACTGGTCGCTTGGCACCGATACGGGCATACTTCTTATGTCGCCTGGTAAGACGGCCGAAGAAAATCTCCGCTTCATCACCTTTGTCGTGAATACATTGATGGCGGTATATCATCATAATGGCTTGATTAAAGCCTCCATTATGAGTGCCGACAATGCCCATCGGTTGGGTGCAAACGAAGCACCTCCGGCTATTATCTCTTCCTTCCTTGGTTCACAATTGTCGGAGGTTTTGAAGCATCTTGCAGAAAACGACAGTGACGATGTCATCTCTTTAAGCGGCAAACAGGAAATGAAACTTGACATACCTCAGATTCCTGAACTTATGATTGACAATACGGACCGTAACCGTACTTCACCGTTTGCATTTACAGGTAACCGTTTTGAATTCCGTGCTGTAGGTTCTTCTGCAAACTGCGCCAGTGCAATGATTGCCCTGAACACAGCAGTGGCAGACCATTTGCTCACATTCAAGAAGGATGTGGATACCCTTATCAGTAGCGGAGAGCAGAAGATGAAAGCTATTGTCAAGGTAATTCGCCGTTACATAAAAGAGTGTGCTCCGATTTGCTTTGACGGCAATGGATACTCGGATGAATGGAAAGAGGAGGCAGCTCGAAGAGGATTGGATTGTGAAACAAGTTGCCCTGTCATTTTCGATAACTATTTGAAACCGGAAAGCATTTCGATGTTTGAGAATACGGGAGTAATGAACCTAAAAGAACTGAAGGCCCGCAATGAGGTTAAATGGGAAATCTATACAAAGAAAATTCAGATAGAGGCAAGAGTGCTGGGTGATTTGGCAATGAATCACATCATTCCTGTCGCAACCGAATATCAGAGCAAGTTGATTGACAATGTACACAAGATGATGGACATCTATACTTTGGAGGTTGCCGACAAACTGTCTGTAGAAAACAAACGGTTGATAGAGGAGATAGCAGAGCATACCATCTATATTACTGGCCATGTTAATGCAATGATCGAAGCACGCAAAAGTGCAAATAAAATTTCAGATGAGAGAGAAAAGGCTATTGCTTACCATGATACTATCGCTCCAATGTTGGAACAGATTCGCTATCACATTGACAAGCTTGAACTCATAGTCGATAATCGGATGTGGCCCTTGCCGAAATATAGAGAATTACTATTTATTCGATAAATTCATTAGGTGTTAGTTTCAGGTAAAAAGATTGATTAAGAGAGAATGTAGAGTGAAAGGAAAGAGGGAATCTCTTTCCTTTCCTGTAATAAGACAAGCAGCAAACCATAAAAGAGAATCAAACAAATGTCAAAAATAATTCGATTCACAAAAATGCACGGACTTGGCAATGATTATATTTATGTCAATTCTTCCTTATATCCGATAAAGAATCCTTCTGCTGCCTCCGTCAAATGGAGTAACCGTCACAAAGGAATAGGTGCAGACGGTTTGGTATTGATAGGAAAAAGCACAGTAGCGGACTTTTCGATGCGGATATTCAATGCTGACGGTTCAGAAGCGATGATGTGCGGTAATGCCAGCCGTTGCATCGGTAAGTTCGTTTATGAAAACGCACTGACAAGAAAGAATGAAATATCCCTTGAAACGTTATCCGGCATCAAACGCCTCATGTTAGACGTGTCAAATAACAAGGTTAAGTCTGTTACTGTAGATATGGGAACTCCTTCCTTTTCTAATCCCCAACAAGTGGCAACAACGGATGGAAGTTTTCACGAAAAGGAATTTGAAGTGAATGGGACGACCTATTATGGCACATATATCTGTATGGGCAATCCCCATCTTGTCATTTTGGTAGAAGATGTAGAATCTGTTCCATTGCAGGATGTAGGTCCTCTATTGGAGAGCCATCCTCTATTTCCGGAAAAGACCAATGTCGAGTTCGCAGAAATAAAACCTGACGGCAACATCCGTATGAGAGTTTGGGAACGAGGCTCCGGTATTACCCAAGCCTGTGGCACCGGTGCCTGCGCTACTGCTGTTGCCGCATTCTCTTCCAATAAAGCCAACAATGAAGTGCGTATTGTTATGGATGGAGGGTATTTGTCTGTATTTTGGGATGATACAGATAAGCATATTTATATGAAAGGAAGTGCTGAGAAAGTATTTGATGGAACAATTGAATTAGAAGAATAAAACTGGAACATTATGGCAACAATCAATGAAAATTTTCTCAAACTCTCCAATAATTACCTTTTCTCGGAAATAGCAAGGAAAGTCAAGGCGTTCAAAGAGAACCATCCAGATAGAAATGTTATTAGTTTGGGAATAGGAGATGTAACCCAGCCTTTGCCCAAAGCATCGGTCGATGCTATGGCGAGGGCACTCAAGGATATGGGAAACATTACGACCTTCAGAGGCTATGGTCCTGAACACGGATATGATTTTCTCATCAATGCCATTATAAAAAATGATTATTTACCGCATGGCATCGAACTCTCACCTTCAGAAGTATTCATCAGTGATGGTGCGAAAAGTGATTGTGGTAACATCGGCGATATTTTAAGCATAAATAATAGTGTCGGCGTGACAGATCCCGTATATCCTGTTTATGTGGACAGCAATGTCATTAGCGGACGTGCCGGAAAACGTACAAATGCAGGATGGAGCAATGTGATATATATGCCGTGCTATGCGGAGAATCATTTCAAGCCCCGGATTCCTCAAAGGCATATCGACATCATCTATTTATGCTATCCGAATAACCCGATGGGAGTTGTCCTGAACAAAGAAGAATTGAGAGAATGGGTGGATTATGCGTTGGAAAATGACTCCATCATTCTATATGATGCAGCATACGAAGCTTATATTCAGGAAGAGGACATTCCGCACTCCATCTATGAAATAGCCGGAGCAAAGGAATGTGCCATCGAGTTCCGCAGTTTCTCCAAAACGGCAGGATTTACCGGTGTCCGATGTGGTTATACCATCGTACCCGAAAGCCTTACCGCATCTGCACCGGACGGCAGACGGGTTTCATTGAACCAACTGTGGAATCGCCGTCAGTGTACAAAGTTCAATGGAACAAGCTATATCACACAGAGAGGTGCTGAGGCTATTTATACAGAACAAGGCAAAGAGCAGGTCAGAAATACCATAAACTATTATATGACCAATGCGATGTTGATGAGAAACGGATTCGAGGAACTTGGCGTACATGTTTATGGAGGAGAAAACGCACCTTATCTATGGATAAAGACTCCGGATGGGATTTCCTCCTGGAATTTTTTCGACCAAATGCTCCACGAAGCGAATGTCGTGGTGACACCCGGCATCGGTTTTGGCCCAAGCGGTGAGGGATATGTCCGTTTGACAGCTTTCGGACATAGAGAGGATTGTGAAGAAGCCATGAAACGTATCAAACAATGGATGAATTGAAAAGCATACGCTTATGAAAGGTTTTATAAAGGTTGCGTCTGCAATTCCAAAAGTGAAGGTAGCCGATTGCAGACATAATGTTGTCGAGATAATTCATTTGATTGGCAAGGCGGCTACTTCCGGTGTACAGATTGTCGTTTTCCCGGAACTCTCCATCACCGGTTATACTTGTGGAGACTTGTTTCTTCAACAGACACTTCAGGAAGAGGCGTTATCTGGAATGTTGGAGATTGCAGAACGTACTGCACATCTGGACATCCTTTCCATTGTCGGGCTTCCGGTTGTGATAGGACAACAGCTGTTGAATGTGGCCGCAGTTATACAGCAAGGTCATATCTTGGGCTTGGTACCCAAAAGTTACTTGCCTAATTATAAGGAATTTTATGAACAGCGATGGTTTACTTCCGCCTTCGACAATCCTCTGCAAACGTGTGACATTCAAGGGATACAAATTCCTGTCGGAAATGATTTGTTGTTCTCCACATCCGAAGTGACGTTCGGTATAGAGATATGCGAAGACTTGTGGGCTCCCATGCCTCCCAGCTCGTATCTTGCGATGCAAGGCGCCGAAATTATTTTCAACCTCTCGGCATCCGACGAATGTGTCGGCAAACATAAGTATCTCCGCAACTTGATTTCCCAACAATCGGGTCGGCTGATTGCCGGATATGTATATAGTTCGTGCGGCTTCGGCGAATCTTCCACGGATGTCGTCTTCAGCGGAAATGCGTTCATCTGTGAGAACGGAAGTTTCCTATGCGAAGCCAAAAGATTCCATTATGAACCTCAGTTACTGATGGGTGATATAGATGTGGATTGTTTGAGAAACGAACGGCTGACAAATACCACCTTCAAAGCCTGCCGGAATCATATAGCCCAGTCTTCCCTCCGGATGATTATGGCCAAGCCTTTGGCTATAGAAGGGAAACCACTTCATAGAGCCATCCCGTCACACCCGTTCATCCCCAACGACAGAGATTATGACGAGACCTGCCACGAAATCATATCGATACAATGTGCAGGACTGGCCAAACGGCTTACGCATACCCACGCAAGAAGCGCGGTAATAGGCATATCGGGAGGACTGGATTCTACTTTGGCCTTATTGATATGCGTCCGTACCTTCGACCAACTTGGCAAGGACAGAAAAGACATTCTTGCTATAACAATGCCGGGATTCGGAACGACAGGCCGCACTTATCTCAATGCCGTAAACTTGATTAAGAAATTGGGATGCAGTTTCAAGGAGATTGACATCAAGGAGGCTTGCAGGGTTCATTTCAAGGATATAGGGCATCAGGAAGAACTTCATAACGCTGTCTATGAAAACACCCAAGCACGTGAGCGGACTCAAATCCTGATGGATATTGCCAACCAATACAATGGAATTGTCATAGGTACCGGTGACTTGTCCGAAATCGCCCTTGGCTGGTCCACATACAATGGCGACCATATATCGATGTATGGAGTGAATTGCGGTGTGCCGAAGACATTGGTCAAATACTTGGTTCAGTGGATGGCTGACAACAATCCGGACTCTATGCTTCGAACTATTCTATTGGATATAATTTCCACTCCCGTAAGTCCGGAATTGCTACCGGCAGGCGAAAATGAGGAAATCAGACAATGTACCGAAGAAGTCGTAGGTCCGTACGAACTGCACGATTTCTTCCTGTACCACTTCATACGCAATGGAGCAACTCCCCAAAGAATTATGGACTTGGCCATCATTGCTTTTGCAGATTCCTACGATGAAACCATCATCAAGCATTGGCTTTCCGTCTTCATCCGCCGATTCTTTGCCCAACAGTTCAAGCGTTCCTGTATGCCCGATGGACCTAAAGTTGGCAGTGTCTCGCTCAGTCCCCGTGGCGATTGGCGAATGCCGAGCGATGCAGAACCCATCGTTTCAGCATAAATTTCCCCCAATAATAGGAAATATAACCGTTTTTCTCTACACCCTTCACTACACCTTTCTCTACACCACATAACTATCTGATTCTATGATTGATAACTGAAAGGGTATAGAGAGTGTAGAGAAATAACATCTTTAAAATGCAATAATCAAGAGACCAACAGCAAAATCAAGAGTTGAGCGGCAAGCACCCTGAGAAACATAGAGAGAGGATATACGGTGGCGCAAGCAACTGCCGCAGCATCCGACTCTATATTTTGTTCGGATACGTATGCAAGTGCCGGAGGATTTGTTCCTGAACCGGAAAGTACCCCCGTCAGAGTATCCCAGTCAAGTTTCAGAGCATATTTACCCATAATGCCTCCTACAAACATTGGTATGACCGTTATCATTGCACCGCACAATATCCATTTTACGCCGCTTCCGTGAATCAGAGCGTCAATGAATCCATTTCCGGTTTCAAGGCCAAC
>JAFZDJ010000079.1 GCA_017561265.1 Bacteroidales bacterium
AAATTGCCAGCCTTAGCGGCGCAGCCGCGGGCCTTCTCCAGTCTTTTATCACTTCCTTCGCAGGCTCAGTCAGTCATAAAAGCCTTCCGTAGGCAAGGTATCGGCGATGCCGATGTTGTTAATACTGCCCGCTTTTTCCTCTCCAGACTTGAAAGTCTTTTTGGTTCCCAAAAAGCCTTCCAAATCTTCCGAGGGCGGGCAGGGCGAGACTGTGTGATTTATTCCGTTCCGCTGTCGCTACACTCCATAAATCCCACAGACTCGCCATCGACCGCATCAAGGTTGTAGGGGCAGATGTGCTTAGTGACTGCCGTGCCAGAGCCGGAAAGACCCTTATCTCCCGCTCGAACCTCAGTGCGTCCGGCTCCTGCCGCGCCCTACGGGCTTGCCTCCTCGCGGTTCCGGTTGCTTTTTGTGAAGGGCTGCGCCCTCCCCAAAAACCGCCCTCCACCGCCGAGGTCAAGAGTGCTGACGGACGCTTCCGCGTCAGTGCTGACATCACCGTCGTGCCCCGCCCGGAAGACATGCCGACAGATGTATGTTTGTATTGAAATTGAGTGTACGACATCCTTCTGCGGTACGGCTCTGCTGCCTATGTGTATAAGACTTACGCTATATATAGACACCCTATATACTTATCCTTGCTGAAAGGATCTGCTCGATGGAGCGGTGTCCGCTCTTCGAGTCGATGAGCAGATATCGTGCGTGTACCTGGTACTCCTTTAGGTCGAGTCCGGAAACGGTTCTGTAGTCGGGGATGATAAAACTGACATGATCATCGTTAGTCCTAGTGCCGATGTGGTTCCTGAATCGTCCTCGATGGCTGCTCATGCCTGGGGCGGTGAGCTGGATCTTGGCGATGATCATGAGTGTGTCTGGGATGGGACTTGTGGTGATACGGAAGGTCAGCTGCAGATCGATATTATTGATGAGTGTCGCGGATGTCAGATCCAGGCACACGACAGGGAAAGCTGGCAATGGTTGAGGCTCCGGAACTCTCTCATCACCGATGCAAGCCAGGCCGTGATAGGCTGACATGAACAGGTTGTATCCGGAGATATGGCAAGACGGTTCTGCAGGAAGTCGTTTGGACTTGACGGATTTCGCGAGGGCGTTCCATTCCAGTTGCTCATCGTGATCGAGATTCTTCCATTCACGGATTCCGCGTTGGTGAATGGACAACTGCACTTGTTGGCCAGCGGTACCGAGAAAGGCTGGCCGTGCTTTTGTCTTGAAGAAACATTCTCCGTCCTTGTGAAAGAATGTGATGTTTCCGACAGATGCATAACAGTCGGAGAATAGGGCGTTGGGGATATATTTTGGCATAGTGTTGAAGTTTAGGTGGAGCAAAGTTCGTGAATTTTCTTTATGTTTTACATAAAGTCGCACTTTAGGTGCAAAATCTTAAAACATTATTATACAACTTATTAAATAAATCTTTATCTTTGCCATTGGAATTGAGGGAGCTGCATAGCAGCCTTATGATCGCAAAACCCTCAATAGCCTTTAATGACTTTGCCGGCACGGCAAAAGATGTGACTGCACGCAATGTGCATGGTCGCAATATTCTCTCTTCTCGTGCTCAACATTCAAAGATAGTTACGCCTGCTCAGGCGGTTTCACGCAATAGACTATCCAAGATCTCCCGCACATTCCGACAGCTCTCCGATTCCCAAATTAACCAGTGGGAGGTCTTGGCTGGTCATATGAAGGGCATCTCTAC
>JAFZDJ010000025.1 GCA_017561265.1 Bacteroidales bacterium
CAGAGCCTCTCATCGGCAGACCTCGAATCGGGCATAGAACAAGCCTTCGGAATCTTCTCGTTTGATGCAGCAGGCAATGACCCGCAGGAGGAGATGCTTGCCAAGCAGTTCCAGAATAAAAAGAAGAAGAAAAAACGCCGTTCACGCGGCATATCGTAAACCACATTCAATAACCATTAAAACTATATCAATATGCAACAGGAAGATGATTTGAGAGGATTGGCAAAGGTCATGGAGTTTATGCGTGCCATATCCATTATATTTATTGTAGTACATATCTATTGGTTCTGCTATCAGGCCATCGTGGATATGGGAATCAATATCGGAGTGGTAGATAAGATACTGCTCAACTTTCAGAATACGGCAGGACTATTCAGCAACCTGCTTGTGACAAAGGTATTCGCCATCATATTCCTTGCCCTCTCGTGCTTGGGAACAAAGGGCGTGAAGAATCAGAAGATGACCTGGCAGAAGATTTATGCAACCTTCCTCGGCGGTCTTGTACTCTTCTTTATGAACTGGTGGTTGCTCGACCTGCCGTTCTCGCCAATTGTGAATATGGTTATCTATACGGTTACTATGACTATCGGATATATCCTCCTTCTTATGTCGGGAGTATGGATTAGCCGTATGTTCAAGCATAACCTAATGGAAGATGTCTTTAATGTGGCCAACGAGAGTTTTATGCAGGAGACACGACTGATGGAGAACGAGTATTCGGTAAATCTGCCTACGAAGTTTGTCTATCAAGGCAAGGAATGGGACGGTTGGATAAATGTCGTGAATCCGTTCCGAGCAACCATTGTATTGGGAACACCAGGTAGCGGTAAGTCGTATGCGGTAGTCAATAACTACATCAAGCAGACCATAGCCAAAGGCTTTGCCACATACATCTACGACTACAAGTTTGATGACCTTTCGGTTATTGCTTATAACGAGCTGTTGAAGAATATCGACAAGTACAAGGTAAAGCCGAGTTTCTATGTCATCAACTTTGATGACCCGCGTCGCTCACACCGCTGTAATCCCATCAACCCGAAGTTCATGGTTGATATCAGCGATGCCTATGAGAGTGCGTACACGATAATGTTGAACCTTAACAAGACATGGATTCAGAAGCAGGGCGACTTCTTTGTGGAATCTCCGATTATCCTTTTGGCTGCGATTATCTGGTATCTGAGAATCTATAAGGACGGTAAGTATTGTACCTTCCCACATACGATTGAGTTCCTGAACAAACAGTATGCGGATATCTTTACTATTCTGACCTCTTATCCTTCGTTGGAAAACTACCTATCTCCATTTATGGACGCATGGAAAGGTGGAGCCCAAGATCAGCTCCAAGGCCAGATTGCAAGTGCCAAGATTCCGCTTTCGAGAATGATTTCCCCGCAGCTATATTGGGTGATGACAGGCGATGATTTTACCCTCGATTTGAACAATCCCAATGAGCCGAAGATACTCTGCGTGGGTAATAATCCCGACAGACAGAACATCTACTCTGCGGCACTCGGACTTTACAACAGTCGTATCGTGAAGTTGGTAAACAAGAAAGGTCAGTTGAAGAGTTCCATCATCATTGATGAGTTGCCGACCATCTATTTCCGTGGTATCGACAACCTCATTGCAACCGCCCGAAGCAACAAAGTGGCGGTATGTCTCGGTTTTCAGGACTACTCGCAGTTGGCTCGTGACTACGGCGACAAGGAGGCAAAGGTTATCCAAAATACGGTGGGTAATATCTTCAGCGGACAGGTGGTTGGCGAAACTGCTAAGAACCTCTCGGAGCGTTTCGGTAAGATTCTCCAGCAGCGTCAGTCGGTATCCATAAACAGACAGGACACATCTACCTCCATCAATACGCAGTTAGACTTCCTTATCCCTGCCTCGAAAATTTCAAACCTCTCGCAAGGTACATTCGTGGGTAGTGTGGCGGA
>JAFZDJ010000026.1 GCA_017561265.1 Bacteroidales bacterium
ATACCAAATCCAAATCGCATCTGCATATGCTCCTTTTAGATGATTATTTCGGTTTGGGCACCTCTAAAACACAGGGGTAAAGCAACAGGAAACTCAGAAGTAAATATTCAAGATTATAGGAGGAGAATGTGTTTTAGAGGTACCCTTTATATCAACACTCCAGCATTTCCAGAGTGCAGGTCGCCGCAATGGATTTGCGGATCGCTGCCCGGAGGGGCAGTACGGCATTGGGCGTTACAGAAAGCTCATCAATGCCCAGCGCCAGGAATGTTTCCAGCAGGCTCAGATCCGCACCCAACTCACCGCAGATGCCAATCCAGATACCGGCATTGTGGGCAGCATCGGCTGCCATCTTCAGAGCCCGGAGAACTGCGGGATGGTGGGGATCATAGAACTTGCCCAGATCGTTGCACTGGCGGTCACAGGCCAGGGTGTACTGGGTCAGGTCGTTGGTGCCAACACTGAAGAAGTCCACTTCCTTTGCAAGCGCATCTGCTACAAACACAGAGGAAGGTGTCTCGATCATGATACCAATCTCAGTATCCTTGTTGTAGGGGATGCCTTCTTTCTCCAGCTCAGCCATGACCTTCTGACAGGCACGTTTGCACTCCTTGACTTCCCAGACAGATGTGATCATGGGGAACATAATGGCAATTTTTCCGTAAGCAGAAGCCCGGTACAGCGCCCGGAGCTGAGGTCCGAAGACCTCGGGGCGGTTCAGGCAGATCCGGATTGCCCGGACGCCCAGAGCGGGGTTTTCTTCCTTCTTCATATCGAAGTAGTCCACCTGCTTGTCAGCGCCGATGTCCAGGGTGCGGATGATAACCCGCTTACCGTTCATGGCTGCGGCAACAGCTTTGTATGCCTGGAACTGCTCTTCTTCTGTGGGATAGTCCGAAGCTGCCAGATACAGGAATTCACTGCGGAACAGGCCGATGCCCTGTCCGTCGTTGGCAAGAACGGCGGCAACATCTTCGGGAGAACCGATATTGCAGTAAACGTTGACTTTTTTGCCGTCCAGGGTTACATCTTCCTGACCCTTCATGGTCTGAAGCAATGCTTTCATTTCCTGCTGTTTCTTATATTTGTCATTCAGTGCAGCATGGGTCAGTTCGTCCGGATCGAGAACAACACTTCCGGTTTCGCCATCCACATAAGTCATACGACCGGCATATTCCGTTTTCAGGCTTTCGCCCAGACCGCAGATGGCAGGAATACCCATAGTCCGTGCCAGAATGGCGGTGTGGGAATTGGAGGAGCCGCCCTGGGTAACAAAGCCCAGAATCTTGCTCTTATCCAGCTGGATGGTCTCAGAGGGAGCCAGATCATCCGCTGCCAGAATGACGGGAACATCAGAATCGATGCCGCCTTCCACAACGCCCATCAGGTTGTTGAGAATCCGCTGGCTCACGTCCCGAATGTCTGCGGCACGTGCCTGCATATAGGCATCGTCCATGGCTGCGAACATGGCCGCAAACTGCTCACCGGCGGCCTGAACAGCATACTCTGCGTTGCACATTTCCTCCTCCATCATGGAAGTGATGCACTCCACATAGTCTTCGTCTTCAACGAACATGGCATGGGTCTCAAACAGGATGGCAACTTCATCACCGGCATCCTCCCGGGCACGCTCGGCGAGGGTTTCCAGCTGAGCAATCGCCTTTTCCTGGGCTGCTGCCAGTCTTTCTTTTTCAGCGGCAACGTCCTCTACGGAGCGCTGCACAACATTGGTATCGGGACGCTGGAAAAAGTACAGAGGACCCTTCACAACACCCTTGGATACGCCTTTACCCTGCATTAAAATCATTGTGTTCCCTTCCTTTACATGGCGTCTTCGAAGTACTGGTAAAGAACATCGATGAGTTCCACCTCGGAATCACCCTCAGCAGTAACCTTTACAATGTCGCCCTTGCGGATGCCCATGGTGGCAACCTTCATGGGACGGGAGATGTTTGCTTTGCGGGTTCCCATCTCAATGATGGCAGTGGTATCGGGATAGCATCTTGCCAGCTCTGCCAGTCGGCCCGCAGGGCCGAAGTGTATGGCAAAATCGCTTTGGATCAGATAAGTAAACTCCTTCATCGCAAATCCCTCATAGATTACAGGTTGTTCTGGAAGAACTCCTGCATTGCGGCAATAGCTGCGTCCTCGGCGGCACCGTCAGCAGCAACAGTAACCTCGCTGCCTTCCCTGACGCCCAGGCTCATCAGCTTCATCAGCGCAGATGCCTTTGCTTCCTTGCCGTTGCAGGAAACGGTGATGGTGGTGCCTGCGAATTCCTTTGCCAGCTTGGCGATCAGGCCAGCGGGACGGGCGTGAATACCCAGGGGGTCCTTGACGATGTGATTGAACTGTTTCATTTTGATTTCCTCCGTAATTATATTTTTTTAGTTCTTTTCTTTGTAATTGCTCCAGTTCATGCGGCCATAACGCATGGTCTGAGCCAGAATATCCTGCTGAAGCTCCCGGCTCAGCTGCTGCTGCGTCACACGCCAGCGCCAGTTGCAGCCGATGGTGGAGGGCTTGTTGATACGGCAGCTGTTGTCCAGACCCAGATAATCCTGAATGGGAACAATGCAATACTTGGCAACGCTGCCCATTGCCAACGCAATGAAGGGTTTATATATCTCCTCTTCCGGAGTGTAGTAGTCACACAGATAATTTCTCGCCAGTGCCCGGTCTGCGGTGCAGATGGTATCAAACCAACCCACTACCGTTTCGTTATCGTGGGTTCCTGTATAGACTACAGAATTTTCGTGATAATTATGGGGCAAATAGTCATTTGCGGAGCCGGAGTCCCGGGAGTCGAAGGCAAATTCCAGCACCTTCATACCGGGAAAGCCACTGTCCCGGACAAGCTGGCGGACAGAAGCCGTAACATAACCCAGATCCTCCGCGATGACCTCATGCCAGCCGAGATTCCATTCCACACAGCGGAACAGATCGATTCCGGGGCCTTTTTCCCAGTGACCATTCATCGCGGTGGTTTCTCCATAAGGAATGGAATAGTATTCATCGAAACCGCGGAAATGGTCAATACGGGTTACATCGTAGAGCTGGTATACATACCACAGGCGGCTCAGCCACCACTGGTAGCCGGTCTGTTTATGGTAGTCCCAGCGGTACAGAGGATTGCCCCAGAGCTGGCCTGTTGCAGAGAATCCGTCCGGAGGACATCCCGCTACAGCGGTAGGAATGTTATTTTCGTCCAGCTGGAACAATTCGGGGTGTGCCCAGGTATCAGCGGAGTCCATGGCAACGTAAATGGGAATATCGCCGATAATCTTGATATTGTTTTCGTTGGCGTAGGCCTTCAGTCTCCAGTACTGCTGGAAGAACTTGAACTGCAGATACATTTGGAACTCAATTTCAAAGTACAGCTCACGGCGATAATAGTCCAGTGCATAGCCCCAACGCAGCCGGATGTCTTCCGGCCACTCGTACCAACACTGACCGTCAAAGAAATTCTTCAGAGCCATGAAAAGCGCGTAATCATCCAGCCACCAGCGATTCTCAGCAACAAACTTCTGGTACTCAGGATTCTGGCTGATGTTGCTGCGCTCATAAGCCATTGTCAGGAGGACGTATCGGTTTTCGTACAACTCCTCATAATCGATATCGTCCTCAAATTCTCCAAAGTCCATGGAGTCGCATTCCTCCCGGGACAGGACACCTTCTTCGATCAGGGCTTCCAGATCGATAAAATAGGGGTTGCCCGCAAAGGTGGAGAAGGACTGATAAGGAGAATCGCCATAGGAAGTCGGATGGATGGGTAAAATCTGCCAATAGGTCTGACCGGCATCTCTCAGCCAGTCAACGAAAGCATATGCTTCTTTAGAAAAACAGCCAATGCCGTACTTGCCCGGCAGGCTGGTAATGGGCATTAAGATGCCAGCTGCTCTGCTCATTGTTTGTTACTCCTTTACTTGGATCATGACACCGAAGTGGTCGGATACCACAGGTTCATTCATTCCGTTAAATACAACTCTTGAGGAGATAATTTCTTTTTTCTCGCTGCACCAGATATAGTCCAGGCGCATTCCCTCCACATTCTTATCTATCAGTTTTTCACGCCAGCCATCGATGATGCCGGGAACGGTAATACCGCTATCTTTATATTGGGCAATCTTATATGTGTCGATCCAGCCGCAGGATGCGATATGCTCATAGCTCTCCCCCGACACCTGATCCGGTGCGTTAAAATCCCCAAGCAGCCAGACTGTGCTGTAATAACGTTTGGTTGCAATGCAGCAACTCAACGTGTTCCACTGATCCAGGAACTGCTCCGTAACATCATCCCACCAGCCCATGTGGACGGTGTAGAACCAGTCGTCCAGACCTTCTACCTGAACACCCAGAACAGCCCGGGTGCGCCAGTTCTGGTAGTCATTGATCCTACTGATCGGAAATTTGTCAATACAGCGAATCTTTCTGCCAAGGCTAAGAATAGCAACACCTTCATCATATTTGCCATAACCCAGTTTGATCGGAAGCCATGCCCAGTAACATTCGACACCTGCCTGACGCAGACGGTATGCCACTTGCGCAGCGTGATTGTCCTGGCGTATTTTCATACTGCCGGGAATGGGATACTGGCCTTCCAGCATCTCCACGTCCATCAATTCCGCGTCTGCGGTCTGATTGACTTCCTGCATAGCAATGATATCGGGCTTTTCTTTCAGAATACCTTCTACGAACCACTCCAGCTTCTGCTGATAGATTTCTTCCTGGAGAGAATGTGTGTTCAGAGTCAGAATTTTCATAATACCCACCCTTTGGAAAAAGTCGGGGCTTACGTCGAGTAAGCCCCGACAAGTGTTTTCAGTGACGGATTTTACAGAATATCGTTAATATCGGATTTCAGGACATCAGCCTTGGGACCGTAAACGGCCTGAATACCATTGTCCTTCTTGATCAGGCCCAGAGCACCCTCTGCCTTCCAGGCAGAGGTGTCAGCGACCTTGTCCAGATCCTTGACGGTAACGCGCAGACGAGTCATGCAGGCATCTACCAGAGTGATGTTTTCACGACCGCCCAGCAGGGTGATAATACGCTCTGCCTGAGTGTTGCCTGCTGCCTTGTTCTCTACAGCGGCAGCCTCTTCGCCTTCGCTTTCATCGGTGTAGTTGCCCAGACGGCCGGGAGTTGCGAACTTGAACTTCTTGATCATGAAGTAGGCAACGAAGTAGCCGATCACCAGGAACGCGACACAGCAGATGATGAAGTTAATGATGTCACCGCCCAGGCCAGCCTTCAGAGACATGGGCACACGGGTCAGGAACTCCAGATTGCCAAAGGAGTGCAGACGCAAATCCATGACACCTGCCATTGCGAAGGCGCAGCCCTGCAGGATTGCATAGACGATGTACAGAGGCAGGGCGCAGAACATGAACATGAACTCAATGGGTTCGGTAACGCCGGTCAGGAATACGGCCAGCACGGTGGAGATAAACATGGAACGGTAGCTCTTACGCTTATCGACATCCACGTGACGGTACATAGCCAAGGCAATACCGGTCAGCAGACCGGTTGCGCCGATCATCTGGCCAACCTTGAAGCGGGCAGGGATGACAGTTGCCAGCAGGTTCTCATAAGCTGCCATATCGCCTGCATCCTTGAAGTTGATCAGGTCGGTGATCCATGCCAGCCACAGGGGGTCCTGACCGTAGACCATGGAACCTGCGGTAATGCCGGTCTGGATCATGTACTCGCCGCCGAAGGAGGTGTAGTTCATGGGGATGGTGAGCATGTGGTGCAGGCCGAAGGGCAGCAGCAGACGCTCCAGGGTGCCGTAGATGAAGGGAGCCAAAATGGGGGAGGTTTCTGCGGAGTTTGCAATCCACACGCCAAAAGCGTTGATGCCGGTCTGAACAACAGGCCAAACCAGAGCCATCACAAGAGACACAATAGCGGAGTAGAAGATCACAGCCAGGGGCACAAACCGCTTGCCGTTGAAGAAGGCCAGGGCATCGGGAAGAGAGCGGAAGTTGTAGAACTTATTGTAGACCATACCGCCCACAAAACCTGCGATGATACCGACAAAAACACCCATATTCAGCGCGGGAGCGCCCAGAATGGAGGTGAAGTAGTTCTCAACCAGCATCTCCTGACCAAAGAAGGAGGTGACCGTAGCACCGGCAGTGGAGAGCATATCACTGGTAACACCGAAGACCGCACCGGTAATCCGGTTGATCAGGATGAAGGAGATGACTGCAGCAAAAGCACCGCCGGAGCGTTCCTTTGCCCAGGAACCACCGATAGCTGCCGCGAAGAGAATATGCAGATTGGTGATGATTGCCCAGCCGATATTCTCCATGGTGGAACCGATGGTGATCATCAGATTCAGATCCATCATCTGGAACAGCTTACCCACGCTGAGCATGATGCCTGCAGCGGGCATAACGGCGATAACGGTCATCAGGACCTTACCCAGTTTCTGCAGGGAGTCGAAGTTGATACCCTTCTTCTTTGCAGGCACCTCTTCCACAGCTTCTGCTGCAATAGCCTGCTCCTCACCAAAGGTAATAACCTTGGTCTTTCCGGCCTTTACATCGCCGGTCACGGTGTTCAGCTGAGCATCCTCTGCGCCTTCGCAGATCAGCACAGGTGTGGTTGTGGGTACGCCCTGGCTGATCAGGAACTTCAGATCAACCTCAGCTACCAGCTGGCCAGCCTTTACCTTGTCGCCCACCTGAACATGGCTTGTGAAGCCTTCACCCTTCAGTTTGACGCTGTCCAGACCCACATGGACCAGGATCTCCAGACCGTCTTCGGAAGTGAAGCCATAGGCGTGGAGAGTTTCAGCAACAGTGGCGATTTCTCCGTCGACGGGCGCGTAGATCTTGCCGTCGGTGGGAATGATTGCGATGCCGTCGCCCAGGATCTTCTGGGAGAAAACATCATCTGGAACCTGTTCCAGAGGGATTGCCTGACCGCTGAGCGGAGCCAGGATGGACTTGAGTCCGGTTTCGGTTTTACTGCTCATTGTTTGACCCCTTTACAGTATTTTGTTTCTGCAACGTTTCTGCAACGTTTCTGAAAATATAGTATACCATAAATCCATATAAATCAAGAACTTTTTTGAAAACGTTTCCAATTCTACATAATGCACAATTTCCTTGCGCTTATTTTGTGTATATTTCGCTCGTAAAACCGGTGTTTATCCCACGTGGAATAAAACATTTGACTTTTGAAGGATTTTGCCTTACAATGAAACAACATGAAACGTTTGCATAAACGACGATTATCATTTCATAAAAGGATGTGCAACAATGGCCGTTACCGTAAAAGATGTCGCAAAGCACGCCGGTGTTTCTCCCTCCACCGTGTCCCGTGTATGTAACAACAACCCTGCAATCAGCAAAGAAACTCGCGATCGTGTGCTACAGGCAATCGAAGAGCTTGGCTATGAGCTTTCCGCCACCCAGGAAACGCCGACCGCACGGACGATTAAGAATATTGGCATTGTTCTTCCCCCGTCTGACCGGGAGGCCTATGAGAATTCCTTTTATCTTAAGGCGATCCGGGGCATCAGCCAGATTTGCAATCAGCGTCAGGTTGCCAGCACGATTGTTACCGGCAAGGACTACGAGGAAATCCTCCAGTCCATTCGAACTCTCCATCGCAGCAACAGCGTAGATGGATTCATTATGCTGTATTCCAGAAAAGACGATATTGTTGTAAATTATCTCTGCGAACAGGGTTTGCTGTATGTTGTTGTGGGCAAGCCTGATGAACTGGCAAGCCAGACGATATGCATTGATAACGACAATCTGCTGGCAGGCAGGGAGGCTGCGGATTATCTATACAATCTGGGACATCGCCGTATCGGATATATTGGCAGCATTAATGATTTTATGTATGCTTCTGATCGCCGTGCCGGTTATCAGCTTTCCCTCATGCTCCACAATCTGCCTGTACGTCAGGATTACTGTGTGGAGATGGAAAGTGTGAATGCCACGCAGTCCGATGACTTAAATAAGATGTTAAGCATGGCAGATCGTCCCACTGCATTCGTGGTCAGTGATGATATGCTGGCCCTGGCACTGGAACGCTGCTGCGTGCAGATGGGACTTTCCATTCCTAATGATGTCTCCATCATTGCATTTAATAATTCCCTCTATGCACAACTGGCATCTCCCCAGCTGACAGCAGTAGACATTAATTCCTATCAGCTTGGTCAGGAGGCTGCAGCGCAGATCATCAACCATGCAGAGAATCCCAATCTGTCGGCAACCAAGATTGTGATTCCGCATAGAATCGTAGAGCGTGACAGCTGTATCAGGCTATAAAACTGCTGCATAACACTATGAGCCACAGTTTCGGAGGGCGAAACTGTGGCTCATAATTATTTTCGTAATTCCAGCACAAGGTGTGCTCCATATTGAAGGCCATCCAGGAATGCTTTATGCTCATAGGCGGTACAGAGGCTGCAGCAGAGGTTAAAGACGGTATTATTATCTTCCAATGGCAAATTTCGCAGCAGGTCATCTAATTCCCGGAAGCCATCCCGGATATCCGGCGGGTCGGATTCGTGGGATTCCTGATAGACTTGGTAAAGCTGATCCAAGACGGTTTCGCAGTCGCTGTCACCGGGATCAAAGGGGTGCGCTTTGATGTATGCTTTCAGTCGCTGGGCGATGTTATTCATTGTAGATCAGCTCCTCCCGGATGATTTCCTCCGCTCTGGCGGTGATGTTGTTCATACGCTGGGTCCAGTCCAGTGAATCGGCAGCTTTCAGCGCTTCTGTGATACCATCTGCGGACTGCATTTGGACAATCAGGGTTTCCATGCGCTGCTGGGCCTGCTCGTTCAGATCGGCAAGGTATGTCCA
>JAFZDJ010000005.1 GCA_017561265.1 Bacteroidales bacterium
AAATATACCGCACAGGTAGCAGAAACCTGCCAAGATAGAGACCTGTCAGGCAGCAGCATGGTCATCGGCACATCTGCTATCATCGACACAGAACTTGATGGCGCAATAGGTATGAACAGCGGTATTTTCAATAATCCGTTCATCATCTGGGGCAGGTACAAGAAGAGATTCTTCCGCTACTATCTGACACTCTCATTCCAGTTCCACCACACCCAGATGGACGGAGCCCACGCAGGTCAATTCTTAGCCAACCTGCAGAACGAAATCAACAGGTTGGCATAGATTATACTACCTTGTTACCGGCACCTGAATCATAGTCAGCCATTTCTCCGGATCTACCTGATTCCATATACCGTCCACGTATGAATAGCGTGGTGGGTATGTAATCGTATATCCGTTTGCCTCAATCCATTCAAGTACTTCACGAATGTTTTCGTTCAGACGGTCGTATGGGCCATAAACCTTCATGCATACAGCTTCTGCAGCCTCAGGAATCTGCTTGAACTTGATTATACCAGAGTCCTTTCCCATGGCTGCAACCTGCTCGCAGTATTCGATGTCTATATTTTCCTTCCTGTATCCTCCGTGCTCGATAGTATAGCAGTAACCTGGCTCCGGACACTCACATCCCAGACGAGCCATCTCCGGGCCGATTGTCATATAGCACAGTTTTCCAAGTTCATCGTACGACGGAATTTCGGCACGATGCGATGCGACAATAATCGGAGGTAATGAATCAATGTAGATCTTTTCCATTTCATTAAGTTTCTTTTGGAAGGTAATCATCGCAGACAGACGGTCCCTGCACTCGACCAGCAGCTGCAACTGTTCCTGGCAACTGCGTATCTTCTCTTCAAGCATATCGATTGAAGGACGTTGAGTCTCGGAATCATACATAGTACGAATCTCTTCAAGACTGAATCCAAGTCCTTTCAGATTGGCGATAGTCAATGCCTTCTGCATCTGCCCGACAGAATAATACCTGTATCCGGTACTATAATCAATGATCTCCGGCACAAGCAGCTTGATCTTCTCGTAATGCCTCAGAGCCCTCACAGTGACACGACAAAGGCGCGAAAACTCCCCGATTTTTAATCCATTTCTATTCATAACGCGTTATTTGCCTGCAAATATAAAACATGACCTAAGGTACGAGTCAAGAGAAATGGATACAATCGGTAGTAAAAACGCTAAAAATGCTCCTGACCCCTCTAATTTTGGGTAATCAGGAGCATTTTTGCATTATTTTGACACCGTAACCTTACGGTCACGATCATTCTGATCTTATAGTGTTACCAGTTGAGAATCTTCTTGAAGTCGTAAGCCTCAGGGTTTGCGATACCCATTGCCTTTACTGCCTCGTAGTCATCCTCAGTCACGTAGTGAGCGATGTACTCGTAGTAGTTCTGAGCTGTACCTGAGTTGATGTCAACGATTCTTGGCGGAATCTTGCCGGTTACAGGATCCTGGAGGTCTGCAAGGTAGAGAGGTGATACGTTTCCGTATGAGTCAACATATACCATACATCCTGTCTTTCCTTCCTTGTAGAGCTGGTAAACACCCATTGCAAGCTCTGTACAGTAAGTAAGGTCATAAGCGATAGGATCCTGGCAACGAACGTCGTAACCGATCTCGAGCGGACGGCCCTTCACCTTAAGACCTGTAGCCTTGATCTCCTTCTCGAGGAGGTCGTTGAAGAGGACAGCCTTTGAGAGCTTACCAAGCTCAGGGTGACCGTGATCGTCATATGTAAAGTGTACACCAGCCTCCTCGAGCTCCTTGATATCAAGATCGTGGAAGAGTCCCTCAGCTGTCACGATAGTACCGTACTCGATACCCATGAGCTTTCTCTTGATGATTGTAGAGAGAGAGAGCTTGATGATCTTGTCAAGGTTGATCTGAGTCTTGTTGAACATCTCAGGGATGATTGTCATTGGAGAGTGAGTAGCCTCACCGATACCTAAAGCAAGACTTCCGCATGAACGTCCCATTGCACAGAGTACGAACCAGTTACCTGATGTACGTGCATCCTCGTATGCTGTTCTTGCGATGTGAGCACCCTCGTTCTTTGCAGAGTTGTATCCGAATGTAGGAGCATTAGCTGGAAGAGGAAGGTCGTTGTCGATAGTCTTAGGACAGTGGATGTTTGCGATAGGATATCCCTTAGCTGCGAGGAACTTTGAGATACGGTTTGCAGTAGATGCTGTATCGTCACCTCCGATTGTCACCAAAAGCTTGATATTGTTATCCTTGAAGAGGTCCAAGTTGAAGTTTTCCTCGAAGTCCTTGTCAGTTGGCTTGAAACGGCTCATCTGAAGGTAAGAACCACCTCTGTTGAAATAGCGGTCTGCAGTCTCGAAAGTAAGATCCTCGATACGTGCATTCTTGCTGAAAAGTCCTGAATAACCTGCATGGAGGCCGATTACACGGAATCCCTTTGCGAGGAATGTCTTTGCAACACTCATTGAAACTGAGTTCATTCCCGGAGCGGGACCACCGCCACAGAGGATAATTACTGCGTCTTTCATCTTTTACTAGTTTTTAAAGTTATACTTGAATTTAAACGTATTCTGTCAAATCTTGGCAAATTTATCATTTTTTAGGAAAATTCACAAGAAAATATACATGCATATTTACGCAAGGCTTTCTTGTTGCACAAGTCAAAAGCATTTAGTATTTTTGTAAGTTATTTATGGAAAAGACACAGGCATATTTAAGGATACAGGAATTAAGGTCAGTCATCAATGAGGCCAACAGGAGTTATTATGTAGATAACTCCCCGACTCTCAGTGACTATGAATTCGACATGCTCCTCAAAGAGCTGGAGTCCCTGGAAAAGGAATATCCGGAATACCAGACTGCCGATTCCCCCACACAGAAAGTCGGAAGCGATCTTAAGACAGCTTCATCAGGTTCCGCAAAGAAAGCTTCCAAGGAATTTGCACAATATCCTCACCGTTATCCGATGCTTTCACTTGGAAACACTTATGATATGAGTGAAGTTCAAGCCTTTGCAGAACGAGCATCAAAGGGTATAGGAAACGCATTTACATACAGTTGCGAGCTCAAATTCGACGGAACGGCTATCTGTCTGACTTATAAAGACGGAAAGCTAGCACGTGCTCTGACCAGAGGTGATGGAACAATAGGAGATGATGTGACTGAAAATGTCCGTAACATCAGCAATATTCCTCATGAGCTGAAAGTTCCGGCCGGATTCGTCCCTACTCTCATGCAGTCACAGCCGTGGCCTGAGGAGTTTGAGATACGAGGAGAGATATATATGCCTTGGTCTGCCTTTGACAGACTGAATGAAGAGCGCCTGAAAGAAGAGGAACAACCTTTTGCGAACCCGCGAAATGCTGCATCCGGCTCCCTGAAGCTGACTGACAGCAGGATGGTCGCAAAGCGAGGATTGGAGTGTACATTGTATCATATGCTCGGAGAAGATCTGCCGTTTCAGACACATGATCAATCTCTCAAGGCCGCAGCGACATGGGGACTTCCGGTATCTGACAAGAGAAAGACATGCAAGACCCTTGAGGAGATTGAGGAATTCATAAATCATTGGGATACTGAGCGTAAAACACTTCCGTTCGCAACAGACGGCATAGTGATAAAGATAAACGAACTGCCATATCAGGAGGAATTAGGATATACTGCCAAGTTCCCAAGATGGGCCGTAGCATATAAATTCAAGGCTGAGAAAGCTCTGACAAAACTGCTCAGCATTGACTATCAGGTGGGCAGAACAGGTGCCATCACTCCGGTTGCCAATCTGGAGCCGGTACAGTTGAGCGGCACAATCGTGAAACGTGCTTCTCTTCATAATGCCGACCAGATGCAGCAGCTTGACATCCGCATAGGTGATTATGTATATGTCGAGAAGGGAGGTGAAATCATCCCGAAGATCACCGGTGTCGAATTAAGCCAGAGAAATGCTGATACGTCAAAGCCACACTTCCCTGACAGATGTCCCGACTGCGGAAGCATCCTCATAAAGGATGAACAGGAAGCTAAATCCTTCTGCCCTGATCAGACCGGATGTCCGACCCAGATCAAAGGAAGGCTTGTACATTTTCTCAGCAGGAAGGCAATGAATGTAATTGCAGGAGATGCGACCATCGAGCAGCTATATAACAAGGCTCTTGTCTGGAATGTATCGGATTTCTATGAATTGACAGCTGAGCACCTCCTTACGCTTGACGGATGGAAGGAGAAATCCGCAGAAAGGTTCCTTAAAAGCCTTCAGGACTCCAAGAATGTTCCTTTTGAGAGAGTTTTATATGCTCTTGGCATCAGATATGTCGGCGAAGCTACCGCCAAGTCAGTAGCTGCACATTTCGGTAATATTTCAGCAATTGCAGGAGCTGAAGTAGATGAGCTTCTGAAGGTGGATGATGTCGGGCAGGTCATTGCTGAAAGCATTTACAGTTTCTTCAGAAACGAAATGAACCTGGACACAATAGAAAAGCTAAAGGCAGCGGGGCTTAAGCTGGAAATGGAGGCAAGGAAAGAAGCCCTGTCTTCCAGACTTGAAGGAAAAACCATTGTAATTTCCGGAAACTTTTCTGTTTCACGCGATGAAATAAAAGAACTTATAAAGGCACATGGAGGAAAGAACATTGGGTCTGTAAGTGGTAAGACCTCCTTCCTTTTAGCAGGAGAGAAACCAGGTCCGGAAAAGATCAGAAAGGCAGAATCTCTCGGTGTAGAGATCATTGACGAGATTAAATTCAGGGAAATTATAGGAGAATAGATATGAAAGCAGGTGATATTTATACATTGACTCATATTGCAGGTGCAGATGAAACAGCGGAAGTGCTCGGATCCGGAGGACTTCCGGTCTACTCTACTCCATCCATGATATGCCTGATGGAACTGACATCCTTCAAACTGGCAGAAGAATATGGTTTCCAGACAGTAGGAACAAAAGTAGAGATCAGCCATCTCAGAGCTTGTCTTCCCGGTACGGAGCTGAAGGCTACAGCCACTCTGACAGAGGTTGAAGGCCGCAGACTTGAGTACGAAGTGAAAGTGGAAGACGAAAAAGGAGTGATCGGAGAAGGAAAACACCAGAGGTTTATCATCGATGCGGAAAGATTCATGGGAAAACTGAAAGGATGAGCAAGCTGAAGCATAAGACAAGACGCCTGAAGAATTTCATCAGGGATGATATCTGGACCTTGGAATTGGAAGATTTATCCAAGGCCAGGGCGCGTTTTATCAAATATCTGAAGGTGATGATGATAACAATCAAGACCTTCTCAAGCGAAAAGATTGGTTTTCAGGCAGTTGCGCTGAGCTTTTTCAGTACTATGTCAGTTGTTCCTTTCCTGGCCATAGTATTCGGTATAACCGGAGGTTTCGGTCTTGCGGATAAGTTGAAGGAATTTCTGTATGACTACTTCAACAACAGTCAGGATATAATAGACACAATTCTCGGATTTTCCCAGAATATAATCGACACAGCTCAAAGCAGTCTTCTTGGACTGATTTCTTCGCTGATGTTTTTCTGGATTGTCGTATGGATGATGATGAATGTCGAGAAGGTATTCAATAATGTCTGGAGAGTGCCGAAATCGCGCAACATATTCAAAAGATTGTCTGTAATTATGGCGATGCTCATAGTATCTCCTTTCATCGTACTAGTATTCTTCGGAGGTTCGTTCGTGTATTCTCATGCACTGAGTTACCTGGGACTTGACGTTGAATCATTCAGTGCCTTCAAGACAATTTTGACATGGACACTGTTCGGAGCAGTTGCAACCTTCACATTCTCAGTAATGTACAAATTCATTCCGAATGCAGATGTAGATTACGGAAGTGCGATACGTGCAGCAATATATTCGGGAATTGCTTTTACCATAATGCAGTATCTCTATCTTGAAACGCAGGTATTCGTAACCAGATTGAACGGTATTTTCGGTGCATTTGCGGCTGTGCCGCTTTTCATGGTATGGATAAATATCGGATGGTTCATCATTCTCATAGGGGCAGAACTATCCTATGCATTCCAGCATGTAGACAGTTATAATATTGAAGATTAGTTATGGGATCGATATCAGAATTCAGTCATGAGGATCATGAGATCATAGCAAGAGAATATGCCGATCTCAAGGAAGCAGCGAGGAAACGCTGCACCGACCAGTCGGAACTCGACATGATCCAGAAGGCTTTCGACTTTGCAAATGAAGCGCATAAGGGCGTCAGAAGGCGCTCCGGAGAACCGTATATTCTCCATCCTATAGCAGTTGCAAAGATTGTTGTCAGCAACATCGGACTTGGATACAAATCAATAATGGCTGCTCTTCTCCACGATGTTGTGGAAGACACAGCCTATACCATTGATGATCTCCGCAGCCTCTTCGGTGACAAGGTCGCGACTTTAGTCGAGGGACTTACCAAGATCAAGACTGTCCTGGACAACGAAGACAAAGCCCAGCAGAAGAGCATGCAGGCTGAGAATTTCAAGCGCATTCTTCTGACCCTGAATGACGATGTCAGGGTAGTACTTATCAAACTGGCTGACCGTCTTCATAACTGTCGCACAATCGAGTTCATGCCTGAACATAAGAGGGACAAGATTCTCAGCGAGACAATGTTCGTATTCATCCCTCTTGCCCACCGACTTGGCCTATACGGCATCAAATCGGAGATGGAAGATATCTGGCTACGTTACAAAGAGCCGGAAGCTTTTAATGAAATTACAGCAAAGATCAATCGTAATGTAATAGATAAAGATAAGGAAATCAATGACTTCATAGCTCCTATCGAGGCTTCGCTGCGAAAAGCCGGTTTCAGGTTCGAGATCAAGAAAAGAGTAAAGACTCCATACTCCATCTGGAACAAGATGGTCAAGAAGCGCATTGATTTCGACCAGATTTACGACCTTTACGCAGTCCGCATCATTTTTGATCCGGATGAATCGACAAAAGAAACAGAACGCGACCAGTGTTATCATATATTCTCGATAATCACGGCAATATACAGATATAAGTCCGACCGTATGCGCGACTGGGTGAACTATCCGAAGAACAACGGCTACGAAGCTCTCCATTGTACGCTCATGAGCCATACAGGTATATGGATAGAGGTACAGATACGCTCTCGTCGCATGAACGAAGTGGCTGAAAAAGGTATCGCAGCGCACTGGGCCTACAAGAAAGACGGCTTCGCAAGCACTGAAAGCGAAATGGACAAATGGATAGGCAAGGTCAAGGAAATCCTTGTAAACCCTGATGTAAATGCCCTTGATCTTCTTGACCTCATACATAATGACCTTATAAAGACCGACATCCTCGTCTTCACACCTAAAGGTGAACAGAGGAGCATAGAGAAGGGTGCTACAGCCTTGGATTTTGCTTATTCGATTCATTCCCAGGTCGGAAACAAAGCTATCGCTGCCAAGGCTAATCTCAAGCTTGTGCCTTTGTCATACGTGCTTAAGACAGGTGACCAGATCGAAATCATTACAGCAGAGAACGAGAAGCCTAAACGTGAGTGGCTGGAATTCGTAAAGACAAGGAAGGCAAGGTCACTTATCATGGATTCGCTGAAAAGTGAAAGACAGGAATCAGTATTGATTGGCAAAAAGATGCTGAAAGAACAGTTGGAGGCATTAGGATACACCTTGAGTGACAAGATCATCAATATGCTGATGACAGGTTATGAGGTATATGACTCAAGACCTGATGAACTGTATTTCAGAATTGGCATAGGACAGATCAAGCTCAGTTCCCTCTCCGATGTACTTAAGAAGGCTCATGAAATCAAGAAATCATCAAGCGGAATCTTCAGCTGGTTCAAGAAAGACAAGAAGGATGAAGAAGATTATGTGATTTCAGAGAATAATGACTCTAAGCACAAATATGTCATTGCAGCATGCTGCAACCCGATACCTGGCGACAAGGTAATAGGTTTTCTTGCAACAGACGGCACCGTCACTGTGCACAAGAGTTCATGTCCTAACGCGAACAGCCTTGCATCCAAATTCGGAGACAGGATCGTGGTACCGAAGTGGGAACATGCCAAGACCCAGAACCTCTCATTCCTCGTCCGCCTCTCGTTGAAGGGCTTTGACAGAATCGGAATGATCAATGATATAACAAGGTATATTTCATTTGTCATGAGCGTGAACATAAGAAAGTTCTGCCTAGGAACAGAAGACGGTGTATTCGAAGGTTACATAGACCTGTATGTACATGAAATGAACGACCTTGATAAACTGATCAAGAGACTTCAGAAGATCGAAGGAATCCAAAGCGTGATCAGAACAGACTTGTAAAAATTTGAAAATGAAGAAATTAATATCATATCTCATCCCGGCAGTACCGGTAGCGGTCATCCTGATTTCGATGATCTTTTCCCATTCGTGTGCTAATACGACAACTCCACCGAGCGGAGGCGCTAAAGATACCATTCCTCCTGTTATTACGGAGATATATCCTGCATTAGGCCAGGTCAATGTTCCGGTGAACAAGACAAAGCTCGTCCTTGAATTCAACGAGTACGTCACTGTGAAGGATGGAAAAAGCATCTTCCTCTCCCCTCCTTTGGAAAAGGCTCCTAAGTACAAGCTGAAGGGCAAGGGTGTCGTGATCACATTTGAAAATGACCTTGACTCGAACAGGACTTACACACTTGATGTGACCAATGCAATTGCAGATAATAACGAGGGCAACATGTTCCCCGGATTCACACTCGTGTTCTCTACAGGATCTGAGATCGATTCAATGATGGTGACAGGTATCGTACAGGACTGCAACAATCTTGAGCCTCTCAAGGGAGCTACAGTCATGCTTTATAAGGATCAAGCTGACTCTGCAATATTCCTTCAGCGTCCTGATGCTGCCGTAAAGACAGACAAATGGGGATTCTTCTGCCTCAGGAACATACAGGACACTGTATATAGAATGTATGCAATCATTGATGAGAACAATAACAACAAATATGACCCTGATGCTGAGAAGATTGCATTTATAGACACTGTGATCAGACCTGTCGTGGTCGTTAATGACAGCCTTCCCGAACTTCAGAAATACGACATGGAGGATACGCTCAGCTGCCTTGCCAGAAATACCGAGTACGAGCTGAACATATTCAAGGAAAAGCCTAGCATGCAGATGATCGTCAACCGTGAACGTGTAGGAGACCGAACATCTTATGTCACTTTCATGGCTCCTTACGCACAGGTAGACTCCCTCTGGATCAAAGGAGTGAAGCCGGAGAATATCATCACACAGTTCAATGTGATTCAGGACAGTCTTGAAATCTGGGTAAATGATCCAAAACCTCAGCCAGATACATTCTACGTGAGCGTCAGATACATGAAGACCGATACTCTTGGCATGCTGAACAGCGCAGTAGACGAATTCAAGCTCATCAACCCTAACAGAAAGACATTCGGAAAGAGTTCGAAGAAGGATATCAAGCATGAAGACACTACGGCTGTAGTCAAGATTGAGGCTGCGCCGGAAACTGTCGAGCAGTACGGCTTTGTAATGGAGTTCAAATATCCGATTGTGGAATCGGCATTCGACTCTCTTAAATTCATAAGCATCAATCCAAAACAGGAAGAGAGCGCTGCAGGTTATACCGTAAGCCAGGATACTGTCAACCTAAGGAAATATATTGTACGTCCGAAGGATAAGATGCAGGTAGGATATGAATATAAGCTTAAGTTGCCTCATCGCAAGTTCCGTGATATAAACGGATTCTACAATGACAGTACAGAGGTCAAGGTGTCATTGCCTAAGGATGATAAGTTGAGTACGATGAATCTCGTGCTTACCAATGTAAACAACAAATACATCGTTGACCTTCTTAACGAGAAGAGGAGCAGCGTACTCAGATCTTATGTCATTGAAAACGACCAGACCCTTGTATTCCCATATCTGAAGAAGGGCAAATATTCAATCAGAATTACAGAAGACCTTAATAAGAACGGAATAGTGGATACCGGTAATCTTCTTGAGCACAGACAGCCGGAAAAGGTCAGGTTCTATAAACTTGAAGACGGAACATTCCTGATTGATGTGCCGGAAATGATGGAAATAGATCAGAACATCGATCTTCAGGAAATGTTCAGATAATTGATTATGAAGAAGTTATTTACCATATTATTGATGCTCGTCTTTGCATCCGGTCTCCATGCACAGAAACTGGAAAAGGCCGAGTTAAAGACTTTTCAAGCCGATACTCTCACAAACGAATATCTTGACACACTGAATGTCAGGAAAGCCCTTGTAGTAAACGATTATTCACTCATCGGTGTGCAATATGGAGTCGGCTTGAGCAGGGTCATGTGGAATCCTCCACAGGAACAGTCAATGCTTTTTGTACCGGTCAATTTCGGCGTAACCTATACCAGATACGGACAGATGTTCGCCATGCCATATTTTGCATTCAAGGCCGGTCTGTTCTATGCCAAGGAGGGCTACCAGTTCGAATATAACGAAGAATACGACTGGACATACAAGGTTGAAGGGGCAGAAAAAGCCATTCTTGAAGTTGTGGAACTTCCGCTTCTCTTCCAGTTCCATTATGATTCATGGAATTTCAAGATCATCGCTGAGGTAGGATGCTACGGTGGCTACAGACTTGGAATCCAAAGATTTCCAGGCAAGACCGGCAATGTGCGTCCGGAACTGGAATATTCATTTACAGAAACCGACCGCAGACTTGATTATGGTCTTAAAGGAGGTGTAGGACTTGCATTGGTATTCGACCCGCTCGAGTTCCATATCACTGCTTCCTATAAACATTCGCTTTCATCCCTTTATACTCCAGACCATTACAGTCA
This sequence comes from Bacteroidales bacterium, assembly GCA_017561265.1. The sequence goes on from JAFZDJ010000005.1 coordinate 10,805, forward strand.
ATATTATTACAGATTTGCATATCCGTCCAATATCATTGTTTCAGCAGGAGTACATTATCAGCTGAGCAAGAGGACAGGAAAGACAAAGGCATCACTCAAAAAAGAAGCTAAAGCAAAGGTATATGAAAACTCTGGAAGTAAAAGCAGGTAATGTCATCATAGGCGGTGACAACCCTATTGTCGTTCAGACAATGTGCAACACTCATACATCGGATGTCGAGGCATCGACAGCTCAGTGCATAAGACTTGCGGAAGCAGGAGCGCAGCTGATCAGACTTACCGTCCCATCACTGGAGCAGATCGAGTCCCTTAAAAAGATCAAGGAAAATCTTCGCGCCGCCGGTATCTCTACTCCTCTCGTTGCCGACGTTCATTTCTCATCTGAAATTGCCATTGCAGCCGCTTCTGTAGTTGAAAAGGTCAGGATCAACCCTGGCAATTTCCACAAAGACCATGAGAAGGCACGCGAACAGTTTGCAAGACTTGTTGAAGTCTGCAAGGAAAATGGTACAGCCATAAGAATAGGACTGAACCATGGTTCTCTCGGTGACAGGATCACCAATTTATATGGCAACACTCCACTTGCAATGAAAGAAGCCGTCATGGAATGGCTGGAAATGTGTAAGGAAAACGATTTTTATAACGTTGTGGTGTCTCTGAAAGCGAGTAACACTTTTGTTATGGTAGAAGCTTATCGCCTGTTAGCCAAGGAGATGCAGGATTCAGGAGTCGTATTTCCACTTCACCTTGGAGTTACAGAAGCAGGTAACGGAGACAGCGGAAGGATCAAATCTGCAGTAGGTATTTCAGCTCTTCTTTCAGAGGGAATCGGCAATACGATCAGGGTATCGCTCACGGAAGATCCGGCAAAAGAAATTCCTGTTGCACAGTATCTCGCTGACAGATATGATCACAGGATACATTCCAGCATGGTTTCACTCACGCTGGAGGGAAAGAAAGCTATCGCTTCATATAATGCACCGTCCAGAGAGAGACTTCTCCTTGATTTCGCATGTGACTTCGGCAAAAGACTTCTTGATAAAGAGCTGGATGAAGTCCAGATTACAGATTGCGAAGAGGGGGAATATCTGGCTGATGAGCTGATGCAGGCAGCACGCAGACGTTTCTACAGGCCAGAATATATCGCATGCCCCGGCTGTGGAAGAACTATGTACAATCTTGAAGGAACTTTTGAAGAAGTAAAACGCAGAACTTCTCATCTCAACGGAATGGTTATTGCCGTAATGGGCTGCATAGTGAACGGTCCGGGTGAAATGGCTGATGCCGACTGGGGGTATGTAGGAGAAGGAAACGGCAAGGTATCCATATATAAAGGAAAATCGCCTGTGCTCAGACATGTACCTGAAACAGAGGCGATTGACAAGCTGCTTGAACTTATAGAAAAAGCTGAGGATTAATCCTCAGCTTTTATTATGATATCCTTCTGTGCTCTTTCCCACTGATCTTTAGCATACTCCTGCATATCTACCACTTCATCCTTCTCGTCAACAATCTCCTGACCGAGCATAGTCTCAATCACGTCTTCCATCGTTACGATACCACGAAGTGAACCATATTCATCGAGAATAGCCGAAATATGCTCTTTCTTTTCAAGAAGTTTCTCCCATATGTCAGCCACAGAATCATCTTCTCGGAAATTCATGATAGGACGTATGATATCGTTCAGAGGCGCATCAAACTTGTCTTCAGCCATTTTCTCAAGAACTTCCTGACGTAGAACATATCCTACTACATACTCATCATTCTCTTCATCATATACAAGTATGCGAGAATGCGTGTTGTCACTGTCATAGAACTCCTTGATAGTCATGCTTCCGGGAACCATCTCGACCACGACGCTTGGTGTCATGATCTCATGTGCTGTCACCTCATCCAGCTTAAGAAGATTCTGAATCATCTTCTTCTCATCCTTCTCGATCACTTCCTCCTCGGTTGCCACACTTACCATTGCAGAAATGTCCTCACGACTCACACTCACCTGGTTTGAACGAGATGAAATCACTCTCTGCAGACGCTCAAGAACCCATACCAGAGGGAATGAAATGAAGATCATAGCATTGATTATCACTGATGCTGGAAGCGCAAGTGAACGCCAATAACTGGTTCCGATTGTTTTCGGTATTATCTCAGATAAGATAAGGATTGCAAAGGTGAATATAGTAGAAAACACTCCGACAAGTGCATCACCATATACTTCATATACCAAAGAACCGACAATAGATGCTCCGACAGTATTGGCGATCGTATTCAAGCAGAGAATCGCAGAGATAGGACGATCCGAATTCTGCTTAAGGCTTTTCAATCGCTGTGCACCTTTGATTCCCTGTTCCTCCAAGCCAGTAATATAAGATAAAGGGGTTGACAACAAAGTCGCCTCAAGCATGGAGCATAATGCTGACAATGCAATTGAGACGAACATGATGATATATATTAACTGTTCTTCCATAACTCTATTTATGCAGCTCGGCGATTACTGACTCACATGCTTTTACATAGTCTCCAAGCTGAACCTTTATTTCCGTTCCCAATGGGAAATACATGTCGATTCTCGATCCGAACTTGATCACTCCACACTGGTCTCCCTTCTTTTCCTGATTACCCGGCGTAGCGTATGTCACAATCCTACGGGCAAATGTACCAGCCAGCTGCTTGAAGAACACATCGCCATATTTGCTTCTTATGGCAACAGAAGAATGCTCATTCAGTTCAGAGGCCTTCGGAAGAAAAGCAAGCATATATTTTCCCGGATGGTATTTATAATATGTCACCTCTCCGTCAACAGGCCAATAATTTACATGTACATTGAAAAAGTCCATATAAACTGACACCTGGATGCACTCACCGTTTATATACTCCTTCTCGTAGGTCTTTTCTATTACCACTACCCTTCCATCAGCAACTGATGTCACGACATTGTCTCCTTGTACTGTATTCCTTTTAGGAACACGGAAGAAGAAAAGTGAAAATCCCATCATTGTGAGCGGGAAGATGCTGAGGATATATGCAATTGCCGGTATAGGAATAAAGCGCATCATGACATATGTCAATGGTGCGCATATAAGCCATACAATGAATATTGTTCCGTAACAGTCTTTCTGTATCATAATCCCTGCAAAAGTACGCAAAAAAAGACAATAAGCCAAAAATACCTGCCGTTATAATACATTCATGACTACCAGATAGATAATTCCGATAGGAATCGCGATAAGGGCACTGTCAAAGCGGTCGAGAAGCCCTCCGTGACCTGGGATGATGGTACCGGAATCCTTGACCTCATAATGACGCTTCCACTGCGATTCGATCAGATCTCCATATACACCGGTGACACATAGAAGGACTGACATACAGATGCAATGGATCAGGTCGAAACAGAAGATACCGGCATAATGAAGTCCGACAGCAGTTGCAACAGCAGCGGCAAGTCCACCCCAGAAACCGATCCATGACTTTTTAGGAGAGATGGCCGGGAAAAGTTTCTTTCCATATTTCTGACCGAGCGTTATGCCGAACATATATGCACCGACATCTGTAGCCCATATGATCGCAAAGAAACAGAGAAGAAGCACTCCGTTGAACTCGCCCTCAGGAGTGAATACGGCGAAGTTCAGCACAGACCATGGCACTGCAATATAAAGCAATGCAGCATAGAGATTGGAGAATTTGTCGAAACGGCTCTTATCCTTGACGTACAAGGAATTGATCATCAGAATGAAGACTGGCACGAAAGCAAGGATCACGAGCCTTCCAGGAAAATCAAAACCTTTGTACAGATAGATCAGAGTAAAAAGTGTGGCTCCCGCAAGAATCGACAGAATCTGCGAGAACCAGTAGTTTTTTCCGCATGTCATCTTAAGGAACTCACGCATCATGATGACAAGTGAGAGAAGCATGACAATGCCGAATATGTATTTGTTGGTAAGGAAGGCGGCGAGCATGATCGCCACGAATCCGATACCTGAAATAGTTCTTTTTATAAAATTAGTCATAGATTATGCTGTCTCTTCAGGATCCTTCGGGATCTCCTCGCCAGGCTTCGCGCCTGCTCTTGGTCCGAAGATTCTCTTGAGATCATCTGCAAAGATAACTTCTTTCTCCAATAAAAGCTCGGCCAACTGGGTAAAACCGTCAAAATTATCACGAAGAATCTTTTCCGTACGGTCATGGATCATATCTATCAGATCCTTTACCTCCTTGTCAATGAGTTCAGCAGTCTTCTCGCTATACGGCTTTGTCAAGTCGTAACCGCGGGATCCGGACGAATCATAGAATGAAAGATTACCGACCTTGTCGCTCATACCATAATAGGTCACCATGGCATAAGCCATCTTCGTCAACCTCTCAAGATCACTCAAGGCACCTGTGCAAGGCTGTCCTGTATGGATTTCATCCGCAACTCTACCTCCGATGAGAGAACACATCTCATCAATCATGTGCTCCTTCGTCGAAACATGTCTTTCCTCAGGAAGATACCACGCAGCACCGAGAGACTGTCCTCTAGGCACGATAGTGACCTTGAAAAGAGGATTGGCATTTGGAAGAAGCCAGCTGACAGTAGCATGACCGGCCTCATGATAAGCTGTAGACTTCTTCTCTTCAGGAGTCATCATCATCGACCTTCTTTCGAGACCTCCGACAATCCTGTCAACCGCATCGAGGAAATCCTGCTTGTCAATGAATTCCTTGTTCTTTCTGGCTGCAGTAAGTGCCGCTTCATTACAAACATTGGCTATATCCGCACCTGAAAAACCAGGAGTATGCTTTGCTACGAAATCCACATCGAAATCAGCTGCAAGCTTGAGATTTCTGAGATGTACCTCGAAAATTTCCTTTCTTTCCTTGAGATCCGGCAGATCCACATGAATCTGTCTGTCAAAACGACCGGCACGCATAAGTGCCTTATCAAGAATATCTGCACGGTTTGTTGCAGCAAGGATGATTACTCCGGAATTAGAACCGAAACCATCCATTTCCGTAAGAAGCTGATTCAGAGTATTTTCACGCTCATCATTTGAAGAAAATCCTGCATTCTTGCTTCGTGCTCGACCGACAGCATCGATCTCATCGATGAATACGATGCAAGGAGACTTTTCCTTAGCCTGACGGAAGAGATCACGAACACGTGATGCACCTACACCTACAAACATTTCTACGAAATCCGAACCTGAAATCGAGAAGAATGGCACATTTGCCTCTCCGGCAACTGCTTTGGCGAGAAGGGTCTTACCTGTACCTGGAGGGCCTACGAGAAGGGCACCTTTAGGAATCTTACCTCCCAATGCAGTATATTTCTGAGGATTCTTCAGGAAATCCACAATTTCCATCACTTCATCCTTTGCACCGTATAGTCCGGCTACATCCTTGAATGTCACCTTGATACTATCTTTCTCTGCAAGCTTTCCTGTAGATTTGCCGACATTGAATATACCACCTGGACCACCTGAGCCTCCGCCCATGTTCCTGTTCATTCCGCGGAACATGAACACCCACATCAGAATAAGGAAGATAGGGAAGATCAGCCATTCGAGCATTCCCCAAAGGCTTTCATGATTCTCAATGACAACCTTTACCTGCTCGTCTGCAGGCATCTGCTCATTGAGTTCTCCGAACATTTCCTCAGCATTGAAGCTGCCTGATACAAGAAATATGAAATGAGGAGATTTCTTTGGCACATTTCCTCCGAACTTGTCAGCATACTTCTCGATCTTATCAGGCTTCATAGTAATGCGACCTTCATACTCGTTTCGTATGAAAACGACTTCCTTTATGTCGCCGTCAAGCCACTGCTGACACACCTCTGCCCATTCCTCTTTCTGCGGATTGGCTGTTCCTCCCTGATTGAAGAACATGTATCCTATACCGATCAGAAGAATTATGTAAAGCCATGATATGCCGAAAGACACCCTTACAGGTTTCTTCCGTTTAGGTGAATTATTGTTTTCTGCCATAGTTACTATTTAAGTTAGTCCTCGTAGACAGTCTTTTCAGCATCAGCCCAAAGCTCCTCAAGCCTGTAGAATGCTCTGTACGGAGTCTGGAAGACATGTACTACGATATCGCCATAATCAAGAATCACCCAGAAGGCATTCTCCTTTCCCTGAGAGCATGCAACCTTTCTTCTGCACTTCTCTATCATTCTGTCTTCTACATTATCAGCAATGGCAACGACAGCTGGTGTCGAGTCTGCATTACATACTATGAAATGATCTGAAATTGCTGTTCCGATTGATCTGAGGTCTAGCGATACAACATCCTGTCCTTTCTTTTCGAGCATCGCATCTGCAATGACCTTGAGTTCCTTGTTTTCCATGTATTTAATTATTGTTATTTTTGTAAAAATTTCGTGCAAATATAATCAAAATCTGCACCATGGCAAAGAAGCATGACATTATATGGCTCGACTCCATCGATTCGACCAATGAAGAGGCTAAAAGGCACATTTCTGACATTGACAATTTGTCAGTACTGTCAGCTTATGAGCAGACGGAGGGTCGCGGACAAAGGGGAAATACCTGGACGAGTACGCCTGGTGAAAATCTCATATTCAGCATTGTCCTGAAGAATCCGAAGATAAGCGCCAGGGACCAGTTTTGCATTAATGAAATCACTTCCCTATCGGTCGTGGATTTTCTCTCTCAGCATGGAATTTCAGCCCGGATCAAATGGCCGAACGATATTTATGTGGGCTCGAAAAAGATCTGCGGCATCCTGATCGAGAATTCACTACGTGGTTCGGGCATTTCTTCCAGCATAATAGGTATAGGATTGAATATCAACCAACGAAACTTTGATGTTAACCTACCGAATCCTACCTCTATGGCACTATGCCAGCCAGAATCCACATATGAAATCCATCAATGCCTTGAAGAATTCATGGATATTTTCCGATCTTATGTATCAAGACTCATGGACTACGGGAAATGGGACTCATTGAGGGAGTCATACCTTTCGAAATTATGGCGTCTGAATGAACAGACCATCTTCATCGACTACACTTCCCTGCCATCCGGCTGTCACGAAGGTCCGATGAACATCTCATCAGCAGGCTCATCATCCTGCAGCCCTGGCTTCCCTGGACAGACTGCACCTGCAGGACGCCCCTTCACCGGCATCATCCGCGGCCTCTCCCAGATCGGTCTCCTCATCGTCGAAGACATGGAAATAGGCGAACTCAAAGAATTCGCCTTCAAAGAAATCGGGTATATCTTATAACCGACAGGACGCAGTTTTCTTCTCTCTCAGTTCTAGTGAACTTATATACAGAAATTATCACCAGAACAATAGAAATACATCAAAAACGGTCAAAACGAACGGTTCCAGTGAATATTTCTTATCTGACATTCACTAAAACACGGTTTAGGACTACATATAATCCATCGCAAGACATCTTCTGGCCTGTGCTTCTCCTGCATGATACAGGTCTTTTACTATATGATAGAGTTCCTGCTTTTCAGAATATGAAAGGCAATATATAGAAGTGGTTTTGAACTGTGTTACAACTATCCTATCTACCTCCTCACATAACTGAATATCTGTCAATATTTTATAATTATTTCTTCCCTTCTCGTTCTTAAGCATGATATTGTACGGAGTCAACATCACGCCATGTTCTATAGTCTCTATAGTAACCGGAGCGGAACTGACATCATCCTCCTTCTGCTCTTCGATCCACTTTTCATCCGAAAGACGGTTCATATAGTAAAGAAAATTTCTTGGAGTTCCATAAAGTAGCTCGACCTGCTGAATTGCAGTGACATCATTTCTCAGGAATAGGCCGGATTTATCCATATGATAATTTTGTGGAATCTTCACATTCCGACCGACATGACCATGATGATTTCGCTTATCAAGCAATTCTATATTAGAACATTTACCAAGTTGAGACTGAAAGATGACATTTGCAGCACTATGAGGATACGCAAAAGGAGTTGGTGAAATTCCATGATGCAAGGGATTTCTAAGAGTATATGATATGGCAGCCAGCAAATGATATATGCCTTCAATCTCTACACAGAAATACCCACTCTCTCCCAACGGACCTTTACGTTTGTATTTTGTGTTCATATGTCTGGTATAAGCCAGTCTGTTGATCCTCATCAATCTTTCGGGATCATCAGTCTGAGCGACAAGGTGTCTGTGATTGGACATGTGCGCATCCGCCAAGGAACAGGACTCTGTCTTATACAGGGCTAATGCGTAACAATTGAATCCCCAATTGTAATCGTCATGACTACGAAACAAGACTTCCTCTTTTGAGGAATGACAAAGATGAAATACCTTTTTCATTGCACAATTTCTATCATTCTCTACTTCTACTGCACTAAATCCTTTCAACACATTCTTCCCAAATGCATGAAACTGAACAAATATAACTTAATTAATTGAATAGCAATATAAAAAAAACAGTTCTAGTGAAGTTGCCTATCTATAAATTCACTGGAACTCGCAGAAATAGTTGTACTATATGCAAATCTAGTAGTTCAGGTGAAGAACGGGGCAAGAATCTTCACTAGAGTACCGAACGAGATGCTCTCCGGAGTATCGGACTATGACCACCACGAATCCGGGCGAGATGCTCTTATCAAAAAAGCTGTTCTAGTGAACTTTGCCCATGATTAAATTCACTGGAACTGGCGGAGAAAGTTGGACTATATTCAAATATATCAGTTCTGGTGAAGAACGAAGCTAGAATCTTCACTAGAATACCGACGAGATGTCCTTCGGGGCATGAAGGTTTCCGGTAACGATGGAGCAATCATCGGAGCGAGATGATCATATCAATGACTTCGAGGTAGCTGGCGGTCCCGGAAGATACTTTGTTGCTTTTCAGGAAGGCATCGTAGACCGTGGTCTGAATTTTACCAAGGACTTTGCTGTATTTTGAGTTCCAGAAATCACGTTGAGCAGAATATTGCTTCAGGATTTCCGGGCGGATTTCCGACAGTAAAATGCGGTACTCCTCTTCAGAGAGTACTCGGGAAGCATTTACAAGGACATATGGCAACAACGAGAAATATCCGCTGTATCTGACTGCAGGTATATCGGATGCGATACAGACTGTATATCCCCAGAAATTCGCTTCATCTTCGCTACTGACTCCCAGGAGATGAGAATATTCATGGGCGTATACAAACGGGATCTGCGCAGGAAGCAGATCATTGTTCATCTGTGTTTCACAGAAGAACGGCCCGACAAATCCCATTACTCCGACAGAAGAATATAAGTCATTGAAAAGCAAACGTTTAGGATGCTGCCATTGACGTGGCCTGGATAATCCGTAAGTTTCTGAAAGAGAGGCATATGTATCTTTGACATCCTTCTCCATAAGCTCCTGAATGACATGCAGGTCTCCAACCGGCAGATCATTGAAAGAAGCATTCAGACTGTCGGTATATTCTGAAAGAAATGCATTGAAGACAGATTCGTCGTAGGATTGTCGTTGTACTCCGGTCCTGGTATATATGCTTTCGCGATAATAATTGCAGCCCCAGCCGATATAGAACCATACATATACCCAAAGCAGCAGCTCGAATGAGCGGAAAAATATAATTCTGAATCCTTCATGTTTCACTGAACCTGACACGAACATATAAATCAGAAGAATGACAGCTGCTGCAACCACCAGTTCTTCCAAAGAAAAAGGGATCCATGACACAAGCCATGAGAGAACAGACGAGGTAATCGGGTACAACACAGCTGAGTACCATTCACCTATCTGCTCGGAAAGCCTTGCAGCCAGTTCAAAGACAAGAAGGATAAGAAGGATGATGTGCCTAAGCCTTATCTTCATCTGCCTGTATCTTTACTTTATAGTGGATCAGATTGTTTACACCAACAGATGCAAATGCAAAAACCGCAGCGACATACATCCATGGTGAAAGGTCGTTGATTATCCTGACAACAATGCATACTGCCGAAACGACACTCAGGAATATTGAGAAATATATGTTGAATTTCAAAGCTCCTCTTGACGGAAGTATATGCGGGAACTTATCCATCCTGATGTTTGAAATCAGAGCAGCTGGAATCAGGACCACGAAAAGAATCAGAACAGCAATCATCATCCAGTCATAACCTCCCTTCATGACAGGAAAGAAATACAACAACATGAACAGAAGCGACACAATCGCAAAAACCGTTCTCAGTACATTCAAGGTCTTCATAGTCATAATATCATTCGTTAATAATTCTTTCAGCCGCTTCCTTATCCTTTTTCCTTACAATGACACGTACAGGAACATTTCCAAGGAACTCAGGGGAACTTTCTCCGTATGTTGTAGCTTCAATACCATTTGACTCAAGCAGATTCCTGATGATATGGGCAGATTCCACATCCTTGCATTCTGCCACAGTCACATATGAATTCTCTTCAACATCACGTTTTCGGTCTGCTTCATATTTCTCGATATCGTCTGGAGCATGATTCAGATACGTAGTCCTATAACCGAATGCTGCACACAAGCACAGTATGATGGCAACGATATTTAAAGATCCGTCTTCCTGATAGTAGAACCATACATATCTTGCCGAGATATAAGTGATAATGATCAATGTGCCACATATCAACCGGTCTGCAGACGTCAGCCAGTCATCGTGACCGTTCAGGAAATTATGTATCAACGGTTTGTTATTCCATATCATTACCATGGAAACGATAAAAGCAAGAGCGAACAATAGCAGCAAGCTCATGAAATCGTTTTCGTGTCTGTTCAATGACAGACACAAAAGAGTCAGCAAGAGAGCCAGACAGAAAGAATAGGCAAATGCCTTCATCCTATAATTCTTCATATTCATCAATTTATCCGTTCCACAATATTCTTATATAAAGCTTCGACAGGTACATCGAGGTCGCTCAATTTGATCTTCAAAGGCTTTCTTCCGTCCTTGAATTCTAGCCTTACCATCTCATAATCAGGGAATATGTACTCCATGTCAGCCTTAGAGATGTCCTTGAAATAGTATTTCCGATACTCTTTCTGCAATGCATACTTTGTTTCAAGACGGTCTTCAAACAACCTGACCAGCGGCTTACCTTTTCTGCGGTTTCTGATCGTTATAAAAGCAGCAAAGGGGATAAAAACAGCCATGCTTATAATAAATATGGCAAGATGTCCGGCCAGGACAAAATACATGATGTTGAAGGCAAGTATCGCAGCAATGATCAAGATCGATCTCAAGCTCAATCTGACATATCCTTCAATAATGGGCAGTTCGTTCATAATACGGCAATTGATTATTTGAGGAGAATGACTGTAATTGTTGCACCAGCTGTAGCGCCGAGGATAGCGAGTATCATAATCGTTCGTTATTTGGGGTTTCGTTAATGCAAAGATAGCTTGAAACAGTTTAACGCAGACCATTTTACCTGGTACAAATAACAGCCATAAATCATTGATAATCAAGCACCGTTAAACTCATGGATTTGACATGGCCACTTGAGAGTTTGACGCAGGAGGACTTTCCAGCAGATTCTTGAGGTGATTTGCGAGATTCCTGTCATGCTCGCCAAGGCCGAGCTTCTGACGGATGACACTGCCGTATGTATAATGTCTTTTCAGATTTATATACTCTCCGATTTCCTTTCCGTTCAATCCGACAAGATAGAGGCAGCAGTAGTTTACCTCCCAGTCAGAAAGTCCGCATGAACGCAGATATGCCATGAATTTCGGATGACCGGCCTCAAAAGACTTTCGGGTTGATTCGAGGAAAGCGTCTCTGTTTGATACCAGCATCTCAATCTGGGCATTGGCCTCCTTGTTAGCTGCGGATGAATCCGTGATATACGAAGCGATCACTTTATTCAGGAGTGCAAGTCTCTGTTTTATGACCCCTTTCAGTTCCTGATCCGGTGTCATGGATTCAGACATCTTGCTCAAGGCGTCCCTTTCAATGATCGCATCAGCATACAGCTTCTCCACCCTTTCCTTTTCTATCTGAAGGAGAACCTTTTCCTGTGTACTGGAAACCAATTTCTTCTGCGTCTCTTTCAATGAGTAGAATACAGATATGATAATGAACACGAATGCAGAATACATGAAGAACATGATGGTCTTGTCTTCTTCCATCGCACGATGTTCGCCAGCACTGATAAAAGCATCGATGGCCTTCTCCTGATCGCCGGCTTCCAGAGACTCGACGCCAAGCTGATAGAACTGATCGTATATATCAGCATCATCACTGCTGCAGGAACAGACCAGCAGCATAAACAGGGATAGTCTGGGAAGTAAGTTTTTCATCAAGTTCGTTTTATAATCAGTCTCAGCCACGCATCGCAGCAATGACTGCGGCCGGGTCTTCGGCCTTGAAGACAGCGCTGCCAGCGACAAAGATCTCTGCTCCCGCCTCGGCAAGCGCAGCGGCATTCGATGCGGAAACACCTCCGTCGACCTCGATCTTTATATCAAGTCCCTGTCTCTCGATTTCAGCTTTCAGTGTTCTGATCCTGTCGTATGTGGCCTCAATGAACTTCTGGCCTCCGAATCCGGCAAAGACAGACATAAGGAGCACATAATCGGCATCTTTCAGATATGGGTAAAGGTCTTCAACAGGTATGTCCGGATTGATTACGAGTCCCGCCTTGACCCCTAAGGAACGGATGTGCTTCAGAAGGGCTTCAGGGTCTTTAGCAGCATTCAGATGAAATGAAATCATAGATGCTCCGACTCCGGCAAACCTGTCTACATATTTCTCCGGTTCTATGATCATCAGGTGAACGTCCATAGGTTTTTCAGCCTTGCTGGCAATTGCCTCTATTACAGGGAATCCGAATGATATATTCGGTACAAATGCTCCATCCATGACGTCCAGATGGAAAATGTCGGCATATTTGTTCACAGTCTCGATATCCTTCTCGAGATGAAGGAAATCTGCGGCCAGCATTGAAGGTGCTATCAGTATCATAATTAATTCTGTAAAGATCCTTCGCTTCGCTCAGGATGACAATAAAAGCTCAGGATGAAATAAAAAGTACAGGATGATGACTATCTGTAATTCTGGATCACATCTACAAGAAGTGCTACGAACTTATCAAGTGATGCCAGATCAAGCCTTTCGCCAGGAGCATGAACTCCGCGAAGTGTAGGGCCGAATGAAACCATGTCGATGCCAGGGAATTTCTCTGTGAACAAGCCGCATTCGAGTCCGGCATGGATAGCTTTCACCTTTGGTTCTACTCCGAAAAGCTTTTTATATGACGCAACACAGGCATCCTTGATCGGAGACACTGCAGCCGGAGCCCAGCCAGGATATTCACCTTCATGTTTCACTATAGCACCTGCAAGCACAAAGCACGCTTCCATCTTTGCAGCAGCTGCACGACGAGCCGCTGTAACACAGCTTCTCTGGCTTGATCCGATACGGATGACACCAGGTTCAGTCATCTTTACAGAAGCAAGATTTGTCGAGGTCTCTACGAAATTCTCAATTTCCTGGCTCATTGCAAGTACACCATGAGGAGAAGCGCAAAGTGCTGTCACCAGATTCCATGCAGTCATCTCGTCAATTGCTTCCGAAGCATCTCCGGCATATTCGGCATAACCAAGATTAAGATCCTTCTCTATGGCACCATATTCTTCTGCAACATCAGCGGCATACGCTTCAAGACGTTCGTTGATGATATCCAATGTATCCGGCTCAGCCGCGATTACTGCCTTTGCCTCACGCGCAATCGCATTCCTCTTGTTTCCGCCATTTATCGCCACGAGCTGCCAGTCAAGGTCGAGAATGCTGTAAAGGAAACGTCCGAGAAGCTGTACGGCATTTGCACGTCCCTTGTTTATGTCATCGCCGCTATGTCCTCCCATAGCATCCTTGACGAATACTTCCTCAAGCTCGAAGTCTTCCTGAACTGGCTCGTTCTTATAATGGAATTCGGCAGTCGTGTCAAGACCTCCTGCACAACCCACGAAAATTTCTCCTTCATCCTCCGAATCCAGATTGAGAAGGACCTTACCTGTGATGAAGTCAGGCTGGAGAGCCATCGCTCCGTCAAGACCAGTCTCCTCTGCTGTCGTAAACAGACATTCGATCTTTCCGCAAGGCATGTCACTTACAAGAACCGCCATCTGAGCAGCGACTCCGATACCGCAGTCTGCACCGAGAGTAGTATCCGGTGCGATCATCCATCCGTCCTTGATGATATACTTGATAGGATCCTTTGCAAAGTCATGCTCAACGTCCTCGTTCTTCTCGCAGACCATATCGGAATGGCTCTGGAGTACAATAGTCGGAACGCTCTCATAGCCAGGTGCTGCTTCTTTGGTAATCAGTACATTACCAGCTTCGTCCGTCTTGCATTCAAGGTTGTTCTTTGCAGCGAAATCCTGCAGATATGCTATGATATGCTCTTCGTGTCCGGATTCTCTTGGAATCGCGGTAATCTCCTTAAAGAAGGAAAGTACTTTTTCAGAATTCATGTGGTCAGTATATTAATCATACAAATATAGAACAATAAAATGAAAAATTCCACTCCCGAGGGAATGGAATTTCCTATCTTCTTACCGGAACGAGAAGCTTCTCGATATCGGTCACATATTGCTTGAATGTCTTGTCTGTGCTCATCAGGTCGTTTACCGTAGTGCATGCATGGAGAACTGTCGCATGGTCCTTGCCTCCGATTTCCGCACCTATCGTAGAAAGCGAGCAGTTTATCAGCGTTCTGGACATATACATGGCAATCTGTCTTGCCTGAACTATCTGACGCTTGCGTGTCTTTGACAAAAGATCGTCACGGGTAATGTTGAAGTAATCACAGACAACTTTCTGAACCTTGTCGATAGTGAGGTCATTCTGCTGCTCCCCTACAATCTTCTGAGTGATCTTCTCAGCAAGCTCGACGGTGATTTCCTTATGAGCAAGAGTAGCATTCGCTATCAGCGAAATCAGCGCACCTTCAAGCTCACGGAAGTTAGACTTTATCCTTGTCGCAAGGAAATGCAGGACTTCATCACTAAGTCTGACTCCTTCACGGAATGCTCTTGCCTTCAACATCTCATGCCTTGTGGCGAAATCCGGCGCCTGAAGCTCTACAGAGAGTCCCCACTTGAGACGTGACAAAAGTCTTTCCTCAAAATTCTCAAGCTCTACAGGCGGTCTGTCTGAAGTAAAGATCAGCTGCTTGCCTGACTGGTGAAGATGGTTGAATATATTGAAGAATGCATTCTGCGTACTATGTCCCATCAGATCCTGAATATCATCCATGATCAGGACATCCATCTTCATATAGAATGCGAGGAAGTCGGTAAGCTTGTTCCTTACATTCACAGCATCCATATACTGTGTCTTGAACCTGTTTGCAGGGACATAAAGCACAACAAGCTCAGGATACTTCTTCTTGATCTCGATACCGATGGCCTGAGCAAGATGAGTCTTGCCGAGTCCTGGTCCTCCAAAAAGGAAAAGTGGATTGAACGGAGTCTTGCCCGGAGACATGGAGATGCTCTCTCCAGCAGTGAATCCCATCTTGTTACACTCACCTACTACGAGGTTCTCAAAACAATATACGGGATTAAGCTGCGGATTGACCTGAATTCTCTGGATACCGGGGAAAACAAAAGGTCCGGGATTATTACCACCTCTACTGTATGTTTCTACTGAAATGGTCTTGTTGACAGGAGTATTGCCATGAGCAGCAGGATAAACAAGAGACTGCTGCTTCTGAACCGGTGTCACAACATATACAAGCTTTGCAGAAACACCGAGCTCCTTCTTAAGAGCTGCTTTAAGAATATCCAGATAAGCTCCTTCGAGATACTCGCGGAAAAACTCTGAAGGCACCTCCACTGTAAGGGTGGACTCAACCAATGATACAGGCTTTATCGGCCCGAACCAAAGCTTGAACTGCTTGGGATCTATATTATGCTCGATGAAATTCAAGCAGTTAGTCCAAACAGATATGTGTCTTTCTCTATTCATTGATCTGGAGTGTTGTTAAGTTTCAGGTAATTTTCCCAAACGGGAATACAAAGATGAGGAAAAAAAAGTAATAAAAAATAAAATTTTCTATTGCTTTTTAATTTTATTTTACACTCTTATACGAAGGCAACCTCAGGATTTACAAAAACTTAAAACACTATAAATCAATCACTTACAACGTCCAATCAAATGTAAATGCATATATAATCAGTCATTTACAATATTGAATAGTTCAAAATTGGTAAAATCGCGATTAATCGTAGCCAGAGCTTGTTAGAATACGGAAATTCTTAAATACTTCTTAGGATTTTCTTCAATTTTCCTGATCAGAGAATCAACATCATCAAGCAAAGAATCTATTGAAGAATACATAGAATTATTAACAAGAAGCTGTCCGACCGTTCCGTCAGGATTATTGATACTCTCAAGCAAAGCCTTGAATGAATTTACAAGCTCACCGATCTGGGCTTCAGTCAAAGATGACATAACTGCTCCTACATCATTCATAGTAGTATCGAGTTTCTCTGAAACTGATGCGAAATGTGATGAGATCATTCCAAGGTTATCAATGAAGTCAGCAAGCTCTTCAGACTTTCCGTTGATTTCAGATGCGATTGAGTTGGCAGAAGCCATGGTCTTTTCCAGATGTGCTATAGTTCTGGAGATATTGTCAGTATTTTCAGAACACAGAAGTCTGTTCACACCGGAAACTGTCACAGCGAGACTGTCCATTGTCGCATTTACCTTCGCAAGGAGCGGTTCTACTCCGGAGGCGAGTCCATCCATAAGCCCCGCTTCAAATGCTGGTGCAAGACTGCCGCCATCTACTGCAGCGACCTGCGAATGTCCCAGATCGATCCTGACACCTTTGCCGCCCATTATATCAACACTATATATGGTCATGCGGGAATCTTCCGGAATACGGAACTCCTTACGGATAGAGCAAGTAACCTCAAAGTCTTCACGCTGCGAATCATATCTTACTTCCGTAACCTTGCCGGCCTTGTAACCTTTGATGAATACAGGAGCAGATGGAACCAGACCTTCCACGTTATCGTAACGGGAAACAAGCTCGATCTCATTGTTGAATATATCTTCTCCTCTCAGATAATTTATCAGAAAAAAAGATGCTACGAGGACTGTAACGGCAAAAACACCGATCTTGAATTCTTTACTCATATTACCATCATTTCACACGTGAAACTTCATTTCCTTTTACTACAACAACAAATGCTTCGGGAAACTTCTTCCTTACGGCAGCCAGTTGCGCAGATGCATCGCTGCTGGAACCATAGGCTCCATATACATATTTATATATAGAGGAAGAGTCTGATTTCAGAGCACGTACCTTCATTCCTTTCAATGCCGGATCATTGTCTGCAAGGAGACGTCCCAATCCCATGATCTGAATTCCGTAGAATTCATCGGAACCAGTCTGAACAGATGTAGAAGTTTCCACTGTTTCTGCCTGAGGAGATGAAGGTTCGTAAACCGGTGCCGAAACGGAACCATCGTAAACATCCTTATACACCTTGAAGGCCTTGAACAGTCTTTCTGCAATCTCCTCCTGCCATTTTTCACTTACGAGAAGCTGTCTCTCATTCTGGTTTGACAGAAAGGCTGTTTCAACAAGAACTGCCGGACAGGTCATTTTCTTAAGAAGAAGAAAGTCATTCTGATGAATGCCATTACCCCATTTATGGAAGGGATTTGTCGCAAGATTGTCAACAATCAGCTGGGCAAGCATGACACTGTACTCAAAATTTGCATGAAAGAGCAGATTGTTAAGTATCTGATCCTCAGCCGAGAAGTTCTTATATGTAGACTGATCGTCCTCAAATTCGATTACGGAGTTCTCGAGTCTTGTAAGCTCTAGGTTCTCTTCAAAAAGGTCACGGCTCGGATTGCGAGTATCCTTTCTTGAAAGAATATGCGCAGAAGAGCCTGATGCTGTCTTCTTGGAATTGGAATTGCAATGGATCGAAATGAACAGATCCGCATTATTGTCATGGGCAATCTGAACTCTGTCAGTAAGTTTAGGAAAGGTATCGCCGCTTCTGGTGTATACGACTTTTACAGACGGATATTCCTTCCTGATCTTCTCTCCCAGAAGCTTGGAAATCTTAAGAACTATATGCTTTTCACTGTTCCTGCTGTCTGGTCCCGGTGCACCTGGATCCTTGCCTCCATGACCTGGATCGATCACAATAGTCCTGAGGCCTACGTTACCATTGGTATTCTGCCCGGACATATGAAGTGACGGAAACAGCATCAAGGCAAGAAATATACTGAAAATATATACTTTAAAGCTCATAGCCGACATCTCAATTTGGTAATAATTGAAATTAGTTTTAAATTTGCATTTTGCAAAAATAGCAAAAAACTTACAAAAGTAGGATATAATTGATGTCATTATATAATAAAGGTATTCTGAAGGCGATGCTGGAGAAGTGGGGACTGGTAGTGCTTATGCTGCTGGTTGTCAGTTCTTTTACATTGTCATCTCAGGATGACAGGCGGGAAAGACGCGTCCGCAGAACCCTTGAAAAGACAGCAGAACTCCCTGACAGTCTGCTGGTTTCCGACTCGATTCCTCCTATTTCCGACTCACTTCGTGCAATAAATGATTCCATCACCTTTGCGAAGGATTCCATAGCAAGAGCGGATTCCATAGCCCGCAGAGACTCTCTCGACATGCTCAAGAAGAGTTCCCTTGAAGCTCCCGCATTCACTACTGCACGCGATTCGATCATCGAAGACTTCAGCAACGGCAAGCGCATGATATATTATTACGGTGACGTTACCGTAAAATATGGAAACATGGAGCTTACGGCAGATTACATGGAGTACGACCTTAATTCTTCGACACTCTTCGCCCGTGGTACAAAAGATACCACCGGAGTAATCAACGGCATGCCGGTGATGAAGCAGGGACAGAGCACGTACACCATGGAGGAAGTACGCTATAACTTTGCATCGAACAAGGCCAGGATCACCAATATGGTCACTCAGGAGCAGGATGGTATCCTTCATGGCAAGAAGATTAAGATGATGCCGGACAGGTCCATAAACATCGCGAACGGACGATATACGGTGTGCGACTGCGAAGAACCGCACTATTATCTTCACCTGAGCCGCGCCAAGGTAATGACAAAGCCAAGTCAGAAGACTGTATTCGGTCCTGCATGGCCTGTGATTGCAGATGTTCCTGTTCCGATCGCTCTTCCTTTCGGATTCATTCCGGAACGACCAGACAGGGCTACAGGTATCCTCTTCCCATCATTCGGTGAAGAGGCATCTCGAGGTTTCTACCTTCGTGACGCCGGTCTGTATTTTGTGATCGGAGAGTACTTCGACATAGCTATGACAACTGACATCTACACCCTCGGCTCGTGGGCTGTAGACCTGAATTCACGATATAAGGTAAACTACAAGTTCAACGGTGGCTTCACACTCACCTATTCAAACGACCAGACAGGTGAAAAAGGTAGCTCCGACTTTTTCCAGTCCAAGAACTTCGGTATCAAATGGAATCACAGTCAGGACGCCAAGGCTCGACCAGGAACCAGCTTCTCGGCATCGGTCAACTTCTCCAGCCCATCCAACAGCAAGTATAACTCGACTTCCGTCAACGAGGCTCTCCAGAACCAGATCCAATCATCCATTTCATATTCAAAGAACTGGAACGGAAAGCTGAACCTTTCCATCAACGCCCTGCACAATCAGAACTCGAAAGACAGTTCATATTCATTCACGTTGCCTAACGTAACATTCTCTGTAAGCCGTTTCTATCCTTTCAAGCAGAAGCATAGAGTCGGAAAGGAGAAGTTCTATGAAAAATTCTCGCTCGGATACAACACAAGCTTCCAGAACAAGATCAACTTCAAGGCATCTGAATTCAACAAGCCCGGCTTCTGGGACAAGTTCCAGAACGGCATGAACCATAATTTCCAGATCGGTCTTCCAAACTTCACTGCATTCAAGTACATCAACGTGACACCTAGCGTGCAGTATGGAATGAACTGGTTCTTCAGAAAGACGCAGAAGGAATACAATCCTGACACAGGCAGAGTCGAGGATATAAAGGGCAAGGCATTCGGCAGCTTCGGAGCAACACATACATACTCCGGAAGCATATCTATGAGTACCCGTATATATGGTCTCTTCCAGTTTGGAAAACACAGGAAGCTTCAGGCCATAAGACACGTCATATCACCTTCGGTATCAGCGTCTTTCAGTCCTGAGAAAGGTACGCACTTCAATGGATGGAGGACATTGACATATACAGACCAGAACGGAAATGTCCAGACCCAGGACTACAACATATATGCTGGCCAGCTCAACTCTCCTCCAGGAAAGGGACAGACCGGAAGCCTCAGCCTTTCACTCGGAAACAATTTCGAGGCAAAGGTGCGCGACCTGACTGATACCACTGGAACAGGAACCAAGAAGATTAAGCTTATAGACCAGCTTAACTTCTCTACCGGCTATAACTTCCTTGCAGAGGAATTCAAGATGAACAATATCGGCGTAACTATGTCCACTTCGATATTCGGAAAGCTTGGAGTCAATGCCAATGCCAACTTTGACCCGTATGCAATTCTTGTTGACGAGCAGAATAAGGCAGGAAAGAGGATCAACAAGTTCGCAATCACTGAAGGTCAGGGACTTGCAAGAATGAGCAACGCTAGCGTATCGCTTTCTTATTCTTTGTCAGGCAAAGGAGCGATAGCTGGAAATGATGGTTCAGGATCGACAACTCCTGCAGAAAACTATACCAGGATATATTATCATCCGGTAACAGGTGAATATATTCCTGGCGGATGGCTTTATTATATGAATCCGAACGTGCCTTGGTCGGTCAACTTCAATTATTCATATAATTTCAGGAAAGGTTATCAGTGGGCTAACGGAAAGCAGACTGCAAACAACTCGCATACACAGACTCTTGGCGTAAGCGGTCAGGTAAAGCTCACTCCTAGACTTTCAATGAACCTTACCACCGGTTTTGACCTTATGGCTCTCAAGATGACTACAACTCAGTTCAGCGCCCAGTATGACCTGCACTGTTTCAATATCCGTGTATCATGGGTGCCTAATGGCCAGTGGGAGTCTTGGACTTTCCAGATTGCCGCTAATGCTGCCGCTTTGGCAGACCTTTTGAAGTACAAGAAGAGCAGCAGTTACTGGGACAACAATTTCTAATAAAAGAAGCGCATATCGTTGTCGGTTGAGTTTTTTTTATTACCTTTGTATACCCCGTAAGATCTGGGGACGCATATTCTTTCAATTACATGATTCCCCGATCACGGGAAATTCCCAATTGATTAAATCATTTATCATTAATATTTATGCACAAGATTTTTGACCTGAGGGAAATGGACGTTGACCAGCTCCGTTCACTTGCAGAAGAACTCAAGGTAAAGGGCTTCAAAAAGATGGAGAAAGATGATCTGGTATATGCCATTCTCGATGAAGAGGCAAAACTTAATGCCCTGAATGCTCCGGAGAAACCGGCAAAATCAAAAAGAGGCCGTCCTCGCAAGGACGAAAAGCCTGCTCCAGAAGCAAAATCAGAAGAAAAACCTGCAGAGGCCGAACCTGTTGCAGAAGCAGCACCTGAAGCTAAGGAAAATTCAAAATCATCCACAAAAAAGCGTGGAAGAAAGCCAAAGAATCCGAAAGACAAGGCTACAGATGAATCTGCTGCTGCACCAGTTAATGAACCTGATACCAAGCCAGTTAACCAACCTGTTACCAAGCCAGTTGTAAATAAGGAAGCTGAAGTTCAGGCAGAAGAGGTAAAAGAGACAGTGAATGAAACGCCTCAGCCTAAACAGCAACCTAAGCAGAAGAGAGCAAGGATTCAGAAAGGACAACCAGCAGCTGAGCCTGTGTCAAAGGACGAACCGGCAGACAAGGTGGAAGAGAATCCGGCAGAAATGACACCTGCTCAGGAAGATAAGACACAGAACAACAGTCAGCAGAACGGCAACCGTCATAACGGTCAGAAACATCATCAACAGAATAACAATCAGCACCGTCAGCAGCCGGAGCAGCGTCCGCAGGAACCTGCGATAGAGTTTGAAGGCGTGGTGGAAGCTACAGGAGTTCTCGAAATTCTCCCTGAGGGTTACGGATTCCTCCGTTCATCAGACTACAATTACCTGAACTCTCCTGATGATATCTACGTTTCACAGTATCAGATCAAGCAGCACGCGCTGAAGACAGGAGATACGGTAACAGGAGAGATCCGTCCTCCGAAGGCAGGTGACAAGTACTTCCCTCTCGTACGGATCAAGTACATCAACGGACGTACTCCTGAGTTCATCCGCGACCGCATTCCGTTTGATTTTCTGACACCGCTCTTCCCTGAAGAAAAGTTCAATCTCCTTGGCAACGGACACAACGATATGTCATGTCGTATCGTAGACATGTTTACACCTATCGGAAAGGGACAGCGAGGACTTATCGTGGCTCAGCCTAAAACCGGTAAGACAATGCTCCTCAAATCGATAGCAAATGCCATCGCTGACAATCATCCTGAAGTATATATGATCGTACTTCTTATTGACGAGCGTCCTGAGGAGGTGACAGACATGGCCAGAAGCGTCAAGGCTGAAGTGGTTGCATCTACATTCGACGAGCCTGCAGAACGACATGTGAAGGTGGCCAATATGGTGATTGAAAAGGCTAAGAGAATGGTCGAATGCGGTCACGATGTGGTTATCCTTCTTGATTCGATCACTCGTCTTGCACGTGCTTATAACACAGTACAGCCGGCATCAGGAAAGGTACTTTCAGGAGGTGTCGATGCGAATGCTCTCCACAAGCCAAAGAGATTCTTCGGTGCTGCCCGCAACATCGAGAATGGAGGTTCTCTCACAATCCTTGCAACTGCACTTACAGAGACAGGTTCCAAGATGGATGAAGTAATCTTCGAGGAGTTCAAGGGTACAGGTAACATGGAGCTCCAGCTTGACAGAAGACTCGCGAACAAGCGTATCTTCCCTGCTGTTGACGTAACATTGTCAAGTACCCGTCGCGACGATCTTCTCTACTCCCCTGCTCTTGCCAACCGTATATGGATCATGCGAAAGTTCCTCGCCGACATGAATTGCATCGAAGCAATGGAACTTCTTCAGGACCGCATGCGCAAGTACGGAACCAATGACGCCCTCCTTCAGAATATGGATAAGGATGATATGTAATCATCCATCGATATTATACCATAAAAATCACCTGCTGTTGCTCGCTGAATATTTCGCTTGCCGACAGCAGGTGATTTGTTTTATTTAAAGATCGATTATTTCTTATCGTGATGTCTGTGATGATTTTCCATCTTCTCTTTATCTTTGGCCATATCGGCTTTTGCATCAGCAATCTGCTTGTCAAACTTCGCCTTCATCTGTTCCTTTGTAAGACCTTTTGTCTCGACTCTGTGCTGTCCTTCCTTGAGTCTGTATCTGACCTGATTCTTGAATAATTCGATATTGTCATAAAGTTCAGCCTTTTCAATGGCATTGCGATAGTGGCGAAGAGCACTCATCTGGTCTGGGAAAGTGTAAACCCTTTCAGCAGCAACACATACGTCTCCATCGAAAGTATATGCCTTCACATCAACTATTCCATCATAAATATGGGTGTATACAAGCGTACTGTCAATGACATCGACTCTCATCACATCCGGGCTGTGCTGCTTGATTGCCTTATCCATGAACTCGCGCTCCTGCTTGAACGGCTCATTCATTGCTTTTCTTTCCTGCTCTGCATTTGTGTGGCAGGCTGTCATTGCGGCTAAGACAGCCACACTTGACGCTACTAACATGATTCTTTTCATAACAACTAATAATTTAAAAACACACTATCGGCACAGAAGTCAATTTCTATGCCTTTCAATGATATTTAAAGAATTATTAAATTTGCAGGATTAAAAGCAGGTTCATGAAAGACAGGAATACTTTGTCCGGACACATTGCATGCTTTACAGCATATGCAATATTCGGAGTCAATATAATAGTATGCAAGGACTTGACCAGCGGCCATCTGATCTCGCCTATTGCTATTTTCACACTGAGATCGCTCGGAGCGGGACTTATGTTCTGGATCCTTTCACTATTTCTACCTTACGAAAAGGTTGAGAAACAGGACTATCTGAAAATATTGGCCGCAGCATTTCTCGGGTATTTCGTGACTCAGCTGACCTTCCTCATGGCCATTCCTGATGTCACACCAATGCATTGTTCGATCATAAGTTCAATGTCTCCTATATATACGATGTTCATAGCAGCAATTGTACTGAAGGAGCCTTTAAGCTGGCAGAAAGCAGGTGGAGTCGCGCTAAGCCTTTGCGGAATACTCTTTCTGATATTAAACAATGCATCCGGCAGTTCGGGAATAACAGAGAGTACGCTTTCCGGTATTTCCCTGATGTTTCTCAACAGCCTGAGCTTTTCCCTGTATCTTGGAATCTTCAAACCGGTAATCGCGAAATACTCGGTCGTAACATTCATGAAATGGATATTTCTGTTCTCAGCCCTGATGTCCCTGCCGCTTTCGTTCCGTGAAGTGTTCTCATTCGGATGGACACAGATTCCAGCTGAGCAGATGTGGGAACTGGGTTATCTGATCGTATTCGCTACATTCATGAGTTATTTTCTCATTCCTTTCGGTCAGAAACGCATCCGGCCCACTCTGGTAAGCATGTACAGTTATATTCAGCCGATAATAGCAACTGTCATCAGCGTCATAATAGGAATGGATATCCTTACATGGCAGAAAGTGCTGGCTGCAGCCCTGGTATTCGGTGGTGTCATCGTCGTCAGCCGAAGTCGCTCTAAGTCATAAAACAAGAATGGCCCGCATTACTGCAGGCCATTATTTAATTTCGTAATCCGTTAATACTGATCCCAGCTCTTGATCTGGATGTCATCAATTGACATAGCACAGAATGCACGGATAAACGCAGTTGCAAGACGTGCATTTGTAATGAGCGGAATATTGAAGTCAATCGCTGCGCGACGTACATGATATCCGTTTGTCAACTCTCTGTGTGAGAAGTTCTTAGGAATATTTATCACGAGATCGAGCTCCTTGTTTGCAAGCATCTCCATCGCCTGCTTGTACTGTCCTGCAAGCTCCGGATCCTGTGCCTCTGTAGGCCAGATGACACGCTCAGCAGGAACGCCGTTCTCAACGAGATACTTCGCAGATCCCTCTGTTCCATAAATCTTGTAGCCTCTTTCATGGAGAAGACGGCAGGCATTGAGAAGATCGGCCTTCTGAAGGGCATTACCTGAAGAGATAAGGATATTCTTCTTAGGGATCTCGTATCCTACTGAAAGCATTGAGTTGAGGAGAGCTTCGTTGAAGTCGTCACCGATACATCCAACCTCACCGGTAGAGTGCATGTCCACACCAAGTACAGGGTCTGCCTGCTGGAGACGCGAGAATGAGAACTGTGATGACTTGATACCAACATAATCAAGGTCAAACGCAGACTTGCGTGGAGCAGCCGGCTTAAGGCCGAGCATTGCCTTGGTTGCAAGCTCGATCATATTGATCTTGAGAACCTTGGAAACGAATGGGAAGCTTCGTGAAGCACGGAGGTTACACTCGATCACCTTGATGTAGTTATCCTTGGCAAGGAACTGGATGTTGAATGGTCCTGTGATCTCAAGCGCCGAAGCGATCTTCTTGGCGATCTTCTTGATGCGACGTACAGTCTCTACATACAGCTTCTGAGGAGGGAACTGGATTGTAGCGTCACCTGAGTGTACACCGGCGAACTCCACATGCTCAGAGATTGCATATGCGATTACCTCACCACCGTCAGCAACAGCATCGAACTCAATCTCCTTGCAGCGCTGCATGAACTCAGACATCACAACAGGGTGTTTCTCAGACACTTCCGCAGCAAGACCAAGGAAGTTGCGAAGCTCCTCATGGTTGTAGCATACATTCATTGCCGCACCTGAAAGCACATATGAAGGACGAACGAGAACTGGGAAGCCTACCTGTTCGATGAACTGATCTACCTCATCGAAGTTTGTAAGCTCCTTCCACTTAGGCTGGTCGATGCCGAGAGCGTCCACGATAGAAGAGAACTTGTGACGGTCCTCAGCCTTGTCGATTGATGTAGCCTTTGTTCCGAGAATGTTGACCTTGTTCTGATCAAGACGGAGAGCAAGGTTGTTAGGAATCTGACCTCCTACAGAAACAACTGTTCCATGTGGATTCTCGAGGTCATGGATATCCATCACACGCTCGAATGTGAGTTCGTCGAAGTAGAGACGGTCACACATATCGTAGTCGGTAGACACTGTCTCCGGGTTATAGTTGATCATGACTCCTCTATATCCCTGATTACGGATGGTCTGCAGTGCATTGACCGAACACCAGTCGAACTCTACAGATGAACCGATACGGTATGCACCTGAACCGAGTACGATTACTGAATTCTTATCGTGCTGATACTTGACGTCATTGAAGTTACCACCGTAAGTAAGATAGAGGTAGTTTGTCGCTGCCGGATAGTCAGCTGCAAGGGTATCTATCTGCTTCACACATGGTACGATACCGTTAGCCTTACGGAAAGCACGTACGATATCCTCGGCCATTTCGGTATCCATTCCCTTATAAAGGGCATTTGCCACCTGAACATCAGAGAATCCCTGAACCTTTGCCTTCTTGAGAAGGTCGAGAGGCATCTGCTCGCAGTTGTTATACTGGCTCATCTCCTTATGAGTCTCGACAATGCCCATCAGCTTGTTAAGGAACCACTTGTCGATCTTTGTAAGAGCATGAATCTGATCGACGGTATAGCCGGCCTGCATTGCCTTGCTGATGACAAAAATGCGGTTATCTGTAGGCTCGTTAAGTGCCTGATCTATATCATCAACCTTGATCTCCTTATTGCCCACGAATCCGTTTGCACCCTGACCGATCATACGGAGACCCTTCTGGATGATCTCCTCAAAGTTACGTCCGAGCGACATCACCTCACCGACAGACTTCATGCTTGAACCGATCTTGCGTGATACGCCTGTGAACTTGGAGAGGTCCCATCTAGGGATTTTAGCCACGACATAGTCGAGAGCAGGTTCAAAGAATGCAGGGGTCTGCTTTGTCACTGAGTTCTGGATGTCGAAGAGACCGTAGCCGAGACCGATCTTAGCTGCAACGAAGGCAATCGGGAAACCTGTAGCCTTGGATGCGAGAGCTGAAGAACGGCTGAGACGTGCGTTCATCTCGATCACGTAATATTCCATTGAATCAGTGTCGTAAGCGTATTGTACATTACACTCACCCACGATGCCGATGTGTCGTACCATCTTGATTGCAAGGTCGTGGAGGAACTGACACTCCTTTGCGCTAAGTGTCTGTGTAGGAGCGACTACGATGGATTCACCGGTATGAATTCCAAGCGGATCGAAATTCTCCATGTTACAGATTGCGATACAGTTGTCATAACGGTCACGCATCACCTCGTACTCGATCTCCTTCCAGCCCTTGAGAGACTTCTCAACGAGCACCTGAGGAGAGAATGAGAATGAGCTTTCACAAAGAGTAACGAGTTCCTCTTCATTGTTGCAGAAACCTGATCCGAGACCTCCGAGGGCATATGCAGCACGCACAATCACCGGATATCCAAGTTCCTTTGCAGCCTCTTTTGCGGCCTCGACAGTCTCCACAGCGTGCGACTTGATAGTCTTTACGTTGATCTCTGCGAGCTTTGCGTTGAAGAATTCACGGTCCTCCGTATCCATGATCGCCTGAACAGGAGTACCAAGTACCTTTACATTATATTTATCAAGGATACCTGCCTCATAGAGATCCACGCCGCAGTTCAAGGCTGTCTGGCCACCGAATGCGAGGAGGATGCCCTGAGGAGCTTCCTTCTGAATCACCTTCTCTACAAAGTATGCTGTTACGGGGAGGAAGTATACCTTGTCTGCAACCTGCTCAGATGTCTGGACAGTCGCGATGTTCGGGTTGATGAGGATGGTCTCGATGCCTTCCTCCTTAAGGGCCTTGAGGGCCTGTGATCCTGAGTAGTCAAACTCTCCGGCCTGACCGATCTTGAGTGCTCCCGAACCGAGCACGAGGACTTTCTTTATGCTGTTGTCAATCATAATCTTA
>JAFZDJ010000027.1 GCA_017561265.1 Bacteroidales bacterium
TACATGTTCAGGGAACGGGCTATCGGTACAAATGCCATATCGGAAATATTCAATACGATACATCACCATTACAGCTCTCTGAAAAAGGAGCAACTGCAAGACGCTCTTTTGGCAGAACAGACTTTACCGTTTGCAGGGGAATTATATATGGGGCACTTGCGATATTCCACTACCGGAAAGAGCGGTTTGGATTATATCCATCCGTTCTTGCGTCGGAACAACTATCGGGCAAAGAACCTTGCCGTTTGTGGAAATTTCAATCTGACCAATGTGGATGAAATTTTTGCCTGTATCTCCGCAGAGGGACAACATCCCCGAAAATATGCCGACACATATATTATATTGGAACAGCTTGGACATCGACTTGACAGGGAAGTTGAAAGGCTTTATGAAGAGTGCCGTAGCGAAGGATGGAAAGGACGGGAGCTGACAGCACGAATAGAGGAAAGAATTGATTTCCAAAATGTATTGCAGACATCCAGTCCTCAATGGGACGGAGGTTATGTCATTTGCGGCATAACCGGTAGCGGAGACTCTTTTGCCGTGCGTGATCCTTGGGGTATTCGTACGGCTTTTTATTATCTGGATGATGAAGTAATGGTTCTTGCTTCAGAACGTCCGGTTATCCAGACAGCTCTGAATGTTCCTATGGAAACTATACACGAGTTACAACCGGGAGAGGCTATTATACTTGACAAGTTCGGGAAGATGCGTCTGGCTCAGATAAATCCGCCGCAGAAGTTACGGGTTTGTTCCTTTGAACGGATATACTTTTCCCGTGGCGGTGATAAGGACATTTACAATGAGCGCAAGCGTTTGGGGCAAAATCTGACACCTTCCATTTTGCAAGCCATTGATTATGATATGGAACATACCGTCTTTTCCTTCATTCCCAATACGGCAGAAGTGGCATTTTATGGGATGTTGGAAGGACTAGACAATTACTTGAACCAGTTAAAGATACAGGAAATTGAAGCTCTTGGTCATCATCTTCATCATAATGAACTGGAGCGAATCCTTTCGATGCGTGTACGCAGCGAGAAGGTAGCTATCAAGGATATAAAGCTGAGAACATTCATTACCGAAGGCAACACACGCAAAGACCTTGCAGCCCACGTCTATGATATAACTTACGGAAGTCTGCGGCCCGATATTGACAATTTGGTCATCATTGATGACAGCATTGTCCGGGGAACCACATTAAAACAGAGTATTATAGGAATACTCGACCGTTTGCGTCCCCGCAAGATAGTCATTGTATCTTCATCGCCGCAAGTGCGTTATCCTGATTATTATGGCATTGATATGTCGAGTATGGACCAATTCATAGCCTTCCGTGCAGCGATAGAATTACTCAAAGAGCAAGGGAAAGAGGATATAATCACAAACGTTTATCAACATTGCAAGGCACAGGAACATTTGCCCAAAGAGCAGATGCGGAATTATGTCAAAGCGATTTATGAGCCGTTTACGGACGAACAGATTTCAACCAAGACGGCTCAATTGCTGACACCCGAATCAACGCAAGCCGACGTCAAGATTATCTATCAGACATTGGACGGATTGCACGAAGCGTGTCCAAATCATACGGGCGACTGGTATTTTAGTGGCAATTATCCGACTTCCGGAGGATTGAAACTTCTGAATAAAGCATTTATAGATTATATAGAAAATGAGAAAAGCGACATTGATTCTTGATGATGGCACCCGATTCTGCGGCCATTCTTTTGGAGCCTTCAGAAACATTGGCGGTGAAGTAGTCTTCAATACGGCTATGACAGGCTATCCTGAAAGTCTGACAGACCCTTCATATGCCGGTCAGATATTGGTCTTGACCTATCCGTTGATTGGTAACTACGGTGTCCCGGCGAATGATTTATGGGAAAGTACTCAAATCTACGCTGAAGCACTCATTGTCAGTGACTATAGTGAAGCCTTCAGTCATTGGAATGGCAAAGAGAGTCTGGGTGATTGGCTGAAGCGGGAACAACGTCCTGCGATAACCGGTATAGATACCCGTGCCCTTACCCGGCTGTTGCGTGAACGGGGCGTGATGATGGGACGGATAGAAATTGAAGGGGTTGGGAATACACCATTGAATCTGGATTATGGTGACATCAACTATGTAGAAACCGTCAGTTGTCAGGATATTATCCGCTATAATGAAGGAGCGGGAAAACGGGTGGTTATCGTCGATTGCGGTGTCAAAGCCAATATTATCCGCTGTCTGATGAAGCGGGGCGTTGAAATTATCAGAGTACCATGGGATTATGATTTCAATTCTTTGGATTTTGACGGTCTGTTGATTTCCAACGGACCGGGCAACCCGGACAATTGTCAAGTAACGGTAAATCATATCCAACGTGCTATGCAGAACAACAAACCCGTGTTCGGAATCTGTATGGGTAACCAGCTTCTTGCCAAGGCAAGCGGAGCGACTGTCTATAAACTGAAATACGGACATCGGAGCCATAACCAGCCGGTAAGAATGGTTGGTACTGAACGATGTTTTATAACCAGCCAAAATCACGGTTATGCGGTTGACAGTACAACGCTGAACGAAGAGTGGCTACCGCTGTTCGAGAATATGAACGACGGCTCTAATGAAGGAATACGCCACCGTTACAAGCCTTGGTTTTCGGTGCAGTTCCACCCGGAAGCTGCGGCGGGACCGACAGATACGGAATTCCTATTCGATGAATTTATAAAACTATTATGACAATGGCACGATACAGTATAAAAAAGGTCTTACTTTTAGGGTCCGGAGCATTGAAGATAGGCGAAGCCGGTGAATTTGATTATTCGGGTTCACAAGCCCTGAAGGCATTGAAGGAAGAGGGTATTGAAACAGTACTCATCAATCCCAACATTGCTACCGTACAAACATCAGAAGGTATAGCTGACAGCGTCTATTTTTTACCTGTCACCCCTTATTTTGTTGAACGGGTCATTGACAAGGAACGTCCCGATGCCGTCTTGCTTTCGTTTGGAGGACAAACAGCACTCAATTGTGGAGTGGAATTATATGAAAAAGGAGTACTGGCACGATACAATATTCAGGTATTGGGAACACCTGTCCAGGCAATCATAGATACTGAAGATAGGGAAAAGTTCGTGCGGCGACTTGATGAAATTGGAGTCAAGACCATCCGTAGCGAAGCGGTTTGCAGCATAGAGCAGGCACGTTGTGCCGCAGTTCGATTAGGTTATCCTGTAATCATACGTGCTGCATACGCATTGGGAGGTCTCGGCTCCGGTTTTTGCGATAACGAACAGGAGTTGGATGCTCTCTGTGAGAAAGCCTTCTCGTTTTCATCACAGGTTTTGGTGGAAAAGAGTCTGAAGGGGTGGAAGGAGATTGAATATGAAGTGGTTCGTGACTGTTATGACAACTGCATAACGGTTTGTAATATGGAAAACTTCGATCCGTTGGGT
This sequence comes from Bacteroidales bacterium, assembly GCA_017561265.1. The sequence goes on from JAFZDJ010000027.1 coordinate 3,436, forward strand.
GTTCATACTGGAGAATCCATTGTCGTTGCCCCCTCACAAACGCTTTCCAATAGCGAATATCATAAATTACGTGAGCTGGCCATTCGCATCATCCGTCATATAGGCATTGTCGGTGAATGTAATGTCCAATATGCTCTTGACCCGGAATCGGAAGACTATCGGGTGATAGAAGTGAATGCCAGATTGAGCCGGTCTTCTGCCTTAGCGTCAAAGGCTACAGGCTATCCGTTGGCATTTATTGCGGCAAAGTTGGGCTTGGGATACGGTTTGTTTGATTTGGAGAATACCGTTACAAAATCAACGTCCGCTTTCTTTGAACCTGCATTGGATTATGTTGTCTGTAAAATACCTCGTTGGGATTTAGGTAAATTTCATGGTGTGGAACGTGAGATAGGATCTTCTATGAAATCGGTAGGAGAGGTAATGGCTATAGGCCGGACTTTTGAAGAGGCCATTCAAAAAGGACTGCGTATGATCGGACAAGGAATGCATGGCTTTGTAGAGAATAAGGAACTGAAAATTACTGATATTGATAAAGCACTTCGTGAACCTACCGATAAACGGATATTCGTTATCAGTAAAGCTTTGCGTGCCGGTTATACAGTTGAACGGATTCATTCATTGACAAAAATAGATAAATGGTTCTTGTATAAATTGCAGAACATTATGGAGACATCCAAACAGCTTCACGCACATCATACGCTGCAAACCATACCAACCGGTTTGTTATATGATGCTAAGCGACAAGGATTCTCTGATTTTCAGATAGCACGTGCCATAGGTATGGATGATATGGAACAAGGCATCTTGCAAGTTCGCACCCATCGGAAGGCGTTGGGAATTCTCCCCGTAGTCAAACAGATTGATACGCTTGCCGCAGAATATCCGGCACAAACGAACTATCTGTATCTGACTTACTCCGGCACAGAAGATGAAGTTGAGTATGCGGATGACCACCGTTCGGTTATCGTTCTCGGCTCAGGTGCTTATCGCATAGGATCATCTGTCGAATTTGATTGGTGTGGTGTCCAGGCTCTTAATACGATTCGTAAAGAAGGTTATCGGAGTGTGATGATTAACTATAATCCTGAAACTGTCTCTACTGATTATGACATCTGTGACAGGCTGTATTTCGATGAACTTACTTTTGAGCGGGTAATGGATATCATAGAGAAAGAACATCCGCACGGAGTGATTGTTTCTACCGGAGGACAAATACCCAACAATCTTGCAATGCAATTGGACAGTCAGGGTGTACCTATTCTTGGAACAAGTGCGGCATCCATCGACAATGCTGAAGACAGGGACAAGTTTTCAGCGATGCTTGACAGAATCGGTGTGGATCAACCAGAATGGCGGGCATTGACTTCAATGGAGGATATTGCAGCATTTATCAAGCAAGTGGGTTTTCCTGTCTTGGTGCGTCCTTCGTATGTGTTGTCCGGTGCGGCAATGAATGTCTGTTCAAATGAGGACGAACTGAACCGCTTCTTGGAATTGGCTGCTAATGTCTCGAAGAAACATCCGGTAGTTGTCAGTCGTTTCATTGAGAATGCCAAAGAAATTGAAATGGATGCAGTGGCACAAAATGGAAAGATAATCGCCTATGCCATCAGTGAACATATTGAATTTGCAGGTGTACATTCGGGGGATGCCACCATTCAGTTTCCACCGCAGAAAACGTATATAGAAACCATACGGAGAATCAAACGTATATCGCGGAAGATAGCTGAAGAACTTCAGATTTCCGGCCCGTTCAACATTCAATACCTTGCACGGGACAATGAAATCAAAGTCATCGAATGTAACCTGCGTGCTTCACGTTCTTTCCCCTTTGTAAGTAAAGTGCTCAAACTTAATTTCATTGATTTGGCCACTCGTATTATGCTTGGAAAGAAAGTGGAGAAACCGTCCAAGAGCTTGTTTGACATCGATTATGTAGGAATCAAAGCCAGTCAATTCTCGTTCAATCGCCTGCAAAATGCAGATCCGGTGTTGGGAGTGGATATGGCATCTACGGGTGAGGTCGGTTGCTTGGGTGAAGATACGCAGTGTGCCATCCTGAAAGCGATGTTATCGGTAGGTTATCGCATCCCCAAGAAGAATATTCTATTGTCAACAGGTGATGCCAAGCAAAAAGCGGATATGCTTTCCGCTGCATACCTGCTCCAGCAAAAGGGGTACTCAATCTTTGCAACAGGAGGAACTTCCCGTTACTTGACAGAAAACGGCATTCCTAACACAATGGTCTATTGGCCTGATGAGAAATCACAACCCCAAGCTCTGGATTTGCTTCACCGGAAAGAAATAGATATGGTTGTAAATATACCTAAAGACTTGACGGTCGGTGAATTGGATAATGGTTATCGGATACGACGTGCGGCTGTGGACTTGAACATTCCACTTTTCACCAACGCCCGCCTTGCCAGTGCATTCATCAGTGCATTCTGTACCTTGTCGGTAGATGACCTTATCATCAAAAGTTGGGCAGAATATGAAAACGAAAATAAATGTTAGATATGGCGCAACAAAAAATTATTATTCTTGATTTCGGCTCTCAGACTACACAGTTGATAGGTCGTCGTTTGCGGGAACTTGACACATTCTGCGAGATTGTTCCTTATAATAAGTTCCCGTATGAAGATGAGGGCATCATTGGTGTCATTCTTTCCGGTTCTCCTTACAGTGTTTATGCTCCGAATGCCTTTAAGGTGGATTTATCCAATATTCGAGGTCGTTATCCCATATTGGGAATCTGTTATGGTGCTCAATTTATGGCACAACTTTATGGAGGTAGTGTGGAAGCTATGGATTCGCGTGAATATGGCAGGGCCAAACTACAGGATTTTGAACGGGAGAATCCGCTTTTCAAAGGTTTTCAGGAAGGCTCCCAAGTCTGGATGAGTCATGGTGACACGATTACGGCATTACCCGATGGATTTCGGGTCATTGCTTCTACGGAAAAGGTCAGATACGCTGCTTATCAGGCAGAAGACGGAACCTTGTGGGGCGTACAATTTCATCCGGAAGCTTTTCATTCGAAACAAGGCATATTGCTGTTAAAGAATTTTGTGGTGGATATATGTGGCAGCCGTCAGGATTGGAGTCCGGCCTCATTTATCGAATCATCCGTTGAGGCATTGAAATCGCAACTTTGTAATGACCGTATAATACTTGGTTTGTCCGGAGGAGTAGATTCTTCTGTTGCTGCAGTTCTGTTGAATAAAGCCATCGGCAACAATCTGACCTGCATATTTGTGAATCATGGTTTGCTTCGCAAAGGAGAATATGAACGAGTCATGCGCGACTACAAATGTTTGGGGCTTAATGTCATAGGAGTAGATGCCAGCGAGATGTTCTTTTCGGCATTGGAGGGCATCAACTCTCCCGAAGAAAAACGAAAAATCATAGGGGCGAAATTCATTGAGGTGTTCGAGGAGGAAGCTAAAAAGATAGATGGTGTGCGATGGTTGGCACAAGGTACTATTTATCCTGATTGCATTGAAAGTATGAACATAACAGGAAAGGTTATAAAAAGCCATCATAATGTCGGCGGTCTGCCGGAGAAGATGCAACTGAAACTTTGCGAACCGTTACGTTGGCTGTTCAAGGATGAAGTGCGTCGAGTAGGTCGCCAATTGGGTATGCCCGAACATTTGATAACAAGACATCCCTTCCCTGGCCCAGGTCTGGCTGTACGTGTATTAGGGGAAGTTACTCGCGAAAAAATCCATATTTTGCAAGAGGCCGATGAGATATTTATCAATGCATTACATCGATGGCATTGTTCTGACGGTCATTCTCTTTATGACGAAGTATGGCAAGCAGGCGTCATACTCCTGTCCGTGCAAAGTGTAGGCGTTATGGGTGACGAACGGACTTATGAACAAGCTGTGGCATTGCGTGCTGTAACAAGTACGGATGCAATGACGGCAGATTGGGCACAGTTGCCATACGAGTTTTTGGCTCAAGTGAGCAATGAGATAATAAATAAAGTAAAGGGAATAAACCGTGTATGTTATGACATATCTTCCAAACCACCAGCAACGATAGAATGGGAGTAACCGGAATTGGATTATAAACATAAATTGACAATAAATATGAATCAACCCAAATATATATTCGTGACTGGTGGCGTAGTGAGTTCACTTGGCAAGGGAATCATTGCAGCTTCCATCGGCAGATTGCTGCTGGCACGTGGTTATAAAATCACTATTCAAAAATTCGACCCGTACATCAACATCGATCCGGGTACGCTCAATCCATACGAACACGGAGAATGTTATGTAACAACCGATGGATGTGAGACAGACTTGGATTTAGGACATTACGAACGGTTTACCGATATTCGGACGACTTCGGCAAATAATGTCACGACAGGCAAGATTTATCAAACCGTCATCGAACGTGAACGCAAAGGTGAATATCTGGGTCGAACCGTACAAGTGGTTCCTCATATTACGGACGAGATAAAAAGAAGGATGCTTCAATTGGGAACAGTGGGTGACTATGATTTCATCATCACAGAAATCGGAGGTACGGTTGGAGACATCGAAGGTCTTCCATTCTTGGAAGCTATCCGACAGCTTAAATGGGAACTTGGACGTAATGCCGTTTGTGTTCACCTGACATTCGTGCCTTATATAGCTGCAGCGGGCGAATTGAAAACCAAACCGTCACAACATTCTGTAAAAGAGTTGCAGGGACTTGGGCTCCAACCGGATGTGCTTGTGCTGAGAACTGACCGTGAGCTTGGACGGGAAGTGCTTGATAAAGTCGGACATTTCTGTAATGTGGAAAAGGATTGTGTGGTGCAAAGCGTTGACCTGCCGACTATTTATGAAGTGCCGGTCAAGATGGCGGAGCAGCATCTAGATGCAGTGATACTTCGTAAGTTCGGTATAAAGTGTGATACGGCACTTCAATTGGGCGACTGGCAGGAATTTATCAACCGTAGATTGCAGGCAAGCAGAGAAATCAACATTGCCCTTGTCGGGAAATATGATTTACAGGATGCCTATAAGTCGATACTGGAATGTTTGTCACAAGCTGCGACTTACAATGACTGCAAGGTAAAGACACACTTTATCCAGAGCGAGAATCTGACGCGTGACAATATTGCGGATAACCTTTCTTTGATGGACGGTATAGTGATATGTCCGGGATTCGGACAAAGGGGGACGGAAGGTAAAATTGTGGCCGCTGAATATTGTCGTACACATGATGTACCGACATTGGGAATCTGTCTGGGTATGCAGATGATGGTCATTGAATTTGCCCGTAATGTATTAGGTTTGGAAAATGCCAATTCTCGTGAAATGGATTCTTCTACTCCCTACAATGTGATAGATTTGATGGAGGAGCAAAAGAGTATCACTCAAATGGGTGGGACA
>JAFZDJ010000006.1 GCA_017561265.1 Bacteroidales bacterium
GGCTTTTCCAATAGTGCGGGAATTTTGGGGGTAAGGGGGGCATAGTGTATATAAATACAGCCGCCGCACTTTCAGAGCACAAAAAGTGCGTAATAATGATATCCCCTTATTCTATCCAAATAATAGGACAGTATGAAAAACGGCGGGTGGGGGGTATTCCAATAGTGCGGGTATATACGGTAAGTGGGGTACATAAAATAATTAGATTTATCTATACAAATTAGCTAGGAGCAAAATCGGATGGATAAACGGCACTGGAAAACGGTAATCAGAAAGGCGACCGTCCAGGTCGGCACGTATCAACCAGCGTTCGACGCCGTGATCGACACCCTCGCGGACATCCTCGCGAAACGTGATCAGGCCCAGAAAGAATTCCTGGACTCCGGCGGGGAAATGCTAGTGGTCCGGACGAATAAAGCCGGGGCGGATAACTACGAACAAAATCCCATGATCCGTTTGATCAACGATTTCAACCGGGACGCGCTCGCGTTCTGGAGGGATCTCGGTCTCACTCCGGCCGGGTTGAAGAAAATAAATGACGAGGCAGTGAAAAAGGATCAAGGATCCGCGCTGGATAAGGTACTATCAAAACTAGGAGGGTAATCCGTGAAAGCAAAGCAATATTTCGATATTGCGAAACAATTCGCGGAGGACGTCGTTTCCGGAAAGATCATTCGCGGAAACAATAAAAGAGAATGCCGGAGATTTCTCGATGATCTCCAAAGTCCGAAATTCGAGATCAGAACAAAAGACGCGGATTTCGTTTGTGGTTTTATCGAGCAATTTTTCGTCCACCAGAAAGGTGAAGATCTCGAGGGACGGTCTCTCAAAAATAAACCGCTATTATTGCAGCCGTGGCAGATTTTCATTGTTTATAATCTGCTATGTTTTTATAAGGCCGGGACGAACGAAAAGAGGTTCACGGAATGCCTGATATACGTCCCGAGAAAGCAAGGCAAAAGTTTATTTGCGGCCGGCCTCGCCCTCGCTCTCGGCATGTTGTACCGGTCGTCGGGCAGCACGATTTATATCACCGCAGCCAGTTTGAGACAGTCGTCGGAGACATTCGACAAGATCATATATACATTAAAATATCAGCTCGGAGCGAAACAGGCCGAAAAGGAATTCCGTATCCGGGACAACAACCAGGAACACTCCATTGACAAGACGTTCACGGATGGAGCCGGACGACCGACGGGATCCCTACATATCGAAGCAATGGCCGCGAATCCTGATCGTCAGGACTCGTTCGGGTGCAATATTTGTATTGCGGACGAGATCCACGCATACAAATCTGCAGCACAATATAACCGGTTCAAAGAGGCAATGAAAGCCTATACGAACAAACTCATGATCGGGATCACGACCGCGGGCGATAACCAGAACTCGTTCTGTTATGGCCGTTTGCAGTACGCGGAAAAGGTCCTGGATGGAACGGTCGAGGACGACACATTGTTTTGTTTCGTCTCCGAGGCGGAAATGGACGAGAACGGCGACGTCGATTATCTGGATCCGCGTCAACATGAACTCGCGAATCCGAGTTACGGCGTCACGATCAGACCCGAGGACATGCTCGCGGAGGCAAGGCAGGCCCAGAACGACCCGCAGCAGAGAAAGGATTTTATATCGAGATCGCTCAACAGGTACACGACCGCGATCAAGTCCTATTTCAATATAGAGACGTTCCGGTCGAGCGATCGCAAATACGAATATACTCTCGAGGATCTCGCAAAGCTCCCGATCAAGTGGTTCGGAGGCGCGGATCTTTCAAAGTTTCACGATCTGACCGCTGCAGCATTGTTCGGACATTACGACAAAGAGGATCTCGACATAATAATCACTCACGGGTTTTTTCCGGTCGTCGCAGCTGCAAAGAAAGCGGAGGAGGATCAGATCCCGTTGTTTGGATGGGCCGACGACGGATGGTTGACTCTCGCAAATACGCCGACGGTAAATGTCGACGACGTCGTGAAATGGTTTATTGATATGAGAAACCTCGGTTTCAAGATCGAGGAGATCGGACACGACCGGAAGTTTGCACCGGAATATATCATCCAGGCAAAGAAAGCCGGATTTAATGTGGTCGACCAACCACAATACTACTACATAAAATCACAGGGTTTCCGGCGGATCGAAAAATCAGCGATCGACCGGAAACTTTATTATTTGCATTCGGACGCTTACGAATACTGCGTCCAGAATGTACGAGCGATCGAGAAATCGGACGACATGATCCAGTTTGAAAAGGTCTCGAAAACGATGAGAATCGACCTTTTCGACGCGTCCGTTTTCGCGTGTGTCAGATATTTGAATTCGTTGGAGGATAAGCCGGATTTAATGTCGTCCTGGTTTGGAGGTAAGAAATAAAAATGAGACTATTCAACCGAAAACCCGAAAAGCGCGAGACGCCACAAGAGGTAATCGCGCAACAGGAAAAGAAGATCGCGCAGCTCCTCGAACTTATAAACTCGGAGGGGATCTCATGCGCTGGTTATCATTCACTTGATCAGGATCCGACGATCGTCGCTGCATGTAAAAGTATTGCGGATCTCGTCGGCCTCGTATCGTGGCATTTAATGCAGAACCAGACCGACGGCGGAGATCTCCGGATCAAGAATGAGTTATCCAGGAAGATCGATATAAACCCGAACCGGTATATGACCAGACAGAATTTCTACGAGGCCGTAGCAATGAATCTACTCCTATACGGAGACGGAAACGCAGTCGTCCGGCCGATAACGGAAGATGGTTATTTACGCGACCTCGAGATCATTCCCGCTGGTCGCTTTTCATTTATGCCGGATCCGCTCGGATATGGTTATAAGATCCTGATCGACGGGAAAGTTTATGATCCACAGGATCTAATCCATTTTGCGATCAACCCGTCGAAGCGTTACCCGTGGAAAGGGACGAGTTTCCGTGTTGCCGTAAAAGACGTTGCGGAGAATCTGCACCAGGCAGCAAAAACGGAAAAGGCTTTTAATTCGAGCAAGTGGAAACCGCCACTAATTGTAAAGGTCGACGGTATCTCGGCGGATTTCCAGGACCGGAACGGACGTGACGCGCTGATCAAAGATTACCTCGAGACGGCGGAGGAGGGTCAACCGTGGATCGTTCCATCTGCACAGATGGACATTCAGTCGGTAAAACCTCTAACGCTGCAGGACCTCGCGATCGCGGACACCGTGAAGATCAACAAACAGACGGCCGCCTCGATTATCGGAGTCCCGCCGTTCATGGTCGGAGTCGGTGACTACAACCTCGCAGCGTTTAACAATTTCGTCATGACCACGGTCCGGAAGATCGTCGAATGTATCCAGCAGACACTCACGAAAGGTCTCATTCTCTCCGAGTCCTGGTACATAAAAGGGAATGTTTGGCAGCTCCGAGACTGGGATCTCTCGACGATCACGTCCGTTTTCACTGAGTTTGGTGATCGTGGTTGGGTAACGGGTAACGAGGCGCGAGACCGGATCAACCTCGAACCGCGCGAGGGCCTCGACGAATTAAAGGTCCTCGAGAATTATATCCCGGTCAACAAATCCGGAGATCAAAAGAAGCTAGTCCAGGATAACGAATAGAGGAGGAAATATCATGATCGCAACAAAGGAAAAAGAAAACCGCATGAGTAATTATGCGGATCAACGGTTTCTCCGGACCCGTCCGGAAGATTTCAAAACGAGGGACGCCGACGGAAATCCCATAATCGAGGGATATTTCGCGGTTTTTAATAGCAATTACGAACTCTGGGAGGGCGCGTCCGAGTCGATCGCGCCGACTGCGTTCGACAACACCTTGTCCGGGGACATCCGCGCGTTGATCAACCATGACACGACTCTGGTCATTGGTAGAACAACAAACGGAACACTCGAACTCAAGGTGGACTCTCGCGGGTTGTGGGGTCGTATCAAGATCAATCCGAAAGATCAAGACGCGATGAACATCCATGCGAGGGTCGAACGTGGAGACGTCACTCAATGTTCATTCGGATTTTACATCCGCGAAGAGGAAACCGAATACCTCCCCGACGGATCGATCCATTGGACACTAACGGACGTTGAACTCTTTGAGGTTTCGTGCTGCACGTTCCCGGCATATGAGGAGACGAGCATTTCCGCCCGAAAGCGGGACGCCGCAGATCTCGAGGCGAGAAAACTCGAGGCATGGAAAGCGAAAATGACCGCTCGACTCACAAAATCTAACGAGGAGGAGTCCACAAATGGCAATTCGAACAATTCTGCTCCGGAAGAAAATCAATGACCAGAAAAAGGTCCTGGATCAGCTCCGCGCCGCAAAAGCGGATTTCGAAAAGAAAGCCGCTGATCTTAAGACCCGCGAAGATGAACTGATCGCCTCGGTCGATGAGGTTTCATCCGAGGAAGAACAGAAAGCCGTTGAAGAAGCCGCGGACGCACTCGAGGCGGATAAGGCCGCACTCGACACCGAGGTTTCCGAAAACGACCAGAAGATCTCCGACCTCGAGACCGAGATCACCGACATGGAGAGAGATCTCGAAAAGCTCGAGGAGGAACAGAGAACAGTCCCGCCGATCCCGACGGACGACAAACCGGAAGAAACTCCGGCAAAGAAAACAACAAAGAAATCAGGAGGAAAAAGAACAATGCTGAAATGTAGATCACTGCGTAATATGTCTATCGTTGATCGTGACGAGCTGATCAACCGCGAGGACACACAGAATCTTTTGAACGAGGTCCGCTCCGCCATTAAGGAAAAGAGAGCATTGACCGGTGGAGCCTATACCATCTCCGATACCATCGTCGGTCTGATCCGCGAGGACGTGATCGAGTATTCTAAGCTGTATAAGCACGTACGCGTTTATTCCCTCTCCGGCAAGGGCCGTGAAATCGTTATGGGAACAAACCCGGAGGCATTCTGGGAGGAGTGCTGCGATCCGATTTATGAACTCGAGCAGAGCCTTTCCCAGGTTGAGATCGACTGCTACAAGGTAGCCGGTTTCATTCCGCTTTGCAATGCACTGATCGAGGATAGCGACATTGATCTGCTCGATGAGATCATGGTTTCGATCCTCCAGGCGATCGGACTCGCCCTGGATAAGGCGATCATTTACGGAACCGGCGTGAAAATGCCGACCGGTGTCGTTACCGCTATTGACGACGACAACGCGCTCAAGCTCACAAACGAGATCACGATCCCGACTGCAAGCTCCACGGGCGTGAAACTGTTTCAGGAACTCGTCAAGGCAACCGGCGTTATCGCTAACCGTTACGCGAGAGGCGAAAAAGTTTGGGTCATGAACGAGGCAACATACGTTACACTCCAGGCCGAAGCACTCTCCGTTAATGCAGCGGGCGCGATCGTGACAGGCGTTGACGGCAGAATGCCGGTCGGCGGCGGCGTGATCGAGGTCCTCAATTTCGTTCCGGCGAAGAATATCGTTGTAGGTTATTTCGATCTGTACGTTCTCGGCGAAAGAAAGGGCATGACCATTGATACATCCGAACACGTTCGTTTCCTCCAGGATCAGACCGTGATCCGTGGCCGCGCACGTTACGACGGAAAGCCGGCGATCGTTAAGGCGTTCGCCGTTATCGGTATCGACAACACGACACCGTCCGTCGAGGTTGATTTCGCAAACCCTTCGGAGGACTGACGGTTTCTCCGGAGAGTCAGTCAGTCCAGATCTATGAGACGCCGGTTTCGTCCATCCAGGACGACGACGTCGCCGTATCCGGAAACAAGATCACAGGTACACTCAAGAAACTTACGACCGGCCCGATCGCGGGTTATTGGGGCGCGGGTAATTTCCTCGCACTCAAATTCGCGAATCCGGATCCGAGAGCAACGTCCGTCAAAGTCGGTTTGGATCCGTCCCAGGGTTCCGGCCTGGTCGAGCTGCTCGGCGATCCAGATATGAACGGTGTATTCAAGATCACAAACAAAACAACACAGAAATTCGTCGTCGTGACGACAGACGGTCACGCGACAAAGAGACAGGAATTCGATCTGTCAGATCTGACACTCGAGTCCTGATCTATTTGGAGGTTTCACTATGGCAACACCAGAACCGTATGCGACTATGCTCAACCTGATCAAAGTCGATCTCGGGATCGTGAACGCGACCGGGTACGATGTAAGGTTATTGAGTCTGCTCCAGTCGTGCGAGAAAGAGATCAAGTTTGAGGGCGTGATCCTCGATCTCTCGGATCGGGACGATCAGGATCTCGTTATCGATCTCGCTCGCTGGACATGGTTAAACAGGCGCGAAGCGGGCGACGGTGCGACCATGTCAAGATCGATCCGCTGGAGGATCAACAAACGTCTTTTTTCGCAGAAACGAGTCTCACAGAATCCGGAGGAATAAGTCATGGATACCGAAATCGTATTGATCACGAAAACTCCCGGATCTACACTCGACAGTTTCCTGCAACCGATCACAACCGAGACACGGACGCCGGTCCTTGCGACCGACGTCCCGATCTCGAGGTCGGAATATTACCAGGCCGGGGAAAATGGGATCCGTCCCGAATTCATGTTTGTGATCAACCCGATCGAGTATTCCGGCGAGGAGGAAGTCGAGGTCACGTTCAAAAACGGTTTGACTCGTCGGTTTGGGATCTATCGGACGTATGAACGCAACCCGGACACGCTGGAGGTCTATTGCAAACAGGCGACCGGACTAAATGAGAAACCGGAACCGGAACCGACTCCGGATCCGAAACCAGAACCGGAGGAACCGACAAATGACACTAACTGAACTACTCGCAAAATTCACGACGTTGTCGTTCCCGGTCCAGTTTGATCACGTGGAGGACGGGACGAGGATTCCGTTCGGAGTTTTGACGTTTTCCCAGGATAATTTTGCAGCCGATAACATGGTTTATGTTGAAATGTCGCAGTTTGATTTGCGGGTATATCTCGACAAGCTGGACGGACTGATCATGTCGGAAGTAAAAGATTTTCTCAACACGAACGAACTCCCATACGAACTCCAGATCACATACATTGACGACGCAAAAGCATACGAACTCGACTACACGTTCGGAGCAATCACCGAGGACTAATCATGGGAAAAGTATTCACTATTGCAAACTCGCAAAACATGAACAACTATCTGACGAAAGTTTTCGGCGAAATCGACCTGGGAATCCAGGAGGCGATCAACCAGACGATCGACGAGATCGGAAAGGAACTTTCAAAAAAGCTCCGGGACACGTCTCCACCGAAACCGGGATCGAAACGCGCGAGAAAATACGCGAAAGGTTGGCGTTATCGTGCGAGCAAACTCCAGTCCGACGGATCCTTTTCCGCCGTTGTTTATAACGCGCGTTACGGATGGTTGACACATCTACTCGAATACGGACACCCGGTTCGGAAAAAAGACGGCTCGGTCCGCTGGGTCGATGGTCAACCGCATATCGGACCGGCGGATGAATGGTGCAAGACCGAGGGCGTCGCGAAGCTCCAGCGAGCGATCCAGAATGAACTTTCAAAAATCAAAACTTAAACAGGAGGATAAAACAACATGCCCGAAAATAACAAGGTAAAGTATGGTTTGAAGAACTGCGTTTGGTGGCCGCTGGTCGAGTCTACAGATCCGGAAACCGGCGTTGTGACGACCTCATACGGGGAAGTACACAAATTGCCCGGTGCGGTTTCATGTAAATTCGACAAACAAGGCGATCGGACAGTTTTTCGCGCTGATGATAGTGACTATTTTTCTCTGGAGTCAAACGGCGGCTACAGTGGAACGATCACCGTCGCCGAGGTTCCGGACGATCTCCGCGAGTATGCATTCAATGAATTCAGAGATACTAACGGCGTGCTGATCGAGGGATCAGCTGCAGAGGTTAAATATTTCGCGTTCGGTTTCCAGTTTACCGGAGATAAGAAAGGAATCCGTCACCAGCTTGTGAAATGTTCCCTTTCCAAACCGTCTATCGGATCCGAAACGACTCCGGAGGGTAACACACCGAATGTCCAGACCGACGAAATGACGCTCACTGCTATTCCGAGACCGGACGACGAAAAGATCCATTTCAAGGCCGACCCGCTCACGGACGCGGAGATCTATGCCGGGTTCCTCACAACGGTTTATACACCGGATTACACATGGGAACTCTCGATAACCGAGGGCGCGGACACAACAGTGACCGTTACGAGAGGCGGAACAGAGCTTGACGACGGCGACGAACTCGCAACAGGCGACGTTCTGACGATCACTTGTTCCGGAGGTACTCTCACGGTCAACGGTGAAGCGTTCGTTTCCGGACAGACTCTCACCGTATCCGGTAATGTCACGGTCGTTTCGACCAAATCAGAGTAAAGAAAAACAAACCGTCATTGTTTTTCCATATACTTTCTTTTCCCGCAGTGGGAGGTCCGGTGGTCCGGATCTCCCGTCTCGGGATCTTTTTTCTATGTTGGAGGTTAATTGAATATGCTGATCATTAAAGAGGGCGACAAGGAATACAAATTCCGCGCGTCCGGTGCAACGAAAATACTATACAAAAGGTTATTCGGAGAGGATCCGGACAAATTCTGGATGATATTCCAGGATCAGTTAAAAGAGAACATGACACCGGAGGACCAGAACAGGATCCTCGAGGTCGCGAAACTGGACGAAAAGGATCCGAAACGGATCGCCGTCACGACCGCGGTCTCAATGGAAATGCTCAACCGGCCAGAATTGGCGGACAATACACTTTCTCTTTTCGAGTTTGCGAAACAATATGCATATATCGCTTTTGTTGAGGCGAACAACGACCCGAAAGACGTCGGAAAGATCCTTTCACTTGAGAACTACATTCTGTTTTTAATGCAGTTTGACGAATCCTTTTTCCGCGAGCATTTCGCAGAAATCAAAGAAATGTTCGAATCAAATTCGAAAGTAACGTCGAAAAGAAAAAACATGTGAGGCCGATCGACCGCGAGGAGAATATCGGGACATATCTACTCCGGGCGAAACAGCTCGGCCTTTCCTGGTTTGAACTTTTCGAATTAAGACAAGGCGAAGTCGTCGACATGATGATCGAAAAAGAAAACGACTCCGCGCAATATGACTATATAGCGACACAGGACGACATGGATCATGTTTTCGACTGATCGCTTTTTTTATTTGGGAGGTTAGTCGATATGGCACAAAGTAAGATCGTCGGTTTGACAATTTCCATCGAGGGTAAAAATTCGGGAATTGTTAAATCCCTCGACGAAATAACCAAAGACGTCAACAAAACGACTAACTCCATGAAAGACCTCGACAAAGCAATGGAGGTCGCAACAGATCCGCAGCGGGTCGAACTTGCAGCGGAAAAACAGAAACTCCTCACAAAAGCGATCGAGGAGACAGAGGAAAAATTAAAGATCATGCGGCAAGTCGCCGAGGACGCGAAAAAGGGCCTCGAGGACGGAACCGTGACGCGTGAACAGTATGCAAGCCTCACCGCGGAGATCGTAAAGACCGAGGCAGGACTCCGGGATCTTAAAGACCAGGCGAACAATACCGGAGAAGCAATGGAGGAGATCGTTCCGGAAGAAGCTCCGGAGGAGGTCGCACAATTTACCGAGAACGTGAAAAAGGGCGGGATCTCACTCGACGATCTAAAGGTCGCCGCAGCTGCAGCCGCTCCCGTGATCGGGACCGTTGTCGCCGTGGCCGCGACAGGGATCGCGGTTTTCGCGGAGGTCGCGTCCGCTGCAATGGACGCAGCGATCGCCGTCGGCGATTTCCTGGTAGACTCGGCCGTGACCGCGACAGAAAAACTCGAGGATCTGCTCGAGACCCTCGCGGATTTTACGAACGAGGGCGCGGATTATACAGACAATTTGAACACGATCAGCAAGCAGACCGGGATCAATGTCTCAATGCTCCAGGAACTCGATTATATTTCAAAGCTGGTCGACGTTGATCTCTCCACAATTACCGGATCCATGACCAGACTCGAAAAATCGATGGGATCCGCAGCGAAAGGATCAAAAGACGCGGTCGCGAACTTTGAACTCCTCGGAGTTACGATCCAGAACGAGGACGGGACATACAAAGACCTCGAGGAGACGTTCTGGTCGGTTATTGAGGGTCTAAGAGGGGTTGACGATCAGGTAACGCGCGATCAGATCGCAATGTCACTCCTCGGTAAATCAGCAAAGGACCTTAATCCGATTATTTCCAGCTCGGCGACCGAGATCGCAGACCTCCGTCATGAGGCTTACGACATGGGGTATGTCCTCGGTGATGAAAATATCCAGGCGTATCAAGTATTTGATGATAACATGGAGAGAATCGAAAAAGGCGTGACGGGCGCGAAAAACGCTCTCGGTCTCGTTCTGCTCCCGTTACTCACTGATCTATCGACCGACGGCGTGAAGCTGCTCGGAAAATTCAATACGGGACTACTCCAGGCGAACGGCGATATAAAAAAGATCGGAGACGTCATAAATTCGACCGTCCCGGGGATCCTGCAGTCGATTTTAGACAATTTACCGGAGGCGGCCGCCGTTGTGAACGACCTCGTCTCAACGATTTTAGGCGTTTTGGTCGAAAATAGTCCGATGATACTGGAAACTCTTTTCTCGGTATTGAATACCATCTTCGACACGTTGTTATCCGAGGAAAATATTCAGAATGTGTTTGACTCGATCAACATTATTTTGACAAATATCCAAAATTTCCTTACAAATCACGGTCCGCAGCTGATCAAAATGGGCGCGGACGTATTTGTAAACATCATAAACGGTATCGCGACCACGATCCCGGTCCTGATCCCGACCATGACAGAGGCGATCACGACGATTATCGGCGTTTTGACGAGACCAGACGTGGTTAATTCGCTGATCGGAGCAATGGTCGACTTGATCACGGCGACGGTAAACGGTATCGAACAGGCGATCCCGACCCTCGAGGCCGCGATCCCGCCGCTGGTCGACGCTTTATGTCGTGCGATCACGGTCCTTTCACCGTTGATCCTCTCCGCCGGCACTACTTTGCTCGAGGCTTTACTCGATAACGGGGCCGTGACCGAGATCATAGATACATTAGCTCCATATCTGATCCAGATCGTTGTTGACATGGCAATTCTGATGTATAACGAGGGGCCGTATTTACTGTATATGATCGGTAAAATGTTTGCACAAATCGCGGACTCCGCGTTCGAATGGGGTCAGGACATAATCGCGGAGCTTGCAAAAGGCGTTGAATCAAAAGTCGCCGAATCGAAACTCGTCACCGGTTTGACCACGGCCGCGATCAAGATCAAGGGTTATCTCGGTTTCTCGGTTCCGGATGAGGGACCGCTCGCGGAATGGGGCGTTAATAATCCGGGCGCGGATATGATCGACCTGTTCGCACAGGGTATCGACGAGGAACTCCCAGAACTGCAGTCAAGCCTTAATTTAACTGCACAAACGATCGCCGGAGGAATGTCGACTGACTATTCCGGACAATTAGCCGGTATCAACTCGTCGATCCAGGCGATCGGAGGTGGTCAAACGATCATTCCTGTTTATATCGGACAGGAACGGATCGAGACGATCGTTATCAATGCGAATGCCGCGAATAATTATGCAACGGGAGGTCGATAATTTATGTTAGGACGACATTATATCAGTATCAATTCGACGCAGCTCCCGAATCCGACGAAATTTAAGATCGGATATAGAAATATCGAGAATATAAAGACGTCCGAGGCCGGAGACGATGTCGGGACCGTGACTCGTCTCCTTAAACGGACATTCAACGCAACATATCAATGCACGTCCGGAGGCCGGGACCGTCTCAAGGCGTTTTGCGCGTTGAAATCCGTCTCCATGACGTATAACGGCGAGTCGATCACGGCCCGCGCTCGGTTCGTCTCCGAGGATCTCGCGGAGAATAGCGAATATGCAAGTCGGACGGACGGTCTCTGGACCGTTTCCGTTCAATTCCTGGAGGAATGATAAATGATCACAGTTTCGCCCGAATTCCTACTGGCAAACGCGGAAAACATACAAAAACACCGTTTGTCCGGGTACATTGACACTTATTCGTTTACATCCTCGAATATTCTCGGGGGATCGTTTTCGATCAGTAACCAGAATACCGACGGAAAAGACGTCAAGATCGGATCCGTTTATATAGGAAAGCTGACGACGACCTTTCTCGGGTTGTTGCCGGTATTGCCTAAAACGTGGAAAGGGCGAAAAATAACTGTCAATTTCGGTCTATGCATAGACGATGATCCGGAGGATCCGCAGTGGGAAGATTTCCAGCTCGGGGAATGGTTTGTCTCCGAAGCGAATATGACCGCGGACGGTGTAACGATCACGGCATACGACGCAATGTCGCAGCTCGACGAACCGTTACCGGATACTTACACAATGTCCGGGAAAATGTACGTGATCGCTAACGCGGTATGTAATAAATGCGGGATGAGGTTCGGAATGACTCGCGAGGAGGTCGAAGCCCTCCCAAACGGGAATACTCCGCTTGCGGTTTACCAGCCGAACGACTGCACGACATACCGTGATATTATGTACTGGCTATCCGTTACGGCGGGCGGGTATTGTACGATCAACCGGTTCGGATCTTTAGTGATCAGAACATACAAGGGAAAAAATAGTGTCGTCCCGACTCCGATCTCCGAATTCCGCCGCGTTTCCGGATCCACTTTCTCGGACTGGGTGACGCATTTTGGATCGGCAACTTTTGACAATTCGGACGGAACGACGACGGTCGTCGGGTCCGCCGGGACCGGGCAACAATACCAGGTCGGTTTCGATCCTTTCCTGCAGTACGGAACCGCGGAAACAAAACGAACCATGCGCGCAGCCGTTTTCGGTGCGCTCAACGACATTCGGTTTTCACCGTTCAAAATTGAGCTTATGTCCGCTCCGATATATGAACTCGGAGACGTCCTCGAGTTTACCGGAGGCATTGCGTCAGACTCGACATACATCGGCATTGTTCAAAGTATCCAGTATTCCGCGAACCGCGGTCTCATTCTCGCTGGTTTCGGAGCGAATCCAAACCTCCAGAACACACCGTCGGACGCGGAACGGGCGAACGCAGCTGCACAACGGGCGACCGCTGCAAGTGAAGTCGTTCACCGTCGGTTTGAAAATCTGACGGCGATCTCGGTCGACGATGGGGAGGATCCCGTCACGGTCGTTTATATCGATTTCTCGTCAAACCGTGAAACAGATATTGAAATGTGGCACGAAATATTACTGGAGACCGAACTCTCGTCCGGAGAAACGGAAATGACCATCGAGGCGATCTATTACCTGGACGGGGTCGAGCTGGCAAGAAAACCGGTCGAGACATTCACCGACGACGCGCGTCACATTTTAGATCTTCACTATTCACGGTTTTTGGACGATCCCGGTTCGCATACATGGGAAGTTAAACTCCAGACGGACGGCGGGTCCGCGACGATCGGGATCTCGGATGTCCTCGCACTGTTAAAGGGACAAGGTCTGTTAAAGGTCGAATCGTGGAACGGTGTAATCATTCTGGAGGACAACGTCGAACCGTTTTATTATTATGCGGAACTCCAGGATCTCTCCGGGACACTGGAGATCCGGAAAACGGACAACCACACCGAGGAGCTGACGGACGACGTCGAACCGGTACGAACGCCGGTGCAGATCCAGGAACTCTCCGAGGATCTCGACATTGTATTGACCGCATTTCTGTTCAATATCGTTTCGGAGGACGGCGAATACAACATTCTGGACGAGTCCGGATATTATCAACTTACTAACGAGGAGGAATGATAAATGGCCGCAGCTGATGATAGATCAATATCTCAATTTGGGTCCGCGACTGCACTCGAGGCCGGATCACTGGTTTTCGTATCCGAGGAGGACGAGAATTCCGCGTCCGGTTATACATCGAAAAAGATGTCCGGAGGCGTTTTGGGAAAGGGCGTATTATCCGACCTGGAATTCCCGCTGATCTTTACAAAGACGACCGCGAAATCTGCAGCGGGCGCGATCAATGAGATCGCCGGGACCGTTGTCTCCGGAACACTGACGGCCGGATCGACCTCGATCACACTCTCGGACGCCTCGATCACGTCCACGTCAATGATCGACATATATAATTCTCTCGGTGTAGGTTGGGACACTATATCCGCGACGACAGGATCGGTGACGATCACTTTTGAGGCGCAGTCTGTAGACATGACAGTTAAGGCGGTGATCAAATGACATTATTTCGAGTAGGACCGGCCGGAGGCGGAGGAGGGATCCCGTCCGCACTCAAAAACGCAATGAACGCGGTTTTTAATAAGAAATTCGAAACATCCTCGGTCGATTATCCGCCGGAGGACTGGCCGGACGATGTGAATTTACTCGGACCCTTGCCCGAGAAGAGTGCGTCTGGAGCAATAGCCCATTTTGATGACGGCGCGGACGATGTACCTCTAAAGTCATGGGGCGTGACCTTGGACGCTTCGCTTGACGGTTATAACTCCGTTATGTGCGTTTCTGAAGGTGCGAACCTTGCTTATATTTCGGGAACTGATACGGAAAATGGTTATGTTTCGGGACAATGGGTAAATTCTGACGGTACGACCTCTTCAAATGAGAACTGGACTATTTCGGAGTATCTGCCTATTCCGTCAAACACCGAAATGATTATCAGCGGACTAGAAAGCAATTTTCCATCTATTGCCTTTTATGACGCTTCAAAAACATTTATTTCGGGTATTGCTTACAATATACAGACCTCACAAACATTCACTACACCGTCAAACGCGGTTTATTGTCGTATCTCTTTTAATTCGGCTATGTCTAGCAAGTTAATGCTGGAAAAAGGTTCGACCGCCTCAGCGTATGTTGCACCGACCGCCCCCACAGTTTCCACAGTATCCCTCGGTCGCACGATTTACGGCGGTTCGGTCGATGTGGTGAACGGGACAGGGACGGACGAAAACGGAAACGATTTTACGTTCACACCGATAACACCGACACCAGAAACGAAACTCGGTGTCAACAATTTGTGGACGGACAACGGGAGCGATAATCAAGTTGAGTATAGAGCGGACATTGGTTTGGCTCTTGGATATAACAAGTATCGCTATTTGAAGTGGACGATCAAAGCAACCCGGACGACGTCGAGTTATGTCCAGATGTCCGAAATCAGTTTCACGGACGCGAACGACAATGCTTTCACTTTCCCGACAGGAACGACCGTAACGGCGACGGCGACCGCAACGTCCGGAACGAGTCCAGCCTATATTATCGACGGAAACACAAATACAAAATATTGCGGAAACTGGTCCTCGTCTGGAGTCTCTCTGAATATCGACCTCGGTTTCGGAAACACGATCGACGTTTCGAAGTATACAAAATTTAACTGGTATACTGCGAACGACGCGACGGACCGTGATCCGTATACGTGGGAGCTTTACGGGATCGACAACGCCGGGACCGAGATCCTTTTATGCAGCCGGACCGCGTACACACCGACCAGCGACCGAAAAGCATTAGCGGATACCGTTTCAATAAATCAAGTTTCATAATATGGAGGAATCAACATGAGTTTGTCATTATCGGAAAAAATCGTCCGCGCGTACCGTAACGGCGAGAAAATGCCGCTCAAGGGTAAGACAAAGATCGTTTTGACGGATGTCCGGACCGGGAAAGAGGAGATCACCGAGTCCGAAAACCTGATCACGAACGCAGTCGCAACGATCCTCGCGAATAACTGGAATCTTTACGGCAACTTTTCGAAGCTGCTCCCACTGAAAAACCTCTTTTCTGGTGTTTTGTGTTTTAACGGAACTTTGACAGAGAACGCGAACAATTTCAACCCGCCGAACGACAACACAAACCAGCTGATCGCTCACGCCGGAGACGAACCGAATCAGACCGCGTCGACTCTCCGCGGATCTCCGAACGCTGCAGCATACGAGGAGACCGACGACTCGATCACGTTCGTTTGGGACTGGCCTCTCGAGGCCGGAAACGACGACGAGATAAATTGCGTTTGTCTATGTCCGGGCGACCTGGGAAATATGGGACTAAAACCGTTTGACAATACTCTGAATGTTGTTTCGCAATTCCATGTCCAGAACGATGTCACCGGCGGAGACACGTTGTCGGAAAATACTTGTATAAAGTGGCCGATCAGCATTGACGCCGACGGCAAGACCGGAAAGGCGATCTGGTGGGACGGGACCACATTCGAGGAAGTAACGGTTATTCACGACTGGTTGTCGTTTGGTGTCGTAAGATCCGCGACAGATTACACAAAAGGAACCGTCAGATCCGCAACGGTACGAGCAACGACCGCGAGTCATGGTTTCATTTTCGCAGATACTAACTATTATTATTGTTGTGAGATCACGTCCGCGACCGAGATCCAGTGCGACAGGATCGCAAAGTCAGATTTCACGGTAACTCAAATGGACATGAGTTTCGCCGGAACAAATCTTTATACGGGGCAATGGTTTGGAAACAGAAATCCGCAGTTTTTCAAGACGGTTCCGCCGTGGCCGTACGACGGGACATATTTATATCTCCCGAATAACTCGTTGACCGGTTTCGTCGGAGTCAACCCGAACAATAATGCGGATGTACTGGAGATCTCCGGAACGGTCGCGACGCTCGATAATTATATTCGCGGAAACCGTCAAACGGGGAACTTTCTCCCGGTGATCATTTCTCCCGGCCTGATCTGGTTTAACGCTTACTTGATCAACTACAACAAAGCATACGACATAGCAAGACCGGCGAATCTCTCGGTCAATAACAGAATGGACGGGTGTCTGTTTGCAACCTACAGAAAAGGCGCGTCCGCGTATGGTATGCCGTACAAAAATGGAATCGATTATACATACGACGCCGGACCTTTTATCCTGGGAATGTTTTTGTCAAGTATAAACAACCTCGAGTCGGCCGTCCGTAAGGACCAGAATAAAACGATGAGAGTCAGTTATACGATAACCGAGGTCGCGGAGGAATGATCATGCATACGGCGAATTGTATTGAGGACGGTTTTTTCGAGATCCGACAGGACGCCGCAACGAACCGGATCGAGTTATTCCGTTATCACGAAAAGGTGAAAGAGATCCAGCCGGGACGAATGCTGACTCTCGACGAGCTGCACGAAACACTATTGAAAGAACGTGCGGAAATGTTCATGGAGGGAATTTGAAATGGACCATATAAAGAAATATTTGATTTTACCATCTGCATTTCTTGGTCTGGTCGGATCCATTGCCCGTGAATATCTTTTATTGATCATCCTGGTTGCAGTCGCGATCGTCCTCGACGTGATCTCCGGACTGATCCGGGCCGTTGCAACCGGCGAAGCGATCAGCTCCGAGAAAGGGACGCGCGGTTTCTGGAAAAAAATGATCCTTTTATTCTCAATGGGGTTCGCGTTTTTCCTGGACGTCGCGACACCGACGATCCTCGAGGTCGTAAAGATCAACCCGCCGTTCGACCGGTCTCTGATCTTTGGTTGTATCGTTTGTGTATATATCGTCTTGAACGAGTCGATCAGCATATTTGAAAACATTTTGAAAACCAACAATAAAGCCTTGCCCAAATGGATCAAAAAACTGCTCCAGGGCGCGAAAGAGGAATTAGAAAAGAAAGGGGAGACCGTAAGTGGCAAAGACAAATGAGTTTCTAGCGGACGCATTTGAGCATTACGCCGACGTCCATCGTCCATATATATACGGGACCTACGGAATGATATTGACACCGGAGATCCTCAACCGTTGCGCGTCCATGTATCCTAAATACTTGTCACCGGCCCGCGTCCAGTATGCAAGGGAACACTATCTCGGAAAGCATACAGACGACTGTCACGGCGGTGTGAAGAATGTCGCATGGTTGCCCGGAAACGATTTCGACGCTGATCCGGTGTACAATGCGTCCCAGGACATCTCCGCGGACGCTGCATTCGCACTCGCAAAAACAAAAGGGAAGATCGAGACGATCCCGGCGATCCGTGGTCTATGCGTTCGGTATCCCGGACATGTGGGAGTCCTCACGGACCCGAAAAAAGGAATTGTGACCGAATTCCGCGGTTTCGATTATGGTTGTGTTCGAACTGAACTCAAATCGAGAAAATGGACGGACTGGTATAAACACCCATATTTTGATTATGTGGATCCTAAACCGCAGCCGGTCGAGACTTGCTCGATCACATTACCGGTATTAAGAAAAGGATCCCAGGGAGAAGAAGTCGAACGACTCCAGCTGATCCTTAATTACTTAAAAGTCACGGACGACTCCGGCAATTCTTTGATCGTCGACGGTCATTTCGGTGATAAGACCGCGCAAGCGGTGAAACGCTTCAAAAAATCATATAAACTCGGTTCAACGGATGAGGTCAACGTATATACGTGGACCTATCTCATGACCAAATAAAGACGGTCGCGCGGCTATTGCGGCCGTAACTCCAACATAGGACGGTTTCCTGGATCATTCCGGGAGACCGTCTTTTTTGTTTATATAATGATATAATATACATATAGACGACGGTCCCGGCCTCCTTTACTGGAAAATCTTCTCTCACTACTTGATCGACTAGGATCGTCGTTTTGTTTCCTTTCCCCTCCGGACGATCAGGTTAGCACGTCCGGAGGCTTTCTTTATTTCCGTTTCTGATTTTAATTAAGCCGATAGAACCAGAATCTAA
Source organism: Bacteroidales bacterium (assembly GCA_017561265.1). The sequence continues at coordinate 18,614 of JAFZDJ010000006.1, forward strand.
TTAAAATGGGTTTTATTTAACTCGTTTAGATAAGATATAACTCGTAAAATCGGGACCTCCGGAGGATGGGTCGAGAAATTCATGTAAAAATACCGATATTTCTAAAAAATCGTCATTGTTCCAAAATTGATCCAGACCGTTTCACGTGAAACAATAAAACGCCCTAAAATAGGGCGTTTTGGATGGTGGAGGCGAGGAGAATCGAAATCCTCGTTGCACAATTTCACGAAATCTTGAAATCTTGCAAACCGTTGAAAATAGGCGATTTAAGATTTTCTAGCATTTCATTAGAAATAACATAATGATATAGCATTGTACCAAAAATGGTACCAGAATTGATCCGTGAAAAAGCAACATATTGATATATCTTGGAAAGATGTCCAAATATTCGGACAATAGAAAACACCGTCCGGAGGGGTTCCCGACGGTGTGAAAGGTGATCAATTCTTTGCAGCGAACAAGTGAATCGTTACCCTAGACTTTTATTATACCATATCTCCGGAGGAAATCTTCGGAAAGTTAATGTCGATGATTTGCGCGGCCTGCTTCAGCTCCTCTCCGAATGTATGATCATAGACTCCGCCGATCGTTTTCATGGACGATCCGTGGCCTACATATCGCTTGAGCATGGACTCGGGCATACTGTTTTTCATGATCGAGATAAATGTATGTCTGCCGGCCGAATAAGGCGAACCGGGGAGATCGCGTTCAGCTGCGATCCTCAACCAGTTATTTCTTAATGTCGACTGCGAAAGCGGTCCTCCGGATTTACTGCAAAAGATCCAGTCGGTCCGGAGGGGTTTATTTCTGATCACGTTCTCGTCGATAATGCTCCGGGCGATATTGTTTAAGTAGATCTGACGGCGGGCGCGTTCGTTCTTTCCCTCGGTGATCTCGTTTCTGTTATTGATAGATCTATTGATCGTCAGGACTCCTCCGGATATGTCCGAGACTTTGATTCCGAGGATCTCTCCCGTTCTTAAACCGGTCACGCAGCCGAAACGAAATATATTTATATACCAGTCGCCGTCAGAGGGACCCGAAAAGAGCCTCCGGAGATCGTCTGGTTGTAATATCTCTTTTTCTTTCTTCGGGGCGTTTTTGGGTATAAATAGCTCGCCTCGGAGAGGATCCATATAATTAGCCGCAACGCAATATTTCACAAATTGAGTGATCGCGCTCCGGAGGTTCAATAATGTTTTATGAGAAAGGGCCGTTTTTCCCGAAACGGATTTCGCTTTTGAGATAACATTCTGGAAATCGATCACGGTCAAATTCCGGAGGATCTCTTTTCCGATCTTCGGGAGGATGTAGTTTCTCCCGTATTTATCTATTTGTATATAGGAATCGCCGCGGCCGTTTTTGTCGATCACGTACTGGAGGAAATGCGACCAGGCGTCCGAGACCAGGACGACGGAAGGATCGTGTCCCTCGGTAAAGTCACGGTATTTCCGGAGGACCTCTTTTTTCCCGGCGATCCCTGGTTTACTAGACGTAAATCGGCGGATCCGGCCGTTGACGGATGTCCGGATGGACCATCTTTTCTCTTTTTCGATCCAGATCGGAGAGGCCATTTTATTTTCCCTCCAGTAACTTGAAATACAATTCCGCGAACTTTACCAGGTCGGCGGGATCCTTGTCCTCGAACTTTTCCGCGATCGCCCATATCTTTTTATCCTCATCCCGGAGGCCGAGGAGATCAAATGGTTGTACTTGCAGCGCAACGCAGAAATCCATTAGTTTTGATAAAGGGATCGTCTGGTTTCCTTTCTCGATCGAGGAGATCGCCGCCGACGATGTATAGCCGAGTTTGTCCGCTAATTCCTTTTGAGTCATTTTGAGCAATGACCGATAATATTTAACTCTTGCACCGAATAACGCATTATACGTTCTTTCATTCATGATCAGATTATCCTCCCTTGTTTCCGTATTGTAACACGGATGTAATCATAAATTACAATTAAACTAAAAATTGACTAGAAATTTCTATTGAAATTGTCCGTTTTGCAAACTAGAATAAATATACAAATTAAATTTGAATTGAGGAGGGGTGGTAAATTGAAAAAAGAGACGAGCGGACTCGATAAGGAAATCTCATCCAGACTCCGGATGAAACTTTATGAGAAGCGGATCAAGAATAAGGACGTCGCGCAGCTGATCGGAGTCTCGGATTTTACCGTTTCACAGAAATTAAATGGAAAATCGGGTTTTACCCTCGGAGAATTCGCAAAGATCGCCGCGAAATATCAGTTTTCCGCGACGGATGTTTTCACAGTTATTCAACATGAGATTTTTTAATACTCGGAAATTCAAATCAAATTTGAGTTTTCAACATGATTTTCACAAATTGTGGAAAAGTTAAAAATGGAGGATCGAAAAATGAAAATCAGAAAAACATTCCCGGCATTCCCGGAACTGCACAGGTATTACAAATCGTATAAGGATCTCGGAAACGTGATCAACAGATCGGAGAGTTATATCAACAACCGTCTGAATGGTCGCGGGTCTTTTTCCGCCCTGGAAAAGAAAATGATAATCCTGGACATGGGACTGACTCCGGAGGACATTCCGGTAATTTTCGGTGAGGAGGTAGCGTGATATGGAGTGGGACGAGATCAACCGACGGATCAAGAACGGAACGACGATCCAGATCCTCGCGGATCTTGACGGGATCAATTATAACGCAATGGTCCAGAAAATCAGATGGCACGAAAAGAAAGACGGAAAACAGTATATAACGCCGGAAATGTGTCGGCCGAGTCACCGAAAGGAGCTGATCAAGCAAATGAACGCGGGCAAGGTAATCAAACAGTCAACAAAAGATACGGCGGAGCGGATCCAGGAAAAGCAGATCCATCCGGAGACGAGAATTCCGAAAAAGTGTATCGACTGCGTTTCGTTTTGTCCTGGTTTCTATTGTGAAGAATTCGACAAAGACATCGAAAATGTCCTCGAGGCGGAAAATTGTCAGTGCTATTACCGGAAAAATGAAAAAACGGACAATGTCCGGACAATGTCCGAACCGGTCGCGAAAGAGTCGGTCGACGTCTCTCCGGCGATCCTGATCGAGATCAAAGCGAAGATCGCAAAGTTAAATACCGAGGCCGCATTACTCAAAAAGAGGGCGGAGGAATGGGAGAAGGTCCTCGCCCTGGTAATGAATAACGGAAAAGTGGAGGTCGGCGAAAATGTGTGATCCGTATTGTTACCCGAAAGACGGTTCCGATCTGGAGTGGGACCAGCTGATCGAGGAGCCGGAGGAGATCAGAACAAACGAGGAATTGTTATCAATGGTTTGTGACGATCTCTGCAAATTCCCGAGTCTCCCGAGTATATCTTCACAGAAACTCGAACAGATCTGCGGACATTGTCCGCTAAAAGAAATAGAAAAGAGAATGGAGGAGCAGAAATGAAAGAACAGAGAATCTACTGGATAAAGCACCCGGTCGACTACTACGAGCGGCCGGAAATCATCATGATCCAGGCAAAAGGCGCGGAGGGTTATGTCATTTTGGCATTGTTTGACAAGCTGGTCCTGCAAGCTGCAAAGAATGACAACCGGGTCCGTTTCAATGAATACGAGCCGATGAAACCCGAATACATGTCCGCGATCTATAGGATCCCGCTCGAATATATCGAGTCCGGCCTCAAAGAACTTTCACGTTTTCACATGATCGAGACCCTCGCGGACGGAACGATCATGATACCGGACATCGAGGATTATATCGGTTCGGAGACACCGGACGCAGCTCGGAAAAGAGAAGAACGGGCGGAGAAAAAAGAGAATTCGGACAACGTCCGGACATTGTCCGGACAACGTCCTATAGATAAAGAGAAAGAGAAAGATATAGATATTTCTAAGAAAGAAATATTAAAGAAAGAAAATTCCGAAAAATCAAATCAGCCTCCAACGCTGGAGGAGGTAACAGATTTTGTTAGTCGGAATAAATTCAAGGTTGACCCTAAAGAGTTTATCGCATATTACGCTGCTATGGGATGGAAACGGGGAGCGACGAATGTCGCGCGTTTCTGGAAAGAGAATGTCGAACTTTGGCACATAAGGAATATGAAACTCAAAACACCGGCCGGAGGAGTCCAGGTAAAAGAACCGGGACTCGGAAAGATGGTCGATAAAGATAACATTCCGTATATGCAGAACACGTATGATCAGGAACACTACAAACGGAAAGAGGCTCAAAGCCTCGAGGAGCTGGACGCATTACTGGAGGCAACATGACGGATTTCAAAAGCGAACTCGACGCGAACCAGGAAAGGATCAACAAAGCATACGACGCAGCGACCTATCTCGTAAATTATTGTAAGGTGACGGGGTGTCTATATTGTCCGTTCCTGGTCGAGGACCGGTGCGACATAGGAAATCCTAAAGAATGGGGAAAGGCGGAAAAGAAATGACCGAGAACATGTCAAAGAATTGTTTTTCCGGAATCGGAAAGATAGAAAGAGATCCTCGTCAAATGCAGACTCCGACCGGGAAAGCGTATATCAAATTCCAGATCGCGATCCCGAGGGCGAGAGATAACGAGGGTAAAGTCAAAGTCGACCGTATATCATGCGCGGCCTGGGGAAAGGTCGTCGAGAAGGCGAAGTATTTCGAAGCGGGAGACGTTGTCGCCGTTTCCGGATGGATCCAGACGACGAACTATCAAAAGGACGGACAGTGGGTAAACACGTGGGAAGTAAACCTCGCGGACGCCTCGATCGTGAAAAAGACGAATCCGGCGAGAGCTGCGGAACCGTCTCAACCGGTCGCGCCGCCACCGCCACCACCGCCGCCGGTCGAAGCTGCTCCGCCTCCGGAGATCTACGGCGACCCGTTCGACATCTATTGAGGAGGAATGACCATGAGTAATCCTATCGATTTTATATGCGAGAAACTGGACGAAATGAGGATCCCGTATAAAAAGTATGTTGAACTCATGCCGGACGATTTTTTGGAAAAGTTTCCGTGTTATAACCGGAGCGACGCGGACAAGTATTCGAGAAATCAAATCATATATGGAGAGTTGTCCGGCGATCAGTGGAAAGATCACGAACACCCGTGGAAACTGGACGCGATATATCAAAACGGGTCATACGGACGTGAACAGGGACTCGTTGAGGTTTGGGGGAATCTAATTGAGGGCGATCCGGTCGAAATGGATCCTTTCCAGTTTGTTATTTTAGTGATCAAGGACTATTTCGGAATCGACCCGGTGATCGCTGAAAAAGTCACCGAGGAGGCGGATCCGGATTTTTTCAAACTGGAAAAGGGTATCGCCATGAAAAATAACCGGGAGGGCAAAACATGAAAACATTGTATTTCCTGATCATGCTTGTTCTTTTGGCTTTATACGTGACGGTCATTTACCTGGAGGAGAAATGGAAATGAACACGATCGAGATCACTATTCATGAGGACGAATTCCCGGATCGGAAGATCCCGAGATCGACCGCGCAGACGAAAAGGTTCAATTTCAAGACCGGAAACTTTTTCGACTCGGAGAAGCTCCGGACGGCCCGCAATTTCTTTACGTACATTTTCAACCGGGAGCGAATGAACAGATCCGGAGAGTTTCCGATCACCGGTCCGATCATGGTCGAGATCTATTTCTACTATAAGACCTCGAAAAAGAAAGAAATCGGAGAACCGAAAACGACACGTCCTGATCTGGATAATTCGGTCAAACTCTGTATTGACTGTTTAATGTCCGCAAACGTAATAAAGGACGACGGGCAGATCTACATGCTGCACACGACGAAAAAATGGTGGTACGAGGAGAAGCTCGTTATAAAGATTACCGTTGCGGAGGAGCAGGACATTCTAACAGATCTGGAGGAATACGGCGAATGTCAGATTTGAAAAGATTACCGGATGGTTATATTTTCCGGATGAAATATAAAAGTGACGATCATGTGACGATAGACGTTGAAATCGAGGAATCCGAACTGGTTATTTGTAAACACTGCAGATATTCGGAGATTTCAAAAGACGACGAATCAAAAGTCCGTTATTGTATCTTCACAGGATCAGCGGTTCCGGCGGAGGGTTTCTGCTATTTAGGAGGGAGGGAGGATAAATGAACAAGTTACCGGAGGTCGTCGGGAAATTGCTCGGTGCGCTTTACGGAAACGGAACGATCACACGTGACGAGCTGCAGCAAGTCACCGGAATGACTGACGAGGAAATGAAACAGATCATAGTAGTTGACCAGAATCAGGACGTGGAGGAGGACGAGGAATGAGAAACGATCGAGTTTGTCCGCAATGCGGAGCCGCGATCACGTCAGAAACTTGTCCGTATTGCGGAGCGGTTTTCTTTGATTTCGCTGCAATAGATATGGATCAGCCGTTCTATATAAAGATCAAACGCGGGAATATGATTTATAGAATGAAAGCTCGACTGAATATGGTCAATTTTGAGGAGCGTCCGATTATTACGACATATTATGCAGACAACGCCGCCGTATTTAATCACCGCTGCGGGTCATATCGGAAAATCAAAATGGAAATGGACGTTCTCCCGGACGAGAAGATCCTCGGATATATCGTGGATACTGAAATTGCAAAGGAGGTCCCGTGGAATGACTGACAAAGAATCCGCTGCGAAAGACTGGTTGACTCGAAACGACTGGAGGAGAAACGAGATCCGCTCGCTCGAACTGCAGCTGGAGGAAATGAGAGCAGCCGTCGCGAAAATGGTCTCGCCTCCGGAAGAGGTCCGAGTCCAAACGCAGCCGAAAAACAATGCAGCTGAGAAGATCGCCGAGATCGTGGATTTCGAAAAACAGATCGAGGTCAAACGCGCATATTATAAGTTACTGGAGAAAACGACCGTTGAGACGATCAACCGTCTGGATCCGACGAAACGAATCCTTTTGTTGTATCGATATGTCTACCATCGGCCGTGGAAATATATCGCGCGGAAAATGCACTACACCGAGATATATTGCTATGAACTGCACGTAAAAGCGTTGAATTCGATTTATCCGCTGATAGATTTCGCGGCGGAATAGGAGGAGACATGGGAACGAACATTCCGAGACCGTGGAAACGGCCGCCGACACCGAAAGAGGTTGTCCGCGAAAATGAAAAGACGATCGTCAAGTATGACAAATTTCTGACTCCGAACGAACTCCGAAAAATAACAGGATATGGAATAATCGAGGAACCGCCGAAAATTAAACACTACGACCCTCCAAGAAAAGAACATATCACGAATTGTCCAAATTGTTGTGCAGTGATCACTGGCCCGATCTGCGAGTATTGCGGGACGCGTTTCCCGAATCTGTTCGAAGAACAGGACGTGATCATACCGATTTATATCGGAAATAAACAGATCGACGAGGTTATAACGAAACAGCGGACCCTTAAAAGGTTTGATTCGTCGGTAATTACTCCAGGAACGATCGAGGTTGAACGATGAAACATAGACTCGGAAACGAAACAAAATGTCGTGACTGTTTTTTCTACTCTCCGAAAGATCCGGAGGAGAAAGGAACACACGACGGATACTGCGTCAAAGGACATATCATAAACGGACGACTGACGAATAAGAGTCCGGCAAAGACGCAAGAATATTATGGAGCTGGTTGTTATTTGTGGGAGGACGCGGAGGATCGTTTGACACATTTCGAAGTCATGACCAGAAATCCGGATCCTAAACGGACGCCGGCCGAGGCGGAGTATATCAAAAAGAAACTACGGTCCGACGACATAGGGAAATGGTTAAACAAAATGGAGGAGGAGAAAAAATGAAATATAGTATAGCATTTGACAATAACATGACCGTTTCTTTTGAAACTAAAGAGGACATTCAGTTTGATCAGCTGGATCAGGAACGACCGCTTACATTCGACAACATATATGTAAACTTGTCTCACGTGGTATTTATTCAGAAAGAAGGTGACGAGAAGTGACGGATAAAGAATGGGCGGAAAAAGACTACTCGTATAACACCACCAGAAAGAAAATTATTAGAACTTTATCGAAGATGGATAAAGAACTTAATTTACAATCTTCAATTTCTTCTTGTGAACGTAGGTCTATTGAAGTGGCAATAGATTATATTACTTGCCGTTTGGAATTGGCAAAAGTGAATTATGAAAGAATGGAAGAAGGTGAAACAACCTAGTAAAACCTAGTTGTCCAAATATTAGGACAACAATATAATGAAAGTGGAATTAAATCTGATTTATTTCATTTTTGATCCGATTATCCATTTTGAGAGATCCAGGTCCGCACAACCTGGATCTTTTGTTTAGTGCATGTTGGAGTCTATATGAAATTTACTGCATACAGAAAAGAGCCGGAGAAAGAGCCGGAGCAGATCCGGATCGAATCGATCCTGGGAAAAATGACGGGCCTCGTCGGAGGTCCTCTTTTTATGGTCCGAGTAACTCTTACGACCGGAAAACGTGTCGTTATTATCCAGGACCAGGACGCGACCAGAAAAGGTAAGGATTATAATTTTACGCTGCAGCCGACACCAGATCGGAGGACATGGATCGATTTCTATGGATCTATTTTGATATGTGGCCGGGCGGCCGACGATGAATTCGAAGATCTCGAACTGACATCCGACGAGCTGGACGAGCTGATCACGATCCCGTATGAATGAGAGTGACTACAACTCGAAACGCTGGGATCGGATCCGGAAAGTTATTCTGCAGCGGGACGACTACCTGGATCAGATCGAGAAAAGGTTCGGACGCCGTGTGGAGGCGACGACCGTCCATCATATTTTCCCGAGGGAATATTTTCCACAATGGGGATATGAACCGTGGAATCTTATTTCATTATCTAATAAGACCCACAACCAAATGCACAACCGCGAGGATCACAAACTGACGAACGAGGGATGGAAACTCCTCGAAAAAACCGCGAGAGAAAACGGAATTCACATTCCGGACGGAATGAAATCCGCGATCGTCTCTCAAAATTTCCACTGATCCCCCCCATTTCGAAAAATTTTTTCTAAGCCGCTGGAGAA
>JAFZDJ010000080.1 GCA_017561265.1 Bacteroidales bacterium
ATAGTAACCTTCACAGCCTTAGCTGGATCGAAATATACCAAGTGAAGGATTACATCTTCTGAAATGCCATACAATGCACTGAAATTCTGCTTGTTGATAGCATTAGCAGCCTTCACCTTACCGTAAGTTTCAAAGTCCTTGAAAATCACGTCGAACGTGAGTTCGTATGGACCTGAGTTCTTGCTTCTGATTACAGAAGCGATGTCGATTAACTTATGTTTTTCCATATCTTCTTTCTTCTTACGTTCGTTATTAATATTCGATATAATTGATTGGGAACGGAGCGCAAGTGTCTTCGATACGCATCAAGTGGTATACGTTGAATTCGTAAACAGCACCCATCTTGCAATCGCTCGGAGAGAACGGGAATGCAAGGTTACCGGCTGTTGAGATACGACCTTCGTAACCATAGTGAAGCATAGTAGAACGTGCGAAACCACAGATAGTGTTAGCTTCTTCCTGAGTTGGAGCTACTGCTTCGATGATGATGAGCAACTCGTCGCAAGTAGAATCCGGAGTCTGTGGGAACATGTTCATCACACCCTTCTTACCGTAAATCTTGAAGTCCAAATAGAAGTCCTTCATACCAGAGTTACGGAAGTTGTCCATTACGCGTTCACGTACCTTTTCTACTACTGTATCAATCTGGCTGATCATGATTGGGTCATGAGTAGCAGCAGGAGACATCGTACGATAACCTACACGGCGTACACCTTCCAACTTCACGAAGTATTCTTCTGTCGGAACGAACTTAGTACCGCTTACTTCAACCTGAGTATCGCTCAACTGGTTGAACTTAGTTTCGTGTAAGTCGAGAGCACCACCAGGACCAGGCAATACGTATGGATTAGACTTTTCGTAAAGTGAGTGAGCTGCTACAGAGAGAGCTGTACACTTACGGATTGGGTTCAAAGGTTCAACTACAAAGCTGTCCTTCTTCAAAGTACCCATCATACAGTCACTACCACTACCAGGAAGAGCTGTAATAGCAGCACATTCCAAAATCTTACCCATGTGGATAGCCAACGCCTTGTCGAAGCCCAAATGGATAGCCAATGCAGAAAATTCGCATGGGTCATAGCTACGGCCAGCCAAGATAACGTTTGCACCGCTTTCGAGAGCCTTGATGAATGGTTCTTCACCCATCTGAGCTACGATGTGGATAGATTCGTCTACATCCGATTCCTTCAATTCAGCAACAGGACCAAGTGGAAGAACGTCACCCTTCTGAATCTTTTCCTTCACGAATTCCTTGTCGAATTCAGACTGGATAACGGCCATCTTGAAGTGGAGGTTCTTTTCCTTCACGATTTCTTCGATGATACCTACAGTTTCTTCTACGTGAGGACGAGCACCACTACCACCTGCTGTACCAATCATCACAGGGATACCTGCTTCGAGAGCAGCCGGAATCATGATAGCAAGGTCACGCTTAACCGCATTGCGGTCTGTGAAAGAATAACCAGCACCCAAGTAATATGGACCCGGGTCAGTAGAACCAGCGTCAACCGCAATTACGTGCGGCTTGCGACGCATACCTTCGATGAACGATTCTTCAGGGAAAC
>JAFZDJ010000001.1 GCA_017561265.1 Bacteroidales bacterium
ACAGGAGGTCTTCCCCATCCCTGGGCAAAGACTGAAGCCGCACCCATCATGAGGGTAAGGGCAATCATTGAGATTTTTTTCATGAATAATGCTATTAGTGTTATTAGGTAATTTCTTTACAATACAAATATAGACGTAAAACCTTTCACTCGGTTTAATATTTGAACTTTTTATTTGCAAAATTGTATCATGAAAGGGAATTTTCATACATTTGCATAAGCTAAACACATGACTTATGAAACACAGATTGCTTCTTGCACTCATGATACTTCTCCCGGCATTCATGCAGGCACAGGAAAAAGGTCTTACAACCCTGAGAATCGAGGCAAGACTCGACTACATGCAGGAATACCTTCATGGAGACATAATGAACGACAATTCCGGCTTCAAAGGGAGGTACCTGAACATAAGAATGGACGGAAAGATATCCGAGCATTTCTCATATTCGTACAGGCAGAGGCTCAACAAGCCTAACAAGGACATAAGCTTTTTCGATGCGACAGACTGGATACATCTTACTTATACTAATAAGAATTGGAGCGTATCGGCAGGAAAACAGGTCGTAGGAATCGGCGGATATGAATACGATGTCGCGCCTATAGATCTGTACATATATTCGGAATATTGGGGTAATATCCCATGCTTCAGGGTCGGAGTGAGCGGTTCATATACAACAGACGACATGAAGGACAAGTTCATGCTTCAGTTCTGTGAAAGCCCGTTCCGCGGACACGAGCTCAATGTCAACAATCAGCAGATGTTTGCTTACAATGCAATGTGGTACGGATCGCACGGCATCTACAGCAGCATATGGTCTGTGAATATGCTTGAGTATCTTCCCGGAAAATTCATGAACTACATCGCCCTCGGTAACAGGCTGACACTCGGACAGTTCCAGCTCGACATGGACATAATGAACAGAGCTGTAAGCACAAAGAATTTCCTCGGAAAGGACATGTCGATAATGAGCAAGTTCATGTGGAAGCCAAGCGAACGTTTCAATCTGTTCCTGATTGCGACACATGACTTCAACCACGCAGACGAGATCGGTGACTGGTCGGTTCTTCCGGGCACGGAAATCACAAGAGTAGGTGGAGGTCTGGAATACTATCCTCTTAAAGACTCGCAGGATATACGTCTGCACGTGGCATGCAGCTATGCTGATGGCGTGAACACATCACCTGCAGGCCTTCTTCAGCCTCATCAGACAGTTTTGGATGCCGGTGTCACATGGAAGATGGATCTGCTGAAGATCAAACATTAAATCACACGTTACATATATGAAATCACTCCGTAGACTTTTCAGATGGGTTCCGTCAGGAACCACATGTCTTTTGATCGTATTCGGCATCTTCGGGTATCTTGGATTCAAGATGGGTATGGCCAATATGCTCAACACTTTGATGAATACTGCCCATGACCTGCTTCTGAATACAGTATTCTATATCATGGCCATATGCGTGATAACAGGTGCCATAGGGCGTATATTTGTCGAATTCGGAGTGGTAAAGCTTCTTGAAAAGATACTGAGACCTTTCATGAAGCCGTTGTTCAATCTTCCAGGTGTAGCAGCTTTGGGAGCTATCCTCACCTTCCTGTCTGACAATCCGGCCATCATATCTCTTGCCCAGGACAAGCAGTTCAGCAGATATTTCAAGAAATATCAGTTCATTTCCCTCACAAACTTCGGCACTGCATTCGGAATGGGACTTCTGGTGATCGTATTCATGGTCGGCCAGGGATTCTATATCGAGCCTTTCATAGGATTGTTCGGAGCTGTCATCGGATGTATTGTTTCGACAAGGCTGATGCAGAGATTCGTGATAAAGGCATATCCGCAATATAAAGATGAAGATGCCTGTGAGGACAATGAAGATCTTCATAAGGAGCTCAAGATCGAGAGACGTCCTATGTTCCAGAGAATTCTGGACTCACTTCTTGACGGAGGCCGCACAGGTGTCGATGTCGGACTGGCAATCATCCCGGGAGTATTGATTATCTCTACTCTTGTAATGCTGCTCACATTCGGTCCGGATTCTGCTACAGGAGAATTCACAGGAGCCGCATATCAGGGAGTAGGCCTTCTTCCATGGATCGGAAGCAAGTTCGAATTCCTTTTCAGATGGCTCTTCGGATTTACTGATCCTCATCTTATCGCCTTCCCTATCACAGCTCTTGGCGCTGTAGGTGCAGCATTGGGACTCATACCGAACTTCATGTCTGCAGGGTGGATTGACGGAAATGCAATCGCAGTATTCACAGCCATTGGAATGTGCTGGAGCGGATACCTCAGTACACATACCGCAATGCTTGATACACTAGGCTATAGAAAACTCACTTCAAAAGCCATTCTGTCCCATACGATAGGAGGACTTGTGGCTGCCATTGTGGCTCATTGGATTTACGTGGTATATGCCCTGCTCTTCGTATAAGCCATGAACAATAATTTCATCGACAAGGTAGTCGCTGTCACAGGCGGCGCTCAGGGTATCGGCAAGTGCATAGCGGAAGAATTCGCAAAGGCTGGTGCACATGTATGTGTAATTGACATTCAGGAAGGTGATCATTTTGTCGGAGACATTTCAGATAAAAGCGTTCTTGAGGCATTTGCTGCAGATGTAATCAAACGATACGGAAAAATCGACATTCTCATAAACAATGCTCTTCCTATAATGAAGGGTATCGATGAATGTTCATACGAAGAATTCCAATATGCATTAAGTGTCGGCGTCACTGCTCCCTTCTATCTTGCGAAGCTGTTTTCAAAGCATTTCGCCGAAGGAGGATGCATCGTTAACATATCGTCATCAAGAGACAGAATGAGTCAGCCTCAGACCGAAAGCTACACAGCAGCGAAAGGCGGTATCGCAGCATTGACTCATGCACTGGCGGTAAGTATGGCCGGAAAAGTGAGGGTCAACTCGATATCCCCGGGCTGGATAGACACATCATATCAGGTATATGAAGGCCCTGACGCTGTTCAGCAACCTTGCGGACGTGTAGGCAATCCTCTCGATATCGCGAATATGGTCTTGTACCTATGTTCAGAAAAAGCCGGGTTCATAACCGGCGAAAACATCTGTATCGACGGCGGTATGACCCGGCTTATGATATATCATGGAGACAACGGCTGGACACTGGAGTGACCAGCCGTTTCTTCTTTTTACTTATTCAGAGCTGCAGCCACTTCCTCGCAAGCAAGTGAAAGCATCACATACGGAGGAACTGTACCTGTACAACACTCGTTCTCACCCCAGAGGAAAGGATAATCATCCTTATGCTCCATATAGTCAGGATTCATGAGCATGATTCCTGGAACGATACCTCCTGGAATGACTGTATAATCCGCTCTGTTGTTTCCGTATGCAACATTCTTGGTGTTTACACCGACAGAAGTCACAAAAGAAACATTCGATACAGGATGGCATCCATAAAGGAAGTTAAGTCCTGCAAGAACCATTTCAGGATCGATCATATTTGGGAAATACTTCCATACCATATAATTGTTGAAAGCCCATGAGATGACGGTTCCGTTTCCTCCCCAGCCGCGTCCTGATACAGGAACGCCGTACGGAGTCGACTGAGCTGTAGCCTTCTGTGCCTTTACAAATGCAGGTACAGCAGCCTTGACCTTCTTCTGGAAGTTCTTGTCCATGTGAGGATAAAGAGAAAGAGCTGTATTGAGATTTGGTCTTTCACCTGAAAGCTGAGCAAGAACCTTGTCATAGAAGAAGTCCCTGTACTTCTGCTCACCTGTTGTAAGCCAAAGCTGGATAGCGGCATTGATTCTTCCGTCACCCCAGCTACGGCGACCCTGATTCTGATTGTTTGCAGGATCGGCAGCCTCGAAATTCTCATCCCAAAGCTTCACAGCAAGTTCAAGAGACTTGGCAGCAACTTCCGGTCTGTAATCCTTGAGTACTCGGGCTGCGGATGCCATGGCTGCAATTGTAGACATCTGTCCTGCAGGGCTGTAATTGCTGGTAAATGCAACACGGTCATCAAGGGTACCTGAAGTCTGGCCATAGATCTGATAAGGCTGGAGAGCAGGGTTATAAAGAAGTCCGTCTGTCTGAGAACCGCCGTCACCGAGGAAAGGATACTGCCACATGTTGACCTGTACGATACCCTGGGCTACGAAGCCGATATTCTCAACCTGAGCGATAAGATTGATTACACCATGCTCAACCTGCTGTATAACGTCAGGTGTACCGTCCGGACGGTGCATGTCAACGAACTGAACCTTCTGATCGATGAAAGTCTGGTCACGTTCCGGAGTGAACTTCTCCCAAAGATCCGAGAGCTGTGATGTCATTCCGATTACAGTACCGGCCTGAATGTCGAAGTCTCCTGCATCATACCATGCGCCTACGCCAAGGCCAGGAATGTGCTCCCAAGGCTCATAGTCTGTGAATGTCTCAGGACCTGAACGGTATCCGTCATGCATCTCAAAGTTTACAGGAGCCTGAAGAGCATCATCCACATTTGAAATGTCATGCCAGATGCGATATGCTTCCTTGACTCTCATATGGTCCATCTGTGCAGGGAGCCATACATCCATTGTAGTATGCCATTTGCCGGCATATACATTCTTGTCAACAGGGAAGACATTAGACTTGAAACCGTCATACTCTATATAATAAAGACCTGGAGTCTTTACCTTCGAGAAATCGATCTGAGCATAGTTGTAACGCTTGTTGAACTCACCCCACATCTTCACTGCAGGCTCGAGAACAACCTTCTCATTACCATTCTGATCTATCATGTACACCTTAGCCTTTGATGCCGGAGCAGAGTTCTTGTCAAGCTCTACAACAGCAACCTTCTTCTGTCCAGGAGTATAACCGATCTGTGAAATACCTATGTTAGGATCTCTTCTCCAATCCGGATCTGAAGATGGAACCACATTCCACTCTGCAACCTTACCTGTCTTTCCGCCCGGAAGGAGTGTGCGGACAACGAAAGTACCGTTCTGCGAAAGGTTTCTACCATCGTAAAGATTTATCTCAGAGTCAGATGTGAATGTAACACGAAGATCATCATCCTCAGGTGCAAGCACAAGGGTATTACCTGTCGCGATAGGATGAGCCACAAGGAACTCACCGCGTCCGCGGTCGTTGAATGTAGACAGGCCGAAGATCTGAGTGACCTTCTCCTCCACCGGTCTTGCATCAACGGAGCTTGCAGGATGACGCGGAAGAATAGATGACTTGCCGTCCATCATGAAAGTCTTGCCGAAATAAGGTGCAGGGAAGAACTCGAGGTTCAATCCTGCCTTTCCAACAAGCTCTGCAGGAACCGGCTTGTCGAGGATGACAGCCATATTCACGCCTTTTTCAGCACCTGTAACCTTGATCTTATATGTAAAATCATAGTCCTTATAGATGAAGCCGACAGTGATGGAATTATCTTCCTTGTTCACTGTTCTTTCTGTAAGTTCTGCGTAGATATCCCACTGTTCAGGGGTATTCATAAGACGGACACCGCCACCAGTCGAAATTCTTTCTCCGCGCTGGATGATTTCTATACCGGCAGTCTTCTCATCACAGAAGATACCGTTATACTGATTGCTGTAGACAAGGACATTTGCTCCTGTCTGCTCGAAATACTCAAGATCATTGAGCTTGTACTCCTGAGCCTGGGCACTCATCCATGAAAGGATGAGTCCGAAGCCCAGAATGAATTTATATGTGTTTTTCATAGTATGACTGTTATTTGTTCAACGCCTTTGTAATCTCTTCTGCGCCGAGGGTGAGCATCATGAAGTTAGGGACGTTACGTGTGCAGCATTCGTTTTCACCCCAGAGGAACGGATAATCATCCTTGTTCTCCATGAAGTCCGGATTCATGATAAGAAGACCAGGAACTATTCCACCAGGGATCACTGTGTAGTCCGCACGGTTGGTTCCATAAGCTACCTTCTTAGTATTGACTCCGACTGAGTTTACAAATGAAACATTTGAATAAGGATGACGTCCGAAAATGAAATGCATACCGTTGAGAACAAGCTCCGGATCGATCATATCCGGGAAGTACTTCCACACAAGATAGTTGTTATAAGCCCAGTTGAGAGCAATCTCAGTACCGCCCCATCCGCGTCCCTGTACAGGAACACCATACGGATTCTCGGCTGCTGTAGCCTCTACTGACTTGACATAAGCTGGAACAGCTGCCTTTACTGCTGCCTTGAAATCATCGTCAAGGAGTGGATAGAGTTCAAGGGCTGTATTCAGATTAGGACCTCCCCAACCGCCACGTGCATTTGAAGAAGGCTGAGCCTTGAGCTGCTCAAGAATCTTAGGAAGGAAGAAATCCTTGTACTTCTGCTCACCTGTAGCTCTCCAAAGCTGGATCGCAGCAGATGTTCTCATCTCACCACGGCCCCAACGGTTGTTGGCATTCTGCTGGTTTTCAGGTGCAGCAGCCTCAAAATTCTCATCCCAAAGCTTGATAGCGAGCTTGAGCGCCTTGGCAGAAAGCTCAGGATTGTACTCCTTGAGGGCACGTGCTGCAGCTGCCATTGCAGCGATAGTAGACATCTGACCTGCAGGCGAATAGTTGCCTGTAAAGGCGAAACGGTCATCGCATGTACCTGATGTACCTCCAACGATATCATACTGCTGAAGGGCAGGATTATATATATATCCATCAGTCTGGGCAGAACCGTCACCGATGTGAACATACTGCCATGTATTTCCCTGTACGATACCCTGAGCCACGAAGCCGATGTTCTCGACCTGAGCAATCAGATTAAGGAGACCATGCTCGCACTGCTGGAGTACGTCAGGCTTTCCGTCCGGACGATGGATATCAACAAACTGAGTCTTCTGATCGATATATGTCTGGTCTCTGTCCTCACCGAAAAGATCCCAGAGGAGTGCAAACTGCGAAGTAAGTCCGATAACGGTACCAGACTGGATATCGAAGTCACCGGCATCATACCAGGCGCCGACCGAAAGGCCCGGGATATGCTGATAAGGCTCATACTTGGTATTGGTCTGATCGCCCATTCTGTAACCGTCATGCATAGAGACATTGAGAGGTGCCTGAAGTGCATCATCCATATTAGAACGTCCGTGCCATACTCTGTAACCTTCCTTCACTTCCATATGGTCCATCTGTACAGGGAGCCATACATCCATGGTTGTATGCCACTTGTCACCGTAAACATTCTCAGCAATCGGGAAGACATTTGATGTATGGTCACCGAACTGAAGAACATAAAGACCAGGTTCCTTTACTGATGTGAAGTCAACCTGTGCATAATTGTAACGGTTGTAATAAACTCCCCATTCCTTTACTGCAGGCTCTGCGACTACAGAACGCTGACCGTCTTCTGCAACACGGATGACCTTGGCAGTTGCAGGAACCTTGTAGTTCTTGTCAAGCTCTACAACAGCAACCTTCTTCTGTGCAGGAGTATATCCAACCTGTGAAATACCGATATTCGGTTCTCTTACCCACTGAGGATCATAACCCTGCTCGATATACCATTCCACGACCTTTCCTGTCTTTCCTTCAGGAAGGAGTGTTCTTACTACGAAAGTACCGTTTGAAGAAAGGTTACGTCCGTCATAAAGATTGATATCGGAATCCGACTTGAATGTCACACGGATATCCTTGTCCTCCGGTGCCATTACAAGAGTCTTACCTGTTGCGACAGGATGAGCAACAAGGAATTCATCTCTTCCTCTGTCATCGAATGTCGAGTAGCTGTAACCTTCACCATAGATCTGGACTACCTTTTCAGATAAAGGACGGATTTCTGTGTTTCCGGCAGGATGCTTAGGAAGGATATCATATTTTCCATCCATCATGTAAGTCTTTCCAAAGTAAGTCGCAGGGAAGAACTCGATGTTCATACCGGCTTTGCCTACAAGCTCTGCAGGAACCGGCTTGTCAAGATGTACAGCCATAGTGACACCCTTGTCCTTGCCGGTCACCTTGATGGTAGCCCTGAAATCGTAGCGCTCATAATAAAGGACCACTTCGATTGTATTGCCTTTCTTGTCGACTGTTCTTGACTCAAGAACAGGATAGATATCCCACTGCTCAGGTGTGTTCATAAGACGTATACCGCCGCCTGTAGCGATACGGACGCCGCGTTGAATCATTTCGATTGCAGCTGTCTTCTCGTCACAGAACATGCCGTTATACTCATTGCTGTAGACAAGGAAGTTGACTCCCCTGTCCTCGAAGTACTCAAGATCATTGACCTTGAGAGACTGTGCTGAGAGCATCGAAGATGTCAATGCAATCAGCATGCTGGTAAAAATAAGTTTAAGTTTCATAATAATGTGGTTATATTATATCAATATTAGTCCATCTTCCACCAGTCGAAATCGAAGAGCTCATCATCTCCGCCACGGAAAAGGATGTATACATCATGCTTTCCTGTAACAGGACGTCTGCTCCTGACCTCTACTGTCTGAACTGATTCGGTTCCGTCAACCTTGATTGCTGCAAACGGAGAGTCACTCAACGCATTGAGATAAAACTCCACTGTTCCCGGATTCTTGAAGTTCAATGTGCTTATAGTCACCTTTGAAGGACCTTCTGTGCCGAAATCAACCTCACGGATCCTGATCCAGTCACCGTTATCTATCTTTCTCACATAATGATCCTTGCCGGCAAGTCGGTCGGTCTTGAGTCCCCATGAATGAGCCATGGTCTCAGCCTCTACCCTCTTGTACGGATCAAGTGTTCCTATCGGAGCAGGGCCTTCATCTGTGAAAGGGATGAACGGAATTGTACCGTCAGGATTATATCTGAACTCCTCTACAGCAGCCGAACGATGGAAGCCGGCACCATTAGGAAGTTTTCCGTTATGATAGAACATATAGCTGTGACCCTTGAATGTAACCTCGCCTCCATGAATTGTGAAAGAATTCACAGCTTCATCCATGATGCGTCCGCGGTAAGTCCACGGTCCGTTTACAGTCGGAGCGGTAGAATAGGCCATATGCTCAGGGACACCGCCTGCAGGGTATGTAAGATAATAGAGATCACCTCTCTTGCTGATCCATGGACCTTCTTCGAAGCCCACCATCAGTTCCTCCTTGCCCTTTGCCCAGTTCATCTTGATTGACTGAGGACCGAAGCATGCCGGATCATGGAAGCCCGGTACTTCCTGATATCCGTTCTTGAATGAAATCATATCATCATTGAGCTCGCCATACCAGAGTCCCTTATTACCCCAGAAAAGATATGCACGTCCGTCATCGTCGATGAAGACTGTAGGATCGATGAAAGAGAAGCCCTGTGCAAGAGGTCCGCCTATTGCATCTACATACGGTCCCTGAGGATCGTCTGCAACAGCAACTGCAAGTACATCCTGTTTTTTTGCATCATTCAGACACACATACCAGTACCATTTGCCGTTTCTTTCGATGGCCTGAGAAGCCCATGCACGGTCGCCATGGAATGCCCATGCGAAAGTCTCGGTCGAGATAGGAGTTCCAAGATATGTCCAGTTGACCATATCTTCGGTAGAAAAGAGCTGCCAGTCGTTCATCTTGAAGTATGTGGCATCATCTTCATCGTGACCGACAAACATATACAATTTGTCACCATGAACATATGGAGCCGGATCCGGCGTATATGATGTGGTGATGATAGGGTTCTGTGCAAGACATAATACAGCTGAGCACAGAGCCATGATAGATATTGATATTATCTTTTTCATAAAATGTGATTAGAATTTCTTTGCAATTCTGAGAACACCTGCCGAGAGAGGTGCTACTTCAAGGACGACATTCTCCTCTGTGAATGAAGGAGTGAATGTCTTGAGGGCTACAGCATTCTTATTTTCCATGCTGTTCTTTACATCCAGCGATCCTGGTGCATAATACTCGTACTTTGTGGAAGCGATTCCTTTCCAGTCTCCGTTTACTGTAAGCCTGTATGGCTTGTCAGTAGGATTCACGACCTTGACTATAACGTCACGACCATCTTCAGACATGGTGGTAACCACACTGAGATCCTTGGTATCTCCCTCAAAATCAAGACGATATCTCGAGAAGTTATCATACCAGAGCTCTGTAACCTGATAGTTAGGAGCCACGAAGAGATCCTTGTAGTCGAAGTTGATGAATGCGTTGTTCCAGTCCGGAGCATCAGTACGACGGATGAAGAGAGCTGCAGAACCGATGGCAACAATATCACGGGCCTCGCATTCATTCAGGAATCCACCTGCAAAGAGACCTGTTCTCCAGTCGATGCTCTGAAGGTTCCACTCAGAGATGAAGAGCTTCACATTCGGATTAGGAGAGTTTGCTATCATTTCAGCATACTGGTCATATTGTGCTCCCAGGCGTGCAGGACCGGTCGCATAGCCGTCCGGCTGCTCGTAATGGTGGAGGCTGAGATAGTCGAAATAGTTTGCAGATCTCTGGATCATACCCTCATCCTGACCACGGAAACCACCGCAGGCGATGATCTTGATGGTCGGATCGACAGCTCGCATGGCCTCCGAAAAATCACGTACGCAAGCCTCATACTTCTCGATTCCCATCTCCCACATCTCGTTGTCGATCTCCCAATACTTCACATTGTAAGGTTCAGGATGTCCGTTTGCAGCACGGATGCTACCCCATTTGCCTGTAGCCGGTTCATTACAATATGCAACCCAGTCGGCAGCATCCTGGATGATGCGATCTCTTTCAGACTCAGGAAGTTCAAATCTTACCGATACGACAATGACAGGTTCTGTGTTGACCTCACGGCAGAACTTGATGAACTCGTCTGTTCCGAAACAGTTCTGGTCATAGTCCATCCACATCCAGTTAGGCCATCTCTGACGGTCTTCCTGAGGTCCGATTCCCCATTTCCAGTCGTACTGGGCGACATAACCGCCACCTGGCCAACGGAGACATGTAGGATGAAGATCCTTGACAGCCTGAAGAATGTCAGGACGGAATCCGCCGTTAGCCTGACCGGTCGCTGTAGAAAGTGTAACCTGATCGATCTGTACAGTACCTTTCTCTACAGCAATTGCAAAATCTGCGTCACCGCTGTTCACTCCGGAAGGAAGTGAGATGTCGAACTTCTTCCACTCGGAACCAGGTACGCCTAGCTTCTGCTCGACGATGAAGTCGTCTCCTCTCTTGAGTCCTACAGAAAGGGTGCCGTCACCCTTTGCATAGATCGAGCCTACGAAAGTCTCGCCTGCTACAACATTCTGAGGTCCCTGAGACACGCCTGACTTTGTAGTGGCAGTGATCTTCTGAGAATACTCCATATTGATTGCGTCACCCTTGACGAGTTCGAATTTTCCGTTACCGAAAGAATTCCACTGATGTGCGACAGCAGGAATCTTCACATCCTCAGGGGTTCCCTCGAAATAAACGGTCTTGCCGTTTGGTGATGTGACCTTGATGTTCCTGTAATATGCCTCAGTATAGTTCACCCAGAACACGATATCGTTCTTTCCTGCTGCATCAAGCTTGTTGTTCGAGAGGACTTTCTTGCCATCCCAATACACAGCCATGGTATTTCCCTTGCAACTGATGCGGAGCTTATGCCAATCCTGATTCTCATTGATCTGCTCAGGAGTTGCAATCTTGTAGACAATAGGATCAAGAGTAACCACCTTACGCATTCGGCCACCGAAACTTGCCACTTCCTTCTCTACTTTCTTTGAGATAGAAAAGTTCTGTTCAGTCACCTGCATTGCATTCTGACGTGCCTGGGCAAGGCTTTGAGCCTGAATCTGGGATTCTGTCTGGGCTGTGCTGAGGATACGTGCTTCATAGTATGGATTATGCAGACGTACGAAATATGGTTCGCCGTCATTCTGATTCTTCACGGCAAATCTCATATCCATCAGACCACCGCTCCACGAACGGTTGACAAGTCTGTAGGAACGCCACTTCACATCCATCGTGATTTCATAGTCATCAGTATCGACAGAAGTGATGTCGAGAGGCTGTTCATATCTGGTAGGTGAATGAAGAACCTTGTCATCATCCATATACCATCCATCGAAGAATCCGTCCCGCGGATGAATGCCGGGATACTGCTCAGGTTCGAATGAGCGCTCGAAGATAAGCTCCTGCCACACACCATTGTTCGCAGAAAAATAGATGTGCTCGAAAAGCTGTCCGTAGAGCATCGGATCGATAGTGCCTGAAGACTTCTTCGAACTAACATCAATGCTCACCTTCTCTTGCGGGAATGCATTGACTGAAAATACTGAAAGCATCAGTACAAGGAAGAAAAAACGTTTCATATTCTTAGCTTAGTTTTAATGCGTATTATGCTATTTACAAAATTAACATTAATCATAGATTAAATATCTCAAAAACGAACCATTTGCTAACAATTTGGTCAAGCAGAAACGAAAAGGGGATGCGACTATTTCGTCACATCCCCATAAAACTATCAATTTTGAAACAAAAAGGCAGATTACAGACTTCTGCGCCACTCAAAGTATGAATTCAATATCCACATTGCATCCTCATCAGGAACAGGTGCAGGATAAGGATCATTACCCTTGAGAACCATAGTAACATGGTTATCTTCAGTGAATTCAGGCCACTCAGGAAGACCTTCGCCGTTAGGATCGCCATATTTTGCGAAATTTGTCCAGTATGTAGCCATGATATCAGAAAGCTCATAATCAGTGTCTGTATCTTCCTTCTTCAATGTCTTGAAGACGAAATCCACGTCCTGTCCGTGCGGAGATCCGTTTCCATACTGAGGGGATCCCTCCGGATACTCCGGATGCTGGTCGAAATAATACATATATACCTTGCTGTTGCCCTTCTCGGACTGAAGTCTTGCCCAGCTCCATGTGTGCCATCCGAAGGATGCATCACGGGCAAGGTCTCGTCCGGTCTTGGTGACCACAGGGCCATCCACAGGATATGCCTTGAGCAGTTCTTCTGCAAATGGACCGTATCTTTCCTCCACGCTTGCCCTATGAGCTGCAGCATCGTTGCTTCCGAATGAGAAACTTGCTCCCTCGTCAGAATTGTAACCGATAAGAACGTCTACATCGTTGAACTTTCCAGCCTCATAGAGCCTGTACTGATCATCAGGAATGACATATCCGTCAACAATCGGCCATGGACCGCCGGCAAGTGCAAATCCTCCTCCCAATTTATCCGGCTCCATTGCCCTCAAATCTGCAATAGATTCTGCGCCCAGTCTTTCCGCCAGGTTTACTCCCTGCTTCTCTGCAATCTCGAGGCTTGTCATGTTCTCACCCGGATATGATCGCTCCTCGACAGGGCCGAATGATCCGCCGCTCTGGGAGATCGCACCCCTGAATAATCCCTTTGCAAGAGGAGAAGCACAAAGCATGCTTACCGAAATACCTCCGGCAGATTCTCCGAAGATCGTAACTTTCTCAGGATCACCACCGAAGGCAGCGATATTATCCTGAACCCATTCAAGAGCAGCGATCTGGTCGAGAATTCCGTAATTACCGGAAACACCCTCCGGGTTTTCAGCACTGAGCTCAGGATGAGCAAAGAATCCCATCTGACCTACTCGATAATTCATGCTGACAAGAACAACACCTTTTCGTGCAAGTTCGGAGCCATCATTTCCAGCAGAATTTCCCATAGAAAAGCCTCCTCCATAGATCCACACAAGCACAGGAAGCTTCTCCTTCGGTGATTTTGCAGGAGTCCATACATTGAGATAAAGGCAGTCTTCAGAAAAGGCATCTGATTTTCCGAAGCCCTGGATAGGGCCCGGACCGAACTCAACAGTTTCCTTCACACCTTCCCAAGGCTGTACAGGCTGCGGAGCCTTCCACCTGAGGTCTCCCACTGGAGGAGCTGCAAAAGGTATTCCCTTATAAATCATCAGGTCTTCTGTGACCTCTCCCTGAATAATACCACCGGTTACCTTAACCTGACCTGGTTCCAGCCTGGTACAGGCCAGACATACAGCAAAAGCTGTCAACAATAAAATCGGTATTCTTTTCATAATATGCGGTTAGTTCTGTTTTCTTTCATGATATGACTCTGTGCCAAAGAGATAACTTTTCTTATAACCTCCGAAATCGACAACAATCTTCTCGAAGACGATACCCGGGTCAAGTGGCTGGATCTCAAGATCGTATACCGATGTTCCCTCAGGTAATTCAAGTTCTATTTCCTCAACTGCAACGCGTCCCGCAACTGTCGGATAGTACACCGAGTAGATATTCTCAGGATTCTCGTTCAACCTGTCGTTGAAACAGCGGTCAACAGCAGCAGCACCCTTGAAACCTACCCTGTAGCTATGACCTTCAGCGTCATGGAATGCAAGTGTAGACTTTGTTGCAATATGGACTGTAACCTTTTCCACACCCTCAGGAATCTCCATCCTGTATGTCAACTTGGCTCCATCAACAGGAACATCATACGGGAACAGAGCTACAGCACCGAGAGTACGTCCCATATCCGGGATAAGCGTCCATGTTCCTTCAGCAGAATTCTGCTTCGAATAAACGTGTGGAGCCTCTATCACCACACAGCCGTCAGAAGGTCTGAATGCAAATCCTGTCGGGAACGGATCCGTTTCCTCTACTCGGAAGATTCTCGGAAGAGTGTCCTCAGGGAAATTGTCATTCCAGCTTCTATAGCCTATGTGTTTCTGTATCATCATGTTCTTCCACTTTCCACCGGCCATTTCATTATTATACTGGTTGGTAAGGAACTTATCGCGTGCAAAGCATGCCTCAACCTTGTCAGCCCAGATATTTGCAGCTGGATCGTTTGCCTGATAAAGAGCATGGTTCATCGCCTGAGCATAGTACATTTCATACACGTTGGCAAGAGCCTGTACCGGGAAGAGAATAAGCTGGAAATAAGCATCCTTGGCATCTTCAGGAAGAGTCATATACTGACGAAGCGCCTCAGCTTCCAACTTGATGAACTCATCGGAAACCTGCTTCCACTCACCTGTCGCAAGATTATAGGTCCTGCTGTCAAGCATCTCTGCAGTCACTCTTCCCGCATATTTGCTGTAGAGATTAAAGATTCTCGCAGCCTCTGCCGCCTGCTCATCGCCGAACTGCTGTCTGCAGAAATCTACAGTATGTTCCTTGAGATTTTCAGCTGTAAACCTTGTTGGATTCCAAGCCATGTCAAGGAAAAGAGTGATAGGATATTCCATAGGTTTCATATCACCTACATTGAGAACCCAAAGACGGTCGACACCGTACTCATAAGTAAGCTGCATCTGCTCCCATAGATTCTGTACAGGAGTGACATTCAACCACTTGGTGTTTCTTGGTGCACCCACATAATCCACATGGTAGTACATTCCCCATCCTCCTGAACGCTTACGCTCCTCGGCATTCGGAAGTTTTCGCACATCTCCCCAGTTATCATCGGAGAGAAGAATGGTCACATCGTCAGGAACTCTGAGACCCTTTTCATACAAAGTCTGAACCTCTTTATAAAGAGCCCACACCTGAGGACGTTCACTGGCCGGCTTGCCTGTAACATTCCTGATGATCTTCCTCTGATTATCAAAGATCTTCTGCATCATATTTATAAGGTATGCATAATCAGGAACATACTCATCATCATGTCCCTCTTTTCCACCCATGGCAGCATCTCCGTCGCCACGCATACCGATGGTGATAAGGTCTTCCGTATCCTTTGCACGCTCGATACCTTCACGGAAGAATTTATCCAAAACCTTCTTGTTTGTTCCATAATCCCAAGCACCGTATTCTCCTCGCTTACGCGCCCATTCCTGATGATTTCTGGCCATTGGCTCATGGTGTGAAGTACCCATGATCACACCCATCTCATCAGCAATCTTGCTGTTAAGCGGATCATCTGCATAGAATGCCCAGTCCCACATTGCAGGCCACATGAAGTTACCGCGAAGACGAAGGATGAGTTCGAACATACGCTCATAGAAGCGGTGGTCACCGTACTTTGTACCATAAGTATTCTCCACCCATCCGGTCAGACATGGAGCCTCATCATTGAGGAATATTCCTCGATAGCGGACTGCCGGTTCTCCTGCCGTATATGAGCCGCGCGCAATCGAAAGATTCTGCTGCCTTGCAACAGGCACATCCATCCAGTCATACCACGGAGACACACCGATCTGCTCGGAAATCTCATAAATTCCGTAAACGACTCCCCTGCGGTCACTTCCTGCTATGACAAGAGCTTCCGCTATTCCTTCAAGCGGCTCCATCACAGTCTGAATCAGATATTTCTCATTACGACCTTCAAGTTCGGCAGTAGAGAATTTACCTCGACCCACCATTTCCTTCACATACGGAGAATCGAGGGATCCGATTATGATTACAGGTCCGGAAGACACCTTGTCTGATATCTGGGGCTTATTTCCGGTGACACGCTCAAAGTCCATGACCAGATTGTCAGCAGCACGGAGAACAGCCTTGTCTTCTGTCTGAGAAACGAGAATCGGAACAGGACGTCCGGATTCCACGAGTGTAAATCTGTCTGAAGCAAGTGAAGGGAGAACAGCCTTCGGATGATCCAATGCATTTGCAGGAACTGCAAAAGTCAAGGCAAGAAATAAAAATAGATTTCTGATGATGTAATGTTTCATATAGAGCAATTTTATCCAAATACAAATTTATCAAAAAATCCACAAATACACTTTAGACTGTAGCAAATATTATCATATTTGACACAAATCATAATTATATTTCATACTTTTAAAAAGTATCACTACTTTTGTTAAGACATAAACAACCCCAGACACATGAAATTAATCAAAAATTTATCTATTGTGGCTATACTTTTTTCCGCTGTTGCAGCAAACGCACAGATTCCTGTGCAGATGGAAAGCTTCAGCGTAAATGATGTTACGCT
Source organism: Bacteroidales bacterium (assembly GCA_017561265.1). The sequence continues at coordinate 16,803 of JAFZDJ010000001.1, forward strand.
GACAGAGAGCGCGTTCAAGCACGCGGAAGAAATGGACATCAGATATCTCCTCGGCATCGATCCGGACCGTCTCCTTGCTCCATATCTGAAGGAAGCAGGCCTCGAGCCGAAGGCGGACAACTACACCAATTGGGAGAATACCGGACTTGACGGACATATCGGAGGTCATTATCTTTCAGCATTGGCATACATGTATGCTTCTACAGGACATCCGGAAATCAAGGTTCGCCTCGACTACTTCATTTCGGAACTGAAAAGATGTGCCGACGCCGACGGAAACGGCTACATCAGCGGAGTACCTGGAGGACGCCAGACCTGGAAGGAGATTTCAGAGGGAGACATACGTGCAGCATCATTCAGTCTGAACGACAAATGGGTACCGCTCTACAACATACATAAGATATTCGCTGGCCTCAGAGACGCCTGGCTCCTTTACGGCAGCGAAGACTGCAGAGAGATGTTCATCGGCCTTGCAGATTGGATGTACAGGCTTACAGAGAATCTTACAGACGAACAGCTGCAGGGTATGCTTGCGAGCGAACACGGCGGTCTTAATGAAGTGTTTGCTGATGCAGCTGCAATAAGCGGTGACGGGAGATTCATGGACATGGCCAAGAGATTTTCACACAAAAGAGTGCTTGACCCACTCCTCAAAGGCGAAGACCATCTTACCGGCATGCATGCCAACACACAGATTCCTAAGGTCATAGGATACAAGAGGATAGCTGATATCGAAGGCTATGCAGACTGGGACAAGGCAGCTCAGTATTTCTGGGAGACAGTAGTGGACAACAGAAGCATAACCATCGGAGGTAACAGCGTCAGAGAGCATTTCCATCCAGCAGATGACTTCTCGAGCATGCTTGAAAGCGAACAGGGTCCTGAGACCTGCAACACATATAACATGCTCAGACTCACCAAGATGCTATATCAGACAAGTGGCGACACACACTACATGGATTACTACGAGAGAGCTGTATACAACCATATTCTTTCAACAGTCAATCCGATTCAGGGAGGTTTCGTATACTTCACCCCTATGCGCTCAGGACATTACAGGGTATATTCCCAGCCTCAGACAAGCTTCTGGTGCTGCGTGGGTTCGGGAATGGAGAATCATGCAAGATATGGAGAAATGATCTACTCCCATAGAGGCGATGAAGAACTTTTCGTCAACCTCTTCATTCCATCTGTGCTTGCTTGGGGAGACACAAGGATCGAGCAGATCAACAATTTCCCTGCAGAGGAAGGCACAAGCCTGATGATCAGCCCTGAGAAATCAAGAAAATTCACTGTAGCCGTCCGAGTTCCGGAGTGGGCAGGAAAGATGGCCGTGAAGATTAACGGAAAGGCTGCAGATACTGTCATTGAAGACGGTTTCATCAAATTGACAAGAAAGTGGTCGAAGGGCGACAGGATTGATGTTTCACTTCCGATGTCGCTCAGAGCAGTACCTCTTCCTGACCAGTCGGACAACTATTCATTCATGTATGGTCCTGTCGTGCTTGCCGCATCACTTGGAAAAGAGGATCAGCTCGGAATGTATGCTGATGACAGCCGCGGAGGACATATAGCATACGGAAAGCAGCTTCCTCTTCAGGAAATGCCTGTAATCGTAGGTAACAAGGACAATATTCTTGCAAACATCACCAAGGTTGAAGGCAAGCCGCTTACATTCACCCTCACCGGAACTGCACCGGCCAAATATAAGGAAATGACCCTCGTGCCATTCAGCGGTCTTCACGAATGCCGTTATATGGTATATTGGCCTGTCCTTACAGAAGAGCAGTGGAAGGAAAGGGTGGCAATACAGGAAGAGGAAGAAAGAGCAAGACTTGCCCTTGAAATGATCACTGCAGATAAGGTGACATGCGGAGAACAGCAGCCGGAAAGCGACCATTTTGTAGAAATGGACAGATCGAGAAACGGAGACCACAACGGCAGGCATTGGCGAATGGCAATGCCGGGCGGATGGTTCAGCTATGCAATGAACACAAGAGGCCATGAAGTGAAGCATCTACGTATCATATGCACAGGACGCGAGGGTTCGGAGGCTGTGGTCACCATGAACGGAATCGAAGCCGGCAGCTTCAAGACAGGTACGCCGAACACCGAGGAGACTCACCTCATCCCAGTCCCTCAGCAGATAGCCGGAGAGGGACAGATCATCATAAGAATCAGTTCTGCAGAAGGCAAGGCAAGTCCTATGATTTATGAAACACGACTTGTAATAGAGTAATATAAGTTTTAGGTTTGATTCAAACCTATTTCAAAACAGTGCAAAAAGCGCCATTCCGTCAAAGAGGTTTGGCGCTTTTCCTTTTTTTTAATACCTTTACTTTGTAAAAGTATGCATTAAAACTAAATAACCTATTCGTATAATGAAAAATCACATTATCTCTGCAGTGCTCCTGCTTGGATTCTGCACGATTTCAAGTGCACAGGAGCAGAAATTCAGGGACACCTCTCTCTCTTTCGATGAGCGCGTGGAAAGTCTGATCGAGATACTTACTCCAGAGGAGAAAGTAGGTCTTATGATGAACAAGTCCGTATCGGTTGACCGACTGGGAATTCCTTCATACAACTGGTGGAGCGAGGCATGCCACGGAGTGGTAAAGGCAGGTTACACTGTATATCCTCAGCCTATCGGTATGGCAGCTGCTTTCAACCCGGAAATGATCTATAATGTCTTCTCTCAGGTTTCTGACGAAGCACGTGCCAACTGGAACCGTTCTGAAAGAGAATTCAATGTACCTATGGGTGCCATCAATTATCCGGGAAATCCTGAACTTACATTCTGGTGCCCTAATGTCAACATCGTGCGTGACCCGCGTTGGGGACGAGGACAGGAGTCATATGGCGAGGATCCATATCTCAACTCCATTCTCGGCGTACAGAACGTTCTCGGAATGCAGGGCAACGACGACAAGTATTTCAAGACTCATGCATGTGCAAAGCATTATGCGGTACACAGCGGTCCTGAGCGCCTCCGTCATTCATACAATGCTTCCGTATCGATGCGTGACCTCTGGGAGACATATCTCCCTGCCTTCAAGGCACTCGTCCAGAAAGGAAACGTACGCGAGGTGATGTGCGCTTACAACCGTTATGAAGGAGAACCATGCTGCAGCAGCGACCGTCTTCTCGTGGACATTCTCCGACGCAAGTGGGGATTCGACGGAATCGTGCTTACAGACTGCGACGCAATCAACAACTTCTACAGGAAAGGACAGCATGAGACTCATCCTGATGCACTTTCTGCATCTGTTGACGCTGTGCTCAACGGTACCGACCTAGAGTGCGGAAGAGTGTTCCAGATTCTTCAGGAAGGTCTCGAGAAAGGCCTCATCAAGGAAGACGTCCTTGACGGACATCTCCGCAAGACTCTCTATGGAAGATTCGAGCTCGGAATGTTCGATCCTGCCGAAATGCTGCCTTGGGCCGGTATCACTCCTGATGTGATCAGCAGCGAAGAGCATCATCAGCTTGCTGTTCAGGCTGCAAGGGAATCAATGGTTCTTCTTGAAAACAAGGGAGGCATCCTTCCGCTCGCAAAGAATCTGAAGAAGATTGCTGTCGTAGGACCGAATGCCCACGATACTGCGCTTCTCGACGGAAACTATGCAGGCTCCCCTACTCCTGAGCACACTGCATCACTCCTCGACGGCATCAGAAAGGCCGTTCCTGGAACAGAAGTATATTACAATCCTGTCTGTCCTCTCAACGACGACATCGTCACAATCACTCATCTCCATGAATTCAATGAGGGCAAAGGCGTTTATGTAGAGTTCTACAACAACAAGAATCTCGAAGGAAATCCTGATGTCACAGGATATTACGATGCACTCAACTTCTCGACTTTCGGAGCATATGGTTTTGCTGACGGAGTCAACACTGAAGACCTCTCTATCCGCGTTACAGGTAAATATACAGCTACCTTCACAGGTGAGATGAAGTATAACATCAACACTGACAACGGATACCTCCTCCAGATCAACGGAGAAACAGTAGAGGAACAGACAAAGGGCAGCGGCCGTGGCGGAAGAGGAGGAGTCCAGTACAAGAGCTTCAACGTAGTGGAAGGTCAGACATACGACGTGCTCATCGAGTACAAGAGAGGAACAGACCATTTCGCAACATTCAAGGCAGATATCTGCGAGCGTAAGCCGGTGGAGTATGAGACTGTAGCCAAGGAAGTTGCAGACGCTGACGTGATCATCGTGATCGGAGGTATCTCGGCACAGATGGAAGGAGAAGGCGGCGACAAGTCGACAATCGAACTTCCTGAGGTACAGAAGGGTCTTATCCGCGCAATGCACGCTACAGGCAAGCCTGTTGTTGTTGTAAACTGCTCCGGTTCGGCAATGGCTTTCGGCAGTCTTGAAGGACAGTATGATGCACTCATTCAGGCATGGTACCCTGGCCAGGGCGGATCACAGGCACTTGCAGAGGTGATCTTCGGTGACCACAACCCAGGAGGAAAGCTCCCTGTCACATTCTACGCATCTAACGACGATCTTCCTGATTTTCTTGACTACAGCATGGAAAACAGGACGTACCGTTATTTCCGCGGCGTTCCTCAGTACGCTTTCGGATATGGTCTGTCATACACTACATTCAAGGTTGGAAAAGGCAAGATTTCGAAGAAGTCAATGAAGGCTGACGGTTCTGTTACAGTTACCGTACCTGTAACCAATACAGGTGACCGCGAAGGAACAGAGACAATCCAGGTCTATGTAAAGGCTCTGGATTATGCAGAAGCACCTATCAAGGGTCTCCAGGGCTTTGCAAAGCTCAGTCTGAAACCAGGTGAGACAGCCAAGGCTGAAATCGTACTGAATGGAGAGTCATTCCAGTATTATGACCCTTCTATCGACGAGCTTTCTACAAGACCGGGAAGATACCAGATACTCTATGGTACATCTTCACTTGACAAGGATCTCAAGTCGATTGAATTTGAAGTAAAGTAACACTTAAATAACCTACAATGAAAAAAATCATTATCTCAATCCTCTGCGCTATCTGCTTCATAGGAGCAGCTCAGGCACAGAACGCAAAGAGCCCGGTTGCATTCGACAAATACGAATGGAACTTCGGAGCCATCGATCCTGCGGACGGTACAGTCTGCCACACTTTCACATTCAGGAACAACTCGAAGGAGCCCGTGCTCATCAGCAGGGATATTCCGAGCTGCGACTGCATCCGTGCATTCTACGACGATGATGAAGTACTTCCTGGCGAGTACGCAGAAGTCCTCATCGCTTATTCTCCAAAGAAGGATTCAGGCAAGAGCCACAGACGAGTAGAGCTCATTGACAGCAATGACAATACACTCGCTTCATTGTCTGTTCAGGCAGATGTACTCGAAGAAGGCAGCGTACCTGAAAGAAAGTATCCTTACCTTGATGTAAACCTTTCTTATGCAGAGCGTACTGAGAACCTCATCTCACTCCTTACTGCTGAAGAGAAGGTAGGTCTCATGATGAACAAGTCCATTTCAGTTGACAGACTCGGCATCCCATCATACAACTGGTGGAGCGAGGCATGCCACGGAGTACGTCAGAGTGACTACACAGTTTATCCACAGCCTATCGGTATGGCAGCAGCATTCAACTCTCAGCTCGTATACAACGTATTCTCTGAGGTATCGGATGAGGCTCGTGCAAACTGGAACCGTTCTGACCATAACATCTTCAACGTTCCTATGGGCGTAGTCTACTACCCAGGCAACCCTGAGCTTACATTCTGGTGTCCTAACGTGAACATCTTCCGTGACCCAAGATGGGGCCGTGGTCAGGAAACTTACGGTGAGGATCCGTTCATGAATGCAGTTCTCGGTGTACAGAACGTACTCGGTATGCAGGGTAACGATGACAAGTATTTCAAGACCCACGCATGTGCAAAGCACTATGCAGTACACAGCGGTCCTGAGCCACTCCGTCATTCATACAATGCTTCTGTATCCATGAGAGACCTCTGGGAGACATATCTTCCTGCATTCAAGGCTCTCGTTCAGAAGGGTAACGTAAGAGAGGTGATGTGTGCATACAACCGTTATGAGGGCGAGCCTTGCTGTACAAGCGACCGTCTCCTCGTTGACATTCTCCGCCGCAAGTGGGACTATGACGGAATCGTGCTCACAGACTGCGACGCCATCAACAACTTCTACAACAAGGGTCAGCACGAGACTCACGCAGGTCCGCTCGAAGCATCAGTAGACGCAGTCCTCAACGGAACAGACCTCGAGTGCGGTAAGGTGTTCATCGTACTTCAGGAAGCTCTTGCAAAGGATCTCATTACAGAGGAAACTCTTGACAAGCATCTCAGAAAGACTCTCTACGGCCGTTTCGAGCTCGGTATGTTCGACCCTGCTGACATGATTCCTTGGAAGGATCTCGGTCCGGATGTAATCAGCAGCGAGAAGAATCACCAGACTGCAATCCAGGCTGCACGCGAGTCTATGGTACTCCTCCACAACGACGGAATCCTCCCGCTTGCAAAGAACCTCAAGAAGATCGCAGTAGTAGGTCCTAACGCTGACGACCACGAACTCCTCAACGGTAACTATGGTGGTACTCCTACTGCAGAGCACACATTCACTCTCCTCCAGGGCATCAGGGAAGCTGTTCCTGGAACAGAGGTTTACTACACTCAGGGATGTCCTCTTACAGAGGGATATGAGACTATCTCATACCTCAAGGACTTCAACGACGGAAAGGGTATTTATGTAGAGTTCTACAACAACAACGATCTCGAGGGAACTCCTGACGTTACAGGTTACTACAACAACGCACTCAATTTCTCTACATTCGGAGCATGGGGCTTCGCTGAAGGAATCAGCACAGACAAGATCTCTGTAAGAGCATCAGGTAAGTTCACTGCACCTTTCACAGGCGAGATGAAGTACACCATCTCATCTGACAACGGATACACATTCATGGTCAACGGTGAGACTGTCGAGAAGGCAGAAGGCGGTGTACGTCGCGGATTCGGTTTCGGAAGAAGAGGTGCTGAGTACAAGTCATTCAATGTAGTTGCTGGCCAGACTTATGACATCGTAATCGAGTACAAGAGAGGCAGCGGCAACTTTGCAATGCTTAACGCAGACATCTGCGAGCGCAGACTTATCCAGTTCGACGAGGTTGCAAAGAACGTTGCTGACGCAGACGCAATCATCGTTATCGGAGGTATTTCTGCACGTCTTGAGGGTGAAGGCGGTGACAAGGCTGACATCGAGCTTCCTGAGGTACAGCAGAGACTTATCCGTGCAATGAAGGCTACAGGCAAGCCGGTAGTGGTTGTAAACTGCTCTGGTTCAGCTATCGCATTCGGAAGCATCAAGGATCAGTACAATGCCCTTCTCCAGGCTTGGTATCCTGGTCAGGGTGGTGCTCAGGCACTTGCTGAGGTAATCTTCGGTGATTACAACCCAGGCGGTAAGCTTCCTGTGACATTCTACGAATCAACTAATGACCTCCCTGATTTCCTTGACTACAGCATGGAGAACAGAACATACCGTTACTTCCGCGGTGTACCGCAGTACGCATTCGGTTATGGTCTCTCATACACAACATTCGAGGTTGGCAAGGGTAAGATTTCAAAGAAGTCAATGAAGGCTGACGGATCTGTAACAGTTACAGTTCCTGTGAAAAACACAGGTGACCGTGAAGGAACAGAGACAATCCAGGTTTATGTAAAGGCTCTCGACTATGCTGAAGCACCGATCAAGGACCTCAGAGGCTTTGCAAAGGTTAACCTCAAGCCAGGTGAAACTGCAAAGGCAGAGATCGTTCTCAACGGTGAGTCATTCCAGTACTATGATCCATCTATCGACGAGCTTTCAACTCGTCCGGGCAGATATCAGATCCTCTACGGAACATCTTCACTTGAAAAAGACCTCAAGACCATTGATTTTGTGGTAAAATAATAAGTCTTTAAAAGAATTTTGATAACTTTACATGGTCATTATGGCCATGTAAAGTTTTTTTTCTTTTTAGGGCACAACACAAAACCACATAATCATGAAAGAGACCTATGTAAAACCGGAAGTCATGACTATAGAGATCATGACGGAACAGTTCATTTTCAGTTCCAGCACTAAAGAAGAAGACTCCAATTCTCCTTACTGGGAGTTCGGATATGACTTTTAAAACATACCGGCTATGAAAAGAACTTGTAAAAAGGCATTATATGGCCTGGCTGCCATATCTGCAATGGCATTGTACAGTTGTACGGAACTTGCCATAGAGGAAAATGTGATTCCTGAAGAGCCGGTTGTTGAAGAGACTGCTCAGGCAGTCAGGATAACCGTAGGTCTCCACGGAGCAGATCCGGATACCCGTCTCAGCTATCATGAAGCTACTGTAGACGGAAAGAAAGTCATGAAGACATTATGGAGCGAAGGCGACGCATTGACAGCTAACGCTACGCCTGGGAATGAAACCAATGCTTATACCTTCAATCTGATAGAAGGTGAGGGTACAAGCATAGGAGTTTTCGAATGCGACACATCTCCTAACGGCTATTCTCCGACCCATTTCTCATCCAATGCCTGGACAATCTATTTTCCAGGTACAATTCAGGGAGAGCAGGACTATTTTGACTTCACGTATCTGGGACAGGTTCAGAACGGCAACGGCAACATGGATCATCTCAAGAACTTTCATTCATTGAGGCTTTCATGCACAGATATTGACACGCAGGTTTTTTTTGACAATAGTTTCATTGATCTTTCAGGAGAAGAACTTGAAGAATCAAGCTGCATGAAATTCAACCTGAGCGGCCTTCCTTCTGGCGTCGTTCCAGACGAAATCAAGCTGTCGTACCTTAATGGAAGCGGCGCACCTGTAAGCATCTTCCACACTCATAATACGCTCAGCAGATGGTGGACAGGAGCATCACCTGTGGGAGTACAGACCAGTTCGATGTCACTGGATCTTGAAGGATTCTCGGAGACTGCTTCCATCACTGCATACATGATGTTGTCGAATGCATCACTTGGTGTGAAAGCCGGACACAGATTCAGAGTGACAGTCACTGCTGAAGACGGCAAGAGATATTATTGCGACAAGACCATAGGTTCAGACCTTACGATCAAGGGCGGTACACTCAACAGCATCACCTGCACGAGCTGGACAGAGATAACAGCCATCGACAATATCGACGGCCTCGAAAACCCTGAAGAGGGAGTTGTCATCCTGCAGGAGGCAAGCATAGGAAGCGGAACAGATATTGTCATCATGGGTGACGGATTCTCTGCAAGTACAATTCATTTCGGTGAGAGCGGAGACTACGAAGACATAATGATACAGGCCTATGAAGATCTCTTCAGCGTCGAACCTTTCAAGACATTGAAGCCATATTTCAATGTTTATTACATCAATGCTGTGTCCGAGGATGAGCACGATGCCCAGCCATATACTGACGCATATGGAAATCAGAACGGAGCAATCCAGGGTACGGCTGTGACCAAGTTCAACACTCAATTCACCCCTGGAGCCACCACCATCACAGGAGATAATGCCACAGCCATTTCATATGCAGCTCAGGCCATTATGGCAAAGGGAGGCATCGGTGGCACTGAATGCAATGAAAGCACAGCTATCACTAGAGCAAACAAGGCTCTCATCATGGTCATGGTGAATGTGCCATGCCATGCGGGAACATGTACACTCGCATGGGACAATAATCCGTCCTACGACTATGGTAACGCATATTCCGTAGCATATACTGCCCTTGGAAACAACGATCACGGCAGGAAATGGACCACAATCCATGAAGCCGGAGGACATGGTTTCGGCAAGCTGGCGGATGAATATGAAGGAAGAACAATAACCAGCTTCAGTACAACCGAATGGATCAAGCTTCAGGATTGGCACAACTGTGGAGTCTACAGGAACATAGACCAGTATTGGGGACCTGAGGAAATAGGATGGAGCACTCCTTTAAGCGATACGAATACAGACAAGATAAACGTTTACTGGAGCAATCTCTTCAGCACAGGATGCACCTACGAAACGACAGAAGGACTTGGTGTATACAGAGGAGGATTCACATATACCAACCTCTATTGCCGCCCATCTGAGAACAGCACCATGAGAAACCAGTTCGCAGAAAATGGCCAGTATTTCAATGCCATTTCACGTTGGGCGATCTGGTACAGGGTCATGAAACTTACAGGCTGCACATCTGCATCCCAGTTCAAGGATTCATTCGCACAATTCATCGAATTTGACAAGACCTTGACAATAACAAAGAATGGAGTTCAGACCAAGGGTCATGAAGTTTCGGAAAGTACATTCGTGCCTACAGCACCTCCGGTACTTGTCCAAGGTCATTGGGAGAACGGAAGATTCATAACCGAATAAAAATAGAATGGCAGAAAACCTGATTGTTTCTGACGGAACCAAAGATCAGAAATACAACCTTCTGTACAGTCAGATCAAGGCGCTGACAGAAGGTGAAGACGACACAATAGCCAATATGGCAAACATCGCATCCATGATCCACCAGACCTTCGGGTTCTGGTGGACTGGATTTTATAGAGTCTGCGGGAATGTACTGATTCTAGGACCTTTTCAGGGACCTCTGGCATGCAGCCGGATTCCTTACGGCAAGGGAGTATGCGGAACAGCCTGGAAGGAAGCCAGGACACAAGTTGTTCCGGACGTTGACAAATTTCCGAGACATATAGCATGCAGCAGCCTCTCACGCAGCGAAATAGTCGTGCCTGTTTACTTCAATGAGGAAATCACTGCTGTACTTGATATCGACAGCAAGGACCTGGGAACATTTGACGAAACCGATGCCTCATGGCTGGAAAAAATAGCAGGTCTTCTACACTAATCCAGTATAAATGAAGCAATTTCATTTTCATCAATTGATATATAGTCATATTCTTTGACCTTTTGTCCCTCTTCATAAAGAACTACAAGAGGCATCGAGCCATTTGTCAGAGGAATAAAAGAGAACGGATGCAAGTAGTCGGAAGGAAGTACCACGCCTTCTCCACTTTCTGAGAAAAATACAGTGGCGACAGAGTCCTGGTTCTCATGCGTCTGCATAAACACAACATGGACAGATTCTGACGGTATGGCATGTCTCTTTATTATGCCTGCCATCTTCGATGCACAATGCATGCAATGTTCGCATGTGACACTATAAAAACATATGACCCGTCTTCCGGTAGAAAGCCCAAGGCTGTCTGCTACAGGCATAAAAGACTCAGCATCAAGATCATTCGAGTCAGATGACCGTCTGTAGTAAAAATCCGGTGGGCTGACTATGAATATCATCAAGGTTACAACTGCCAGTGCAAGGGAGGCCGCAAGGTTCTGACGATGCAGACTTTTACCTTCATGATTCCAGGCATATGAAAGCAAGCATCCCATAACAGCATTCTTGATGAGAGATTGTGCTGGAGTCATATCCACAATGTCCCCCATGCAATGGCATGATTCCGAATCTCCGATGATTGTCCTCCACAAAAGGAATATTGAAAAGCCTGCCAGAAATATAGCTGTCACCCACTTGACATAACGATAACAAAGGTTGAAAACCATGCATATTCCGATAATGAATTCGGCTATTATCAGAACTCTGGCAGCAATGGCACATATATCGAATCCTGCGAATCCGAATGAGAATATATATAATTCGAAGCTCTCCATAGCGGAGAGCTTCGCAGCTGCTGAGAGCAGAAAAAACACTCCCAGAAAAACTTTGACCAGTCTCTTCAAGATTATTCGTGATAATTCACACACTTGATGGTTCCGATTTTTGAGAGATCGACAGAAACAATTTCTCCCTTGATATCTTCAATCTTGATCTGCGAGCAGTTCATGTCTTCAGGACGCTCGATAATCTGATCTTTCAACGCTATGTCAATAAGATCTGAATTCAGCTCGAAAGAGCACTTGCACTTATCAGGCTTGGCACATGATGAGAGCAACAAAGATGCAGCTATGGCTGCAAAAACCAACTTTTTCATTTTCAACTACTTTAATTGTTCACGGGTATATCAATGCCTCAAAGGCTCTACAAATTTAGGTAGAATAAAAGGGAAAAGCAAAGTGTTTTTATGTAACTTTGCTATTGAATTATGGACAATATGATTGAAATATTCATTCTTACCATCGGAGCCAGCTTCGTACAGCGTACGACCGGCTTCGGTTTCGGTATTTTCATAATGACGATGCTGCCCTTCCTGATGCCGTCATATGGCGAAGCCACTACCCTTTCGGGACTTCTGGCCATGACGACTTCCATGCTCATATGCATCAGGATGAGGAAGTTCATCACATGGAAAAGGCTTGTCCCGATCCTGCTTACCTTCATCGTCATTTCGACTCCGACCATATTCCTGAGCACCCGCATAGACAATCAGAGCCTGAACAAAATCTTAGGTATCACACTGATAATTACGGCATTATACTTTGCATTCTTCAGTAAGAATATAAAGCTAAAGACAACACTTCCCTACCAGATAGGAGCCGGAACCGTAAGCGGAGTCATGGGCGGCTTCTTCGGGATGCAGGGTCCTCCGGCAGTATTGTATTTCATTTCATCGGAGCCTGACAAGAACCATTACATAGCTATGGCACAGACATATTTCCTGCTCGGAAATTCAGTCATGACCGTAGTACGCGCAACCAACGGCTTTCTTACAGCAACCGTAAGCCGCAACTACCTCTTCTGCCTTGCAGCCGTGTTCATAGGCACGATGCTCGGCTCATGGGCTTTCAAGCATATCCCGGGAAAGATTTTCCCGTACATAGTATATTCATATATAGGAATCAGCGGACTCGTCATATTCCTTACAGCTTAACCATTTCTTGCTATGAATCTGATCGAACTTTTCAAAAGAATCAAGCCGTACGTATATCCATACCGTTGGCTGGTGCTAATCACCCTCATCCTTACCCTTATCGGCTCCCTCATGGCCCAGGTCAATGCGATCGTGCTCGACAGGACAGTCGACGCAATCAACGCATTGGTCAATCCTGAGGGTTTCGCATGGTCAAAGGCAGCCAGAATACTTACCATCATCACCATCGTGCTTCTTGGAAAGGAGATCCTTTCTGCAGGCATTACATTCGCCCAGAATTTCTTCGGAGAGAAGATGAGGATAAATGTATCCAAAGACCTTTCGCAGGCAGTGATCGACCGCATGCTGACATACAGGATGGGATTCTTCTCCGCAAAGGACAATGAGACCGGTAAGCTTCAGACACGTATAGACCAGGGAGTCAGCAGCCTTTCATCGACTGTACAGAATTTCTTTATAGATCTTCTGCCTTTATTCACGAGTGCCGTCCTGGCTCTCATACTCATGTTTGCAGCTAACGTATATGTCGGTATGACTGCCCTGATGATTGTACCGATCTACATATTCATCACTATCCGTCAGGCACGCAAACTTCAGGGATGGCGCAGAAACATGCGCACATACAGGGAGCAGAAAAGCCACGGAGTGAAGAACATAATAGACAGCATGAACGTCATCAAGTCGTTCAACAGGGAAGGCATCGAAAGCGAAAAGCAGTGGAATATACAGACCGAATTTTCTGACAATCAGATGCTTGTACGCAAGACATCCTTCTATTACGATGGAATGAAAAGCTTCGTAAGACAGATCGGAACAGTATTGATCATCATTCTTACAGCATACCTTGTACTGATCGAATATCCAGGCATGACCATCGGAAAGATCATGTACCATATCATGCTCTTCTCAAATGTGACAGCCCCTATCACTCAGCTGCACCGCATCTTCGACCAGATGAACGACGCCCTCATATATGCAGAGGGATTCTTCGATATTCTGAATGCCGACGACCAGGTAGAGCCTAGCGGCAAATACCGTCCGGAAAAGGTGGAAGGCCGTTTTGAGATCTCCGGAGTGGACTTCACATATCCGAACGGTACGAAGGCACTCCATAACATCAACATGAACATCGACAGCGGAAAGATCACTGCATTCGTAGGTCTTTCGGGAGCCGGCAAGTCGACCATCCTGAACCTGCTGGTGCGTTTCTATGACCCTGACTGCGGATCTATAAAACTGGACGGAGTAGATATCCGCGACTACAACATCCACTTCCTCCGCGAGAATATCGGAATGGTCCTCCAGAAGAACCATATCTTTGACGGAACAATCGAAGAGAATATCCGATACGGACGCTCTGAAGCCACTATCGAAGAGATTCATGAAGCTGCGCGCAAGGCCTATATTTACGATCAGGTAATGAAACTGCCGATGGGATTCCAGTCAAAGGCTCAGCTTCTGTCAGGAGGACAGCAGCAAAGAATTGCCATAGCACGACTTTTCCTGAAGAACCCTCCGATCATCTTCCTCGACGAGCCTACAGCCAGTCTTGACGCAATCGCTACCGAGCAGATCAAAGCCAGCATAGATGCCATCAAACGCGACAGAACTGTGGTCGTAATATCACACAGCATCTCCCAGATCATTGACAGCGACCTCATATATGCCCTCAAGGACGGCCGTGTCGAACAGTCCGGAGACCCTGACGGCCTGTATAAGAAAGGAGGTATATACAAGGACATCGTGGATGCATCAGCCCGCAGCCTCAACATAGAAAAACTGGCAGACACTCTGGATATAGATTAATAAAAACGGCTCTGGAAATATTTTCAGAGCCGTTTTTCATTAAAGACTGCTGCCTCCTATGAAGCTTCGAAGCAGAGATGTAGATGGCACATCCTTGTCGGAAACCGGTGTGAAGTAACTCAGGAACTTCTTCAACCTGTGTACCTCGCTGTATTCCGGACAATTCTTGGGAACAGTCATAAGTATCCTTTCCGCATGAGCGCGTATGACGGCAAATTCAACAAGATAGGCGGAATTGAAGAGCACATCTGCATTCTCCTGATAAGGATAAATCCATTGCACCTCTGAACGACGCACATTAGGCCAGTGCATGATGGACTCACGCGCAGTGAATGCTCCCTTGTTGAAATCGCGGACAATACGTCTGAGAAGACGGTTGTCACTTGTAGGAATGCAGTTATGGTCGTCAAGAGAAATGCTCGTGATAGTATTGATGAATATCCTGTACTTCGATGATTCTGCAACCTGATCGGTAAGACGAGGATTGAGAGCATGGATTCCTTCTATAAGCAGAATAGATCCCGGCTCCAGTCTCAGTTTCTTGCCATTGAACTCCCTGAGTCCTGTAACAAAGTTATACTCAGGTACATCCACAGTCTCACCGGCAAGAAGTTTAAGAACATCGCTCTGGAGATATCTATGGTCAACTGTCTCGAAATTGTCAAAGTCGAACTCTCCGTTCGGAAGGCGTGGAGTATCAAGACGGTTTACGAAATAATCATCTGTAGAGAATGAGATCGGGCGGATACCGCAAGCCTTGAGCTGTATGCTGAGACGCTTGCAGAAAGTAGACTTTCCGCTGGAGCTTGGGCCTGTGATAAGCACGAGACGGACAGGATTCTCAGGATCATTGACACGTCTTTCTATCTCCTCGGCAATCTGCACTATCTTCTTCTCCTGCAGAGCCTCGGCAATCTTGATGAGGTCGGAAGCTTCTCCCCTCTGGCACGCCAGATTCACGTCTCCGACATTCTCCAGCCCCATGATCCTGTTCCATTTGAGATTCTCGGCAAAGACATCGAAGGTCTTCGGCTGCTCTACAAACTCTGCCAGTTCTTCAGGGTTGTGCCTGTTCGGGACACGAAGAAGAAGACCATCACGATACATTTCCAGACTCCACACCTTGAGATTGCCGGTACTTGAGAGCAGAGCCTCATAATAATAGTCCGGAGTATCCTCCAAAGTGTAATAGTTCACATAGACATCACCAGAGGTCTCGAGAAGCTTCACCTTATCTTCATAACCTAGACTGCGGAAAAGCTCTATCGCTTCATCCTGAAGCACCTCGTGACGACGGAACGGAACATCGGCTTCAACAAGCTCCAGCATGCGATTCTTGATCATATCAAGATCGGAAATGCTCAGTCCGGCACCGTCACCCTTGTCTATGGAACAGAAATAACCCTTTGAGATAGGCCTTCTCAATATGACACGGCATCCAGGGAACACATCTTTAGCCGCTTTACATAAAAGGAAGCAGAGTGAATTGCAATATACGCTGCGGCCGAGATATGAAGTATAGTCATGAAACTCAACCTTACGGCTGTTGAACGCTCTGTATTTAAGCCCCTGACTCACATTGTTCACCTTTGCACAAAGTATAGGATACGGCCTCTCGAAGTCGAAAGACGGCAGCATATCCATCAATGTAGTTCCTTCAGGAAAGGTCTTGCTTGTCTGTGTGTTGACACAAAAAATCTTAACCATCGATTACTCCTTAACTTTAATATCGAGTTTGACAGGCTTGATCATATTCTCTGGAGAAAGAATGGTATCCAGGTCCTCCTTAGAAAGAATATCATGCTCCAGCACAAGGTCGTATATGCTCTTTCCTGTAGCCATGGCTTCTTTTGCAATTCTTGTCGAATACTTGTATCCGATAACAGGATTGAGGGCAGTAACAACACCGAAGCTTGAATGGATATACTTGTCACACTGCTCCTCATTTGCAATGATGCCGTCGACGCAATTGACTCTGAGGGTATCGAAACCGTTCATCATGATGGCAGCAGACTCGAAGCAGCACTGTGCCATGACAGGTTCCATGGCGTTAAGCTCCATCTGAGCCGCCTCTGACGACATGGCAACACAAAGATCGTTTCCTATGACTTTGTAACAGATCTGGTTCATCACTTCAGGTATGACAGGGTTCACCTTTCCAGGCATGATTGAAGAACCAGGCTGACGTGCAGGAAGATCGAATTCATGGAAGCCGCATCGCGGACCTGAAGAAAGAAGACGAAGGTCATTGCAGATCTTGTTCATCTTGGTTGCCAAGCGACGGAGAGCTGACGAATATCCCACCATGCATGATGTATCCGAAGTAGCGGCAACGAGGTTATCCGCAAGTTTCATGTCCCAACCCGTGATCTCTCTGAGTGCAGCTATGCATTTCTCGGAATATCCTGGCTCCGAGCAGATTCCGGTACCGATTGCAGTAGCACCCATATTTACAGTAAGGAACTCTTCCGCCGCAAAATCAAGGTTACGGATTTCATCGCGCAGAATAGATGCAAAAGCACCGAATGTCTGTCCAAGGGTCATAGGAACAGCATCTTCAAGCTGGGTACGTCCCATCTTGAGTATACCGGCGAATTCCTTGGCCTTGGCCTCAAAAGACTCGATGAGAGGGATGAAATGCTTCATGAACTCAAGATGAGTGGCATAAAGTCCTATATGAATGGCGGTCGGATACGCATCGTTAGTAGACTGAGAGCAGTTCACATGATCGTTCGGCGAACAATGCTTGTATTTTCCGAGCGGAAGTCCCATTATCTGGAGGGCACGGTTGGCGATGACTTCGTTGGCGTTCATATTTGTAGTAGTACCTGCACCACCCTGAATCATATCCACAGGAAAGAATTCATGGTGCTGGCCGTCAAGAATCTCGCGGCAAGCCTGCGTAATTGCATTGTACTGTGCATCCGACAGCAGACCAAGCTGATAATTCGCCTCTGCTGCGGCAAGTTTGGTCATTGCAAGACCGTTTACAAACAAAGGATAATCATTCAAATGGAAACAACTGATCGGGAAATTCTCAAGACCTCTCAAGGTCTGAACTCCATATAATGCATCAGCTGGAATCTCAAGCGAACCGATAAGGTCGCTTTCTACTCTGAATTTTGATGATTGATTTTCCATATCTATCGGTATATTGTTTATGATTTATAACCAGATTATCTAACAAAGGTAATAAATCAGCAGATTAAAACAATCATAAATCAGGACAAACGACAATCAGAACACTAATTTTCATATATTTGCATAAACAGGAAAACAAGCCATGATAAGAAATATATTCAGAAAATATGTGATCGATGCCCTGAGCCATATGGCGCAAGGACTCTTCTGCTCTCTTATTCTAGGTCTGATAATAGGTCAGATTGCCAAGATTCCGGGACTTGACTTTCTGAATTTCATTGCTGAAGCACTATCTGCCTCTTCCCCTCTCGTAGGAGCCTGCATCGGACTTGCAATTGCATATGGCCTTTCAACCACACCTCTTGTCATGATATCTTCAGCCATAACAGGAGCATTGGGATATGAGGCAGGAGGCCCTGTCGGGGCATATCTGGCAGTGATCATAGGAGCTGAAATCGGAAGCTTGATTTCCAGAAGAACTCCTGTAGATATCATTCTCACTCCCCTGATCACCATAGTTGCCGGAGGACTATTCGCAAGATACTGCTGTTCTCCTATAAATGATTTCATGCTTTACCTTGGAGAAGTAATCAACAAAGCAACAATGCTCAGTCCTTTCATGATGGGAATTGCAGTATCTGTTCTGGTAGGATGCGCTTTAACCCTGCCTATCAGCTCTGTAGCTATATGTGTGATGCTCGGAATAGACGGTCTGGCAGCTGGTGCCGCGACAGTCGGATGCTGTGCACAGATGGTAGGATTTGCAGTAACAAGCTTCAGGGATAACGGCATGGGAGGCCTGCTCTCTCAGGGCTTAGGCACATCAATGCTCCAGATAGGAAACATTGTAAGAAGACCGGCAATATGGATTGCACCGACGCTCACTGCGGCAATTCTGGGTCCGGCGTCTACAGTATGGCTCCGGATGACAAACAATGCACTCGGTGCCGGAATGGGTACGTCTGGCCTTGTCGGACCTCTTGCGACATTCGCGACCATGACTGAAGCAGGGGCGGCCGCAGGCCCTCTTACCATAAAGATATTATGCCTTTATTTCCTTGCTCCTGCCGTAATCAGCCTGGGCATACATATGCTTATGAAGAAGGCCGGATGGGTGAAGGCAGGTGACATGAAACTCGAACAATGATATGAGATACACTGAAATCGAAAATTGCGAGGCATTGAGGAAAGTTCTCGAAGCCGGCGGAACATTGAGACATTACGCATTCCAGGGCATGGATTTCCATCCTTGCATGGAGACAGCACGCCAATGCAGATTCTCGGACTGCCTTTTCCTCGGAGGCTTCGGAGTCAATGAGCTCAAGGACAGGATGGACGAAACATGCTCCGTATTCCCACGTTTTCACGGACTGCCTTTCAGGGCTTTCAGAAGCGGTCTGTACAACGCGAAATCGCTTTACGAAGGCTACCGCCTCGGCGATCCGGACTCATATAAAGACTGTTTCGACAGCAAGGTATACGAACATTATCTGGCTGCTGGAAAACAGACCGGAGACATAAAGGAGACACTCGCACGCATCCTCCATGACCATTCGATGAACGACGGACTAGACGATTTCCTTCGTTCATTCGAGGAGAAGAGCATTGTAGGAATCATGGGCGGTCATGGACTTTCACGATGCGATGAAAACTACCGTAAAGTGGTGATGGTCAGCAAGAAGCTTACAGAAGGAGGCAGTCTCATGGTCAGCGGTGGAGGCCCTGGCGCAATGGAGGCTACACACCTTGGGGCATGGATGGCAGGAAGGTCTGACCATGAGGTCGAAGAGGCCTTGGAAATGCTCGCAGCCGCTCCGTCATACAAGGACCGTCTGTGGCTTGATACAGCCTTCCGCGTGATGGAGCGCTTCCCTTCCGCGAAGTACGTCAGCCTCGGAGTGCCGACCTGGCTTTATGGACATGAGCCTGCGACTCCGTTCGCGACCCATATAGCGAAATATTTCGACAACAGCACCCGCGAAGACTCCATACTGACAATATCCAAAGGAGGAGTCATCTATTCTCCGGGCAGCGCAGGTACCATGCAGGAGATCTTCCAGGACGCCGTCCAGAATCACTATCTCAGCTTCGGATACGCCAGCCCTATGGTCTTCCTCGGCAAGGAGTTCTGGACAGAGGAGATGCCTGTATACCGCCTCATGCAGTACCTGATCGAAAAGGGAAAGTACAACAACCTCCTCCTCTCGATCACAGACTCTGTCGACGAAATTGTAAAAGCAATTGAAGATTTCAGAGGCTGACAGTCATCACCTTACGTCAAGCAAGGTTATATCGAAAATCAGGGTAGAGAAAGCCTTGATCGCTCCTGCAGGACGTGATCCATAACCCAGATTATAAGGAATGACAACCTCCCAGCGGGATCCGGCAGGCATATCTCTCATAGCTGTGATCCAGCCTGTTATGAGTTCATTGAGACGGAATGTCGCAGGACGGCCTTTCTGGGTCTGGTCAAATACCTTTCCGTTTATGAGCTTGCCGGTATAATACACGGTCACGAAACTCTTCGGAGAAGGCTTCGGACCATTTCCTTTTGTGATTTCACGGTACATGACACCGTTGAACATTATCTTTACGCCCGGCTTCTGGGCATATTCCTGAAGAAACTCCTGGTTTCTCAGCTTGTATGCATTGTCTGTTGGTGACATGGCTTAATGGCAGTCGTGATGGTCGCAAAGCTCCCCGTTATCCTTGATGTTTCCTGCGAGGTACTCCTTCACGAGCTCCTCTACGTCTCCGTTGCATCCTCGGATCACCTCGATCCTCTGCGCCTCAAGCACGTTCTTCGCTCCTTGCCCCATGTTTCCGGCAAGCATCACAGCAACGCCCATCTGCCTGAGCACAGGCGCGATTCCGCTCTTGCATCCGCATCCCTCAGGCGAGGCCAGTTTTGATGAACCCGCAACCTTTCCGTCGATGACGTCGAAAATCGTATAATATGCGCAATGGCCGAAATGATCGTCCACGCGTCCGTCTCTTGTTGGTACTGCAATCTTCATGTCTTGAATATTTTCTTCAAAGTTAGTCCTTAATACAGAATTATGCAAATCATGAGGTATGGCACAAGCGTTGCTTTATCGGTCGGAAAAAGAATTGAATCGTTATGAGCAAGATCAGCGAACGGATCCGCTATGTAGGCGTGAACGACTGCGAGAAATCCCTTTTTGAAGGGATCTGGCCTTTACCTTTTGGTATAAGTTACAACTCATATCTTATTGTAGATAAAAAGATTGCGTTGATTGATACAATTGACGAAGGCTTCGAAAGAGAATACTTGGAAAAGATACGCAATGAGATAGGTTCAAGGGCAATAGATTATCTTGTCGTGAATCATATGGAACCCGACCATTCGTCAATGATTTCCCTCATTCTGGACATATATCCTGGTATACTGGTTGTCGCCGATGCCAAAGCTCTGCCTATGCTGAAGGGCTATTACGGACTGAGCGAGGATGATGTGCTGGTAGTAAGGGACGGCGACAAACTGAGTCTGGGAAGCTGCGACCTGATCTTCCACATGACACCGATGGTTCATTGGCCTGAGACGATGATGACATGGCTTCCGGCTGAGAAGACCTTGTTTTCCGGAGATGCGTTCGGCACATTCGGAGCATTGAAACATGGCATCAAAGACACGGAATACTCATATTGCGGGGATAAGTGCACATGTGACGAGGGATGTATATGTCATGACGGGATTTCTTGCGAAGAAGATGGTATAGACGATGAAAGCTGTGACTGCCAGGAAGCTGCAGAGAACGGAGAATGTACCCATTATAGTTCGGAGAGATTCTGCCACGGCAAGGCTGATGCATTCGAGATGTATCGAAGCGAGATGGTAAGGTATTATGCGAATATCATAGGTAAGTACGGAGGAGCCGTGCAGACAGCCTTGAAGAAGATCGGGACACTGCCGGTCGAGAGGCTTTGCAGCACGCATGGTCCTGTATGGGAAAAGCATGCGCAGCAGGTCATCGGGCAGTACGAAAGTCTGAGCAGATACGAGGCCGAACCGGGAGTATGCATCGTTTACGGCACCATGTACGGAAACACGGCGGAAGCGGCACGCAGCCTTGAACGCGAGCTTTCAATGCTGGGCATCCCGACCGCGCTGCACAACCTCAATGTAGAAAACGGTTCTGCAGCGCTCCGCGACCTTTTCCGTTATAACACTCTTGCAGTCGGCTCCCCGACCTATAACGGAGGTGTCTTCCCGCCTGTCGAGGCCTTCATGCGTGCTGTGACTTCACGAATGGTCAAAGACCGCGGCTTCTTCGCATTCGGCTCATACACATGGGCCCCAGCCAGCGTCCGCATCCTCAACGACATCGCCACAACGCACGGCTTCCGCCTCCTGCACGACGGTCTGTCCTTCCCGCAGGCCTTCTCCACCGACAAATGCGACATGGCGGAGATCGCCCTGATGCTGGCGGAAAAGATGAAAAGCTGATCAACACAGATAACTAATTATCAACCATTTACAAAACACAATCATCATGAAGAAAATGAAATGTGCAAAATGCGGCTGGATATACGATCCGGCCATCGGAGACCCGAAAAACGGTATTCCTCCGGGTACTCCGTTCGAGAACCTTCCCGCAGACTGGCGCTGCCCGGTTTGCAAGCAACCGAAGTCCATGTTCTTCCCGACAGAATAGGACGGGGAGTCAAAAATACCTATATTTGCCTTTTTAAGCAAGTGGCCTATGATCTACATAGAAAGGATTTACCTTGAGGACGGCCCGGAAAGAGAGGGGCAATATTGGAATGAAATACCAGTGATAAAGGCGGTTACAGAGCGAGGGAGCTTCGAGTTCCACAAGCCTGTAACCTTTATTGTCGGGGAAAACGGCATGGGAAAGTCCACCCTCCTTGAAGCCATAGCCGTCTGCTGGGGATTCAACCCAGAAGGAGGGACAAAGAACATGAGATTCTCGACCAAGGAATCCCATTCACACCTTTGCGACCACATGCGTCTTGCCCGCGGCCCTCACTATGCACGTGACGGTTTCTTCCTCAGAGCCGAAAGCACATACAATGTAGCTACGGAGATAGACCGGCTCAGGACAGCAGGAGGCAATGGAGCAGCATTCATGGAGCAGTACGGAGGGGTATCGCTACACGACCAATCACACGGCGAGAGCTTCATGTCCATAATGCAGAACCGCTTCAGAGGACAAGGCCTCTACATTCTCGACGAGCCTGAGGCCGCCCTCTCCCCAAGCCGCCAGATGGCCATGCTCTCTCTGATTAAGCATCTAGTTGACCAAAACTCCCAGTTCATCATATCCACCCACTCCCCGATTCTGATGGCCTATCCCGAAGCTGATATCATCGAGCTCGACGAAACCGGCTTCAGATCAACCCCATACAAAGAGACCTCCCACTACCGCCTCACCAGCTACTTCCTCAACAACCCTGAGAAGATGCTTGCGGAGCTGATGTAGGTATAGGTGCAACAATAGAAAGATATCAAAGAAAAACCAAAATTTTCCCATCTTTGCAGATGAGAGACAAAACACTGACGAAATGATAAAGATAGCGATTCTTGACTTTGACGGAACACTCGGGGATACGACCGATGTGATAGTCAGGACAACACAGGCGACGATAAAGGAAATGGGGCTGCCGGAGAGGAGCGACGAACAGTGCGCAGCGATGATCGGACTTAGACTGGTGGAGATTCCGCCGGTACTGTTTCCCGAATGCGAGGTGGACTGTGACCAGTATGCTGTAACATACCGCAGGTTATTCCATGAGTTCAATACGGAAGGAGCCGTGCAGCTGTATCCGAATGTGATGGACACTTTGATGGAACTCAAGAAGCGTGGAATCATCCTGACCATTGCGAGCAGCCGCAGCAACGCTTCACTGACCGAGTACATAAACAACCTCGGACTCGCCTCGACCATCACCTGCATTCTGGGAGCTAATGACGTCAAGAAAGGCAAGCCGGATCCGGAGGCTGTCAACAAGACATTGGAGAGATTCGACATAAATGCAGATGAAGCAATAGTGGTCGGAGATACAATATTCGACATCGAAATGGGACGCAATGCAGGCACCAGAACCTGCGGCGTATCATATGGAAACGGAAGCAGAGAAAGCCTTTCCAAGGCAGATTGGATCATTGATGACTTCGGAGAACTGTTAAAACTGATCTCTCAGCCGAATTTATCATAAATCATTGAAAGATAACAACAAAAACCCATATGTTATCAGCGCGAACATTTTTGTTATAGGCTTAAATGTTTGCAAAGTGATAGAATAATGCTATATTTGCATCATTCTATCACATAAGTCGCCCTATCTTCAGCGCAGATTTTCATCATAACATATCCGACGGCTGTAAAAAGCCATAACGGGGGCGTTGTATCCTGTTATGTCTGGTAGTGAGCCACAGGCCAAGTTCTTTGACATAGGCAGCCGTACGGATAACTGATGTTCAATTTTCAAATCAATTTAAGTTATGATGAAAAACAAGAAGTATCAGCTTGCTGCATGGACACGCAGTTCCGAGAATGGTCTTGAAATCCGCATGATTCCTTCATTGCATCACGAAATGCAGGAATCCTACATCAAGGAGATCGCAAGATGTCATCAGATAAAGGAGGAAGGTCATGATGTTTCGGAGAGACTGATGAGAGCATTTGAAAAGAATGCGGATTTCCTTTTTCTGACCGGACATTATGGAGACGGACTCAGATATATCCGCAAGGCAGCGCTCTACTGCCTCGATTCGGACGACAATGCATGGTACTGCTGGGACACAGACCTCGGATCCTACATGTATTTTCTTGGAAGACTCCGTGACGACTTCCTCAGACTCTGCAGAAAATTCATCGATCTGGCGGGAAAATACGGCAGGAATGACCTCTTCATCGAACCGGAATCAGTCCATCTTCTGGAAATCTACAATGAGCAGACTCAGGAGGATCGCGATCTGCGCACCCATCTGCGCAAGATGAAGGTATGGAAATAAGTGATTAATTTGTACATTTGCAGATTAATGCAGAATTGAAATGACAAACGAATTACTTATAATAACATCATTCGTCACCATATATGGAGGCGTGGTGGCGTTTTACCGATTTTTCGGCAAAAACGGACTCCTCGCCTTCAATGTGCTGGCGACATTGCTTGCAAACATTGAAGTATTGCTGCTTGTAAAGGCTTTCGGAGTCGAAATGACCTTGGGTAACGTAATGTTTGCCAGCACTTTCCTTATTACAGACATTATGAGCGAGAACCACAGCAGAAAGGACGCGAACCGCGCTGTGGTCATAAGCACATTCTGTTCATTGGTATTCATCGCCATATCCCAGATGTGGCTGCTCTATACTCCTGGCGAGAACGACTGGGCCAGCGGAGCATTCCATACCATATTCAGCAGTACTCCGAGAATTGTCTGCGCTTCCCTGCTGGTATATCTGATATCCCAGCTTACGGATGTATGGCTCTACCACAAATGGTGGGAATGGTGCAGAAAGAGATTCGGAGATGAAAAGAAAGGCCTGTGGATCAGAAACAACGGATCCACAATGGTCTCGCAGCTGCTCAACACCTTGCTTTATACATTCTTCGCCTTCTACGGAACATATGATATAAAGACACTTATGTCCATATTCATAAGCAGCTACATAATATATTTCATCACTAGCCTTCTGGATACTCCATTCGTTTACTGGTGCAGAAATATTCATGAAAAGCATAATATAGAATGATATGGCTCAGGAACAGATACAGAAACAGACACGCTCGACGGTAAAAGCCACACCGAAAGAGCCCCAAAAGCATCGTGTGATTGTTATGAACGACGATTTCACGACATTCGAGTTCGTGATTTCCGTCATGATGACAGTATTCATGAAAACTTATGACGAGGCCGTCAACATTGCCGAAGAAACTCACGTCAACCAGAAAGCTACAGTCGGCACATACCCTCTTGATATTGCCAGAAGCAAGGTTTCAAAGGCTACAGCCATGGCTCGTGCGGAAGGTTTCCCGCTCAGATTTGATATTCAATAAACCAAAACAGATATGAAAAAGATCATGATCACTCTCGGAGTTGCAGCACTGACTCTTGCAGGCTGTACACAGAGCAAGGATGCAGGAAAGCCTGCAATCGACCTTGCGAATTTCGATAATTCGGTATCCCCTGCCGAGGACTTCTACCAGTATGCATGCGGCGGATGGATGGAGGCCAATCCTCTTACAGCCGAGTATGCAAGATACGGAATATTTGACCAGCTGGAGAAGGAAAATCAGGAAAAGCTCAAGACCTTGATAGACGAGATAAATGCCAAGGCTCAGGAAGAAGGAAGCGTAGGCGCAAAGATCCAGACCATGTACGCACAGGGTATGGACATGGAGAAGCGCAACGCCGACGGAGCGGCACCTGTAAAGGAGCAGATGGCCGAAATCAAGGCAGTTTCCAATATGAAGGAGCTCAGTGCAATGGTCGGAAAAATGCAGGTTGAAAGCTCTAGTCCATATTTCAGCTTCTACATCGGTGCCGATGAGAAGAACAGTACAATGAACCTCCTCCAGTTCTATCAGGGAGGTATCTCAATGGGTGACAGAGACTATTATCTTGCCGATGACGAGAATTCTGCCAGACTCAGAAAGGCATATAAGGAATATGTCAACAAGCTTTTCGTTCTTGGAGGCTATAGCGAAGCTGAAGCCGCAAAAGCTGCTGATGCTGTGATAGCACTAGAGACTGAAATTGCAAAGATTTCAGTGGACAGGAATGCTCTCAGAGACGTTCATAAGAATTATAACAAGATGTCAGTCAAGGAGTTCACAAGCATATATGACTTCATCGACTGGGATATCTT
The DNA here is from genome assembly GCA_017561265.1 of Bacteroidales bacterium. Next base: position 43,434 of record JAFZDJ010000001.1, read on the forward strand.
CTTCAAGGAGACAGGTATCAGCAAGTCAACCGAACTTAATGCAGGACAGATTCCATTCTTCGAAGGCCTCACCAAGGTACTCAAGAACACATCACTTGAAGACCAGAAGGAATACCTCACATTCAAGCTTCTCAATTCGGCATCCAACTATCTCAGTGAAGACTTCGTGAACGCAAACTTCGAATACTTCGGCAAGGCTGTACAGGGAAGAGAAGAGCTCCAGCCTCTCTGGAAACGTTCCCTCGCTGTAGTCAACAGGTCGCTTGCAGACGCATTCGGACAGCTTTATGTAGAGAAGTACTTCCCTGCATCATCCAAGGAGAAGATGGTCGAGATGGTGGCAAATCTCCAGACAGCTCTCGGAGAAAGAATTACAGCTCTCGACTGGATGAGCGACGAGACCAAGGCAAAGGCTCAGGAGAAGCTCGGCACATTCATCGTGAAGGTAGGATATCCTGACACATGGATGGACTACAGCAGTCTTGACATCAGGAACGATTCATATTGGGCGAACATCTGCCGCGTAAACAGATTCGGTCATGAGGATATGATGAAGGACGAGGGACAGCCTGTAGACAGGACAGAATGGGGTATGAGCCCGCAGACAGTCAATGCTTACTACAACCCTACCACAAACGAGATCTGCTTTCCTGCCGCTATCCTCCAGCCTCCTTTCTTCAATCCGAATGCTGACGATGCAGTCAATTACGGTGGTATCGGAGTCGTGATCGGACACGAAATGACCCATGGTTTCGACGATCAGGGCAGAAATTATGACAAGGACGGAAACATCAGCGCATGGTGGACCAAGGAAGACGAAGACAAGTTCAACGAGCGCGCGAAGGTTCTCGTGGAGCAGTATGACAAGATCGTCGTGCTCGATTCACTCCATGCTGACGGAAGCTATACCCTCGGCGAGAATATCGCAGATCAGGGAGGACTCCTCGTTGCATATCAGGCATATATGAATACACTCAAGGGCAAGCCGGCGCCAGCAGACATCGATGGATTCAACAACAGCCAGAGATTCTATATCGGATATGCAAACCTCTGGGCACAGAATGTAAGGCCACAGGAAATCATCCGCAGGACCAAGACTGACGTACATTCTCTCGGAAAATGGCGTGTCAATGCAGCGCTCAGAAACATCGACGCCTTCTACACAGCATTCGACATCAAGGAGACAGACGCAATGTACCTCGCTCCTGAGGAAAGAATCAACATCTGGTAATATATGCCTATAAATCAGACAGCAAACGTCAACACCGCCCTCATGGAGGCCTATGGCATAGCCACAGGAAAGCGGAACGAGTTCATCACTCCAGAACACCTGCTTGCGGGATTCCTCAAGGACAGTGACTTCTGGAGTGCATTGAGCCGTTGCGGCCGCGCAGAGGAACTTGAGGGCAAGCTATACGATTACATAAACGATCTGGACCGTATTCCAGAAGACATGGAACTTGCCATAGAGTTTTCAGCCCAGTTGCAGGAACTCTTCGAAAGAGCAGCAGAGACAGCAGCTTCAGCTATGGCCGGTAGCGTCCAGACCCATCATCTGATATATTCCATCTTTCATCTGGAGGAGTCCTTCGCACGGTTTTACCTCGAATCATGTCTGGACTGCTCCATCCCGGACTTCCTTAACTCTCTCATCGGACTTGCGGAAGAAACAGGAGAGGCAGGAGAAGGCGGCATATCTGACGAACGATGGATAAGATATTTCAGACCGGTAGAGCCGCAGAGCGACCTTATAGGACGTAAGGATGAAATAGCCGGAGTCATGAGGATACTATGCCGTAAGACAAAGAGCAATGCCCTCCTCGTAGGTGGACGCGGCGTAGGCAAGACAGCTGTCGCCAGAGGAATAGCATCACTCCTCAACGAGGGCAATGTACCTGAGAAGCTGAAAGGATGCTCACTCATGGAACTCAATACCGCAATGCTTCTTAGCGGAACTCAGTACAGGGGGGATCTGGAAGGACGCGTCCAGAATGTAATGGATGCCGTTGCGCAGGAGGAAGAAGTCATCGTATATATAGACGAGCTTCGTTCTTTAGGAGGCATGAGCAAGATGGAAGATGGCAGCAAGGACATACTAAGTCTATTGATCCCATACTTCAAGTCAGGCAATATAAAGTTCATCATATCAGCAACTCCGGAAGACATGAAGCGCCTTAGCTCCACAGACAACGGAGCAGCCGGACTCTTCCGTCAGATAGATATCGACGAACCTGGAGACGAAGATGCTGAAAAGATTCTGAAAGGCATTCTGCCGGGACTGTCCGAATATCATGGCGTCAGCTATGACAAAGGCACCATAACTCATGCGATAGGTCTGAGCAGAAGATACATCCTCGACCGATGCCTGCCTGACAAGGCTGTCGATCTTCTTGACGAGGCCGGAGCCTTGGCAGAAACATGCAATGGAAAGACTGTCACAAAAAAGACAATCGACAAGGCTTTGGCAGACATTTGCAGGATTGACGTAGAGGCATCGGAAGGCGACACAAAGGACGATCTCTTCAATATGGAGGAACGCCTTGGACAGAAGATATATGGTCAGGAAAAGGCAATCAAGACCATTACAGAGGCAATCCTCATGTCAAAGGCCGGACTTCTGGACAGTGACAAGACAATCGGTAACTTCCTCTTTGTAGGTCCTACAGGAGTCGGAAAGACGGAGCTGTCCAAGGTTCTTGCAAGACAGTTGCACGTTCCTCTGCATAGATTCGACATGAGCGAATATTCCGAGAAGCATTCGGTAGCCAAGCTCATAGGCTCCCCTGCAGGCTATGTAGGATACGATGACGGAGGCATACTGACCGACACAGTGCGGAAGAATCCTTACTGCGTACTGCTTCTTGACGAGATTGAAAAGGCTCATGAAGACATCTACAACCTCCTGCTCCAGGTGATGGACTATGCTGTGATAAGCGACAACAAGGGCAGGAAGGTGGATTTCAGGAACGTGGTCCTCATCATGACATCCAATGCAGGAGCACGCTATGCCCACAAGGCGTCGGTAGGATTCGAACGCAAGGTGAAAGCCGGCGAGGCAATGGCCAAGGAGGTGAAGAACGTATTCGCTCCCGAGTTCATCAACAGACTTACCTCTGTCGTGGTATTCAATGACATGGACGAAAAAATGGCCGGACTTATCCTTGACGACAAGATCCGCAAGCTTGAAGAAAGACTGAAAGCCAGAAACGTAAAGATGGAAATCGAGCCTGAAGCCTACAGGAAGCTTCTCAAGGAAGGATTCTCTCCTGAATACGGAGCACGTGAGATAGAGCGTGTCCTGAATGCAAGGCTCACCCCTCTCCTCATGCGCGAAATCCTTTTCGGAGGTCACAAGGGAGGATTCAAGGCAGTGATAAAGGCAACAGAAGACGGATTTGAAATCGCATGATATTCCAGCTTGACCATACAGATACATTCCCCGACCCAAGATACGGAAATGCCGACGGCTTCTATGCTGTCGGCGGGGAAATCACGCCAGAGCGGCTCGCAAAGGCATATCCGATGGGGATATTCCCCTACTTTGCCTTCCGCCATGAACCGATAATATGGTGGGCACCACAGGAAAGGTTCGTGATCCACACGGATGAAATCCATGTATCCCATTCCATGAGGAACATGATGAACAAAAGAAAATATCACTGCACGATCAACGAGGCATTTGCCGATGTTCTGGCAGGCTGTGCCTCCACTGACAACCGCATCGACGAAGACAACGCATGGTTAGGTCCCGACCTCCTTGACACATGGATGCTGCTCAACGAGGAGGGACATGCGAAAAGCGTCGAGGTGTGGGAAGGAGATGAGCTTGTGGGAGGTCTTTATGGATTCGTATGCGGACGCGCCTTCATCGGAGACAGCATGTTCTCCCTGGTGCCGAGTGCATCCAAGCTTGCTATGATACACCTTGCCCGACACATGCAGGCTCAGGGAGGAGGCATAATCGACTGCCAGCTTGAAACCCCTCATCTCAAGTCGATGGGAGCCCGCTACATCTCATACGATGATTATCTGAATTCAACTTCCTCTCCGGAAAAGATTCAATGGCCCTGAAGAGCTGCGATAAGCGCATCCACCGCCTCAGGACGGGTAGCCCAGCTTGTGCAGAAACGCACTGTACTGTGATCTTCATCAATCTTCTGCCAGAATGAGAAAAGGAAATCCTCTGAAAGTCTTTCAAGAGTAGCATTATCCACTACAGGGAACTGCTGGTTCGAAGGACTGTCCACCAGAAATCCGTAACCACAGCTCCTGAATGCGTCACGGATACGCATGGCCTGAGTCACCGCATGCCTTGAAAGCTGGAAATACAGACCGTCCTCGAACAAGGTCAGGAACTGTATGCCGAGAAGACGTCCTTTGGCAAGCATGCCTCCATTCTGCTTTATGAAATATCTGAAATCCTTCTTCAGAGCATCATTCACAATCACTACGGCTTCTCCGAAGAGCGCTCCCTGCTTGGTGCCTCCGAGATAGAATACATCCGCAAGGGAAGCTATATCCGAAAGCGTAACATCACAGCCTTCCGATGCCAGACCATAGCCCATGCGCGCACCATCTATGAACAAGGGCAGACCATATTCACGGCATACCTCACTGATGGCCTTGAGCTGAGCCAAAGAGTATATCGTTCCCACTTCTGAAGAGAATGAAATATACACCATACCCGGCTGGACCATATGCTCCGGTCCGTCTTCCGCGAAATGGCTTTCCATAGCCTGGCGTATCTGCTCCGCTGCAAGAAGCCCGTTCTCAGCCGGCATGGCAAGAACCTTATGACCGCTGTGCTCTATTGCACCTGTTTCATGGACATTGATATGTCCGGTCGCAGCACAAAGGACTCCCTGATGAGGACGGAGGACAGATGATATGACAGTAGCATTTGCCTGGGTTCCTCCCACGAGGAAATGCACATCGACATCATCACGTCCGACAGCCTTCTTCACCGCTTCACGAGCTGAGGCACAATAATGATCCTCCCCATATCCCACTGTCTGCTCGAAGTTCGTCTCCATCATGCGTTCCATGATACGAGGGTGAGCGCCTTCATTATAATCGCATTGAAACTGATACATAAGATTCTGATTTTATAGTCAGCAAATATACCAAACTCTTTCCTATTTTACCTATCTTTGTGCAGATAAAATTCTAACGACATGACATACTATCCGAAAGATCCTGCAATGCTGATGAGCTGGATAAACCTGAAGCTCCGAGACTTCTACGGCGACCTGAACGAGCTGTGTGACGACCTGGAAATCGACAAAGACGATGTCATATCCATCCTTGAACAGGCCGGATATGAGTATAATGACCAGTTACACAAGGTATGGTAGCACATTCAGCATAATTCACTGATAATAAGCAGATAAAACAAAAAGATTAGTACTATTAACATTTTTGTTAACCTATGAAGAAGCTTAAAATAGGCCTTCTTGGCAAGATCATCATAGCCATTGCGCTTGGAGTCGGGCTCGGACTTGCAGCCCCTGCATGGATGGTGAGGCTGTTCCTCACATTCAACGGCATATTCAGCCAGTTTCTCGGCTTCGCCATACCTCTGATCATACTCGGCCTGGTGGCTCCGGCAATCTCGGACATCGGAAAGACGGCGGGCAAGATGCTTCTTGTAACCGTAGCCATTGCATATGGTTCCACCATCTTCTCCGGGCTGGTCTCATACTTCACGGGAGCCGCTCTTTTCCCCGGAATGATACAGGGAGGTTCATCCCTCCAGGAGGTCGCATCTACGACAGAGCTGTCGCCATATTTCACGGTGACCATACCTCCTCTTATGAACGTGATGACTGCTCTGATCCTCGCATTTACCTTGGGACTCGGACTCGCCGCACTCGACCGCCACACGCTGAAGGATGCCGTTCATGATTTCGAGGAAGTGATCATCAAGACCATAAAGTCAGCAATCATTCCCCTGCTGCCGCTATACATCTTCGGAATATTCCTCAACATGACTTATGTAGGTCAGGTATTCTCAATCCTGACAGTATTCATCAAGATCATCGGCATAATATTCATCATCCACATAGGTATACTTATACTCCAGTTCTCGATAGCGGGAGGCTTTGTAAAGAAGAATCCGTTCAAGCTCCTGTGGAACATGCTCCCCGCATATTTCACAGCACTCGGCACACAGTCGTCTGCAGCAACCATACCTGTGACTCTGGAACAGACCCGCAGGAACGGAGTTTCCGAGGACATCGCAGGATTCACGATCCCTCTATGCTCTACGATCCATATGTCCGGCAGTACGCTCAAGATCGTCGCATGTGCTCTTGCCCTTATGATAATGAAGGGCATGCATTATGACTTCGGAATGATGTTCGGATTCATCTGCATGCTGGGCATAACCATGGTCGCAGCTCCCGGAGTACCCGGAGGAGCCATCATGGCATCACTCGGACTCCTCCAGTCAATGCTTGGCTTCGACGAGGAAGCACAAGCCCTCATGATTGCCCTATATATCGCCATGGACAGCTTCGGAACAGCATGCAACGTGACAGGTGACGGAGCCATCTCCATCATCATCGACAAACTTATGGGACCTGGAAAGAAGGATTAAAGGACAGGCATCACATAGACAAGACCTATGGAAGCGCGCTGGGTATGAGGCATATATGCATTCAAGCTCAGCGCGTTCTCTGTAAGATGATGTCCATGATAGACATAATGGGCAAAGATCTTGAGTCCTTCCTCCTTAGTGAAAGGAAACCATTCAAGACAAGCCTGGGCATTCCATGAAGTCAGATACCTTCCCTTTGCAAAGAAACCGTTCGCATCATAAACGCTTGCTGTCTCATAGGCTCCCTTGATATAGCCGTTCCATTTGGGATGGAACTGATAGTCAAAGTCAGCTATGACTGTAAAATGCTGCACATTCTGAGCTGTTACAGGAATATGGCCGTTTCCAAGCCCCTGAAGCGTCGTGATGCGCTGCTGGCTGTCTACTCCTTCCCGGGAGTAAAGAACATCAAGATAAGCCACTACAGGGCCTTTTTCATAGATGTTTCCGCACATCAGATAATAAATATTCTTATCCTTGGCCTGATTACCTGCAGAAGCGGAGTACATAAGATGAATGCTTCTGTCGGCAAACCAGCCGTTCCAGTTAGCCGTGGCAAGCATAGGCAGCTTTGAAGGCCTGATATCGGCAGGCAGGCCGTAGACATAATGATCATCGTCGCTTCCGCTCCTGATATTGGTAAGCTGAAGACTGAACTGCTGGTCAGGATCTGGCATGAGTACCCCCATGATTCCAGCCTGATATACGGGAACATTATTGTTGAAATTACAGAATTCCCTCACCTCAAGAGCATTGAGGTAGCCTTCATAGCCAGCCAGATTCACAAACTGCTTTCCAGCTACAAGCTCGAAGAAATCACTGTGGTGCCACTTGATGTTAGCATACTCGATCGATGAAGAGAGATTGTCTACAGAATACGGGTTGCTGTATCTGTTGAAGGACTGACGGAAATGATAGGAAAGGTTCTGATTGAGCCTTCCGTACATTTCCAGTCTCACTCTATTCAGCTTGAAGGAAACCTCATCAAAATTTCCTTCGGTAAAATATGCATTGGTAGAGGTTACGAATTCCAGATTGATATGCGAAGTTATCCGGCGGGGATGGTAATCTCCCCACTTGGCAGAATCCCTCTGCGCAATCATGCGCTCTATCATGGAAGGAATGGAATCCCTTTCAGCAATCAACGTCTTGACGTTCTGTGCATGAGCCATGAGCGGGAGCATCATGGCCAATATCATAATGAGTTTCTTCATAAGCGATTCTTTTCAAGACCGCAAAGATAGCCAAAAAAACGCTCATCTGAAAATCACCCGGTCGCTCATCACGAAATTAACAATACCAGAAACACAAAGTGCTATAAGATTGCATATTACAACATCCCATCCAAACAAAAACTTAAAGAACAGAAGCAACCCCATCTTCAGCAAAAAAGTCATTGTGCATGACAGATTGTACAACAGATATCTGCTCATGAAAGTCCTTGCATTGCCTATATCCATCCTATCCTTCCAGATTAAGAAGAACGAACATATGAAATTGAAAAGGACGGCACATTCAAATGAAATGAACGGGGAAAGAAGATATTCCCCGGCAAATGAATGGAAAACATGATGAGAGACAAGCCAGAGCACGGCCGTATCTACGACCGTACCCGCAGCACTGACCAGTACATACTTCGGTATCCTTAGTGCCGTTTCAACCTTCCGTCCCATTTTCTCACCGGATCAACCTTAGCGTACTCCTTGGCATCTACAACAAAATTCTGAACATATATAGCAATTAGTATCAATAAGATAACAATACCTACATAATCAAACACTCCAAGCGAAACAACATTTCCCCAAAGGGTGATTGAAGCAGAATAATCACGAAGAGGATATATATAGATGAACAGAGTATTCACTACTATCATAATAAGACGGAACTCAGTAGGACCGAGGCCTGCGAAGGTGAGCTTGAATTCCCCTTTAAGATGAGCATTGATATAGACAGAAATGGAAAGGAGCAGATATACCGACAGGACAGCCATCGCAATCGGAAGAAGAAGCAGCTTTGAAAGGCCGGCTCCGATGCAGATGACAGACATAGTCACCCCGTCAACACAATGATCGAGGTAGAATCCATAGACAGGACGCTGGAGGTCTCTCACCCTGGCCAAGGTTCCGTCCAGAGAATCTCCGTACCAGTTCAGAAAAAAGCCGAACGACGCCAGCCAGAGCCACCGGACATCAACATTCGAAAGAATATAACCGACAGCAACGACAAGCGCTCCTACTACCCCTAAAAGGGTAAGCCTGTCCGAAGTCATCCATTCAGGCTGTCTTTCCGCCAGCCACACCAGCACCTTCTTTTCCGCTGCATTCAAGACCGAAGTCTGAATCCTCCTTGATTGTTCCTTCTGCATAACCCGATTATTTTAACAAGATTTCCAAAATGACAGCACCTAGCATACATATAGTCACGACTGCCGATGCAAGGGCCAGTTTCTTGAGAATTATCAATAACGTCTGCATCTCCGACTTCTCGACAGCATTTTTCAGTATGGTCCTTTTCAAAGCCGAGGCATCCGGATGTTCTCCTGTCACTTTAACAAGAAAGCGGACATAAGCTGAATAATCTATATATTCATCTGACTTTTCCATATATCTCCAATTCTCGCTTGACACGGTTTCTCGCCGTCCGCAGCTCTCTTACGATTTCATCAAAATGCCTTCTTGTCATAACCACAGCCTCATGAACAGAAACCCCTTCAAGCTCACATAGCACATACGCGATCCTTTGTTCGGCTGTAAGCTCTCTGGAGGCACGGCAGAAAATGACCCAGGTTTCTTTCGTTATATAGTCATCTTCCTGCAAACGTGCCCGAGGAGCCGATTTCTCATACACATCAGGCCGCATGGCAAAAATATCGAGCCATCCCCTCCTGCGAAGGTGCCCTAGACAGAAATCGCATGTCATACGGTATATCCATGACTTGACATCAATAACCTCATCATACGAGGCTGAATCATTCCAAATAGACATGAAGACAGAACATGTAACTTCATCAGCAGCACCCCTGTCGCATAATATACGATAGGACGTTCTTGCAACCATATCCAGATATTTTTCCACTATCACTCTGAACATATCCATCCGTCCCCCGGCAACGCTTCTTATAAGATCAGCATCACTGCAACGATTCACCTCTTTATTCATATCATTCATATCCATCAACCGGCCGATTCCAAAAATTATTCCTAAAATTTCAGTACCTTGTATTGCAAGGTATTCAAAAATTTATATATCTTTGCATCATCATAGTACCTTCCGCATGGAATGACTATTGAAATGAAAGTATGACATTTAACAGATAAAGACATGAAAAAGACAATCAATGTAGCTATCGGAGGTTGCAGCTTCACTATCGATGAAGATGCTTACAACACTCTTAATGAATATCTTGAGCGATTCAAATCCGCTCTTGACTACAGCAGTTCAAGAACTGAAGTAATGGACGAACTCGAGGTAAGGATTGCAGACATGCTTAAAGGAAAGCTTGGCGGAAGACAGGTCGTAGATCTCGCAATGACCCAGGAAGTGATAGGCAGGCTCGGCTATCCTGAAGGTTATAGACAGACTGACGAGCAGACTGGTACTTATGAAGGTTCCAAGAACGAATACCACTACAGCGGATACGACGGAGAGAAGCCTGTAAGAAAGCTTTTCCGCGATCCTGATGGAAAGCGTATTGCAGGAGTATGTTCCGGTCTCGCCCTTTTCCTTGGAGTTGACGTAGTTCTTATCAGGGTCATATTCCTCGTTGCCTTTATCTGCGGATCGGCAGGATTCTGGATCTACCTCGTGATCTGGATTGCAGCTCCGGAAGCAAGAACCGCAGCAGAAAAATGCGAACTCCGAGGCATTCCTGCCACTGCAGAAAACATAAGAAGATTCACTGAAGGAAGATAAGCCATGGACACAACAGGCATAATCGAGAACAACAGAACCCAGATGAGGCGAGGGGTGCTGGAATACAGCATCCTTCTCATCCTGGCTGCAGGCGACGAATATGCCTCGTCGATAATCCAGAAGCTCAAGGAGGTCAACATAATAGTCGCGGAGGGCACCACCTATCCCCTGCTCATCCGCCTCAAGAAACTTGGTCTGCTTAACTACAGATGGGAAGAATCGACGCAGGGACCGCCTAGGAAATACTATATGATCACGGATCTGGGACGCGAGCAGCTCGCCGGTCTGGACGCAGCATGGGACGAACTTGCAAAAGGCATTGAAACAATAAGAAAAGGATCTAAAGCATAACCTTTACAACGAAAATGAAGACAACAGAAAACATAAGCCTCGCCGGCTACGCATTCACAATAGAGACTGATGCATACGAAGAGCTGGGAGCCTATCTCAGCGACATAAGGACATGTTTCAGCGGTGATGCAAGCGCCGATGAGATAGTCGCAGATATTGAAGAACGCGTAGCTGAACTTCTTCGTGAAAGATGCATCAGCGGGATGGTCGTGGATCTTACGATGGTGCGTGACATAAAGAGACGCATAGGCAATCCGAAAGAACTTGCACAGGAAGATACGGAAGCCTCATTCCAGACAGGAGACAAAACACAGGATCAGCCTAAGTCAGAAAGAAAAGCAGAAGGCAACAATAAAAAGATCTACAGGAATTTGGACGAAAGGGTTCTGGGAGGAGTATGTTCCGGACTCGGCACCTATTTCGGTATGGACAAGGTATTTTTCCGAATCATATTCCTGACCCTCGTATTCATCAGCATTTTCGGCTTTGAGAACGGTCCGTACATATTGTTCCCTATGTTTGCATACAGCGGTCTGTGGCTTGCCATGCCTGCTGCCAGGACTGCGGAACAGAAGCGTGAAATGAAGGGTAAACCGATGAATCTCAACAACTACAAAGAGAAGGATTTCAATTTCGAGAAAGAAGTAAAGGAAGCCTCCCAGTCTCCCGGAGTCAGGACAATCGAGAAAGTCGGTGGAATATTTCTCGGCATACTCCTCCTCTTCGCCGGTCTCGGAGGTCTCGTAGGCGGACTTGTCCTGCCTTCACTTCCGACAATGTTCGATTCAAACATTGCCAAAATCATAAGTGAATGGGGTACACTCGACGCAGAAGAGCAGCTGATAGCATCCATCCTCACATCCACCACATTCTGGGGGCTGGTCCTGATCGTACTGGGAATCTTATGCGTATGTTTCATATACAATGGAGTAATGCTTCTTTTCAATCTCAAGGCACCGTCATGGAAGCCTGGACTCGTACTGTTCATCGCATGGGTCATAAGCATATTCGTGCTTGCAGGATGGGTTGCTATGACGGTAGGAGAGGCATTGCCGGCATTGATAGTACTGTAGTTTTTCTATCATAAGATTGTTAAACATGTACAGATTAACATATATGACGCTGACAAAAAACATTATCCGTGCCGCTACTTCCCTATTTATGGCGGCACTTTCATTGAACGCATCCGCCCAGTCCATGAAAGGAAAGGTTGTGGATGAAAACAATGTCCCACTTGCATATGCCAATGTAATGCTCCAGAAGGCCGACTCGACCTATCTTAGCGGAACTATGACAGATACTCTCGGTGTGTTCTCAATGCCGGCACATGCAGACGGAAGAATGATCCATGTCTCCTTCATCGGATACGAACCATTTCATGCCCCGGTCAACGGAACAGACTTCGGCACGATCAAGATGAATCCAGATACGGAGATGCTGGGAAAGTCTGTTGTCAAAGGATACCTTCCGAAGACAGTCATAAAAGGAGATGCATTCGTAACTCCTGTCGAGAACAGTGTCCTTGCCGAGGCCGGATCTGCGAACGATGTCTTGCAGAAGCTGCCCGGGGTAATTTCCAAGGACGAAGGATTCGAAGTAATAGGCAAGGGAACTCCTATCATTTACATAAACGGCAGACTTCTGAGAGACAATTCCGAACTGGAGCGTCTCAGTTCCAGGGAGATCAAGTCTGTAGACGTCGTCCAGAATCCCGGGGCAAGATATGACGCTACCGTAAAGGCGGTGATAAGGATCCAGACCATAAAGAGAGTCGGAGACGGATTCGGTTTCGACGCAAGCTCGAAATGGTCACAGTCGAAATACACCAACCTCAACGAGGTCGTGAATATAAACTACCGACATGACGGTATTGATGTATTCGGAACATTGGCATATACCGGTTCGGAATATTTCCAGGACACGTACCTCCATCAGACACTCAAGTCGAAGCAACTTCTCGAAACAAAACAGGAAGGATATTTTGAAAACAAGGATCAGTCACTCAATACCACTCTAGGTTTCAACTGGCAGATAAAGGACAATCACTCTATAGGAATGCGATACAGTCCGAACTTCAGTCTCAGATCTTCATCCTCTCAGGATGTAAGGACAAGAGCTACATTGGACGGTCTGCTGGACGATGAAACAAATACCGTTGCAGAAGGACATTCCGATCCATCCATGACACATGAAGTGAACATGTACTACAACGGCGCAGCCGGTAAGCTCAACATCGACTTCAACGCTGACTTCCACGACAGCAGAAGCAATGGGCTCATGACATATAACGAAGACAGCCAGTATCAGGACGATCGTATCGTGAATACGACAAGCAATACCCATAACAGGCTTTATGCATCCAAACTGACGTTGACATACCCTCTCTTCAAGGGTATCATCACAGCCGGAAGCGAATATTCTTACACTGACAGATACGACGAATACATCAATGGAGAAGGTTACGTACCAAGTGCGCATACGACCATAAACGAGTCGGAAACAAGCGCTTACATTGAATATGCCTACCCGTTGCCGTTCGGAAGCCTTACAGCAGGAGTACGATATGAACATATCGGATTCAATTATTACGAGAATGACATTCTGAAGGAAGACCAGAGCAGAACTTACGACAACTTCTACCCTAACGCATCATTTGCAGCCATAGCCGGTCCTTTCCAGTTCCAGCTGAGCTATACGGCAAAGACATCAAGGCCACAATACAGTTATCTGACAAACTCCACCTTATATATCGACAGATACACCCTGCAGCAGGGTAATCCGCTGCTCAGGCCGGAGATGAACCATGATGCTTCGTTTGCCGTAGTATGGAAATTCATTCAGGCCGGAGTAAGCTATCAGGTCGCCAAGAACGCAATCCTGCATCAGGCAATCGCGCAGAAGGATATGGACAATGTAATCCTCATCTACTACGATAATTTCGGTAAGAAGATCCCGACAATGCAGGCGATGATTGCAGCAACACCGACTTTCGGGATATGGCATCCAAGGCTCACTCTCGCACTTGTAAAACAATGGCTTACAATGGATTACACCGACGAAACCATCCACATGAATCAGCCGCTCCCTGTAGTACAGTTCAGCAACACTCTTGTTCTGCCTAAGGGCTTCATGGTCAATGCCGACTATACATTCCAGGGCAAGGGAGACAGCAGGATCTACCATCTCATGAGAGCGACAAACAGTCTCAACGCATCAGTCAGGAAAGGCTTCCTGAGCAATGCCCTAACGGTAGAAGTCTTTGCAAACGACATTCTTGACGATCAGGCTAGTGAAATGAGAATGTACAGCGGCCAATACTCGATCAGGCAATGGAGCAAGATGTCCATGCGTTCATATGGTATCACCCTCAGATACAACTTCAACACGACTCAGAGCAAGTACAAGGGCACTGGTGCCGGCAAGTCCCAGAAGGACAGAATGTAATAAAAACACATTTTTCACGCAGTCTTTTCTATATTTGGGGTACATTATATATGAATGGCACCTATCAGCGACATAGAAAGACAGGTTTTTACCGATATATATGAGACATACTCCGGAAAACTATACGGAGTATGTCTTCATTATGTCCATGACCACCAGACGGCAGAAGATCTTCTGCACGATTCTTTCATAGTCATTTTTTCCAGTCTTGACAGCCTCAGGGATCCGTCAAAACTGGAGCCATGGATGCGTTCCATCGTAAGAAACATAGCATTCAAGTATCTGAAGGACACTCAGAAAACAGTTGTGACTGACATCGAGTCGATTCCCGAACCGTTGTTTGAGGAGACCACAGCTCATTTCACTGAAATACCTCTGAACGAACTCCTTGAAGTGGTCGACACACTTCCTGAACAATATGGCAAGGTATTCAAACTCTCCGTACTTGACGGACTGTCGCATAAGGAGATCAGCGCTGTCCTGGGCATTGCTCCCCACTCGTCATCATCCAATCTTGCAAGGGCCAAACAGATGCTCCGCAAGGTCATATCCAAGAATTGGGGAATACTGATGACATTCTGTCTCTGCATTCTTGCAATACTTTTCATGATAAAGCCGGACATATCGGAAACCTTCATGGCAGGCACTCGTGAAATCCAGCTCATACCAGCCGGAAGGCAGGAGATCCTCATCGCTGAAATCAAGAATCCGGCAGATCTGAAGCCTTTGGAATTCAGAAGCATACGCAAGGAAGATATTGCAACTGAAGAAGAAACATCAGAACATCCGGATGATGTCTCCTGCCCTGAAATCAGCAAAATGCCTGAGTCACCGGAAGAAAACATCGAGACCCAGGTGCAGACTTTTGAATCTTATGATTTCTTCGAGGAAGAATCAGAGAATGACAGAAGGGAGAAAAGAAGAATCCGGTTCGGATTGAGCGGAAACGTCGGCAATCCTGCAGATGGAAGGATGAAGACACAATTCGCTCCTCAGAACCAGCTGCCTCCAATAGGATCGGGGATAAATCCTCCTTACACAGGCGGCAACATATCCACCAGCATCATAGGCCCGACACCTCCGGAAGGAGTGGACAAACCGGGAGAAAACCAAGGAACAGGCAACAATGAAGTCGGAAACACGACCATAGTGAAAGACAAAGTCATAAAATACAGACATGCCATGCCTGTAACTGTCGATGTTTCATTGACATATTCATTTACAGACAGGTGGTCAATCGCGACAGGCCTAAGATACACTTATCTGCACTCCGATATAAATGATCTGAAAGGCAATTGGCTGCACGGGCAGGGCATACATTATATCGGTATACCTTTAAAGGCATCGTGGACATTCTGGAAGTCATATCATTTCAACGCCTATATATCTGCAGGCGCGGCAGCAGATCTCCCTGTCGCGGCACAAAAGGCAGGCAGAAAGATCGATCTGCCATGCCAATGGTCGGCAGGACTTGGGCTCGGACTACAGTATGACATCACCCCTCGTGTCGGAATCTATATTGAGCCTGAGCTGAACAGATATTTCGAAAATGCAAGCAAGGTGGAAACCATCCGTTCGGAAAGACCTGTAACCTTTACTTTGCCTATAGGCATACGATTCTCATTATAATTTTTTATATTTGTACGCAGTCTTCTCATAATATCCGTATCTATTATGTAGAAACATAAAAAACGAATAATCATGAGACCACGTAACCTTATCATCGCGATCACTATCGCAACATCATGCCTCATGGCCTGCGAAAAAGCAAGGCCAGCGGATCAGACAGATCCTATCATAGAGCCGGAACCAGGCAAGTCATACAGCCTTACAAAAGAACAGGAAGGAATGGTAAGCGAGGGTAATTCTTTCGCATTCAACCTGCTTGACGCCATCTACAACAATGAAAAATGGTCCGGCAAGGACTTCATGGTATCTCCTCTCAGCATCAGCTTCGTTCTCGGAGCCCTTGACAACGGCGCGACTGGCCAGACCAGTGAAGAGATCCTTACTGCCCTCGGATTTGAAGGCTGTACAATAGAGGACATCAACGAATACTGCCGGTATTTCCTTCAGGGATGTCAGAATGTAGACGAGCTTGTGGATGTCAGGATAGCGAATGCCGTGATGGCAAATGAGAGATTCGAGCTGAAAGACAGTTTCAGCGAGGCACTCACTACATATTACGATGCCTATGTCCGCAGCATGAAGTTCGATGATGTGGCCTTGGAAGCCATCAACAGCTGGTGCAATGAGAACACAGAAGGGATGATTCCGAAGATACTTGACGAAATTGACCCGACAGCCTGCCTGTATGCCATCAATTCGATATACTTCAAGGGAGCGTGGGCTGCAAAGTTCGACAAGGAGAACACAAAGAAAGCTGATTTCACCAATATTGACGGAACATCAGGCAAGGTTCAGATGATGCATATGGAAGATTACTTCCAATATTCATCGAACGAACTATGGTCGACTGTAAGGCTTGCATATGGAAACGCATCATACAACATGTACGTCCTCCTGCCGAACGAAGGTGTGAAGATCGAAGAAGTTATAGATGCTGTGGACAGCAGATCATGGGAATATGCAAAGATCAGAATGACTCAGAGGAAAGTCGACCTTAAGCTCCCTGCTTTCGAGACAGAGACCGACATGAATCTGAAGGGTATAATGAACAGCCTCGGCATCCAGAGGGCATTTGACCCTGACAATGCCGAATTCAACGAAATGATAACCAATCCGAATGGAAACGTCTATCTGGGACTTATCAAACAGAAGAGCAAGATCATCGTAAGCGAGGAAGGGACAGAAGCAGCTGCCGTGACCATAGGAGGAACATTTACAACATCACTGCCGCAGCCATCAGAGCCTGTCACATTCCATGCAGACCGTCCGTTCATCTACCTGATCCAGGAGCAGAGCTCAAACGCGATCTTCTTCATCGGAGCCAAGGTCAGGTCATAAAGACAATCTTTCCTTTACATACCTCACGCTGGCGGCATATTCCTCGTCAGTGGTGAGGTGTTCTATTATCATAGGCATGGCCGGATCCTCGGCATCAGCCAGACGAGCATAAAGTTCAATATCGAGGACGCCGTCTCCGCAAGCACACTCCTGAAGCTGGAATGTATATTCTTCCTTAAGACGTATATCTTTCAGATGGCAGCTGCAGATGGTTCCATGAAGCTTCTCAAAGCACTCATGCAGGAACTCGTCATTGAAGAAATACTTCCTGGGCGAGGTTATCATGTTCACCACGTCCAGATGAGTTCCGAACTCAACACGGTCAACATCCTCGATCAGACGCAGATATTCTTCAGGCGTGCTCGGGATCATCCAAGGCATGGATTCTATGCAGAACTTGGTATGTTTCGGCTTCGCCGCATCTATGATTTCCCGAATCATCTTCACAGCCATATCCCAAAGCTCCGAGCTGAAATTTTCGCGATAGCCTCCATCCCATCTCGGTCCGTATGGCGTGCCGACCACATTCACGCAGCAGACAGCCCCGATCGCATCAGCCATACGAAGCTGCTCTATCGAATAATCGATCCACTTGCGTCTCTCCTGCGGATCAGCAGCAAGAGTATTCCTCCATACTCCGACCTCGGCAATAGTCAATCCAGCCTCGTCTGCGGCCTTCTTGTACGCCATGAATGTATCTTCTCCATCCTGAAACGAGACAGGGAAATTCACCGACTTAAGGCCCAATGCAACATGTTTCGAAGCCCAATCCTGCGGATCTGCGTGCTCCAGCTGTGATGATATTCCAAGAAGCATCAGAAGTTCCTCCTATGAATTACTGTCGGGTCCATATCATCGAGAGTGGCTACGCCTGTGCGGGCCATGATTCCTGCAAGCTCAGAAGTCATTTCATTGATTCTCTGCGCCACAGCATCAGGGCCATTCTTCAGGAGTGGCATCAGATGTCTTCCCACTGAAACCGCCTTAGCTCCGAGAGCCAGACATTTGTACACATCCATTCCGCTTGCGATGCCGCAGTCAATGAACACCTGAACATCAGGGCCTGCAGCTGAAATGATATCCTGCATGACCATGAGCGGCGGAACAGAATACTGAACCATTCCGTGATGGTGCGACACTACCAGACCGGCACATCCGGCCTCGGCGCATTTCTCCGCATCCTTCGGACTGAGGACACCCTTCACGATGAAAGGCACACCGGCAGCCTGGACAAATTCCTTCAGCTCGGCTGTAGACTTAGGCTTCATAGGAAGGCCGAATACATCATCATAACCGCCGTTGGAATTGAAAGCATGGTCAGTGTCCATACCGACTGCGAAGCATCCCTGAGCTACTGCGTGCTCGATCTTGCGGAAGACCTCCCTGTTATCCGCATGAGGCTTGATGATCTTTATTGACCTTGCTCCGGTCGCCACTACCCTTTCAAGCTCCTCGTCCTCGCCCATTCCGACCCAATGTACGGCTCCGGCCTTTGCAGCGCCCTCTGCATATACTGACATTCCGTCCTGAGCGGAATTGTGCAGGTGAGACAGAGCCGCCGTCATCACAGGAGTATCGAATGTTTCGCCCCAGAGGGTCATCTTCGTGCTTGGAAGTACAGAATCTATATAGCGTGTCTCCAGAAGGAGTGAATCAAAATAATCACGGGTTATGGTGTCGGGGTTTGATGAGTATTTCATAATTCTATCGTTTTGAGATTTCACTGTTTATCTGGTCCATTCTTTCGTCCGAAAGTTCGTATTTTCCGATCACGAAGATAGCGGCGAAGAAGAGGATTGCCGGGATGATGGTAACAAGAGAGAGGATTCCCTGCTCGGCAAGAGGAGTCTGCACCTGGCTTGCAGCATCAAATCCGACCCATGCAAGCACGAGGCCGGGGATAACGCCTCCAAGAGCCATTCCGGCCTTCATGAATATGCATATGAGGGCGTTCACTATCGCTGCCACACGACGTCCTGTAGTATATTCTCCATATGTAACCACCTCTGGCACAAGAGCCCACATGTATCCTGTCGCCACAAGCACTCCGGCGCTTTTCAGGAACTGGACTGCACAAAGCAAAGGGAAACATGCCTTGAGGGACGGCACGGAAACTATTGCATACATCAGGAGCATTCCTACTATCGACACACCGAGGAAGATCTTGAACATTCCTGCCTTTCCGACCTTTTTCTTTATCGCCGGAACGAGCGGAAGGAAGACAAAAGCTGGAATAGTTCCCAGCCACATGAACACGGTCATCATGAAAGGCGTCGCGCCGATGTTGTATGTCATGAAATAAGAATCAGCCGCGTTGCTGATGCTCATGGTAGCGAAGGAGATTATGAAGAAGAAGGACAGGATACGGAGCGGACGGTTTCGCACAAGCTCCATCCAGAGGTCGCTTACCTTCACCTTTTCAGTATCTTCCTTGGCCATCACGATCCTTTCCTTGCTTTCGAAGAAGCAGAAAACGAGCAGGGCAAGTCCGGTAAGGGCGAATATGCTCATGGTGATGAACCATGCCTGAGCCGACTCCGGAGTATTGTACACTGCCTCCATACGACCTGTCTCAGGATTCATGACCTTCGGAGCAAAGATGGCTATAACAAGAGGCAATGTCTTGATTATCAATCCTGCAAGATTGGCAAAGAACATCCTTACGCTGGTCAGTATCGTGATCTCGTCGGTGTCGCGGGTAAGTGATGAATTGAGGGCGCCATAAGGCACATTTATCAATGTAAAGCACATGCTCATTCCCACATAAGTGATGTACGCATAGAGGAGCGAGCCGCTGAAGCCGTTCCAGAAGCAGAGCATGGCAAATGCGGCAAGGGGAATACCGGCAAAAAGAAGCCACGAGCGGTATTTGCCCCAACGCGGATTCGCCTTGTCGATAAATGCTCCCACGATAGGATCCCAGATGACATCGATGATTCTGACAACAAGGAACATCACAGCCGAAACACTCGGCTTGAGTCCGTAAACATTGGTATAGAAGAAAAGGAGCCAGATGCTCACCGTCTGATAAATGAGGTTCTGCGCCAGATCTCCGGCACTGAATCCGATACGCTCCCTCCACGAAAGCTTGTAGCAGCCGTTTTTCATAGATATCTGTCAGTTATTTTGGTCGTTTACAAATATAGACAAATATTTCAGAATACATTCTGATATGGCACGGAATGTGCTATATGACATATCAACTGATAGATGTTAGACATAAATATTAAACGAACTTGAACCGCCCGACGATGTGACTTCGCCGGGCGGTTTCCTTATCATATATGTGATGTTATTTCAGGACTACTGTATTGAGCCAACGCTCAAGTTCTGCACTCCACTCGCTCTTGTAGATGTAGTTGTCACCCCATCCGAAGCCATGTCCACCTGAAGGATAGATATGCATAGTAGCGCTTACCTTGTTCTCTACCAGAGCCTCATAGTACATAAGGCTGTTCTTCACGGGTACGAGGAAGTCATCTGTAGCTGCAAGGATGAATGCAGGAGGTGTGTCAGATGTTACCTGCTTCTGGTTTGAATAAAGATCGATGAGTTCCTGAGTCTGGTTGTTGCCGAGAAGTCCTTCTACCGAACCGTTGTGGGTATAAGGTTTCTCGAATGTGATCACAGGATATACAAGAATCTGGAAGTCAGGACGGGTAGCCGCATCTTTATAATGAGTTGCTGCTGTTGATGCGAGATGTCCGCCAGCCGAGAATCCCATTACACCGATATGGGTGATGCCGAGATCAGTACGCCCGCGCATGATACGCATAGCCTGCTGGACATCGCTGAGCGGAACCTCATGATGACCGCGAGGCATTCTGTATTGAAGAAGACAGCATGTGAATCCACGTGCGTTGAGCCACTGTCTGATGTCGCGGCCTTCGTGGGTCATGGAAAGCACTGCATATCCGCCGCCAGGGCATATGATGATACAGCGTCCGTTAGGGTTTCTTGCAGGATAGATTTCCAGGATAGCTTCCTGATACTGGTCTCCATGCGGATCGTTAGCTACATCATAAGTAAATGCGTTAGGAGCTCCGTCCGGCCATACCTTGATGGTTTCCTGACGTGGTCCCCAGAAGCCTCCCTGAGGCTGTGCAAGCGCGGAGAATGTCATTACGACTGCAGCAAGCACCAAAACAATCTTCTTCATAATTATGATTTTTAGTGTTATCGATTATTCTATTGACACATTGTCACTACAAAGTTAATTAAAGATTTGTTATCTTTGCATCTATGGCAAAAGAAATCACACCTGTGGAAAAGCATCCTTTGGAACCCTTCCTTCCAGAAGGGGCTCGAATTCTTATGCTAGGAAGCTTTCCTCCTGCACGCAAACGCTGGTCGATGGAATTCTTCTATCCCAACTGGATAAACGACATGTGGCGGATATGGGGACTGATTTTCCATGATGACAAGGAGTATTTCGTGGCAGAAGAAGGTGGTAAGAAGGTCAAGAGATTCGACAGGGAAAGATGTGCGGGTTTTGCAACAGAGAAAGGTATAGCAATGTATGATACGGCCTGTGAAGTCAGGAGGCTCAAGGACAATGCCTCGGACAAGTTCCTGGAAGTGGTCAGGGCTACCGATATTGCAGAAATGCTGGAGCGTATTCCCGAATGCCAGGCTATCGTGACAACCGGCCAGAAGGCAACTGATGTGATTGTGGAGAAGTTCGGTTGCGATGAGCCTTCTGTAGGCGAATATTCGGAATGCCATATCGGAAAAAGAAGCATAAGGTTCTGGAGGATGCCGTCATCATCTCGTGCCTATCCCCTCGCCTTGGATAAGAAAGCAGAGTTTTACAGGAAAATGTTCCGTACCGAATTAGATGAGTAACAAGAACTTACGCTAATAATCAACAACTTAAATAACACATGAGAAAAAGTATCAGATTCATTTTAGCCGGAGTGCTGGCACTGGCAGGGATGACCACAAGGGCTGACGAGGGCATGTGGCTTCCGTCACTCATTTCACAGCGCATAACCGACATGCAGGAGAAGGGCTTCAAGCTCGACGCTGAAGACATATACAGCATCAACGAGGCTTCACTGAAGGATGCGGTCGTGCTGTTCGGACGTGGATGTACAGGAGAACTTATTTCTCCCGAGGGTCTTCTCCTTACCAACCACCATTGCGGTTACAGCCAGATCCAGCAGCACAGCAGCGTGGAGCATGATTACCTAAAGGACGGCTTCTGGGCTATGAGCCGCGAAGAGGAACTTCCTAACAAGGGACTTACAGTGAGCTTCCTTGAAAGAATGGAAGACGTCACAGAAGTAATTCTCAAGGGATATACTCCGGACATGAGCGAGGAACAGAGAGTCGAGCTGGTAAAGAACAACAGCAAGGCTCTCATAGAAGAAGCCACTAAGGACGGAAACGGCCTTAGGGCAACCGTAGAGGCACTTTACTACGGCAACCAGTACTTTATATTCATATATAGGGAATATGCTGACGTACGCCTCGTAGGAGCTCCGCCATCATCGATAGGAAAATTCGGAGGAGACACAGACAACTGGATGTGGCCACGCCACACCGGAGACTTCTCGATGTTCCGTATCTATGCGGACAAAGACAACAATCCTGCTCCATATTCAAAGGACAATGTACCTTACAAGCCGAAGAAGTATTTCCATATTTCGACCAAGGGTGTGCAGGAAGGTGACTTCACATTCATCTACGGCTTCCCAGGCAGCACAAAGGAATATATCCATTCCGAAGGAGTACGATATATCGAGGAGATCGGAGATCCACATAAGATCAACCTCCGTACACTGCGACTGGACATCATGAACAAGTATCAGGGCATGAGCCAGAAGGTACGTATCCAGTATTCGTCCAAGAATGCCAGCGTATCCAATGCATGGAAGAAATGGCAGGGAGAAGTAAAGGGCATCAGGAAGATGAAGACAGTCCGTACAAAGCAGGCATTTGAAAAGGACTTCGACAAGTGGGCTCAGGGCGGCGAATTTGACGGACTCATCAGCAGGATTGCAGGGCTTTACGCAGAACTGGAACCATACCAGTTTGCAACCGACTATTATTCGGAAACTGTCCGCACCATCGAAGTAGCCAACTTCGCGATGAGCATGGCAAGACTTTTCAACAAGGATGAATCAGGCTTTACATTCGACAAGACAAGGGCTGCAGACCTCGCTGCATCCTTCTACAAGGACTGGTATCTCCCTATCGACAAGGAGTCATTCGTAGCAGTAATGAACGAATATGAGAAGAATGTCCCAGCCGGCTTCAAGCCTGCATACTATATGGAAAAACTGGCCTCTTACGGTTCTATAGAAGCATGGGCTGAGGATATATTCACCAATTCACTCTTCATCGATCCGGCAAAGGTAGAGGCTCTTACAGCAGAGGACAGAGATGCAGTGATGGCCGATCCTGCTACGGAATTCTTCAACGAATTCCTGAAATGGTACGCGACAGACATCCAGCCAGTAACAACAAAGCTCAATCAGGACCTCGACCTCGCATACCGCGACTATATGCGCGGACAGATGGTATACTGCCGTACTCAGAGAGTCCCTAAGTCATTCTACCCGGACGCCAACCTTACTCTCCGTGTAGCTTACGGTCATATCAAGGGTTACTCCCCTTCTGACGGAGTATATTACAATCCTTCATCCACAATCAAGGGCATCATGGAGAAAGACAATCCGGAGATCTTCGACTACAACATTCCTCAGCGTCTACGCGACATCTATGCTACGAAGGACTACGGCCGTTGGGCTGACTCGACAGGAGAAGTTCCGGTATGCTTCATAGCCACCAACCACACCACAGGAGGCAACTCCGGCAGTCCTGTAATCAATGCAGACGGCGACCTCATCGGACTGAACTTCGACCGCGTATGGGAAGGTACCATGAGCGACATAGTCTTCGACCCGGAGATATGCCGCAACATAGCCCTTGACGTCCGCTACGTCCTCTTCACTATCGACAAGATAGGCGGAGCCAGCTATCTCTTTGATGAAATGACATTTACAGAATAAACATTAATGATTATGGCACATTCGGACAATTTATCCATAGGCGTATTCATCGACGGCGGTTATTTCGCAAAGATCGATGAGGGACTGGCAAAGAAAAAAATGGGCAAGGTCAATGTAAAAGGCCTTTTCCAATACATCCCTGAAATGATTGCCAGGCAATTCGGCATCGACCGCAAACTGCTGTATATCACTGAAGCACACTACTATAGAGGTCGCTTCAAAGCTACTGATGCAGAAAACAGGAACCTTCTCTTCGAGGAGCGTCAGTTCGAGGATACATTGATAGAGAACGACATAATCTTCCACTACAAGCACCTTCGTCCGAATCCGTCGGGCGGAGTGATCGAGAAAGGAGTGGATACATGGTTTGCCCTGGACACATATGAACTCACACTTTACAGGGAATTCGACTATGTAGTCCTGATCAGCGGCGACGCCGACCATGAGATGCTTGCACGCAAGCTGAAGGCACTCAAGACGCATACGATCCTCATGACATGGGATCCTGCCAATACAGGATCGACATCGCGCTTCCTCAGCGAAGAAGTATGTACCCACATCGACATCATGAGACTTGCATCAAAAGAAGCCGACCTTCTGAAAAGACTTACCATTACGAAATAAATCTGACGATTTTTACCGCACAGCCCCGTTGTACCATATATTGGCACAAAGGGGCTGTATTTTTGTCACATAATTCAAAAGTCAAACTTTAAAACGGAGGTAATCATGTGGTTCGCAGTATTAGTATTCGTATGTCTTTCAGTGGAAGTTCTCAGCTACCTAACCGGAGGTGACACCAAGAACGGAATAAACGGTCAGAACAGGGAAAAGACATCGCCGGAAGCTGCATAGACAGATCCGGCGACTGAAATAAATGTGAAATATGATGAGCCTCTGCGTCTGGTTGGCCTGACCACTGCCGGAGGACGAAAGTGTCACTTCACTTTCACAATCTCCACAGGCTGCTGCTGTACCTGATCCAGCGGATGTGACTGGTATTTGATCCTGCTGAAGTCGATGTCCATCAGATCGATGCATCTGATATTACTGTTCCAGGCAGTCCTGTAGTAGAATTTCATGGCAGTCTGATCAGTAGCTGAAGTAAATTGGGTTGCGCTAGGGAGTCCCTTAGGAATGTCGGCCTTGGCATGCTGGCTTCCTACAGGAATATCGAAGTTGTTCAGAATATGGAATGCCTGCACAACAGTCTCGAATCCTGTAGCCCATACAGGAGATGTGGTCTGGAAGAATGCAGCTCTTACAAATCTTGAAGGAGAAGTAAAGTCTCCCGGAAGACCGATCATTCCGCTTCCATGGCCGAGAGCCTTCAAGGTGATACCCGGAGCAATTGTATTGTCAGGGGCAGAACCAGGCACAAGGTTGACATAATTGTTCAAGTTGGTCATATGCCACTGGAATCCCGGAGCATTTGTCATGACGCCCAGCTCGTTCTCATAAAAATGAGGTACGCCGGCCACAATTTCAATAACGACCATTCTTCCGGTAGGCTCGGCGATTCTCCAGTGCACAGCACCGATATTATGATTCAAGGTAACAAGGTCTACTTGTTTTAAAGCAGATTTCACCTGATCGATTGAAGAGAACTGAGACAGAACCCACGACACGAACTGCATGTCGCACAAGGTCTTGTCGTCGTTTGCCGGATTGTACGGTGCATATTCTCCATACTGAGGGAAGAAGAACAGGCCTGCCGACAATCCGGCCTCATTTATTCCTTCCACGACGAAAGGCTCATACTCGGTATAGATACCGACATAACCATACACAGACTTGTATTTCAGGCCATTCTCGCCTTTTGGAGTATAAGACTGATGCTCATGTCCACGCGGAGCCACGACATATCCGCACTGCATCGGTGTTGCAGCCCATTCGACTGTCCTTGCCACTATCCTGCTGCCGTCCTGCGCATTCAACGAGATTCCTGTGCAGGCATCGGAATCCGGAGCAGACAAAGCCCACAATCCTATCACCATTGCTATTCCTATAATACGTTTCATATTTTTAATTTTTAATAATTCCAGACGCACTATAGCAATGTTCAGACCATTGGCATATGCTCAAAACAAAAAAGGATGACCTTCAGGCCATCCTTAAATGAAATCTGTACGATATTCTAGTAAGTCATTGTACCTGGAAGCTCCTTGGCGCAGTCGATCATCTTCTGGATCTCCTTTGCAACAGGAACACGGCGTACGAGGTGCTTCTCCTCATTGACCTCAAGCATCTTTGCTGCAAGATTCTCAGCATTGCGGTGAGCAAGTTCCTTTACTGTATCAACGCCGGCAGCCTCAAGAAGTTCTGCAAACTGAGGACCAACACCCTTTACACGGAAAAGATCTGCATGATTGCACCATTTGAGAATAAGCTTGCCTGAGATACCTGTCTCCTCCTCAAGAGCCTTACGGCCTGCAGGAGCTGCACATTTAGCAAGAAGCTGAGCAGCGGTAACAAGACCTGCTGCTGTAAGTTTTTCAGCATAAGCTGCGCCTACGCCTTCAATGTCGATTACTTTATAAGCCATAGTATTAAAATTTAAGTGGTTAATATATTATTTGCTGAACTGTGATCTGAGAGCCTCGTTCTTCGCATCTGCGTCAGCACCCTTGATGCCGAAATAGAACTTGATCTTAGGCTCTGTTCCAGAAGGACGTACAGTCACTACATCACCAGCCTCATTGTAGAACTGAAGCACATTTGATGATGGAAGACCTGTTTCCTCAGGCTTTGTATAATCGATTACCTTGATTACTGGAGAGCCTGCGAGCTCTGTAGGAGGATTCTGACGATAGTCAACCATCATCTGAGCAATCTCCTCAAGACCAGCCTTGCCCTTCTTTGTAACAGAGATGAGTGATTCCTTGTAGTATCCGAACTCCGCATAGATGTCCTGGAGGAGCTGATAGAGGGTCTTGCCCTGCTCTGCCGCCCATGCAGCACACTCTGCAACAAATGCACATGAAATCGGAGCATCCTTGTCGCGTACGAACTCACCTACGTTGAAGCCGTAGCTCTCCTCGCCACCGCATACGAAAGTAGCGACACCCTCATTCTTCTTGATCACGTCAGCGATCCACTTGAAGCCTGTAAGCACATTGTGAACCTTCACACCATACTTGTCAGCGATTGCGCGCATGAGCTCTGTTGTAACGATAGTCTTGACGATATACTGCTTGCCGTCGAGCTTTCCGAGCTCTGACCAGCGGCGGAGGATGTAATATGTGAGGATAGAACCAGTCTGGTTACCGTTGAGGAGAACCATCTTGCCCTCGTTGTCACGTACTGCGATACCGATACGGTCTGCATCCGGGTCAGTAGCCATGACGAGATCAGCACCCTCCTTCTCAGCAACAGCAACAGCCATTGCAAGAGCTGAAGGCTCCTCAGGGTTAGGAGACATCACTGTAGGGAAGTTTCCGTCAACAACATCCTGCTCAGGAACATGATAGATATTCTCGAAACCAAGCTTCTTGAGGAACTCAGGAACGATCTCTACACCTGATCCGTGGATAGGAGTATATACTATCTTAAGATCCTTGTGAGCCGCTACAGCCTCTGGAGAAAGCATGAGAGTCATCACTGAATTGAGGTATGCCTCATCCATCTCGTGACCCATCACCTCGATTGGAGCTGCATCAGCGCCTGGCTCGAACTTGACCATTGAAGGGTCTGTGATCTTCGCAACCTCGTCGACGATCTCCTTGTCTACCGGTGACTTCACCTGTGCTCCGTCTGACCAGAACACCTTGTAACCGTTGTACTCCTTAGGATTGTGGGATGCAGTGATCATGATACCTGCTGTAGCCTTCTTTGTTCTCACAGAGTAGCTCATGAGAGCGATCGGATGAAGCTTCTCGAAGATGTATACATGGATACCGTTTGCTGCAAGAACGTTTGCTGCAATCTGAGCGAACTCAGGGCTGTTGTTACGGCTGTCGTATGAGATACATACGCTGAGAGGGCCTTCGCAATTCTCCTTCATGTAGTTTGCAAGACCCTGTGTAGCCATACCGACTGTGTACTTGTTCATACGGTTGGTACCGACACCCATGATTCCGCGAAGTCCGCCTGTACCGAACTCGAGGTTTCTGTAGAATGCATCCTCAAGCGCTACAGGATCGGTCTCCTGAAGTGCAATGATCTGAGCCTTAGTTGCTTCATCAAAGTTTCCGTCCAGCCAGCTCTGGACTACTGTTCTGAAATCTCTTTCCATTTGGTCAGTTAGTTGTTTAGTATTATTAAAGATTATCTTTTTCTATGTCCTTGAAATATCTGTATGTATTGACTTTAAGCTCTCCGACAGCAAGTTCGTCTGCAACAATGATTCCATGCGGATGTGCCTGAAGGGCAGAAAGGGTACACTTGTGAGAATATGCACCTTCGATAGCCTCTCTCAGTGCATTGGCCTTCTTATGGCCGAATGCAAGTACAAGCACCTCTTTCGCATCCATCACAGTGCCCACACCTACAGTAAGAGCTGTAGTCGGAACCTTGCTGATATCTCCGTCGAAGAAGCGTGAATTGACAAGAATGGTATCATATGTAAGACTCTTTACGCGTGTACGTGACACAAGCGAAGAGAATGGCTCATTGAATGCAAGATGACCGTCCTCGCCTACTCCGCCCATGAAGAGATCGATGCCTCCGGCTGCTGCGATCTTCGCCTCATATGCTGCGCACTCTGCAGCAAGATCCTCGGCATTTCCGTTAAGGATATTGATATTCTCCTTAGGAACATCGACATGGTCGAAGAAATTCTTGGCCATGAAAGAATGATAACTCTCAGGATGCTCTTCCGGAAGGCCTACATACTCATCCATATTGAATGTGATGACGTTCTTGAAGGATACTTCACCGGCCTGATACATACGGATAAGTTCCTGATATGTTCCGACAGGAGTGCCTCCTGTAGGAAGTCCCAGAACAAACGGTTTGTCTGTTACGGCAGCCTTTGCCTTTATTCTTGATACAATATAACGTGCAGCCCATGCAGAGCCTTTTACACTGTCCTGATTGATGATAAGTCTCATTTCTATGATGTTTTAAAACAATTTGACAAATACTTCTATCGCCTGATATTCCGCCATGCCCAGCTCATCGTAAAGACGTGCGGTATTCTGCGTCCTTTCCTCGGCTCTCTGCCAGAACTCACGAGGATCTTCACCCGGGAATGGAACGATGTCCTTCTGGGAAAGATGTCTGTAGATGGCATGACGCTTCTTGATCACCTCATCCGGGCTGAGCGGAACCGCCATATCCACCTTTCCAAGCTCCCATTCCATCCATGCGCCTCTATAGAGCCATACATGACATTCATCAAGCCATGCCTCACCCTGGAGCTGTTTCAAAGCTTCCAGAACGGCTTCCGTACATACACGATGCGTGCCATGAGGGTCGGCAAGATCTCCTGCAAGATAAATCTGATGAGGCTTCACCTTCTGGAGAAGCTTTATGATTATGTCAATATCAGCCTGCGTACGCTCCCCTTTCTTTATGCCTCCCGTTTCATAGAACGGCAGGTTGAGGAAATGGGTGTTGGTCTCATCATTAAGGCCGAAAGAACGTACGGCACTCTTTGCCTCAGCTCGACGGATCGCACCCTTCAGTTCAAGAAGAGCCCTTGGTTCCGGCTGTCCAGGCTTCTTAGACGCAATTATATCCCTGACCTCATCAAACCTGTCACCGAAGCCAAGTTCACGTGCCGCATCCATGTGCTGGAGAACGACATCATCATGCACTGCAACGTTACCAGAAGTCTCATAGGCCACATGTACATCATGTCCCTGCTCTGTAAGACGGATGAATGTTCCTCCCATCGAAATCACATCGTCGTCCGGATGAGGAGAGAATATCACGACTCTCTTCGGGAAAGGAGAAGACGGAACAGGTCTTGTACTGTCATCGGCATTCGGTTTTCCACCCGGCCATCCTGATATGGTATGCTGAAAGTCATTGAACACCTTTATATTGATCTGGCTGTACGGACCGAACTGCTCGAGCAATTCTCCGAGTCCGTTGGACAGATAGTCGGCCTGAGTCAACTTGAGGATAGGCTTATGAACCTGTTCGCAAAGCCATACAACGGCCTTTCTTATGAATTTCGGAGTCCATTCGCAAGGTCCTACGAGCCATGGAGCGACATTTCTGGTGAGAAGACCAGCCGCATTATCGTCAACATAGAATGAAATATTGTTATGCTTCTGAAGGAATGATGCAGGGCAGGCAGGATCCATAGGATCTTCAACAATCTGCTTCACGACCTGAGCCTTATCCTCTCCCCATGCGATAAGATGAATCTTTTTTGCACTCATCATGGTTGAGATACCCATGGCTATAGCCTTATCAGGGGTCTCGTCAACATTTCCGGCAAAGTTCCTGGCCTGCCTCTTTCGTGACGCATATGGAAGAAGAACTGTCCTCGTGCGGCTCTTTTCAGATGCTCCGAATTCATTGAATCCGATCTGTCCCTTTTCACCTGTTCCCATGATAAGAAGGTCCAGGCCAGATGCCATACGGTCATATTCCGCACAGAACTCGGTAACGGAAACAGTGTCCTGGATTTCCTTCAACTTAGGCACATGTACATTCTCTGGAGCAATATCAACCTTTGTCACAAAATCCGAATAAAGTCTTCTATTACGGCTGTGACAATCCTCCGGAGCCGGATAATACTCATCAATGCTGTATATTTCAACATTCTTGAAGGAAACCTCACCTGAATTGTATCTTCTCACCAAAGCCTTGTACAATTCTACGGGAGACGAACCAGTGGTAAGTCCAAGTCTGAAAACACCGTCGCAGGCATTGATTGAAGCTACAACCTTCTCTGCAAGTCGTTCACTGGCTGCTACCTCATCATCATATATATGAGCCGGTATTCTTTCAAAAGTATGCTTTATGCCATTAGGCAGCCCTGTTTCAATAAGACCGCCGTCCTTAGGCAATGAGAATTTCTTCTTCATCAGATCACTGAAATATTTACATCCAACAAATATAGTGATTAATAATCATTTTACAAATGCGCTCAACGCACCTGAGCTATTATCTCAAGGGCATCCTTGCACAGCCTGGTGACCGCACTCCAGTCCTTGGCCGCGATCGCTTCCTTAGGGAAGAGGTTGCTGCCCATACCGACGCATGTGACACCAGCCTTGAACCATCCCTCAAGATTTTCCTTTGTAGGTTTCACTCCGCCTGTGACCATGATCTGGCTCCATGGCATTGGAGCCTTCAGACCTTTCACGAATGCAGGGCCGAGGACGTCGCCAGGGAAGACTTTGCACAAATCGCATCCCAACTCCTGAGCCTTGCCGACTTCAGATACGGTTCCGCAGCCCGGACAATATGGAACGAGACGGCGGTTACATATCGGTGCTATCTCCGGATTGAAGAGAGGCCCTACTACGAAATTCGCTCCCAGCTGAAGATATAATGCAGCTGTAGCCGGGTCAACGACAGATCCGATACCCATGATCATACCAGGAAGCTCTTTATTGGCATATTTCACCAGTTCACCGAAAACTTCATGAGCGAAGTCGCCACGGTTTGTAAATTCAAATGCACGCACGCCACCATCATAGCATGCCTTCACGACAGCCTTTGCTGTTTCGAGATCGGCGTGATAGAATACAGGAACCATGCCTGTCTCCTTCATTGCCGATATTACCTGTTGCTTATTGTACTTTGCCATAATCTTATCTTGATACTCGTCCTGATCCGTCTCCCTTCATAAGATTTTCAACCTCTGCAACTGTAACCTGATTATAGTCACCGAAGATTGTGTGCTTCAGACATGAAGCTGCGACAGCGAAGTTCAGAGCCTTCTGGTCATCGCCAGGATATGAAATCAGTCCATAGAGAAGGCCGCCCATGAAGGAGTCTCCGCCACCTACGCGGTCAACGATATGAGTGATATCATATCTTGGTGACTGATAGAGCGTTCCATCGCTGTAGAGGACTCCTCCCCATGTGTTATGATTAGCGTTGATCGAACCTCGGAGCGTGATGATGACCTTCTTTGCTCTTGGGAATTTTGCCATGAGCTGGGTGCATACGCTCTCGAACTCGGCTGCATTCACCTCTCCCTGAGTGGCTGTGACGTCGAATCCTTCAGGCTTGATTCCGAAGAC
Organism: Bacteroidales bacterium; assembly: GCA_017561265.1. The sequence continues at coordinate 75,872 of JAFZDJ010000001.1, forward strand.
CTTCTCGGCATCTTCCTCATTTCCGAGGATGACATCACATCCGGCCACGAGCTCTGGCATCACTTCGGATGCTGTCTTTCCGTATTTCCAGAGGTTCTTGCGGTAGTTGAGGTCGCATGACACCTTGACGCCAAGCCTGTTCGCAGCCTGTATTGCCTCAAGACATACATCTGCTGCACCCTGGCTGATGGCAGGAGTGATACCGGTCCAATGGAACCATTCGGCACCCTCGAACACCTTATCCCAGTCGATCATGCCCTTCTCGATGGTAGAGATAGAGGAATGGGCGCGGTCATACACGACCTTGCTCGGACGTGCTACGGCTCCGGTCTCGAGGAAGTAGATACCGAGACGGTCTCCTCCGAAAACGCAATGTTCTGTTCCCA
>JAFZDJ010000081.1 GCA_017561265.1 Bacteroidales bacterium
CTTTATGTTCATGGTGGCGAAGGATCAGACAATCTGTATCTTCTTGATGGAGTACCGATGTATCAGATCAGCCATCTGGGAGGTATATTCTCGTCTTTTAATACTGATGTTGTCAGCGGCTTGGATTTCTATAAAAGCGGTTTCCCGGCACGTTATGGAGGAAGAATGAGTTCTGTAGTAGATGTCAGTACAAAAGACGGTGATTTCCATGATTATCATGGCTCATTCATGATAGGACTCATAGATGGAAGACTCCAGTTCGAAGGACCTATAGTCAAAGGAAAGACATCATTTAACATCGCCCTGAGAAGAAGTTGGATGGATGCAGTTCTGGCTCCTACAATCGCATACCTGAACAAGGAGAATGAAGACGGGGAAGTCATAGGAGGTAATTATGCTTTCCATGATCTGAATGGTTCCATAACTCATAAATTCAGTGAACGGGACAAACTCAGTCTCAAGGTGTACTATGGTCGTGACCGCTTGAAATTAAGTCAGATCATCCCTGAAGAATATAAATATATAGTTGACAAGCAGGGCACAACAAAGACTGTTACTGGAGAAGATTGCGTAAATACAGATATCTCTTGGGGGAATCTGCTTGCTTCATTGAACTGGGATCATGTCATTAATGATAATATGCGCCTTGATGCTGTAGCATATTACTCCGGAAGTGATGCGGATGTCTGGTATAAATGGAAAGATTGGCGTTTTTCTACTATAGAGCATTATGATGCCATTGATGAGACCAATGTTTCCATCGTGTCAGACATTGCTGCAAAAGCCAATCTAGATTGGAGAGCAGGTAATCATCATATAAGGTCCGGTATTTCATATCAGCATCATATCTATCACCCCAAAAGGTACTCCGCCATTGACAATGACGGCTCTGTAATTGAAGAAGAATCCGGCACCCGATATTCAGGAGACGAAATGGCTGTATATGCTGAGGATGAAATCACTCTGTGGAAGCGACTGAACTTTAATGCCGGTCTTCGTTATGTTATCTTTTCGGTACCTGGCAAGTTCCGCCATAAGCTTGAGCCGAGAATCGCTTTAAGTTATAGGTGCACAGAAAACTTGGAACTTAAAGCATCATATACGCATATGAATCAGTTTGCCCATCTGATATCAACCCATTATCTGGATGTCCCTACAAACTGCTGGCTGCCTTCTACCGAAAGTATTGAACCGATGTATTCAAAGCAGGTAGCAGCCGGAATATATTCGAAACTGCCGAAGAATATCCGTCTTAATGTAGAAGCATATTACAAAACAATGGATGACCTTTTGGAATATGCAGGCTCAAATACTCTTTTCCCACCTTTAGACTCATGGGAGACATCATTCCATAAGGGACGGGGACGTGCATATGGTCTTGAGACAGAATTGGGATGGGATTCGTCGCGTCTGTCGTTCAGTGCCTATTATACGTTATCCTGGAGTGAGAGGAAATTTGATGGTATATGGCATGACTGGTTCCCGCATAGATATGATAACAGGCATAAACTTACATTGATGGGATTGTGGAAAGTCACGGACAAGATTGACATATATGCCAACTGGAATTACAACAGTGGCGGCTGGATGACGGTTCCGACCCACATATATAATCCGGGAGAGGTGTTCGACAGGGTCTATACTGCTCCGAACAACGTCAATCTTCCTGATTACCACAGACTTGATTTGGGAGCAAATTTCAGGAAGACCACAAAAAGAGGGAATGAAAGAATCTGGAATGTCGGCATCTAC
>JAFZDJ010000082.1 GCA_017561265.1 Bacteroidales bacterium
GACTCGTTCTCCTTTCCACAGGTGCTTCTTCCTGAAAGGCTTATTATACAAGATCAGATTCTCCAATTCAGTATCAGAAACCCCGACAAAGAAATCCCGGAACTCAGTTGCCATACCTCTAAATGGCTTAGCCACACTAGGGCGCTTATAGCAGTACTCCTCAAACCGTCCTATCAAATCTCCGTGAATCCTCTCCAGCTCAAGCATCAAAACAAAATACTTCCTTGCAATCCACACATCGCGAAACATAATGAATGCCTTTTCAGCGTTCTTGCAGAACATTTCCTCAAAAATCCTCAGCTGATGTAGAAATGCTTTGATGCGTTCCAAATACTCTGCAACTTCATTCTGCAGCATATTATTTTGCTCGATGTCAAGCCAATGCTCATAGATATATGTCCTTGACTTCATAATCAATGTCCCCAAATTGAGATATTCTGTCTCAATATCATTAACCAGGTTAGCAAACCCAAAATGGCTTCTGCTTTCAGCAGTACCATTGCTCCAAAAGCCAACAACCCCGGCCATGGCGCTGGCCACGGTCTGGGTTGTCGTCAATGTCTGTCTTAAGATATCCATAGAGAATACTAATCGAAATAGTTATACTTGTCAGTAATCTTCTCAATGATATCCAACTTATCGGCTTTGATATATTTCTTGAGCATCACAGGAGTCGTATGGCCGGTAATTTTCATAATGTCGTACAGATCCATTCCGCTCAAATACATCAATGTCGCTCCTGTTCTACGAGCAGTATGAGTGTGTACCAAATCCCACTTCGGATAACGGTTCCTGACAGGAGTGCCACCCTTAGTCTCCAAAATCTCTACACTTTCAGTCAAACCAGCCTCTTTGCAGATATCCTTCAAATAGCGATTGATGACCTGATCCTCAAGGTGGGGGAGAGAATAATCATATTTCTCAAGAATTCCCTTCAATTCCGAGCTGACTGGAATACTTACCTGTGCGCCAGTCTTTTTCTGGATAAGGCTGATATACATAATCTCCTTTGTGCGAATCTCAGCCTTAGTCTTGCCCGGATTCTCTGGATCCGGAACATCCTCAATCCATCTTTTCGTATGAGTGTAAATCTGCTCCTTGGAAATGTAATTGTAGTCAGAAACTCGCTGAGCTGTCCACACGCCAACCATAAAGATATCGCGTGCCTGGTCATGGCCAACTCCGTACTTGCTCAGGTCGGCTTTCATGATTTTATCCAAATCCTCACGAGTCAAATAAATGCTGTCAGTCTCAATCCTGGTACCTTTGAACTTCTTATCCTTCCAGATGGAGTTGGAATGAAGACCTTCGCTTTCCGCGATAGATAAGATGTTCTTCAGTGTTCTGATACATTTTCCAGTAGTATTGACATTATATGCCTCTTTTAGAACATTTCCCTTTCTATCCTTAATTTCCACCTTGAGATAAGAAGTAAAGTCGTGATAGAACTGCATATCGATGTCACCGAAATTATATTCGGTCTTCTTGTATTTGCAGAACCTTTGGAACTGTACCAGAGCCTGCTTGACTGAACGCACAGTGTTAGGAGAAAAGTTTGTGCCTTTCTCAGTCTGCCTTGC
>JAFZDJ010000083.1 GCA_017561265.1 Bacteroidales bacterium
AGCCGCGGGCCTTCTCCAGTCTTTTATCACTTCCTTCGCAGGCTCAGTCAGTCATAAAAGCCTTCCGTAGGCAAGGTATCGGCTCTGCCGATGAGTTTAATACTGCCCGCTTCTTCCTCTCCAGACTTGAAAGCCTTTCCGCTTTGCTCCAAGTCTTCCAAATCTTCCGAGGGCGGGCAGGGCGAGACTGTGTGATTTATTCCGTTCCGCATACGCTCCTCTCCATAAATCCCACAGACTCGCCTACTCCCGCATCAAGGTAGCTAGTGTCGTCATTCTTAGTGTAGGTCTGTGCCAGAGCCGGAAATACCCTTATCTCCCGCTCGACCCTCAGTGCGTCCGGCTCCTGCCGCGCCCTACGGGCTTACCCCCTATGGCATTTGTGGCCAGTTTCCGCCTCTGCTTCGCAGACGCGAAAACCGTCCCCAAACACCATAGGCCCACACACATTCGCCCGCTTGAGCCTCATCACTTCCCTACCTTCATCTCCCGCCCGAAGGGCATTCCTTGGGTTTATATTTTCTTTCAGGACGGACCTTATCAGGTCCTTCTTTGCTACCTATGTGCTTAAGAGTTGCAGAGCCGGATATCTTCTGATTGTCTGGTTTGCATGCTCCGGTAGCCGGTTGTGCGGTCAATGATGAAGTAGCGCATGTGGAGGGTGTAGGAGTTATGATCTTGATTTGGGAGCGGGATAGTGAATGTTGCGATGTTTTCAGTCAGTTCGGCCTGGTGGTTTCTCATTTTGCCGGGGTTGGTTCCTGCACCAAGGTTGACGAGTTGGATTCGACTGGCGATGGTGAAGTTCTGGAGGTTTGCAGCTTTAGTGATCTTGAATTTCACTTGCAGGGACTTTCCTACTATTGTTGTGCTGATGAGCTTGAGTGAGAGTGTAGGAAAATTTGGCATTGGTTTCGGTTCTGGTACTTTCTCATCACCGATGCAGGCGAAGCCGTGGTAGGCTGATACGAAGAGATTGTAGCCGCTGATGCTACTCTTTGTGCCGTATGGTGGCCGTTTGGATCTTACTTGAGTTGCCAGGGCGTTCCATTCGAGTTGCTCTTCGTGGGAGATGTTTCGCCAGGCTTGAAGGGCTCGTTTGTGGATTGAGAGCTGCACCTGCTGGTGGGATGTACCTGGAAATACCGGTTTAGCTTTTGTTCTGAAATAGCATTGTCCGTCACGATGGTAAAACGTGATGTTCCCTACTGAAGCCCAGCAGTCGGTGAATCTTGTATTTGGATGATATTTCGGCATTGAGATTCTTTCTTTTGTGCAAATTTACTTAAAGTAATACTTTATTATATATTATTTATTGTATTGTTTTGCAATTATTTACAAAATTTTCGTATATTTGTATCGGAATCGGTGGTTGCTACGCATATACAGCATGATAGCAAAACCATCAATAGCATTTAACGACTTCTCAGGCACAGCAAAAGATGTGACTGCTCGAAGCGTCAACGGACGAAACGTTCTCTCTGTCCGTGCTCAGCATAGCAAAATCGTTACGCCTGCTCAGGCTGTTTCAAGAAATAAACTATCCAAGATCTCCCGGGCTTACAAGCAACTATCCGATTCCCAAATAACTGCCTGGGGGACTTTGGCTAGTCATCTCAAAGGAATCTCCACTTTTGGCTCTCCAGCTGAACTTACTCCGCACAACGCATTTGTCAGGATCAATTCCAATCGTGCTATGGTTGGCATGCCGCTTCTGACTGAGGCTCCGGTGTATAAGTCAGACGTTCCTGAGGTTCTGTATGAGGATTTATGGATTTCTCCTGATATGATCGTGTTTACAGGTCTTGAGGTTCCATCAGATACTTACAGACTCGTTGTAAAGATGTCTCCAGCTCAGAGTCCTGGAACTTCTTCGGGTTGGAGTAAGACTGTGATCGTGGCTCCGGGCATTGTTGATGACTGGGGCGAAGCGAATATCACGAAGCTTTTCACAGAGACTATTGGCGTGGCTCCGCAGGCTGGTATGAAATACTATCTCGAGTGCTGGTGGCTTGATACTGAGACAGGCTTTACTGGAGAGAGTATGTGGGTGTCTGCTATCTGCAAGGAGGGTTCTACAGCTTACAATGAGGCTTATGTTCCGCGTGCTCGCTTTACTCAGGACGATGTGACTGAGGAATCGTATGGAGAAGGCCTTGACTTTGAGTTGTCTCCTGGATCTGCAATCTGTTCGGTAGATGCGATTCTTTATGGCGAGTATAATGTTGCATGTTCGACATTCTTCTTGGCAAAGGAGCCTAAGAACTTCATCGAGGGAAAGACTATGATTCTGGCACGTGGTACTGCTGAGAACAATTATTCACCTCAGACTTATTGCGTCGATGTGTTGAAGTGGATCGGTGACTATGAGATTTCGTTCAAGCATCGTGGAGGCCATTACGAGAAGCCTTCTGAGGTTCACACTACAGGCGTATTTGTTGACAGATAACAGTTAAAATTATGATTATAGCGACAGGAAATAACTTTGGCTGTGGAGCCATTGAAATAAAGGATTATCAGTCTGAGAAGATGGTGGTCCTGAATGCGAAGATCACTTTTGATCCAAAGAATGAGGTGTATCGTAATGCTTCTGTTCTGGAGATTTATGTGCCGGATCTTTCTTTCGGCAAGAGCTCGAATTCTTCATGCTTCATGCACAGTGTAAAGCTCATGTGGCCAGATGATTATTACAAGAAGAATTACGGAGTTGGTACTGTTCTTACGACATGGATCAAGAATAAGAACACAATCTGCATTGAGAAACTGCCGATTTACGATGAGCTTGAGAGCGTGGATATCATTCTTGCTACTCTTTATGTTCAGAAGGGCAAGAGGTCAGTAATCGAGAAGTCTCCAGTAACAAAGCTGAACTTCGTATATGCCAATTACGACATGTACGAGAGTAATGTGTGTTGTGTTGTTGAAGAGGGCTGGTGTTTCCTTACAGCTCAGTTCTCGGACAATGGCTACAACTACATGAAAGAGGATTTCGTGATTACTCTTGAGGGATTTCCGACAGACGTTAATATCGATATCTACATCAGCGGTTTCCCTCATCAGGCAGATGTGCCAGGAGCTGGAACTTATCTTGGCCGTCTTGAGAACGGAGTGATTACCATACCGAAGCCGGAGGCAAGCAATTCCGCTACAGGATACGAGCCGTTCATTTACTTCTTCGCAGTGCGAGATAAACAGTAATAGCCTTATGCCAAAGATGTCCCACATAGAAATCACACGTCTGCAGGGCGGTCTTGCCGTGGCCAGCTTCGTAAGCGGAGTTGTCATTGCGATGGTGTGCCTGTTCTGGATTGAGCCGCTTGGAGAGATTACATATTCAGCAATCTCGATCGTCAGTGAGCTCCTGGTTCTCTGCGGTGCTATCCTCGGTGTGAAGGCATCCTACGACATCAAGTTCCACAAGTTTGAAGCAGAACTGCTCAAGAAAGCAGACAAATAAGATAAACCTAAACTATGAAAAACACTTCCCTCATTCTCCTCTCTGCATTGTGTGTAGCCTGCGCGACGTCTCGCCAGGCTGCACCGTCAGAGAAGATCCTGGTCGAGACAAGGATCGAGACAGTGTACAAGACTGATACCGTCTATCTGGAAGTCCCAAAGATTGTCGAGAAGATCGTTACAGCAGACACCGTCTCAGTTCTCGAGAACGAATATGCCAAAAGCGAAGCATCGGTCTCAGAGGGGCTGCTCGCCCACTCTCTCGAGACAAAGCCCGTAAAGCAGCCGGTTGAAGTTCAGACTCAGGTTGTCTATCGTGACAGCGTGATAGTCAAGGACAACGTCATCGTACAGACCGTAGAGGTCGAGAAACCTCTTACCGGATGGCAGTCATTCAAAATGGCCATGGGCGGTTGGATGCTCGGCCTTATAATCTTCATGATAGTATGTGTGATACTATATATCGTTAAACCCCTTAATAAACTTTAAGCTATGAAGTACGTTCCTTCAATTGCTTTTGACGAGATGAGTGGCTCGGCAAAAGGCGTGACTGCGGCTAAGAGTCGTGGTCGTAAGTACATCCGTAATCGCGGATATGGCGGTGGCGTAAGAACATCCGCACAGGCAGCTGTTAAATCAGTCTTCAAGCAGCTCACTCAGAGCTGGAAGAACCTTACCAATGCGCAGATTCTCGCGTGGAATGCCCTGGCACAGACTCAGGCAGGTAAGTCAGTTCTCGGAACTGCGGCAAAGATTACAGGAGCCAACCTGTACACCAGGTTGAACTACTGGATCGTCCAGACCGGTGGAGCAGCTCTCGCAACCCCTCCAACCCTCGTAGGTGTTGATGCTCCGGCAGAAGCAGACCTCGATCTCTCTGCAGATGCATTCAACTTCCAGCTTACCGACATGCCTGAGAACGTGGCTGACCTCAGACTCATCATCCAGGCATCTGCTCCTCAGTCAAACGGTATCAGCCGCGCATACAGCAAGGCCGTTCAGATTGGCGCAGCTCGAGAAGTCGTTGACGAGATGATCAACATCAAGGACGACTACGAGGCCGTTCATGGAGCAGTAACCGAAGCTGCACCGAAGGTATTCTTGAAGTATTTCTACGTGAATACCAAGACCGGAGAGAAGTCAGGCGAGATGCTCGCTACTGTGAAGCTGGGGTAATCCCGCAGGCGTTCTAACCGCCGAATCTTATTGACAAGGCCCGCAACGGTTCATTCCGCTGCGGGCTTTTTCTCATGCATATCACCGGCCCAAAATCCGGAAAATGTGAAATTTGGGCTCAAAAACGACCGGATTATGTGAAAATCACCCCTTAAAATAGCACGGATTATGTGAAAACTGCTATCTTTGCAGTAAACAATATAAGATTTGCGACATGGATAATCTGCTTAAAAGAAAGGTAGACACATACCTCAAGGATTGGAAGAACAACCCTGATAGAAAGCCACTTATAATCAAGGGAGCACGTCAGATTGGCAAGACTCGTTCAATAGAACACTTTGCCAATCAGAACTACAAGCACGTCATTCAAATCAATTTCGTAGAGCAGAAGAAGTATCGCGAGATCTTTAATGACGGATTTGAGGTGGATACAATCCTCAAAAATATCTCGCTGCTTAACCCGGGATTTGAGTTCATTCCTGGAGAGACAATATTCTTTTTTGATGAGCTGCAGGCATGTCCTAACTGTGCGACCTCACTGAAGTTCTTCAAGCTTGATGGCCGCTTCGATGTCATCTGCTCCGGTTCACTTATGGGAATCAATTATAAGGAGATCGAGTCCAATAGCGTTGGATATAAAGAAGACTACGAGATGTATTCAATGGACTTCGAGGAGTTCCTTTGGGCAAACGGCTATAAGGAGGATTTCATAGAGGCCCTTTACCTACACATGAAGGAAGTCAAACCGCTTTCCACCCTGCAAACAGATAAACTTTTCGAACTCTTCCGTGACTATGTGACAATCGGAGGTATGCCTGAAGTTGTCAAGACATTCGTAAACAACAAGAATTTCAGCGGCACACTCGCTATTCAGAAGCAGCTTCTCAAAGACTACGAAGAAGATATCACTAAATATGTAGAAGGCCTTGACAAAGCTAAAGTCAAAGCCGTTTATAACCATATCTCAACCTTCCTTGCAAAAGAGAACAAGCGATTCCAGATCACCAAGATTGGAAAGAACGCACGTAACAGAGACTATGTAGGCTGCGTGGAGTGGCTCGCTGATGCTGGTGTCATCAACATATGTTATTGTCTCAATCAGCC
>JAFZDJ010000084.1 GCA_017561265.1 Bacteroidales bacterium
CTACGAAGTGACGGTGACTGTGTCCGACAACGGCGACGGCACGCTGGATGTGGTTGCTTCCGACAATGCGAAGACGCTGAACTTCGTGAACAAGTACGAAGCCGAGGGCGAGATCGTGCTGGAAGGCACGAAGACGCTGGTTGGCCGTACGCTGGCAGCGGGAGAGTTCAGCTTCGAGCTGAAGGATGAAGCTGGCAATGTTGTCGCCACTGCGACGAACGATGCGAGCGGCAAGATCGCGTTCACCAAGATTGCATACACCACTAAGGACATTGGCAAGACCTACACCTACACTGCAACGGAAGTTGCCGGCAGCCTGGCAGGGGTGACCTACGACGGAGCACCTGTCACCGTGGAGGTGACCATCACCGATAATGGCGATGGTACGCTGACTGCGGGCAAGAAGGCAGGCACACCGGAGATCGCCTTCACGAACACCTACGCGGCGGAAGGCGCAATCATCCTGGCGGGCACGAAGAGCCTGAGCGGGCGCGAGCTGGCGGCGGGTGAGTTCAGCTTTGAGCTGTACGACGAGGCCGGCACGCTGCTGCAGACGGCGACGAACGACGTCAATGGCGCGTTCGCGTTTGAAGAGATCAAGTATGAACTGGCGGACGCGGGCAAGACCTTCACTTACAAGGTGAAGGAAGCCAAGGGCGAACTGGGCGGCGTGACCTACGATGAAGCAGTGATCACCGTGAAGGTGGAAGTCACGGATATCGGCGGCAAGCTGTCAGCAGTGCTGACCCAGGATTCTCAGGCGATCGCCTTCGTGAACAAGTACGAAGCGGCAGGCGAGATCACCTTCGAAGGCACGAAGAGCATCGACGGCCGTGACATGACCGAAGATGATGTGTTCACCTTCGAGATCACGGATGGCAAGAATACCTGGACTGCCGAGAATGACAGCACCGGCAAGATTGCCTACCCGACGCTCACCTACACGCTGGCGGACGTTGGCACTCACACCTACACGGTGAAGGAGACCAGCACCGGCGGCAACGGCATCACGGTTGCTACCAACAGCTACACCGTGACTGTCAAGGTAAGCGACAACGGCGACGGCAAGCTGAATGTGGAGTCCGAAGACGACTACACCGCGCTGGACTTCGTGAACGAGTACGCAGCGACAGGCGAGATCACCTTCGAAGGTACGAAGAGTATCGACGGCCGTGAGATGACCGAAGATGACGTGTTCAGCTTCGAGATCACGGAAGGCGATACGGTCATCGCGACTGTGAACAACGACGCGGAAGGCAAGATTGCCTACCCGACGATCGAGTACACGCTGGACGACGTTGGCACTCACACCTACGTGGTGAAGGAGACCAGCGAGAACGGTAACGGCATCACGGTTGCTACCAACAGCTACGAAGTGACGGTGACTGTGTCCGACAACGGCGACGGCAAGCTGGATGTGGTTGCTTCCGACAATGCGACGGCGCTGAACTTCGTGAACAAGTACGAAGCCGAGGGCGAGATCACCTTCGAAGGTACGAAGAGCATCGACGGCCGCGAGATGACCGAAGATGACGTGTTCACCTTCGAGATCACAGACGGCAAGAATACCTGGACTGCCAAGAACGACAAGACCGGCAAGATCGCCTACCCGACGATTGAGTACACGCTGGCGGACGTTGGCACTCACACCTACGTGGTGAAGGAGACCAGCACCGACGGCAACGGCATCACGGTTGATACCAACACCTACGAAGTGACGGTGACTGTGTCCGACAACGGCGACAGTACGCTTACGGTGGAGTCC
>JAFZDJ010000085.1 GCA_017561265.1 Bacteroidales bacterium
GGCACGTGAGATCATCAAGACCGTTTCTGCAGAGAAGGCAGCTAACCTTCCTGAGCAGATGGTAGCTAACATCGCTAAGGGTCGTCTCCAGAAGTTCTTCAAGGAGCAGACTCTCGAGGAGCAGGGCTATCAGATGGGTGACGGCAAGACTCCTGTAAAGGATGTTGTCAAGGCAGCTGATGCTGAGGCTAAGATCCTTTGCTTCAAGAGAATCTCACTCGCTGACTAATTCAGGATCTTAAAACATCCATATACAAAATGACCATCGGCACTCCCGATGGTCATTTTTTTGTTCCCATTCTCCGTCATTTCCTGTCCGGACCCGCCGTTCCCTTACTGTTCTGTCCTTCCCTTACTGTTCTGTGCTGTTCTGTCCTTCCCTTACTGTTCTGTGCTGTTCTGTCCTTCCCTTACTGTTCTGTGCTGTTCTGTCCTTCCCTTACTGTTCCGTGCTGTTCTTTCCTTCCCGACCCGATCGGGAATTCCTCCTGTCATCCTGAGCGAACGCAGTGAGTCGAAGGATCTTCTGAAAGACACCTCGCCCCGTCACGACTCGAGAAGCAGAATATAAGGGAGATGCTTCTCTCGTTCGCAGCGGGGCGGATGCTGATTCAGAATCTTTGTAAGATGTAGATTGTTTATTGGTGTTTAGTTCTTTAATCTTTGCTTAGATTGCTAATCATTACAATGTTCACAATCACATTTGTCCCTTTGGCCTTCTCCCTTATATTCATAATCATCCCATGGCTCACCTTCCGTCCAACATCCATATTCATACTTATAATAATAATATGGTATAAATCCATCAGGGTCTACTGGTGAGTGTCCACCGTGATAACTGTATTTATGATCATATAATACACGCAAATCTATTTCGTTATGCCAGAAGGATGGTACCATAAAATTTAAAGGTGTAGATTGGCAGTCTACTCTTGTACCGATATTTGCCCCGTTGTAAGCATCCAGATTTAAGTTTGTCAATTTATTATGACGAATTGTAAAACTCTCCAGATTGGTAAATAAAGGTAAAGTAAATGACGTGAATTCGTTACTATCTAAATTTAATGTTTTAATCTGAGGCATATTATTTAAAGTACACGATTTCAATTCATTTTCATGTAAATCAACTTCTTCTATCATAGGAAGATTGTCCAAATGAATAGTTTTTAGTCCAGATTCGTTTACAAGGAGCCTTGTTAAGGCTGAACAGTTCGTAATCGATAACGACTCAATACACTCGCTACTATGATCAAAGAAGCTAAGAGAATTGCAGTTATCTATTATTACCTTATTGAACGGATTTCCATCGATACACAAAAATTCTAATTTGTTTAAGTTACACAATTCTAGTTCTTTTAGGCAATTATTAGATAAATCTAATTGACTTATGTTCTCAGTGTTATTTAGATTGATAGAATTTAAACCAGTGTTTGAAATAGATATGTAATCGATTTCTTTACAGTCATCAAAATCTATATTAGTGAGATTGTTTGCATAACCGCAAGAAAAACTCTTCAATGATGAACATCCCTTAATATCAATAGAATGAAGGCAACTAGGTGTTGGAGTTCCACCCCAGATTTCTGAGTTATCACCTAAAAATTTGAATTCTTCTAATGATGTACAATTTGTCAGTGTTATATTTTCTATATATTTGCTCAGTGTACCAGTATCCCACATATCCTTAAGTAGTAATGATTTAAGGTTTGTACATCCTGATAAATTTATAGAATAAATCTTATTGTCTATAATATTTAGAGATGTTATGAGTTTACAATCAAGTAATTCGATTTTGCCATTCAGGTTATTGTCGTAAAGATCCAAAACAAATGTGCCATCTGAATCCATTGTTATGCCATACCAGTCACTGATTGGAGCATCTGTACACCAATTATCATTATGATACCAGTTGTCTCCATCGGTTTCTTGGTAGAGTTTAGAAAGCATTTGTTTTAGCTCATGGGAGTCATGCCGAAACTCTGGCATTGTACGTATTTCTGAGATTCCAATATTATGTCTGTTATTTGTTTTCTTTACTGTTTTTCTTCCTGTATCATCTGTTACTGTGATGGTAAATCCATCCATAAATTCTGTTGGAGGAAGAGTTATATAGAAGTCAGTAGCAATCAGAGGATCGAGTTGGATAGCAGGAGTGCAGCATAAATCAATAGCTCTTGATGATTCTTCGTTATCAATCATCTGAATTGAAGGTGTGACTCCTCGATCGAGAATTACAGTTGCATTTCCAGAAAGGATTTCGTCCGAGTTGCCTGTCAATGTGATTTGACTTATAGAGCCGCTACCCGTAAGACTGAGTTTAAGAATTCCTACTAAATAATCGAAATACAATCTGTTGTCTGTGCTAGGGCAGGTTGCAACCATTGGAAAACTAAGTGCATCAAAGCTAGATTTACTATAAGTCTGCCATTGTTGAAATGACATTTCAAAACTTATTTTATTATCCTGCTTTTTGAGATTTGTCTCAGATGTTGAATGAAAAGCAACTGTTTTGTCTAGCTCAAAAGGTTCATCAATAAGAGTGTAATCTTCTTTAAACTCTCCAGTAGAACTACCTATTGAAGATTCTACAATAGAATATACTATTGCACCGCTTTCATTATATATATTTATTTGATCACCTTCAGACCAGATAACTTTATTCCCCTCAGTAAGAGCTGTCTTTGTATCTGTTTCATATGTCTGAATTGATGCATAATAGTTGCTTAGTTTAAAGCTGTTGTCGAATTGTTCTTCTTGACAAGCTGTGAGTAATAAGATAATCGAAGAAAATATAATTATGTTTTTTTTCATGTTCTCAACTTTATAATGGTTACCAACTTCCAAATGTTTCGTATAATTCAGGGAGGGATGAACTCTTGCCATCTCCCTCACTACTTACGCAGAAAATTCCCTCGGAGTACAATTCAATAATCTGAGTGTCCGGCGTAACATATATACCGACTTCTCCTTTGTTAATTCCTTTAGTCATGATAGTAAGTTATTATTTGTCTCAGACTCCCCAAAAGACGATTGGTCATAAAAGAAAAAGCGCGGGAATCTGTACTTGTTGCACGTCCCACGCTTAGAGGCCTTCGCATTGCCCTGTACAATGAAACGAGCAACGCAGAAGCCCACGCCGATATGAATACCACAACATATTCAGCTGTTTGCCGAATATGAAGAATAGTTTGCATACCCAATGAGCATCTACTGTTGCTTTATCTCGACTGTACAAGAAAGTTGCGAAGTTTCTAAGCATCAAGACAAAACGTCAAGTAAACGCTTTTTCGTATTTTCCTCCCACCCTTTCACCTTGGGTGTTAAGGTGTCGGCGTGGGAACGATTACAAAGTTAGGAAAGTTTCTTAAAAATTAGACAAAACCTTTAAAAAAGAGAAAAACTTCGTTAAAGAAAAAGAAAAACCTGTGTCTGAATATTGCAGGATTATAATGTGGACATGATATTTGGCGAAAAATAAACTTATGGATACAAATGCTGAAATAATAGTTTATGAACCGGATGAGATGACTCGTATGAATGTATATGTCAAAGGAGATACGGTTTGGCTGACACAGGCTCAAATTGCTCAACTCTTCGGCGTCGGACAGCCGGCAATATCAAAGCATTTAAAGAATATATTTGCAAGTGGTGAATTAAATATGCAGTCAGTTCATTCCATTTTGGAATATACTGCCTCTGACGGAAAATCATATATGACAGGTTTCTATAATCTGGATGCGATTTTATCTGTCGGATATCGCGTAAACAGCAGGAATGCCACTGTTTTCAGACAATGGGCTAATAGGATACTGAGAGAGTACTTACTTAAAGGTTATTCTTTCAATGCCCGGCTTCTACAGTTGAGCTCGGACATTGACCAGCGTCTGGAAAAGCAATCTCGTACTTTGGAAGAGCATAGTTTGATTATTGATGAACATTCAAAGAAAATAGATTTCTTTATCAAAACGTCTCTTCCGCCTATAGAAGGAATATTCTACGACGGTCAGATCTTCGATTCTTATAAGTTCGTGTGTGATCTGGTGAAAACTGCAAGGTACCGTGTTGTCTTGCTGGATAATTATATAGATGAATCTGTCTTTACTTTGCTTGATAAACGTGCAGAAGGAGTGACTGCTGTGGTATATACAGCCAAGGTCACTCCTCAATTACAGCTCGATATTCAAAAACATAACTCTCAATATCCTCCGATAATTGTCAGATTCTTCAATAAGGCACACGACCGTTTTCTGATAATTGACGATATAGTCTATCATATCGGAGCCTCGATCAAGGATCTGGGTCGCAAATGGTTTGCATTTACCCTGATGCGTGATCTTACGGCAGAAGACGTATTAAGCAGATTATGCGATTACCCTCTCTGAAGCTCTTCGATCTGGTCGAGGATTTCAGTGGCTTTGTGGACAATCTTGCGGTTGATGCGGTGGCCGGCGATGCCGCCGAAGATGCAACCGACCAGAGCTCCGCAGCAGAATCCGATGGCCATCGGACTGTCAAGTCCAAGTAGCGTGATCATTTCATATAACATCCATGCTACCCATACGATGATTGTCGGGATGGCTATCTTATGCCAGTTCTGGTAGTGGGTCTTGATCTTGCTGAGCCCCTCCGCGGTTTCTATCAGGTTTCCTTTTGAGAAATCCATGCGGCCAAGAGATACCTTTTGTCCGATGGTGAGTCCGAGACACACGGCAAGCATGACGGCAGTAGCTCCGACAAAGGTAAGGGAGCATCCCTGCGAATAGAAGAACCATGTGCAGTAAACCAGTGCAATTATTCCGAGAACTATAGTTGCAGTCACGGTTTTGTTTATGTCCGACATCTTTGACTTCATCGATCGGCGGATATGCTCCTCGTTTACTATTGTCTGCTTATCAAGCTTTTCCTTGAGCGCGCTGATCTGAGAGCGCATTTCCTCAAGTTCGTTTGAAATGAATGTATTGTTTTCCATCTTCCTGCTTTTTTATTCTTCTGACATGTTCCTGAGTTGTTCCTTGATTCTGAAAAGACGGACGGAAACGTTCTTGGCCGTGATTCCCACTATGGCTCCGATCTCGTCGTAGCTCAGGTTTTCCAGCCAGAGGAGGACAATAGCCCTGTCGAAGGGACCTAGTCTGCTGATGCGGCTCTGAAGCATTCTGATCTGCTTCATGTCCTCCGCAGAATCATCAAAGAGATTGATGTTCATGTCAAGAGGCACCGTCTCGCCCTTACGTTTCTTCTTTCGTTCAGCGGAAATGCAGGTGTTCAGGCTGACGCGGTATATCCATGTCCTCGCGCTGCTCTCCCCACGGAATTTCGCAAATCCCTTCCAGAGATTCACAAGGATGTCCTGGAAAAGGTCCGCAACCTCCTCCTCATCCTTTGAGAACATGTAGCACACTGTGTAAATGGTGCCTTTATGCTCTCTTACGATCCTCGCAAAATCAAGTTCCAATGAGTCCATTTCTTTTCAGTTTTGCACATTAGACGCAATGGCAGACGGAAAACTACAAGAAAATTACATTATCGGGAACCAGATGAATACAGCGCAGTCCCAGAGGGCATGGGAGATGATGATTGCACCGATCTTTTCTGGGAAGAAACGGTAGGCGAGTCCCCAGACGAAGCCTGCAACCATCGCTGCCATTATGAGCATGAAATTGAACTTGGAAATATGTACAAGTCCATATACAAGAGTGGTCAATATGAAGCCGATATTCGGGTTCCAGCGTGCAGAAAGGCGGTTCTGAATGCATCCGCGCCAGAATATTTCTTCGGCCGGACCGATGATAAACAGCATCAGAATGGACAGGATCCATGGATTTTCGCCTTCTTTCATTCCATAGATATTATCTACCTGCGGGCGTGCAAAATCGAAAAGAAGGGTCGAAAAATACTCTCCAAGCCAGAATATTCCCCAAAGGGCGGCGGCAAGCAGCACTCCTAGAGCAATGTTGGAAAAATCAATGCGCACGTCCTTCCACCATCCGGGACGTGCCCAGCAGGTGAAAAGTGTCAGAGTCGCTCCGGAACATGTCATCATTACCCAGAAATTGACATGAGGTGCGGTCCATGGAGAAAACATTATTGTCCAAAGAACGGCCGCCAGACAGATGCCGACGGCCGGTTTCTTCATAGATGTATCCTTGTTCATGTTAAATGAATTTTCCTATAATGAAAGCTGCAGTAAGAAGTACTGAGAATATCAGCTGCAGGTTTGCAGTCCTGACATCAAGGTCTGCTATGACTCCGACTCCGCCTTCAATGCTGTTCTTCATGGTCTGTGCACATGCGATGGCTACCGGAAGCGTAAGGAATACGATGATGGTTGTCAATGGCATGATACCGATGATTGAACATACTCCGATCCATACGAATGGAAACAGTACTTCAAACCCGTAAAGCCATGCGGAAACCTTGTTGCCAAGGCTCATGGCCATTGTAGTGATGCCAGCTCGCTTGTCTGTGAGCATGTCGCGGGTATTATTAGAGTGCAGGATGCCGTCAGTGATCAGACCTATAGGAAGCGCTATCCATAAGACACTCCAATCTACTACGCCTGTAGTTGCGTAAGCCGTACCCAAAGTCGGGAGGAAGGCGAATGTGAGGAGGATGTCGAGGTCTCCGAGTGCATTGTATTTTAATGCCGGATAAAGAAGTGTGCATGCGATTCCGGCCAGGCCGATCCAGAGAAGAGGCAGGCCGGTAAGGATAAGGAGGGTGATACCGCAGGCTAATGCAGCGATGAGAAGGCCTATAGCAAGTCTCTTGATCTCTTCCGGCTGGAACATTCCCGTAGTCAGGGTCTTTGCTCCGAATGTGTCATCTGCATCAACTTTCTTCCTGTAGTCGAAGTGATCGCTCCATGTGTTTCCGGCAAGGTGAAACAGTATCATTCCGATGAGGGCGAGAAAGCCGTTGAGCCAGTTGATTCCGCATCCTTTATAGAAAAGAAATGCAAGTGTAACTATAATCGGCATTGCCGATGCCGGGATGGACCATGGCCTTACTGCTATCATCCATTCGCCGAATGTGTGCTTCTTCATATAATAAACATGCTTATAAAACGTACAAAGATACTAAAAATATGCAAAGAAAGAGCCCTCTCGATTCACACCGAAAGGACTCTGCAATTCTAACCTGAAACTTAGAATTACAAATAGGTTAAAAGCGTAGGCATTATCATATAAAACTTGTACAATATATAAATTGTATATAACTTTGTCGAAAATGCTTGAGGTTATGACTTTTGAAGATATTACAGGAGATGGACGGTTATGGGCTGTGCGATATGAGGGGGATTCGGACAACATATTAGCTATGACCTTTGATAAGTGGAATGATCATGACTGGTTAAGGGATTTCTTTATAGCAAATTCCAGCGATCTGTCAAGCTATTTCAAAATAACGAATCTCAACCAGGCCATATATGATACGATTTCAGATGCTCAGGAATTAGAATGTGTAATATTGGATTCTATAGCTTCAGATGAGCTGGATTCATTATTCAAGCCTTTAGAGAATTTGAGGACTGCAGAAGTGTTGCTAGGTAAAGAAAAGGCCAAAGGCAATAGGATTTTTAGGCACGATTCGTGGCTGAGACTATATGCAATAAGGTTTCAACGGAATTCTTATCTGGTGACAGGTGGAACAATAAAGCTGACACGTACGATGCAGGAACGCGAACATACTCTTGAAGAATTGCACAAGCTGGAGAATGTAAGGAACTTTCTTATATCTGAAGGTGCATACGATATTGATGGATTTTATGATTTAGTACAAAATAAATGATGAAGACAATAGACATCTTGAATAAGTATAAAAGTGATACCGCCAGCAAATGGCGTGAAGAAGCTGAGTATCGCCGAAGAAATGCCAGGTGGCTCAGGTATTCTGCCATGATAGCTCTTCAGGTGAGGGACAGAATGTCTCAGATCGGAATGACTCAGGTTGTACTGGCTGAAAAAATTGGATGTACCCAGCAGCATATATCAATGCTCCTGAAAGGCAAAAACAACTTGACTCTTGAGACTATTGCCAAGCTGGAGGAAGCTCTTGACTTCGACATAATAGGCGAAGCTCTCATACCGGTTGATGGGTATAAACAGAATATCCCCCAATCATCTCGTACATACCTCAGCGAACCTGAGCAGACTTCGTATGGCAAGAACAAATAATTTATCGAAAGACTTGACTCGTACCCTTAGGTCATGTTTTATGTTTGCCGGCAAATAACGCGTTATGAATAGAAATGGATTAAAAATCGGGGAGTTTTCGCGCCTTTGTCGTGTCACATCGTGCTGTGATTCCATCGTACGATGAACTTGGAAAACTGTGTTACATGACCATCATTCAGGTCCCGGTCGAAAAAGCATAAAGAAAGAGCCCTCTCGATTCACACCGAAAGGACTCTGCAATTCTAACCTAAAACTTAACCTATGAAAAAACTATTCGGTTAAGAGATATTGCCAATATCGTGCCAGAGATTCCTCGACTTCGCTCGAAATGACAAAAAATAATCTCTTTTTACAAAAGGTAGTCGAGAATTTCCTTGATTCCTTTCACTTCTATGATTCTGTCGGAATCCGGCATGTCCATCATTTCATGTACCCAGATCACATCGTGAGGAGTATGAATCGCCCATCCTCCGATGCTTACGACCGGTGCGATGTCCGACTTCACTGAGTTTCCTATCATCAGGAGTTCTTCCGGTTTCATGTCATGTTTGGCAATGAGCTCGCGGTAATTCTTCTCATCCTTGTTTTCCATCACCTCGCAATGGTGGAAATACTGCGTGAGCCCGGAAATGCGGAACTTGCCCATCTGCTCGGTCAGATCGCCTTTGGTCGCTACAATCAGTGTGTAATGTCCCTGAAGTGCTTCAAGAGTTTCCCGTACGTCATTGATGATCTCTAGCTCATGGAAAGCGAGTTCGGTTATGATCTTCTTTATTCCGTAATAAATCTTTTCTGGAAGCATATCTCCGCAAAGTTCCATGGCGGCATCCGTCATTCCTATCATGTAAGTCTTTGATCCATAGCCGAAAAGAGGAATGTTGTCCTCCTGCTTCCGCCATAGCATCTGCTGCACGCCTTCCGGTGTCGTATACTCAGACAGCAAGGCAGCGAACTTGTCTTCCGCTGCCCTGAAATACTGTTCGTTCTCCCACAGCGTGTCGTCCGCGTCGAAGAATATGTATTTGAATTTTCCTTTCAGATCCATCTGATATTACTCGTTAACCGGTATTACAGCCTTGATGAATACATCTTCGCTCGGACGGTCGTAGTAGTCGGTCTCTACAGTTGCAATCTTGTCTATCACATCAAGACCGTCGATGACTTCGCCGAAGATTGTGTATTGCCCGTCGAGATGGAGGCATGCATTCTCGTCATGAACGATATAGAACTGGGAGCCTGATGAAGCTTTGGTAGGATTTGCCATGTCGCCTCTGCGGGCTGCAGCGATAGCTCCCTTCTTGTGCCAGTATTCATTTACGAACTCAGCAGGGACTGTGTAGTCAGGACCGCCCTGTCCCCAAAGGTCTATCTTGGATGTGTCCCTTGAATAAGGATCGCCTGCCTGGATCATGAATCCTTCGATCACTCTGTGGAAACGGATGCTGTCATAATAGTGCTCCTCTACGAGCTTTGTGAAATTTGCTCTGTGCTTAGGGGTCTTGCTGTAAAGCTTGATCCTCATTGTGCCCATGCTCGTAACAAGATCGAACTGAGGCTCTTCATTCATTTTCTGTACCATTGTGTCTGTTGTTGCTGTGCTGTCTGCCTGGGCATCTGCTGCATTTCTTCCACCGCGAGGGCCGCATGATGAGAATGAGAAGATGAGAGCAGCCAGGATTATTGATGCTGTTGCTATTCTTTTCATATCGTTTTTCTTTAACACGACAAAAATAATTAATTTTGCGCTCATTATGGCAAATCCGTTGAAACAATTGGCAGGTCAGACCGTAATTTACGGTCTCAGCACTATCCTTGCCCGAATTATAAATTTCCTTTTCGTTCCTATATACACCAGGCTTCTGAGTCCGGAAAGCTATGGCGTGGTAACGGAATTTATGGCGTATATCGCTGTCCTTCAGGTGGTTCTGGTGCTCGGTCTTGAGACCGGATGCTTCCGTTTTGCCAACAAGGAGGGGGTTGATTCCAAGAAGGTGTATTCCAGCGCTTTCGTGACGGTCTTCTGTGTCAGCGCTACCTTCCTGGCTCTGATGATAGCCTTTGCTTCACCCATTGCATCTCTTCTGGGCTATGCCGGCTATGAATCATGTATAATGTACATGGGAGGAATTCTGGCATTGGATGCTGTGACAGCCATACTTTTTGCCAAGCTCAGGCAGGAAAACAAGGCATTGAAATTCGCCATATTCAAGACCATCAAGATCATCACCGAGACTGCGGCCAATCTCGTGCTTTTCCTATGGTTCCCGAAGCATGTGGATTCGGCACGATGGCTCCTTCATTTCATTCCTGAGACTCCGGATTTCAGCTATGTGATTTTTTCAATCTTCATCAGCTGCATCGTGTGCGGTCTTCTCTTCATTCCGGATTTCATGAAGCTCAGCTTCAGGCTGGACAGAAAGCTCATGCGCCAGATGCTGGCATATTCGCTCCCGCTCATGGTCGCAGCTCTTCCTGGAGTGGTGAATGATTTCCTTGACAGGATTCTTTTCCGCTTCTTCGATACGAATGCGGATGCATGGCGCTCCAGCCTGGGACTTTATCAGGCCGCCGTCAAGCTGGCTGTAATAATGAACCTCTTTATCCAGATGTTCAGGTATGCTGCGGAGCCTTTCTTCTTCAGAAGAGCTCGTGAGAAGGACTCCAGAGCCCTTTATGCCTCGGTGCAGGAATATTTTACGGCTTTCTGCGGTCTGGTATTTCTTGGGGTCATCCTTTATATCGACATAGTCGCCCTTATCCTTGGTCCGCAGTTCCGCTCGGCAGTGGGAGTTGTTCCGGTCATGCTCCTTTCGTATATGATCCTGGGCATGCTCTTCAATGTGTCGATGTGGTACAAACTCTCGGGCAAGACCAATATGGCCATATGGATCACTCTCTCCGGCCTGGCTGTAACAGCAATTGTAATCATCCTTTTCATGCCGAAGTACTCGTATTGGGCTGCAGCCTTCGGCCACCTTGCCAGCTATATCGTGATGTTTGCAGTCAGCTCCATATTAGGTGCAAAACATTATCCGATCCCATACAGATGGGGCCGGCTTGCTGCTATCATGCTCGTAATGGGTGCTATGTACGGAATATCGCTTATAGTGGATGGCGCATTTTTCGCCGATGTCGTGCCTGGACAGTCCTCGGTCGGCATTCTTGCAACTAAGCTGGGCGTACATACAATTCTGATTCTGGCCTATATTGGATCAGCATGGAAGCTGATCCGAGGCCGTTAGTCTACAATAATTTCGTCTACGAATACAAATCCCGGATTGCCCTTTCCGCTGTGCCATTCAGGCAGAGCCATAAGGCATCCTGCTGTAACCTTTAGATATCTTGCTGATGTCTCCGGGAAGGTCAGAGTATATTCCTGGCATCCGTTGCCGTCGTCCACGGTTCCTTCTATCGTGTATTCCGCGTGTGCGACATCAGTGAATGTCGCTCCGTCCTCTGAGGTGGATACGGTGATGTATGTAGGCTCGAATATATAATCATGCCTGAATACGAATGCACTGAGGGTCATGCTGCTGTATGATGATCCGTCCATCTCTACTACGACTTCCATAGGCTGGTTGTACCAGCCGGCAAAGTCTCCGCTGTTGTATGGACCTTCTCCTCTGAGGCCGTCCGTGAGCAGGTCCGGACAGCTGAATGTGTAATTACCATGCGGCTCTGTCAATGCTTTTGCAGGGCGTCCCATGGCTTTGTGATGTGTGAATGACTTTTCAAATGTCCTTGTCTCCTTGCCGTTTCTTTCGCTCTTTGCCTTCAGTGTGCAGCTTTCCCTGATCTCCAAAGGTTTTGTATAGACCGGTGAATCTGATGACGGTTCGCTTCCGTCCAGTGTATATCTGATGGTGGTCTCGCCCTGAGCCTCCAATGCCACTTCCACGCATGCCTTGTCCTTGTTTACAGACACCTCGCCTCTTGTGTCGAATATATGTGTCGCATAGTTATATCCCATGACATCGTATATGCCGCAGAATTCATCCGCACTGTCTATGAATCTCTTCCAGTCCTTGGTCTCCGGCTGACACCACTGTACCTCGCTGAGTGCGGCCATACGTGGAAGAAGCATGTATTCCAGATGTTCGTTGCTTGCAATGTACTCTGTCCAGAGGTTTGCCTGCACACCGAGAATATGACTCTTTTCCTGATCGGTCATTCCCTGTGCATATGGCTCATATGAATAGCATTTCTCAATAGGTATATATCCGCCGATTGCGAGCGGCTCATTCTCCTGGTCGAGCGACTGGTAATAATCCAGATAGTAATATGTATTAGGGGTCATGATTGCATCATGGCCCATCTGTGCGGCCTTCAGTCCGCCTGCAGTGCCTCTCCATGACATCACGGTCGCGTTTTCCGCAACCTCTCCTTCAAGGATTTCGTCCCATCCGATGATCTTCTTGCCTTTCTTCTCAAGGAATTCTGTCATTCTGGTCATCACATAGCTCTGCAGATAGTGCTCGGCCTGGAATTCCTCGTCATCCTTCAGACCGAGTTCCTTTATCTTGGCCTGACACTTAGGACATTTCTCCCAATATACCTTAGGACACTCGTCGCCTCCGATATGGATGTATTCGGAAGGGAAGAGGTCTGACACTTCGTCGAGTACATTCTCAAGGAAGATCATTGTTTCTTCATTTCCTGCGCAAAGCACTTCGTCAGCAACTCCCCATCTTCCCCATACATCATAAGGGCCGCCGGTACATCCGAGTTCAGGATATGCTGCAAGCGCAGCGAGCATGTGGCCAGGAAGGTCGATTTCAGGAATGATGTCTATTCCCTTTGCCGCAGCGTAGGCTATGATTTCCCTGATCTGATCCTGCGAGAACCAGCATCCTTCTCCGTAAGGTGTGTTGTCGTATGTCTCGCTTTCAAAAAGATGACCGACAAGAGTCTGTTTTCTGATTGATCCGATTTCGGTAAGCTTAGGATATTTCTTTATCTCGATCCTCCATCCCTGGTCGTCCGTAAGATGCCAGTGAAGTGTGTTGAGCTTGTGGATCTCCATGACGTCGAGATATTTCTTCACCATGTCCATGTCGAAGAAATGACGTACAACGTCCATATGCATTCCACGATAGCCGAAGCGGGGTTCATCGTTGATCATGACGCACTGGAGCGTCCATTCACCTTCTGCCTTTTCTTTTCCGTAAATCGCGGCCGGAAGCATCTGCTTGATGGTCTGGACGGCATAGTTCACACCTCTGAGCGATGATGCTGTGACTGTGGCGGCCTTTCCGCTGACTTCGATGCTGTAGGCCTCTTCAGGCATGGATGCATCATATAGGAATATGAAACCTTCTGCTGAATCGCCCTCTGTTATTTTGCTGTCTTTTCCTGATACTAGAGACAGGCGGTCGGCGAAGCCTTTGATTATGTTCTGAGCTGCAGTATCGAATTCTGCAGAATAATGGAAATCTGCTCCGGCAGCGTCGAATGTGCCGTTCTGTATGCTTACTTCGTTAGGGTAGGGAACGACTGTGAGAGTCTGACTTTCCTGCGGCGCACATGAAATCAGCAGTGCCGCTACGGCAGAAAGTATGATCGGTCTTTTCATTTCGGATATATGTTGGTTTGTCTCACAAAGATAAAAAATCAGTGCGAGATAACCAACCTTCTATCCTAACATGAGCATTATGATCTGAGCAGAAATCACCCTCAGGAATATGCTGGCAGGATATACTGTAGCATAGGCCACTGCCGGGTCATCTCCCTCTCCCTTAGGGTCTGCGTAGTCGAGCGCGAAAGGATTGGCCATGCTTCCGCACAGCATTCCTACATTGTCCGCATATGGAATCTTGAAGAATTTTGCAGCTATAAATCCTACCAGGATTACAGGAACGACTGCAAGAGAGAAGCTTATGCCCACCCATTTCAGTCCTTCAGCGCTGAATACTGTTTCGAAGAATCCTGCTCCTGCGCTAAGTCCCAGTCCTGCAAGATATATTGTGAGTCCGAGCTGACGCAGCATGAGGTTGGCGCTGCGGCTCATATAGATTGACAGGTGCATGCGTGGGCCGAATGCTCCCATCAGAAGTCCTACGATGATCGGTCCTCCGGCGATGCCGAGTTTCACAGGCATGCTCATTCCCGGGAATGCGAATGGAATGGCGCCGAGAACGAGACCTAGAGCTATTCCGATGAATATGGCGAAAAGGTTAGGATTGCTGAGTTCCTTGGCCTGGTTTCCAAGTATGGTTCCTACATTCTCGATAGCACGCGACTCTCCGACGATTGTAAGCTTGTCTCCCAGCTGAAGTCTGAGTGAGCGTGAAGGGAAGAGATCAATGCCGGCTCTGTTCACACGTGTGATGTTGATTCCGTATGAGTTTCTGAGCTTGAGGGAGCCGAGCTTGACGCCATTGAGTTCAGGCTTGGTCACCAGAACCTTCTTTGAAACGAGCTGGCTGTCGATTGTGTTCCAGTCTATGTCCTTCTTGTTCCAGTCAACATTTTCCTTGTGTCCGAAAAGTGTCTTGACGCGTTCTACGTCGTTCTTGCTGGAGATGACAAGAAGATGCTCCTTTTCCTCTATCACAGTCTCCGAGGTTGGAACTATGACCTTGCCGTCCTTCCATATTCTGGAAATCACGAAATGGCAGTCGGCGTTCTTGCGTATCTCCATGATGGTCTTGCCGAAGATTGCAGGATTGCTGACATTGTATTCCGCTACGAAAGTGTTGTCTGAAGATGTGTCCTGATTCCTTTTGGTCTTTTTGCCAAGCACGGCTCTGAAGAACATCACGCAGAGAATCATGCCTATGAGTCCGAAAGGATAGGCTACGGCGCATGCCATGGCCATGTTATTGGCTCCTTCGATATCTCCCGGATTGTTCTGGAGGAGCGCCTGCTGTGCAGCTCCCAGTACCGGTGTGTTGGTCACGGCTCCGGAAAGAAGTCCCATCATGTCTCCGATGGAAGTATCTGTCGTCCAATGCAGTATGACTGCCATCAAGGATCCGGCAATCATGAGGAGGAGAGCAAGAAGGTTCAACTTGATGCCTCCATGCTTGAATGAAGAGAAGAATCCGGGGCCGACCTGTACGCCAAGGGCATATATGAACAGGATGAGTCCGAAGTTCTGTATCGTGCTGAGCATGTCAGGATTGACTGCAAGGCCGAAGTGACCGGCAATGATACCGGTGAAGAACACGAATGTCACTCCGAGTGACACTCCGAATATCCTGATGTTTCCCAGCGCCAGTCCTACGGTACATATCAATGATATGATGAGTATGGCTTGTATGAAGGTCTGTTCATTGAACAGTTCTATGATCCATTCCATAATTGACTAATATAATATGAGTCCGGCCAAAGCTCCCAGTCCAATGGCAGTGAAAGGCCCGATCTTCTTGAATAATAAAGCCGCGAAGGCCGACAGACAGAGTATATAGCTCTTCCAGTCTATGAAGTTGTCCGGAGTTGCAAGTCCGAGAGCGGCCGTACCGATAAGTCCGAGTGTGGCAGGCTTCAGTCCTGTCATGACTCCTTTGAAAAGGTAGTGGTCCTTGAACCTGTCGTAAACCTTGCAAAGGGCCAATACTATTATGAACGAAGGTAGGACAACAGCAAAAGTGGCTGTGAATGAGCCAAGTACGCACATGAACTCCGATGCTCCTGTGTTTGCAAGCACGTCATATCCCAGGTATGTCGCTGTGTTTATACCTATAGGTCCGGGAGTCATCTGTGAAATAGCTACAATATCTGTGAACGCTACCTCGTCTATCCATCCGTGGACAGTGACGACCTCGTTCTGTATGAGGGACAGCATCGCATATCCGCCTCCGATGGTGAACATGCCTATCACGAAAAAAGTCGAAAAAAGTTCCAGATAAATCATTTCATGTCCTCCTTTCTTCTTTTCTCATTATAATATGCTATTGCGAACGAAAGAACGATCACGCATATCAATATATATATAGGTGATACTTTCATGAAGCATACAAGGAGCATGGATGAAGCTACCACCACCCATGACCACCATCTCATCTTTGTCGCTTTGATCATATCTATCATAGGCACGCCGATAAGGGCTACGACGACAGGCCTGATACCTTTGAAAGCTTTCAACACATATTCATTATCCTTGAATTCGGTGAAGAACATGGCGATCAAGAGTATTATAAGGAACGGTGGCAGGCAGCTGGCGATCGTTGCAACAACGCTGCCTTTTGTTCCGCGAAGCTTATGGCCGGTAAGTATTGATATGTTGACTGCAAAAAGTCCGGGCGCAGACTGGGCAAGAGTTATTATGTCCAGAAAGTCTTCGTCCTTCAGCCACCCTCTTTGGACAAGTTCACTTTTTATGGCGGCAATCATGGGAATTCCGCCTCCGATAGTGAATGCCCCTATCTTGGCAAAAACCAGAAATATTTTCCAGAGTGAAACCATTTTTTCGCTAAAAAAAATCACCTTTTGACCTGTTTTGGTCAGTTTTCGACCACAAAAGTAGAAAAAATATTAAAAAAAATGCGAAAATATTTGGAGGATTAAAAAAAGTCCGTATCTTTGCAGCCCGTTTGAGAGAAAACAGTAACTCTTACGGCTCAAAAAGTTCATTGAAAAGATTGAAGGAAAGTACAAGAAGCAAGTACCGAGAAATACAATTTATCGAGAAGCGTTAATTTCTTTGTGAAATTATAAGTGTCAGGACAAGCTAAGAGATATAAAA